>NZ_JBIAQL010000003.1:359486-571341 GCF_042889045.1 Streptomyces sp. NPDC002701
CGTGGCTGGTCGCGCAGTTCCCCGCGCCCCTGACGGGGCCCCGCCGGCGTACGGCGATGGGGCGTCCCTTGTGCGGAGGGGCGCCCCGTCGGCGTCGTGGTCAGCCGGCCGCGGCTATCGGGCCCGTCGCCCGGGCCGCCTTCTGCAGTTCGACGTCGCGGCGCCGACGGCGGGCCAGGACCACGCGGCGCTCGGCGGCGGTGAGGCCGCCCCAGACTCCGTAGGGCTCGGGTTGCAGCAGCGCGTGCTCCCGGCACTCGATCATCACCGGGCAGCGTGCACAGACCCGCTTCGCCGCCTCCTCCCGGGACAGCCGGGCCGCGGTGGGCTCTTTCGAGGGCGCGAAGAACAGCCCGGCCTCGTCGCGGCGGCACACGGCCTCCGTGTGCCAAGGGGCGTCCTGATCCCTCTCGCGCACCGGCGCCGGCTGGGACGGAACGGCAGCGACCTGCAGGGACTGATGCGGCGGATGCAGCACGGTCTACTCCTGACGACGGCTTCGCGAGCGAGAGACGATGCAGCAAGCCCTACCCGCTGTACGCGCGCCTAAGCACTCAGTTCGCAAGCGCGGGAGATCGCGGGCGCCGCCGGCCCCCACCGCCGGACTCCCGGCCTCCGCACGCCCCGATTCGCGACCGTCAATGCCCCAGGTGTTTGCGCAACTTGGCATGCACGCGGTCGTTGACCCGGTCGAGGATGTCCTCGATCAGCTTGCCCCGCTTGGCTTTCGCCTCGATGCTCCCCAGAACCCCCAGTCCGTCCACGTACACCACGGGAGCGTCCTGGTCGCCCGAATCGAGCGTGTCCACCTCGAAGCTGCCGAGGACCCCGCCGCCACTGCCACGCAACGACACGTTCTCCGGGACGCGGATCTCCACGCTGCCGAACACCGCGATCGCCTTGATCACGACCTGCTGGTGCTCGAAGAGTGCCTCACTGAGGTCTATCTCCACGCTGCCGAAGATCGCGTACGCGTGCGTGCGGCGGCCCACGCGCCAGCGGCCCTTGCGCACGGCCGCGCTGAACACCGCCACCACGTTCTCGTCGGCGACCGAGGGGACCGCGCCCGGGGCGGGCCGGTTGGGCGCGGGCGCGAACTCGGGTGCCTGACGGGGCCGGTGGGCCGCCGGCAGGTCCCGCACCGGCGGTTCCAGCTCGCCCACGGTCTTCGCGCGGTAGACCTCCTCGACCCGCTCGGCGTGCTCCTCCGCGGTGAGCCGGCCCTCGGCCAGGGCCTCGCGCAGGATGTCCGCGGTCCGGTCGCGGTCCGCGTCGGACGCCCGGAGGTCGGTGTGCTTCCGAAGGTCGGGCTCGGTGTGCTTCTGAAGGTCCACGGCAGCAGCGTACCCAAACGCGATAGATCGCGACTAGGGGGCGTGGGCGGCGGGCTCGGACGGCGAACTGAGCCTTACCTCACACGACCGGTGTCCGGGGCAGGTTCTACGCTGGTGGGCGCCGCCAACGGAGGCCGGCCGCTGTCTGTCGATGAAGGATTTGGCGAGATGCCTGAGTTCGAGTACACCGATCTGCTCCCCCAGGGAGAGGACACCACCCCATACCGGCTGGTGACCTCCGAGGGCGTCTCCACCTTCGAGGCCGACGGACGCACCTTCCTCAAGGTGGAGCCGGAGGCGCTGCGCACGCTCGCCGCCGAGGCGATCCACGACATCCAGCACTACCTGCGGCCCGCGCACCTCGCACAGCTGCGGCGCATCATCGACGACCCGGAAGCGTCCAGCAACGACAAGTTCGTCGCGCTGGACCTCCTGAAGAACGCGAACATCGCGGCCGCCGGCGTGCTGCCCATGTGCCAGGACACCGGCACGGCGATCGTCATGGGCAAGCGCGGCCAGAACGTGCTCACCGAGGGCGGCGACGAGGCGGCCCTGTCCCGCGGCATCTACGACGCGTACCTGAACCTGAACCTGCGCTACTCGCAGATGGCTCCGCTCACCATGTGGGAGGAGAAGAACACCGGCTCGAACCTGCCCGCCCAGATCGAGCTGTACGCGACCGACGGCGGCGCCTACAAGTTCCTCTTCATGGCCAAGGGCGGCGGCTCGGCCAACAAGTCGTTCCTCTACCAGGAGACGAAGGCCGTCCTGAACGAGTCCTCCATGATGAAGTTCCTGGAGGAGAAGATCCGCTCGCTCGGTACGGCCGCCTGTCCGCCGTACCACCTCGCGATCGTCGTCGGCGGCACGAGCGCCGAGTACGCCCTGAAGACCGCGAAGTACGCGTCCGCGCACTACCTGGACGAGATCCCGGCCGAGGGGTCCCCGCTCGGGCACGGCTTCCGGGACAGGGAGCTGGAGGAGAAGGTCTTCGAGCTGACGCAGCGGATCGGGATCGGCGCGCAGTTCGGCGGCAAGTACTTCTGCCACGACGTGCGAGTGGTGCGCCTGCCGCGGCACGGCGCGTCCTGTCCGGTCGCGATCGCCGTCTCCTGCTCCGCCGACCGGCAGGCCGTCGCGAAGATCACCGCGGAGGGCGTCTTCCTGGAGCAGCTGGAGACGGACCCGGCGCGGTTCCTGCCCGACACGACGGACGAGCAGCTGGACGAGGCCGGTGACGTCGTGCGCATCGACCTGAACCGGCCGATGGACGACATCCTTGCCGAGCTGACCAAGTACCCGGTCAAGACCCGGCTGTCGCTCTCCGGGCCGCTCGTCGTGGCCCGTGACATCGCGCACGCGAAGATCAAGGAGCGGCTGGACGCGGGCGAGGAGATGCCGCAGTACCTGAAGGACCACCCCGTGTACTACGCGGGGCCCGCGAAGACCCCCGAGGGGTACGCGTCCGGGTCCTTCGGGCCGACCACGGCCGGGCGCATGGACTCCTACGTGGAGCAGTTCCAGGCGGCGGGCGGGTCCCGGGTGATGCTGGCGAAGGGGAACCGGTCGCAGCAGGTCACGGACGCGTGCGGGACGCACGGCGGGTTCTACCTGGGCTCCATCGGCGGTCCGGCCGCGCGGCTGGCGCAGGACTGCATCAAGAAGGTCGAGGTCGTCGAGTACGAGGAGCTCGGGATGGAGGCCGTGTGGAAGATCGAGGTGGAGGACTTCCCGGCGTTCATCGTCGTCGACGACAAGGGCAACGACTTCTTCAAGGACCCGGCGCCGGCGCCGACGTTCACGTCGATTCCCGTACGGGGGCCCGGGCTGGGCTAGGTTTTTCGCCCCCGCCGCCCCTGCCCGTTCCCGTCACTGTTCGGGGGCTCCGCCCCCGAACCCCCGGTCCTCAAACGCCGGACGGGCTGGATCTTCCAGCCCGTCCGGCGTTTGAGGACGAGCGCGCAGCGCGACAGGGGGGTCTGGGGGCGCAGCCCCCAGAAGGGACGGGAATGGGCAGGGGCGGCGGGGGCGATATACCTGCTATGACCGACTACCGCATCGAACACGACTCCATGGGCGAGGTCCGCGTCCCCGCGCACGCGAAGTGGCGCGCCCAGACCCAGCGCGCCGTCGAGAACTTCCCCGTCTCCGGGCAGCACCTGGAGCGCGCCCACATCGAGGCCCTCGCCCGCATCAAGGCGGCCGCGGCCAAGGTGAACGCCGGGCTCGGCGTGCTGGACGAGGATGTCGCGGAGGCCATCCAGGAGGCGGCGGGCGAGGTCGCGGACGGGAAGTGGGACGAGCACTTCCCCGTGGACGTCTTCCAGACCGGTTCCGGGACCTCGTCCAACATGAACACCAACGAGGTCGTGGCCACCCTGGCGACGGAGCGGCTCGGCCGGGACGTCCACCCGAACGACCATGTGAACGCCTCGCAGTCCAGCAACGACGTCTTCCCGTCCTCGATCCACATCGCCGCGACCGCCGCCGTCACCCGCGACCTGATCCCCGCCCTGGACCACCTCGCCGCCGCGCTGACCCGCAAGTCCGAGGAGTTCGCCGACGTCGTGAAGTCGGGGCGGACCCACCTCATGGACGCCACCCCGGTGACGCTCGGCCAGGAGTTCGGCGGGTACGCGGCCCAGGTGCGGTACGGGATCGAGCGGCTGGAGGCGTCCCTCCCCCGGCTCGCCGAGCTGCCGCTCGGGGGGACGGCCGTGGGGACCGGGATCAACACCCCGCCCGGGTTCTCCGCCGCCGTGATCGCGGAGGTCGCGCGGACCACCGGGCTGCCGCTCACCGAGGCGCGCGACCACTTCGAGGCGCAGGGCGCGCGGGACGGCATCGTCGAGACCAGCGGGCAGCTGCGGACCATCGCCGTGGGGCTCACGAAGATCGCCAACGATCTGCGCTGGATGGCCTCCGGGCCGCGCACGGGCCTCGCGGAGATCAACCTGCCCGACCTCCAGCCGGGCTCGTCGATCATGCCCGGCAAGGTGAACCCCGTGATCCCCGAGGCCGTGCTGATGGTCGCCGCCCAGGTGACCGGGAACGACGCCACGATCGCCGCCGCCGGCGCCTCCGGCAACTTCGAGCTGAACGTCATGCTGCCGGTCATCGCGAAGAACGTGCTGGAGTCGGTGCGGCTCCTCGCGAACGTCTCCCGGCTGCTCGCCGACCGGACCGTGGACGGGATCACCGCCAACCGCGAGCGGGCCCGGGAGTACGCCGAGTCGTCGCCGTCGGTGGTGACCCCGCTGAACAAGTACATCGGGTACGAGGAGGCCGCGAAGGTCGCCAAGAAGGCCCTCGCCGAGCGCAGGACCATCCGCGAGGTCGTCCTGGAGTCCGGGTACGTCGAGCGCGGCGACCTCACCCGGGAGCAGCTCGACGAGGCCCTGGATGTCCTGCGGATGACGCGGCCGTGACGTCGTCCGGCCGGTCACACGAACCATGACGAGTACCGCCGCGGCGTATGCCCGCGGCACCTAATATCTGTTCATGGCAGAGGGCGGAGCGGTGACACACGTGGAAGCGGGCGGTTCGGCGGCGTACTGGAACCCCGGGAGCCAGATCCTGTGGCGTTACCGGGAGAACGCCGGCGAGCGCCTGCACATCGTGCGTCCCGTGACCGTCGTGCGGGACGACGCGGAGCTGCTCGCCGTGTGGCTGGCCCCGGGGACGGAGTGTGTGAAGCCCGTCCTCGCGGACGGCACACCGGTGCACGCCGAACCGCTGGAGACCCGCTACACGAAGCCTCGGACCGTGCAGCGCGACCGCTGGTTCGGCACGGGTGTCCTGAAGCTGGCCCGGCCGGGCGAGCCGTGGTCGGTGTGGCTGTTCTGGGAGCCGGGCTGGCAGTTCAAGAACTGGTACGTCAACCTGGAGGAACCGCTGGCCAGATGGTCCGGCGGGGTCGACTCCGAAGACCACTTCCTGGACATCTCGGTCCACCCGGACCGCACGTGGGGCTGGCGTGACGAGGACGAGTTCGCGCAGGCCCAGCGGGACGGCCTGATGGACGACCGGCTGGCGGCGCGCGTCGCGGAGGCCGGGCGCGCGGCGGTGGAGGTGATCCGGCGCTGGGGCCCGCCGTACTCGGCGGGCTGGGAGCACTGGCGCCCGGATCCGGCCTGGTCCGTACCGTCCTTGCCGGACGACTGGGATCGCACGCCCGCGCACGTGTCCACATGAGACCCTTGATGCGCCCCCGTGGTAGAACCGTAGGATCGTCCTCCGCAACGTACGGTCAGAGTCGGTGCGCAGCACCGTCGTTGAGGAGCGGTGGCCGGACGGCGGGCGGGCGCGATCCGCAACTCCCGCACGAAGCGCTGGGCTTGACCGAACGTCACCGAGGGGCGGCAGGACGTGAGCGAGGGGTACGAGGGGCACAGCGACACGGCTCCGGACCGACGGGAGAAGCTGTTCCCGACGGTGTCCGAACGTCCTTCTTCTGAGAGGCTGTCTGATCACGCGGGGATTCCGTTCCTGGGGCACGCATTCCGGGTATCGGGTTTTCTGCGGGACGAACTGCACGCACGGCGCGCAGCACCGGACGGATGGATTCGACACGCGTGACGGAGCACCCCACCTCCCATGAGCGCCGGCAGCCCAGCGCTGTCCGGCCCACGGCCCCCGCGGACCCCCGCGGGGCGCTTCTGCGTCCCCCGGAGCCGCCGGTACAGGGCTCCCCCGGTTTACCCGCGCAGGGACGCCCGGCCGCCACCTCCGCTCCGGCGGGGGCCACCGGCATGCCCGTTCCCGACGGCCGGGCCCCGGTCGGCTCGCCCGTGCCCGCCGACGCACGGGCCGCCGCCACGGGTACGCCCGCCGCGTCGGGGCCCCCGGCCGGCAGCCAGGATCCGCCCGCGCCCGCCGGCGGCCACGGTCCGACCGACGCGCCCGCCGGCTCAGGACCCGAGCACTCCCAGCCGTCCGCGACGGAGGCCGGTCCGCACCGGCCGCGGCCCGCGCCGGAATCCGTCCCGGTCCAGGCCGGTGCCGAGGCCCCCGTCCACCAGGGCGGCAAGGACCGTCGTACGGAAGACCGCCGTATGGAAGACCGCCGTGCGGAAGACCGTCGTACGGGACAGATCCCGGTGCCGGGCGCTCCCATGCCGATGCGCCGCGACGGCGACCGGCTGCGCTTCGTGGGGGCCGCGACCCGGCGGATCGCCCGCGGCATCGACCTCGACGAGATCGTCATGGGGCTGTGCCGGGCCACGGTGCCGACCTTCTCGGACGCGATCCTCGTCTATCTGCGTGATCCGCTGCCGGTGGGCGACGAGCGGCCGACCGGACCCGTCGTGCTGCGGCTGCGGCGCACGGACCGGATCCCGGAGGACCGGGACACCGAGGGTTTCCTGCTGCCCGCGCTGCAGCCCGAGCCCGACGTCGGCATCACCGCCGAGCTGTGCACCGTACGGCCGGGCGGGGCGCTCAACGAGGTGCTGCGCGGGGTGCGGCCCGTCTTCGCGGACGCGCCCGCCGCCCGGGCCGCACTGCCCGAGCTGATCGGTGAGGACGTGACCGTGCCCGGCGGCCAGCGCGCGATCCTCGCGCCGCTGCGCGGCCGGCGGCGGGTGATCGGGGCCGCGCTGTTCCTGCGCCGCCCCGACCGGCCCGCCTTCGAGACGGACGACCTGCTGGTCGCGGCCCAGCTCGCCACGCACAGCGCGCTCGGCATCGACAAGGCGGTGCTGTACGGGCGCGAGGCGTACATCGCGGACGAGCTGCAGCGCACGATGCTGCCCGAGACCCTGCCGCGTCCCACGGGTGTGCGGCTGGCGTCCCGCTATCTGCCGGCGGCCGAGACGGCCCGGGTGGGCGGCGACTGGTACGACGCGATCCCGCTGCCGGGCAGCCGCGTCGCCCTCGTCGTCGGTGACGTCATGGGCCACTCCATGACCTCGGCGGCGATCATGGGCCAGCTGCGGACGACCGCGCAGACCCTCGCCGGGCTCGACCTGCCGCCGCAGGAGGTCCTGCACCACCTGGACGAGCAGGCCCAGCGGCTCGGCACCGACCGCATGGCGACCTGCCTGTACGCGGTGTACGACCCGGTCGCGCACCGCATCACCATCGCCAACGCGGGCCATCCGCCGCCGGTGCTGCTGCATCTGGGCGGGCGTGCCGAGGTCCTGCGCGTACCGCCGGGTGCTCCCATCGGCGTAGGCGGGGTGGACTTCGAGGCGGTCGAGCTGGACGCGCCGGCGGGTGCCACGCTGCTGCTCTACACCGACGGGCTGGTCGAGTCGCGGCTGCGGGACGTGTGGACCGGGATAGAGCAGTTGCGGGAGCGGATCGCCGCGACCGCGCAGCTGACCGGTCCGGACCATCCGCCGCCGCTTGAGGCGCTGTGCGACGAGGTGCTCGACATGCTCGGTCCGGGCGACCGGGACGACGACATCGCGCTGCTCGCCGCACGCTTCGACGGGATCGCGCCCAGCGATGTCGCGGTCTGGCACCTCGAACCGGAGGACGCGGCGCCCGGGCGGGCGCGGCGGCTGGCCCGCAAGGCGTTGTCCCGCTGGGACCTGGAGGAGCTGACAGACTCCGTGGAGCTGCTCGTCAGCGAGGTCGTCACCAACGCCGTGCGGTATGCCTCACGGCCCGTCACGCTGCGGTTGCTCCGCACGGATGTGCTGCGGTGCGAGGTCGGGGACGATGTGCCGCAGTTGCCCCGGTTGCGGCAGGCCCGGGCCACCGATGAGGGCGGGCGGGGCCTGTACCTGGTGAACAAACTGGCCCGGCGGTGGGGGGCGACGCGGCTCAGCACCGGCAAGGTCGTGTGGTTCGAGCTGAACCACGGGTAGCCGCTCCACGCATGTTCTGTGGTTGCTCACGCCGTTCCCCGCGCCTCTCTTCAGGGGCGCGGGGAACGGCGCGCTTCTTTGCCTCTACTCGGCGGGGCCCTGGGGGTCGTCCGGGTCCTCCGGGAGTTCTATGCCTCCCGGAGGGGACGAGGTCGGGCTGGTCGAGGGGCTCGTCGGGGCGTCGTCCGACGGCGTCTCCTCGGGGCTGCTCTCCGGGGCGCTGGACGACGGCGGCTTCGTCGTCGGCTTCTCGGAGGACGGTTCCTCGGACGGGGTGGGCGGTGCCGGGGTGGCCGACGGGGTCGGGGTGGGCCGTACGGCCGCGCCCTGGTCCGTCTCCAGGTCGAACCTGGAGACGCCGTCCATCGCGCCGAAGGTGTACGCCGCCCAGATCTGGGCCGGGAAGCCACCGCCGTTGACGCGGCCGCCGCCGGCCGCGCCCTGCAGGGTGACCTGGCTGAACGCCTTGACCTTGACCGGCTTCTCCTTGCCGCACCGGGTGGTGCCCGCCTTGGCCGCTTCGCCGAAGACGCCCACCGAGGTGACGAGCTTCGGCGTGTAACCGATGAACCAGGCCGACTTGTTGCAGTCGGACGTGCCGGTCTTGCCCGCCACCAGCTGGCTGCCGCGGGCGGGGTTCTCGCGTACGGACGTCCTGGCCGTGCCGTCGTCGACCACACCGGTCAGCACCGAGGTGACGGTGTCCGCGGCCTCGCGGCTGATGACCTGCTCACCGACGGCGTCCGTGAACCTGACCGAGCGGTCCTTGTGCTTGACCGACTTCACGATGGCCGGGGTGACCTTTCTGCCGTGGTTGTCGAGGGTCGCGTAGACACCGGCCATCTCCAGCGGGCTCGCGCCCATGGTGCCGAGGGTCTGGGCCGGCACCGACTTCACGCCCTCGACGTCCATGCCGAGCTCGCCCGCGGTCTTCATGACCTCGTCCATGCCGACGTCGACGCCCATCTGCGCGAAGACGGAGTTGATGGACTTGTTCATCGCGGTCTGCACGGTGACGTCGCCGTAGTCGACGTCGTCCTCGTTCGGCGGGGAGAAGCCCACCTTCGCCCCGTCGTCGACGACCGGGCGCTTGCTGGTGCCGTCGTAGACCGTGCTCGCCGTGATCGGCCGGCCGTCCTGGGTCGTGGCCTCCTTCTCGAGGGCCGCGGCCAGGATCAGCGGTTTGAAGGTGGAGGCGGGCTGGTAGTCGCGCCGCGTCGCGTTGTTCATGTAGTGCTTCACGTAGTCGACGCCGCCGTACATCGCGACGACGGCACCGGTCTTCGGGTCGACGGACGCGGCGCCGGTCTGCACGTCCGCGTCGACGTCGCGCTTCTCGGCGTCGAGCTTGCTGGTCAGCTGGCTCTCGACGGACTTCTCCAGCTGGGCCTGCTTCTTCTTGTCGATGTTCAGCGTGATGGTCCAGCCGCCGGCCTTGACCATCGTCTCGGCCTCTTCGAGGTCGGCGGCCGTCCCCCTCGCGACGAGCTGTTTCATCAGCGCGCTGTCGGCGGCCTCCACCATGTAGCCGGCCTGGCCCTGCAAACCGGGCGCGCCCTTGGGGTTCTCAGGCACGGGGAACTTCATCCCCTCGCGCTTGCCGGAGCTCAGCCAGCCCTCGGCGACCATGTTGTCCAGGACGTAGTTCCACCGGTCGGTGGCCAGCTTCTTGCCGGTGTCGGTGGCGACCGCCCAGTCGTACTGGCTCGGCGCCTGGAGCAGCGCGGCGAGGTAGGCGCCCTGCGCGACCGTGAGCTCGTCCGCGTCGACACCGTAGTACGCCTGCGCGGCGGCCTGGATGCCGAACGCGTTACGGCCGTAGTAGCTGGTGTTGATGTAGCCGGCGAGGATGTCGTCCTTGGACTTCTGCCGGTCCACCTTCAGCGAGATGACCAGTTCCTTCAGCTTGCGCGTGACGGTCTGGTCCTGCGTGAGGTAGTAGTTCTTGACGTACTGCTGGGTGATCGTCGAGCCCCCCTGCTTGCCCTTGCCGGAGAGCGTGTTGAGCAGACCGCGGGCGGTGCCCCTGAAGTCGACGCCCGAGTCCCCGTAGAAGGACTTGTTCTCGGCGGCGACGAAGGTCATCCGGACTTCCTTGGAGACCTGGTCCAGGTCGACCAGCTCGCGGTTCACCTCGCCGTCGCGGGCGAGCGTCGAGCCGTCGCTGTACTTGTAGATGTTGCTCTGCTGCACCGCGGCCGCGTTCCCCTTGGGGACGTCGATCATCAGGTACAGCCCGACGAAGGCGGCCATCCCGAGCAGACAGAGGCCGAAGAACGTGCCGAGGATCTTCTTCCAGGTGAAGAACCTGCGTATGCCGCTCTTGCCGCCCGCCTTCGACGAGCGTCTCGGCGCGCCGCGGTGGCTACCACGCTGCCGCGCTCGTCTCTCATCCGCTCGTCCCATGGATGCGTCCGCTCCGCTTCCGTCTCTTGTGTCTCACAGGTTCGTCGCTCGAGTCAGCTCAGCAAACTAACACCGCGGCGGGGGACAAACGCCTGTCGATCCGGCCTTTTACGGACGTGACAATCAGCACCTACCCCTATGGAACCGACGGTTCGGGGGTGGGAAAGGTTGTCGTGGCGATTAAAGTGATATCACTTGGATAGACTGAAGTCAGCGCCCGCGTCCCGGGCGGCGGCACCACGAAACGGGGAACACCCATGTCCACGCACGCCTCTCCGAACCCGACTCCACGCCCCTCTCCAGACCCCTCCGGCCCCTCCGGCCTCTCCGGGGAGAGCGTCGACGTACCCGAGATGCCGGCTCCGCGCGTGCGGGAGTTCTCCGCGCACAGCATCGGCGGCGGGCTCGCGCTGCTGCTCGGACTCATCGGACTGCTGGCGGGCGCCGCGATGGTCGTCTCCGCGACCGCCGTGGACGCCACCGGCGGCAAGGCCGTGCTCATCACCGGCGGCATCCTGGTCGGCATCGCGGCCTTCGTCGCCATGTGCGGCCTGAACATGGTGGCCCCCGGCGAGGCCCGCGTCGTCCAGCTCTTCGGCCGCTACCGCGGCACGATCCGCGAGGACGGGCTGCGCTGGGTCAACCCGCTCACGTCCCGCACGAAGATCTCGACGCGGGTACGCAACCACGAGACGGCCGTCCTCAAGGTCAACGACGCCTACGGCAACCCGATCGAGCTGGCCGCCGTCGTGGTGTGGCGGGTCGAGGACACCGCGCAGGCGAGCTTCGAGGTGGACGACTTCCTGGAGTTCGTCGCCACCCAGACCGAGGCGGCCGTGCGGCACATCGCCATCGAGTACCCGTACGACGCCCATGACGAGGAGGGCCTGTCGCTGCGGGGCAACGCGGAGGAGATCACCGAGAAGCTCGCGGTCGAGCTGCACGCGCGCGTCGAGGCCGCCGGGGTGCAGATCATCGAGTCCCGCTTCACGCATCTCGCGTACGCGCCCGAGATCGCCTCGGCAATGCTCCAGCGGCAGCAGGCGGGCGCGGTCGTCGCCGCGCGGCGGCAGATCGTGGACGGGGCGGTCGGCATGGTGGAGGCGGCCCTCGCGCGGATCTCCGAGCGGGACATCGTGGAGCTGGACTCCGAGCGTAAGGCGGCGATGGTGTCCAACCTGATGGTGGTGCTGTGCGGTGACCGGGCGCCGCAGCCCGTGCTGAACACGGGGTCCCTCTACCAGTGAGTTCTCCTCCGGAGGGGGGTGCCCCTCAGCGGCGGCAGCAGCGGAAGCAGGTGCTGCTGCGGTTGGATCCGCTCGTGTACGAGGCGCTGGCGCGGTGGGCCGGGGACGAGTTGCGCTCGGCCAACGCGCAGATCGAGTTCCTGCTGCGGCGGGCGCTCGGGGAGGCGGGGCGGCTGCCCGGCGGGGCGGGGCCGATCCCCCGGCGGGGGCGGCCGCCCCTCCCCGAGGAGACCACGGAGACGGAGGAGTAGCCCGCGACCACCGCCGTCTCCGGCTGCGGGCCCGTCGTGGCTGGTCGCGCAGTTCCCCGCGGCCCTTTAGGGCGCGGGGAACTGCGCGGGCAACCCCCACCGGACCCGCACCCATCCGCGGCAGCGGCCGGTGGCAGAACCGTGACAATCGGTTCCGACCTGCACACTCCCACGCCCCGAACACAGGTCTACACAGTGCGTATACACGGGGTGTATACGCACTGTGTAGAGTGCTCCGCATGTCCATCGGTCACACGCTCCTAGGGCTCCTGGAGTCCGGGCCCCGCCACGGTTACGACCTGAAGCGGGCCTTCGACGAGAAGTTCGGTCACGACCGGCCGCTCCACTACGGCCAGGTCTATTCGACGATGTCCCGGCTGCTGAAGAACGGCCTCGTGGAGGTCGACGGGATAGAGGCGGGCGAAGGCCCCGAACGCAAGCGGTACGCGATCACCGAGGCGGGCGTCACCGACGTCCAGCGGTGGCTCGCGACACCGGAGAAGCCGGAGCCCTACCTCCAGTCGACCCTCTACACGAAGGTCGTCCTCGCGCTCCTGACACACCGCGACGCGTCCGACATCCTCGACACCCAGCGCGCGGAACACCTGCGCATGATGCGCATCCTCACCGACCGCAAGCGCAAGGGCGACCTCGCCGACCAGCTGATCTGCGACCACGCCCTCTTCCACCTCGAGGCGGACCTGCGGTGGCTCGAACTCACCGCCGCACGCCTCGGCAAACTCGCTGAGGCGGTGACCCGATGACCCCCGCAGGCTCCCTGCTCGTGGCCCACGACCTGCGCAAGGCGTACGGCCCCACCAACGCCCTCGACGGCGCCGAGTTCTCCATCCACCCGGGCGAGATCGTCGCCGTGATGGGCCCCTCGGGCTCCGGCAAGTCGACCCTCCTGCACTGCCTCGCCGGCATCGTGACGCCCGACTCAGGCTCGATCACGTACAACGGCCGCGAGATGGCGACGATGAACGACGCCCAGCGCAGCGCGCTGCGCAGCGCGCTGCGGCGCTCCGAGTTCGGCTTCGTCTTCCAGTTCGGCCAGCTGGTGCCGGAACTGACCTGCGTCGAGAACGTGGCCCTGCCGCTGCGGCTCAACGGCACCGCCCGCAAGGAGGCCGAGCGCACCGCCCTGTCCTGGATGGAGCGCCTGGAGGTCGACGACCTCAAGGGCAAGCGCCCCGGCGAGGTCTCCGGCGGCCAGGGACAGCGTGTCGCCGTCGCCCGCGCCCTGGTCACCGGCCCGCGTGTGCTGTTCGCCGACGAGCCGACCGGCGCCCTCGACTCGCTCAACGGCGAGCGCGTGATGGAGCTGCTCACGGACGCCGCCCGGTCCGCCAACGCGGCCGTCGTCCTCGTCACGCACGAGACCCGGGTGGCCGCGTACTCGGACCGCGAGATCGTCGTACGGGACGGGAAGTCCCGGGACATGGAGCGCGTCGTATGACCGCCCGCCCGGCGACCGCCGTCGCCCCGCCCGAGGCTCCCCCGGGGCCGCCCGCCGGTGAGGAGTCCCGGCGCGGCACCCCCATGGTCGTGCAGTGGTCCAGAGATCTGGCCATGGGCGCCAAGTTCGCGTTCACCGGCGGCCGCGAGGGCTGGACACGCGTCCTGCTCACCGGTGTCGGCGTGGGGCTGGGCGTGGCGCTGCTGCTGCTCACCACCGCCATCCCGAACGCGATGCAGGCACGGTCCGACCGCGAGTACGCGCGCATGGACATGACCTACGGCTCGGGCGTGGCGCCCAAGGCCGACGACACCGTGCTCGTCGCGAACGTCGACACGCAGTTCCGCGGCTCGGACATCCGCGGTCGCCAGCTGGAGCCCGAGGGCCTCGGGGCGCCACTGCCGCCGGGGGTGCACAAGTTCCCCGCGCCGGGCGAGATGGTCGTGTCCCCCGCGCTCAAGGAGCTGCTGGAGTCCGAGGACGCGGCGCTGCTGCGTGAGCGGCTGCCCTACCGGATCACCGACACGATCGACGAGCCGGGCCTCATCGGTTCGGCCGAACTCGCCTTCTACGCGGGCGGCGAGGACCTCGCCCCGCACGCGGGCAGCCGCGACGTCGTGCGCATCGACACCTTCCACGCGCAGAAGGCCCCCTCGGAGGAGCTGGACCCGGTCCTCCTCCTGCTCGTCCTGACCGTCTTCGTGGTGCTGCTGATGCCGGTCGGCGTCTTCATCGCCGCGGCCGTACGTTTCGGCGGCGAGCGGCGCGACCGCCGGCTCGCGGCGCTGCGGCTGGTCGGCGCCGACGGCCGGATGACCCGCCGGATCGCGGCGGGCGAGGCGCTCTCCGGCGCCCTCCTCGGGCTGCTCTTCGGTATCGGCTTCTTCCTGATCGGGCGCCAGATCGCCGGGTCCGTCAGCCTGTTCGACTTCAGTGTCTTCCCGAGCTACCTGGACCCGACGCCCGCACTCGCCGTCCTGATCGCCGTCGCGGTCCCGGGAGCCGCGGTCGCGGTGACGCTGCTGGCCCTGCGCGGCGTGGTCATCGAGCCGCTCGGGGTGGTGCGCACGGCCAGGCCCGCGCGGCGTCGGCTCTGGTGGCGGCTGCTGCTGCCGCTGGGCGGTCTCGCGCTGCTCGCCCCGATGATCGGCAAGGGGACCCAGAACGGCGACTTCAACGAGTACATGGTGACCGGTGGTGTCGTCCTGCTCCTCGTCGGTGTCACCGCGCTGCTGCCGTGGGTCGTGGAGTCCGTCGTGGCCCGGCTGAACTCGGGCCCGGTCTCCTGGCAGCTGGCCGTACGCAGGCTGCAGTTGAGCAGCGGCACCGCGGCCCGCATGGTCAACGGCATCGCGGTGGCGGTGGCCGGCGCGATCGCCCTGCAGATGCTGTTCTCCGGCGTCCAGAGCGCCTACACGGAGTCCACGGGACAGGATCTCACGCGGGCCCAGATGCAGGTCTCCGTACCGGCGGGCGTCCCCGTCGCGGACGCCGGGCGGCAGCTCGCCGGGACCCGGGGTGTGCGCAGCGCCGTCGCGCTGTCCGACAGTTCGGTGGGCACGAGCAGGATGGAGCCCGACGGGTCGACGGGGCTCACCGTCGGGGACTGCGCGGCCCTGCGCGAGGTGGCGAAGCTGCCCTCGTGCCGCGAGGGTGACGTGTTCGCCGTGCAGGGCGCCGAGTACGACACGGAGACCCCGAAGCTCGCCGAGCCCGGCACCAGGCTCTTCATCGACCCGTCCTACGAGTCCTCGCCGGGCACGGAGGCCGCCTGGACGGTGCCGCGGGACATCAAGAAGGCCGAGCCGCGCAAGGACCCGACGGGCTGGGAGCGGGGCGGCTTCCTGATCACGACGAAGGCGCTGCCCGCCGCGGCGGCCCCGGCCGTCAGGGGAGAGATCTACGTCGGCATCGACACGGCCGTCCCGGACGTGCGCGAATTCGTGCGCAACACCGCGGCGGAGATCTCCCCGCTCGCGGACTCCATGACGTACATGGCGTCAGAGCGCTCCGAGCGCTACGACTCCATCCGCACCGGTCTGTTCGTCGGCGCGGCCGGTGTCCTCGCGCTGATCGGGGCGAGTCTGCTGGTCTCCCAGCTGGAGCAGTTGCGCGAGCGCAGGAGGCTGCTGTCCGCGCTGGTCGCCTTCGGCACCCGGCGCCGCACCCTGAGCCTGTCGGTGCTGTGGCAGACCGCGATCCCGGTCACGCTGGGCCTGGTCCTGGCCGCGGTGGTGGGCCTGACCCTGGGCAGCGTCCTGTTGAAGATGACGGCCACCCCGGTGGCGGTGGACTGGCCGAGCGTCCTCGCGATGACAGGCATCGGCGCGGCGGTGGTCCTGATGGTGACAGCCCTCAGCGTCCCACCCCTCCTACGCCTGATGCGCCCGGACGGCCTACGCACGGAGTAACACCAGAGCCCCCGGCCTCCAGGCCGTCGCCTCTAGGGGCGCGGGGAACGGCGCAGTCCCTTAGGGGCACGGGGAACGGCGCAATCCTTTAGGGGCGCGGGAAACTGCGCAGACCTTTAAGGGGCGCGGGAAACTGCGCAGTCCTTTAAGGGGCGCGGGAAACTGCGCAGTCCTTTAAGGGGCGCGGGGAACTGCGCGACCAGCCCCCACCCACCCGCAGCCCCCCCCCAACCGCACAACCCACAACGGCCGTTGCCGGTCCGGGTCACAGAACCCGCACCGGCAACGGCCGCAACGCATCCCGCAACGCCCCCGCCAACTCCGCGTACTCATCCCCCCGCGCGGTCCCCACCCGCATGGCCAGCGCAACCCGCCGAGCAGGAGCCGGCTCCGAGAAATACCCCGTGCGCAACTGGTTGCTCCGACTCGTCTCGACCTTGACCGCCGTACGCGGCAACAGCGTCACGCCCAGCCCGCCCGCGACCAGTTGCACGAGGGTGGAGAGCCCCGCCGCGGTCGTGGTGACCGGCGCGTCCGCGCGACCGGCCTCCCAGCAGATGTCCAGGGCCTGGTCCCGCAGACAGTGCCCCTCGTCCAGCAGCAGCAGATTCAGTTCGCGCAGCGCCTCGCGCGGTATGCCCTCCCTGCCGCCCAGCCAGTGGTCCAACGGCGTGACCAGCACGAAGTCCTCGTCGAACAGCGGCAGTTCGGTGACGCCGGGCACGCCGAGCGGCACGGCGAGCAGCAGCAGATCGAGCCGGCCCGTGGTGAGTCCCTCCAGCAGGTTCGCCGTCTGCTCCTCGTGGACCTGGAGGTCGAGGGCCGGGTAGCGGTCGTGGACGAGCCCGATGACGGTCGGCAGCAGATACGGCGCCACGGTCGGGATCACCCCGAGGCGCAGCACCCCGGTGAACGGCGCCCGCACCGCCTCGGCCTCCTCCATCAGCGCGCTCACCTCGTCGAGCACGGCCCTCGCCCGTACGGCCAGCCGTTCACCGGCCGGTGAGAGGAGCACCTTGCGGGTGGTGCGTTCCAGCAGCGTCACCCCGAGGGTCTCCTCCAGCGCCGAGACAGCGCCGGACAGGGCGGGTTGGCTCATCCCCATGGCCGCCGCCGCGTCCCTGAAGTGCAGGTGCTCGGCCACCGCGGCGAAGGCGCGCAGCTGCGGGAGGCTGGGCTGCCGCTTCTTGACGAGAGGCTGCCTCTTCTTGACGAGGGCCACGGTCGGTCCCTCTCCTTTCGCCATCCTGATGCACACTCGTCCTGGCGTGCACTGATAGTTCATCCCGATCAACTCGACCGAGTGTAGCTATTTCCGTAATCAATACACTCTGTGCCACGATCGGACGCGTCCAACCCATGAGGAAACCCCGCAATACGGGTTTTTCTTCGCTGCAAGGAGAGCGTGTGCTCACTGTCGGTGACAAGTTCCCCGAGTTCGACCTGACTGCCTGTGTCTCGCTGGAGAAGGGCAAGGAGTTCGAGCGGATCAACCACAAGACGTACGAGGGTCAGTGGAAGATCGTCTTCGCGTGGCCCAAGGACTTCACCTTCGTGTGCCCCACCGAGATCGCCGCCTTCGGCAAGCTGAACGACGAGTTCGCCGACCGTGACGCCCAGGTGCTCGGCTTCTCCGGCGACTCCGAGTTCGTGCACCACGCCTGGCGCAAGGACCACCCGGACCTGACCGACCTGCCCTTCCCGATGCTGGCCGACTCCAAGCACGAGCTCATGCGTGACCTCGGCATCGAGGGTGAGGACGGCTTCGCCAAGCGTGCCGTCTTCATCGTCGACCAGAACAACGAGATCCAGTTCTCCATGGTGACCGCCGGTTCCGTCGGCCGTAACCCCAAGGAGGTCCTGCGGGTCCTGGACGCGCTGCAGACCGACGAACTGTGCCCGTGCAACTGGACCAAGGGCGAGGACACCCTCGACCCGGTCGCGCTGCTGGCCGGTGAGTGACCCGTGTCCCTCGACTCGCTGAAGTCCGCGATTCCGGACTACGCCAAGGACCTGCGGCTGAACCTCGGTTCGGTCATCGGCAACTCCGGTCTTCCGCAGCAGCAGCTGTGGGGCACGGTGCTGGCCTGCGCCATCGCCTCACGGTCGCCCCGTGTCCTGCGGGAGCTGGAGGAGGAGGCCAACGCGAAGCTGTCGCCCGAGGCGTACACGGCGGCGAAGGCCGCCGCGGCGGTCATGGCGATGAACAACGTCTTCTACCGCACGCGCCATCTGCTCTCCGACCCGGAGTACGGGACGCTGCGGGCCGGTCTGCGGATGAACGTGATCGGCAACCCGGGTGTGGAGAAGGTCGACTTCGAGCTGTGGTCGCTCGCCGTCTCCGCGATCAACGGGTGTGGGCAGTGTCTTGACTCGCACGAGCAGGTGCTGCGCAGGGCGGGGGTCGACCGGGAGACGATCCAGGAGGCGTTCAAGATCGCCTCCGTGGTCCAGGCGGTCGCGGTCACGCTGGACGCCGAGGCGGTCCTGACCGAGTAGCCTGCGGCTCGCTCAGCAGGAGCCCCGCGCACCTTTCCGGTGGGCGGGGCTTTGCCTTTCCTCGCCCCCGCCGCCCCTACCCTTCCCGTCCCTTCTGGGGGCTGCGCCCCCAGACCCCCGCGATCGCGCTTCGCGCTCGTCCTCAAACGCCGGACGGGCTGAAAGATGACGCCCGGCCGCGGAATCTTCAGCCCGTCCGGCGTCTGACGACCGGGGGTTCGGGGGCGGCGCCCCCGAGGCAGGGACGGGAAGAGCCCGCTACTCCGTGGAGGGCGGCGGAGTCACCGGGGCCGCCGGCATCGCCGTTGAGCCGTGTGGCGCCGGTGAGTGCCGCAGGGCCGTCTCGCGGGAGTGTGAGCGCAGGTAGCCGACCACCGTGTTGGTGACCGCGACGAGCGGTACGGCGACCACCGCTCCGCCGATCCCCGCGACCACCCCGCCCGCGGCGACGGAGAGCACGACGGCGAGGGGGTGGACACGGACCGCCCGGCCGAGGATGAACGGCTGCAGGATGTGCCCCTCGATCTGCTGCACGGCCAGCACCACGATCAGCACCATGACGGCCGTGAACACGCCCTGTGTGACGAGCGCGACCACCACTGCCAGCGCCCCGGAGACGACGGCGCCGACCAGCGGGATGAAGGCGAAGAGAAAGATGAAGACGGCGAGCGGGACGGCCATCGGGACGTCGAGGAAGAAGATGCCGAGCCCGATGAAGATGGCGTCGATCAGGGCGACTATCACCGTCCCGCGGACATAGGCGGTGAGGGTGCGCCAGGCCCGCGGTCCGGCTCCCGCGACCCCGGGGCGCGCCGCGGCCGGGACGAGTTTGAGCGTCCACTCCCAGATGCGCTTGCCGTCGTAGAGGAGGAAGAGCGTGGAGAACATCGTGAGGAGGATGCCGGTGAGCGCCTCGACGATGACGGTGACACCTTCGAGGCCCGCGGAGGTGATCTCCTCGGTGTTCGCCCCGACCGCCTCGCGCAGGCTCTTGGCGATGTCCTTGATCTGGTCCTCGGTGACGTGGAACGGGCTGTTCAGCAGCCAGCGCTGGAGCTCGTCGATGCCGTCCTGGATCTGACTGGAGAGGTCGTCGATGTTCTCCATGACCTGCCAGACCACGAACCATCCGACCAGCCCCATGACGACGAAGCCGAGGATCGCGGTCAGCGCGGTGGCGAGCCCGCGCGGCACCCCGTGTCTGCGCAGCCGGGCGACCGTGGGCTGGAGCAGCGCGGTGATGAGCAGCGCGGCGACGAAGGCGAGGACGACGAGCTGTACGGCGCTGATGACGCGCATCAGCACCCAGACGGTGCCCGCGAGGACGAGGAGCCGCCAGCCGGCCTCGGCGGCGACCCGTACGCCCCAGGGAACGGCGGCGGCGGGGTCGGGACGAGTGGCGCCCGGGACGTCCGAGTAAGAGGACGGCGGAAGGGACCGGACGTCCGCACCGCCCGCTTCGTCCTTGCCGAGCCCGTCGGTCTCGTCGTCCTCTTCGGCGGCAGCGCGGCGCGCGTCCAGCCTCTCTCCCACTTGGGTGAGTCCGGCCCCGATCCGGCCGAACCACCCTGGCACTCGCGACATGATCCGTCCTCTTCCCCCGTTGCTCCCCACCACTCCCCCCTGGAGTCGTCGGCACCGACCGTACATGGCGAAAGCCCCTCACCGTAGGACGGTGAAGGGCTCCGCGGGGTTGAGCCGTGACGGGCTCAGTAATAGTTGTTGGCCTGCCAGAAGTTCCAGGCGCCGCACGGGCTGCCGTAGCGGTCGGCCATGTAGCTGAGGCCCCACTTGATCTGGGTCGCCGGGTTCGTCGCCCAGTCGGCACCGGCCGAGGACATCTTGGAACCGGGCAGGGCCTGCATGAGGCCGAACGCGTCGGAGGTGGGGTTGTCCGCCTGGTAGTTCCAGCTGGACTCGTGGTCGACGATCCGGCTGAAGCACTGGAACTGGTCCGCCGGGACCATCTGGCGGGCCATCTCCTGGACTTCGGCGGCGGTGTACGACGCCTTCACCGTGAAGCTGGCCGAGTCGCGGGTGGCGGAGCGGCTGGCGACCTTCTCGGCCTCCTTGCGCTCCTTCGCCTCCTGCTCGGCCTTCTCCGCGGCCTTCTGCTTGGCGATCGCGTCCTTGGCCGCCTGCTTGCGCGCGGCTGCCTCGGCGTCCTTCTTCGCGGTGGCGTCCGCCGCGATGGCCTGGGAGTCGGCCTGCTGTGCAAGGGAGGCGGTCTGCACCTGCGCCTGCGCACCCGCGGGTATGTCGGCGAGGAGCGTCGCGCCGCTCGCCGTCGCCTCGGCGTCATCGCTCGAGGGTGCGGTGCTGCCCGAGGCAACACCGGTAACGGCGCCGACAGCGGTGACTGCGGTGGCCGAGGCCACTGCGAGCCCACGGACCGAAATCCGGCTCACACGGTTTCCTTCCAGCATCGACCGCTACAGGTGACCCTCGCGGACGCAATCGTGCCCCTGGCACTGGCCTCCCAACTGCGGGGTCACGGGAGGCACGGGCCCGACGGGCAACTCCCCTGCGGGGAGCGCCGCGTGGTGCTCGGGCGGCATACGACGGCGTTATGGAGTTCTGGTGTTCTTGTGGTGCTGTGCCGCTGGGGGTACAGGTGTGTCGTATGCGGGGCCTGACAGGAGTGAGACTCTGCCGTAACCCGGCGCCGGGTGGCAATTCTGTGCCGGGTGTGAAAGCTCACACCTCGTTCGGCTCACGAGTTTCCTGGAAACGAGCGCACAGCGAAGCGCCGCCCGGCTAGGCTCTTTCGCCTTTGCCGGACGGCGCCAACTACCGTGTAGCCGCCACCTGTTGCGCGAACAGGACGGACGGGACGGACGGGGTCAGATGTGTCCGTCCTCCAGCATCTCGGTCACGAGGGCCGCGATCTGGGACCGCTCGGACCTGGTGAGCGTGACGTGCGCGAAGAGCGGATGCCCCTTCAGCTTCTCCACGACGGCCACGACACCGTCGTACCGGCCGACCCTGAGGTTGTCCCGCTGGGCCACGTCATGGGTCAGGACGACCCGTGAATTGGCGCCGATCCGGGATAGAACGGTCAACAGGACGTTCCGTTCCAGGGACTGCGCCTCGTCCACGATCACGAAGGCGTCGTGCAGGGAGCGGCCGCGGATGTGCGTGAGCGGCAGGACCTCCAGCATCCCGCGCGCGGTGACCTCCTCGATGACCTCGCGGCTGGTGACCGCGGAGAGGGTGTCGAAGACCGCCTGCGCCCAGGGGCTCATCTTCTCGGACTCGGAACCGGGCAGATAGCCGAGTTCCTGCCCGCCGACCGCGTACAGCGGCCGGAAGACCATCACCTTCTGGTGCTGGCGCCGTTCGAGCACGGCTTCCAGGCCCGCGCACAGGGCGAGCGCCGACTTGCCGGTGCCGGCCCGGCCGCCCATCGACACGATCCCGATGTCCGGGTCGAGGAGCAGGTCCAGCGCGATGCGCTGCTCCGCGCTGCGGCCCTTGATGCCGAACGCCTCCCGGTCGCCGCGCACGAGCCGGACGTTGCCCTCGGCCGTGACGCGCCCGAGTGCCTTGCCGCGCTCGGACTGGATCATCAGACCCGTGTGGACCGGGAAGTCGGACGCCTCGGGGACGTACAGGCTGTCCTCTTCGAAGAGGAGGTCCACCTGCTCGCCGGAGAGCGTCAGTTCGGACATTCCGGTCCAGCCGGAGGAGCCCGTGATGGCGAGCTCCGCGCGGTACTCCTCGGCGAGGAGCCCGACCGAGGATGCCTTGATCCTCAGGGGGAGGTCCTTGGACACGACCGTGACGTCGAACCCCTCGGCCTGCAGGTTGCGGGCGACCGCGAGGATGCGGGAGTCGTTGTCCCCCAGGCGGTAGCCGCTCGGCAGCACGCTGGGGTCCGAGTGGTTGAGCTCGACACGAACCGTCCCGCCCAGCTCCCCGGTGGGGATGGGGGCATCGAGCCGGCCGTACTTCACCCGGAACTCGTCGAGCAGGCGCAGGGCCTGCCGGGCGAAGTAGCCGAGTTCGGGATGGTGCCGCTTGGCCTCCAATTCCGTGACCACGACGATCGGCAGCACTACTTCGTGCTCGTCGAAGCGGTTCATGGCGTGCGGGTCGGCCAGCAGGACGCTGGTGTCGAGAACATAGGTGCGCCGGTCTGGCATACGGCGCTTTGTGCTGGTCACCACGGAAGGACGTACCCCCTCGGATGAGGTCGGGGAGCGACGGAGGAAGCTGGGAGGAGGGCGGGAAGAATCCCGGCCGGTTTCCGGCACCGATGCACGGGCCGGGAACCGGCCCTCCGCCTCGTCCGTACTGACCGCACGGTCGCGCTGGTGCAAAGGGCCTCCCGTGCGGACGGCCCCGTGCCGTCCGCTGAGATCCGACACCCGTGGTTCGGGTGTCGACCTGGAGGCTTTATGCCCTCGAACGCGCCAGGCCATGCCAGCACACAGGACGGCGCCCTGGTGAACTCCTCATTACTTCCACCCCAAAGGACCAACCCCGGCCGTGCGGCGCTCCCGGGTGCGGTCCGCCCCGGCGGACCCGTCAGCCGCCGTAACGCCGGTGGCGGGCCGCGTAGTCGCGCAGGGCGCGCAGGAAGTCGACCTTGCGGAAGGCCGGCCAGTAGACCTCACAGAAGTAGTACTCCGAGTGGGCCGTCTGCCAGAGCATGAATCCGGACAGCCGCTGCTCCCCGCTCGTACGGATCACTAGGTCGGGGTCGGGCTGGTCGCTGGTGTAGAGGTGCTTGCCGATCATGTCGACGCTGACGTCCTCGGCGAGCTTCTCCATCGAGGTGCCCTTGTCGGCGTGGTCGAGGAGCATCGAGCGCACGGCGTCGGCGATCTCCTGGCGGCCGCCGTAGCCGATGGCGACGTTGACGAGTATCCCGTCGACGTGCGCGGTGGACTCCTCGGCCTCCTTCAGGACGGTCTGCATCTGCGAGGGCAGGATGTCCGGCGTGCCCACGTGGTGCACGCGCCAGCGGCCGTCGGCGGCGAGGGAACTGACGACGTTCTCGATGATGCCGAGCAGCGGTACGAGCTCTTCCTCGGGGCGGTCGAAGTTGTCGGTGGACAACAGCCAGAGGGTGACGACCTCGACGTCGGTCTCGGAGCACCAGCCGAGGAACTCCTCGATCTTGTGGGCTCCGGCCCGGTGCCCCTGGGCGGTCGTGCTGCCCGCCGCCTTCGCCCAGCGCCGGTTGCCGTCCATGATGACCCCGATGTGCTTGGGCACCTGGTCGTGGTCAAGGTGGCCTTCCACCCTGCGTGCATAGAACCTGACCAGCAAGCGGCGCAGGTTGTCGCGCAGGTTCACGTCTTCGTCAGCCCCTCCGTGCAGATGGCAGTCCCCGAGGGCGACACCCTACAGCCGCCGGAGCCCTTCTCCCCCTTGGGGTACGGGGCCTCCCGGCCCGCGGGCCGGGAGGTGGGCGGGACGGGCGCGAGGGCGAACGGTCCGGTGCGACGGCGGCTCTGGCGCGCGCGCCGGGCGCGTGGGAGCGCACAAAAAAACGGGCCGGTCCGTGGGGGGGAGACGGACCGGCCCGAGGGGGGGTTTCCACCATAACCCTTCGTAAGTGATGCTGCGTGCATCGGCGGGCCACAACTACTCTCCGGAGTCGTCCGACAACGCCTGAGTGGGCATGGAGACGTTGTTTCCGAGGCAGATCATGGCCGGATCCCAGCGGATTCCAAGGCGATCAAGGAGAATTTGGAGAGATCCAGGGGGTTCGCACGAGGATATGAGGCGTTGAGCCATCCGCCTCGGACGTACGCCCCAAGGGTGACGCGGGCGGCCCGGATCCGGGCGATGTCCGCCGCCGCCCCCTCGGACCGGCGTGGGTGGCAGGTACCGCGCAGCCCCCTCCGCCGCGCGGTACCGTCCCGCGCGGCTTTGCCGGCGCGAATTGCCTTGCTCCGAACCTAGAGGGCCCCGAGAGCGGAATGAGCCAATCGGCATAACGATGTGGAAACTCTGTGAGCGTTTCCCGGATTTTCGCGGCACGCCCCTCTCCTACTGAGCGGCGACCGCTGCCTCTTTGCTCAATTCTGGGTGTTTACGGGAGATAATCTCCCGCATGTGCCGATCACCCCATTCGCCCAACGGAAGGAGCGCGGTGTTCAGCGCCTTCCCCAGGTCGGTGAGCGAGTACTCGACGCGGGGCGGCACCTCCCCGTACACCTCGCGGTGCACCACGCCGTCCGCCTCCAGTTCGCGCACCTGCTGGCTCAGCACCTTCTCGCTGACCCCCGTCACGTGCCGGCGCAGTTCCCCGAAGCGCAGGGTTCCGGCATCGTGCAGCGCCCAGAGGATCATCGGCTTCCACTTGCCGCCCACGACGTCCACGGCCGCGTCCAGGCCACAGCTGTACGGTCCCTTGCCCTTCGACATGGTCAACTCCTCCCGAGAGCGGGCAGCGGACAGGATCCGACCTCATTCGGGTCCAGCATCGCCACCATGACACCGAGGATCACATGGGACAGGGCGAGCGCGCGCCGCTACGGGCGCCAACTGCTGCGTACACCCGCGCAGTTCGACACCACCGGACCGTCCGGCGCGGCGGGTAGGTCCGTCGCGTCGGTGGTGTCCACGCTGCTCGCCGTGCACGCGCAGGTCCTGTCGGCGGCCGAGCTGTCCGTGGCGCTGCGGCTCGACGGTTCGACACGGCAGGACGTGCGCTCGGCGCTGTGGGACGACCGCAGCGTGGTGAAGACGTACGGCCCACGGGGCACGATCCACCTGCTCGCCGCCGCCGAACTCCCCTTCTGGAGCGCCGCGCTGACCGCCGTGCCGGGCGGTACGGCCGCGCCCGCGGCGGTGCGTATGACGTCCGGGCAGGAGGAGCAGGTCCTCGCGGCGATCGGCGACGCCCTCGACGGGCGGCGGCTCACCATCGACGAACTGTCCGAGGAGGTCGTGGCCCGCACCGGTCCCTGGGCCGGCGACCTGGTGATGGAGGCGTTCCAGGGCAAGTGGCCGCGCTGGCGTCAGGTGATGCACCGCGCGGGCCAGTCCGGCGCGCTGTGCTTCGCGCCCGACCGGGGCCGCAAGGCCACCTACACCCGCCCGCCGCGCTTCGACCCGCTCCCCGCGGACGAGGCCCTCGCCGCACTCGTACGCCACTACCTGCACGCGTACGGTCCCGCGACGCCGCAGCACTTCGCCACCTGGACCGCGGCGCCACGGGGCTGGGCCACCGCGCTCTTCGCCACGCTGGCCTCGGTCGGCTCGATCGAAGAGATCGACTTCGAGGGGACGCCCGCCTGGGTGGTGGCGGGCGACACCGGCTTTCCCACCGAGGCCGTACGGGGCGTGCGGCTCCTGCCCTACTTCGACGCGTACGCCGTCGCCGCCCAGCCCCGCGCGCGGATGTTCCCCGGCGCCGCCTACCGGCGCGCGCTGGCGGGCGGGCAGGCCGGGAACTTCCCGGTGCTGCTCGTCGACGGGGTGGTCGCGGGGGTCTGGCACCAGCGGCGGCAGGGGAAGCGGACGACGGTGACGGTGGAGCCGCTGGGGCGGCTGACCGGGGCGCAGGAGAGGGAGCTGGGCGAAGAGGCCGAGCGGGTGGGCGAGATCCTGGGGGCGAAACCGGAACTGGTGGTGGGCAAGGTGACGGTGGGCGCGCACGCCTGAACCCGAGGGACCGGCGACCGGCTCGGCTCGGCTCCGGGGTCTACTCGCGCCAGGCGTTCTCCCGCAGCAGACGCAGCCCGTTGAGGCCGACCAGGATCGTCGAGCCCTCGTGCCCCGCGACACCGAGGGGCAGCGGGAGGTGGCCGGCCAGGTCCCAGACGACCAGGACGGCGATGAACGTGCCCGCGAGGCACAGGTTCTGGACGACGAGGCGCCGGGCGCGGCGGGAGAGGGCGACCGCCTTCGGCACGGCCGTGAGGTCGTCGTGGACGAGTACGGCGTCCGCGGTCTCCAGCGCGAGGTCCGAGCCGCCGCGGCCCATCGCGACACCGGTGTGGGCGGCGGCCAGGGCGGGGGCGTCGTTCACCCCGTCGCCCACGAAGAGCACCTGGCCGCCCAGATCGCGTACGGCTTCGGCCTTCTCGTGGGGGAGCAGGCCCGCGCGCACGCCGTCGCGGGGGATGCCGGTCCGCTCGGCGACTGCCAGGGCGGCCCGGTGGTTGTCGCCGGTGAGGAGGGCGGGCGGGGCGGTGGTGAGGCGCTTCAGGGCGGTGACCGCGGCGGGGGCGCCGGGGCGGATCCGGTCGGCGAAGAGCAGCAGGCCCGCGTGTACGCCGTCGACGCGGACGGCGACCGTGGTGCCCTCGGTGTCGGGGACCGCCGCCGTCCGCTCGCCGAGGCGCTCGGGGGAGCCGGCCTCCACCTCGCGTCCGGCCACGGTCGCGGTCACCCCGCACCCCGGCGCGGACCGGAAGCCGTACGCCTCCATGTGCGGGTCCGCGTGCGGGTGGTCCTGGGCGGCGGCCACGATCGCACGGGCCAGCGGGTGCTCGCTGCGGTACTCGGCGGCGGCCGCGAGGGACAGCACCTCCGCCTCGGAGAAGCCCGGTCCGGTCACGACCCCGGTGAGACGGGGCGTGCCTCCGGTCAGCGTGCCGGTCTTGTCGAAGGCGATCCGGTCGGTCTGCCCGAGGCGTTCCATCACGACGGCGGACTTGATGAGCACGCCGTGGCGGCCGGCGTTGGCGATGGCCGACAGGAGCGGCGGCATCGTCGCCAGGACCACCGCGCACGGCGAGGCGACGATCATGAAGGTCATGGCCCGCAGGAGCGCCCCGGTGAGCTCGGCGCCGAAGGCGAGCGGAACGGCGAAGACCAGGACGGTCGCGGCCACCATGCCGAGCGCGTAGCGGTGTTCGATCCGCTCGACGAAGAGCTGCGTCGGGGCCTTCGTGCGGGACGCCTCCTCGACGAGCGCGACGACCCGCGCGATGACCGTGTCGGAGGGATCGCGCTCGACCCGGACGCGCAGGGCGCCGGTGCCGTTCAGGGTGCCGGCGAAGACCTCGTCGCCCGCCGCCTTGGGAACGGGGAGGGGTTCGCCGGTGATGGTCGCCTGGTCGATGTCGCTCGCGCCGTCGAGGACGCGGCCGTCCGCTCCGACGCGCTCGCCCGGGCGCACCAGGATCACGTCCCCGACGGCGAGGCGGCCGGCCTCGACCGTCTCCTCCGCACCGCTCACGGGGTGCAGCCGGGTGGCCGTCGGGGGCGCCAGACCGAGGAGGCCGCGGACACTGTCCTCGGTGCGGGCGGTGGCCAGGGCCTCCACGGCGCCCGAGGTGGCGAAGATGACGATGAGCAGCGCGCCGTCCATGACCTGGCCGATCGAGGCCGCGCCGAGCGCCGCGACGATCATCAGCAGGTCGACGTCGAGGGTTCTCCCGCGCAGCGCCCTGAGCCCTTCGAGCGCGGGCTCCCAGCCGCCGGCCAGGTAGGCGACCGCGTACAGCGGCCCCCACGACCAGGCGGGGCCGCCGAGCAGGTGGAGCGGCAGCGCGAGCAGGAAGGCCACCGTGGAGGCGGCGGCCCAGCGGGCTTCCGGGAGGGCGAGGAGGCGGGTGCGGGCGGGTGGCACGCGGACCGGGGCGGGGGCGGCAGCGGGATCGGGCAGGGCGGTGGGGGCGGATGCCTGGGCGGACATGCGCGCCACCATACAGGTACACATGAACAGGTCTTCATTCGTACCGTGGACCTTCATTCCTGCCGAGGGACGATTCGCCGGTCCGGCGCGTCGCTACGATGGCGGCATGGGTCATGGAGTCGACGCGAGGAGCAGCACGCGCGAGCGTCTGGACGCCGTCGGCGCCGCGGACGTCGCCGCGACGCTCCAGGCCCTGGCCACCCCTTCCCGGCTGCGCATCCTGGCGCGCCTGCGGGAGGGCCCGTGCGCGGTGGGCGAACTCGCCGAGGCGGCGGACCTGGAACAGTCGGCGTGCTCGCACCAACTGCGGCTGCTGCGGAACCTGGGGCTCGTCACGGGTGAACGGCGCGGGCGGTCGATCGTGTACGCGCTGTACGACCACCATGTGGCGGAGCTGCTGGAGCAGGCGCTGCACCATGTGGAGCACCTGCGACTGGGACTGCGGGACGGGGCGTGACCGGCTGGGTCTGAGGGGCGGGGGGCCAGGCCGGGGACGCGAGACGCCACCGGCCTGAAGACGGCGGCGGCCAGGTGGGGGACGCGGGGCGTTACCGGCCCGCAGGCGGCGGGCAGACCGCGGGACGCGAGGCGCGTTACCGGCCGAAGGACGGCGGCGGGACGCGAGGCGTTTACCGGCCCGAGGAGGGCGGCGGGCAGGCCGCGGGACGCGAGGTGTGTTCTCTGTGCGCGGCGGGGGTCAGGTTGCGGGCTTGCGGGCCTCGATGAGGTGGCGGGAGCTGTGGGCCACGAACGGGCCCTCGGCCCTGATCCGCTCGTGCAGGCGCAGCAGTCGGGGCCGGTACGCGTCGACGGTGAAGCCGGGCACCATCCACACCACCTTCCGAAGGAAGTGCACGACGGCACCGATGTCGTGGAACTCCATCCGCAGCCGCTCCGCCCGCACCTCGACGACCTCCAGGCCGGCCGCCTCGGCGCCGGCGCGCTCACCGTCCGGGTGGCGGTTGCCGCGCTGAGCCTCGGGTCCAGGGCCGAGGAAGTACTCGACGACCTCGAAAGCGCTGGCGGGGCCCACGTGCTGGGCGAAGTACGTACCGCCGGGTCTGAGGACGCAGGCGATCTCCGTCCAGTGCGGCGTCACCGGGTGCCGGCTCACGACCAGGTCGAAGGCCCCGTCGCCGAACGGCAGCGGCGCGTCCTCCGGCGAGGCGACGACGACCGCGCCCCGCGGATGGAGCAGGGCGGTGGCCCTGGCGACGTTCGGGGGCCAGCCCTCGGTGGCGACGGTGAGCCTCGGCAACCGCGGGGCGGACGCGAGGACTTCGCCGCCGCCGGTCTGGATGTCGAGCGCGGCCGCGGCCCCGGCCAGCCGCTCCCCCATGGCCCGCGCGTACCCCCAGGAAGGGCGCTCCTCGGTGGCCCGCCCCTCGAACCACGAGAAGTCCCACCCGTCGGTGGGGGCGGCCTCGGCCTCGTCGACGAGTTCCTGGAAGGAGCGGGCGGCTGGGCCGGTGGGGTCGGTTGGGTTCATCGGGCGATGCTTGCAGGCGGGGTTCGCGGATCGCGACCGAATTCCCGCCCGGCCGCCCCGGGCACCCCGGGCACCCCGGGCACCCCGGGTGAGCCGATCACGCCGGTCGCTCTTGGTCGGGGACCTCGTCGAGCACGAGGAGGGTGTGCGCGTCGTCGCCGTGCTGGAGCGTGCCGACCCGGCGGAATCCGTGCCGTTCCAGGAGGCGCACCGAGGCGGTGTTCTCGGCGAAGGGGTCGGCGTGGAGAGGGCGGATCCGCTCCTCGCGGAGGAAGAGGGCGAGTGCTTTGGTACCGATGCCGCCGCCCCAGTAGGGACGGCCGAGCCAGTAGCCGATGAAACGCCGGTTCTCCCCCGTGGCCGCCGTCTGTTCCCACCAGGCGACGATGCTGCCCGCCGGGGCGTCGTCCACGTCGACCGTCCGTACGAGGACGGTGGGGTCCCCGAGGATGCGGGTGGTCCAGTGCGTCATGAAGCGGTCGCGGGGCCGGGGGGTGAACCTGGACCGCCGGGTCGCCTCGGGGTCCTGTTCGTACGCGAAGAAGACGGGCAGGTCGCTGTCCCGTACGTTCCGCAGCCGCACGCGTGCTTCCGGCTGTGGCCGGCCGATGGGCTGTCCGTGCGCGTCGTCGCTCATGCCGAGGCAGTCTGGCACCGGCCACTGACAGTGGCCGTGGGACTGGGCGGTGCGTGGGCGGGGCGTGGGCGACGACGGCTCGGGGTGCGGGTTCAACGGGTGCAGGTTCAGGGGACGAGGGGGCGTACCTCTTCGGCGGTGAAGCGGATGAAGCCCTCGGGGTCCGGTTCGTCGGCGGTGGGCTGGAGGATGACCGTGTCGGCGCCGGCGTCCGTGAGACGCTGCACCGCCTTGGCGACGGCGTCCGCGTCCCCGGCGACACCGAGGTCCGGGACGCCCGCCACGCCTTCGGCGCGCTGCTCGGCCTGGAGGCGGGCGGCGGCGTCGGGGCCGGTGGCGGTGAGGAGGTAGACGGCGACGGTGTGCGGTTCGCCGGTACGGGAGGCCGAGGCGCGTCCCTCGTCGACGAGCCGGCGGGCTTCCCGCACCCCCGCGGGTGACGTGTTGGCGGTGAGGATGGTGCCGTCCGCGGCTTCTCCGCTGAGCTTGAGGGAGCGGGGTCCGGTGGCTCCGGCGAGGATCGGCACCGGCGCCGCCGGGGGCCAGTCGAGGGCGACGCCGTCGAGCTTCACGTACCGGCCGTCGGTGGTGACGCGGTCACCGGCGAGGAGCGCGCGCAGGGCTGCGAGGTATTCGCGCAGGAGGGTCATGGGTGACTCGGCCCGTGCGCCGACCTGGCCCATCCAGTCCTGGACGCCGTGACCGACGCCGAGGACGGGCCGGCCCGGGAAGAGGCGGTGCAGGGTGGCGGCCTCCATGGCGGTGACGGCCACGTTGCGGAGCGGCACGGGGAGGAGGCCGACGCCTACGCGGAGCCGGTCGGTCCACGCGAGGGCGGCCGCGGCTGCCGAGATGCCGCCTTCGAGGAAGCAGTCCTCCCAGAGCCAGAGCTCTTCGAGGCCCGCGTCGTCCGCGGCGCGGGCCAGGGCTCGCAGTCGCTCTGGGGGCAGTTGGGGCCGGAAGACAGCGCCGAGTGTGGTCATGGCGCTTTCCTACCCGGAGGGCGGGCGGGGCTCAACCTGTTTGTGGGGCGAATGTGATCAGGCCGGGGTCGTGGCCGGTCCGGCTCAGGCTCCGGCAGCGGGGTCGGCGGCGAAGATCCCCGGCCCGCGTCCCCCGGAGCCTTTTTCACGCCTCCTTCGGGAACGTGACCTCCACTCGGCGGTTCTTGCGGCGGCCCTGTTCCGAGGTGTTGTCGGCGATGGGGTAGTCCTCGCTGTAGCCGCGTACGACGAAGGTGACGTCCATGTCGCCGAGCCGCGCGGCGAGCTGCTCGTGGACGGCTTCCGCCCGCCCCTTGGAGAGAGTGATCCCGTGGGCGTACGAGCCGAGGTTGTCCGTGAAGCCGAAGACGCGGACGCTCGTGGCCTTCTGGGTCTTGATCTCGTCCGCGATCGCCGCGATGCGGGACCGTGCCTCCGGGTTCAGCTTCGAGCTGTTCTTCGGGAAGAGGACCTCCGCCTGGAGCGCGAACGTCACGTCCTCGTTGGTGTCCTCGCGGCGCTCCTCACCGCCGAGGTCCTCGACGACCGACTTGATGTCGAGCACCCGCGCGGCCGCGAGGGTCGCGCCGTCGGCGAGCTGCAGCCCGGGGCTGTTCGCGTCGACCTCGGGGGGCGGGGACGTGGTGACACTGCCCGGCGGGGCGCTCGGGTCCTCGTCGTCCGCATGGGCCGCGGTCAGGGGGGTCATGAAGACGAGCGTGGTGAGCGCCGTGAGGGTGATCGAGGTGGCGCGGGGGGTGAGGGGCATGGTCACTCGCCCTCGGAGATCTCAACGGCGGCGGGGGGCATCGAGCCGACCTGGAAGGAGACCTTGGTGGTGTCTTCCGGCGGGGCGGGGAACTGGGCGAACCACTCCGTGGTCTCACCCGACTGGAGGCCACCGGTGAACCTGGTGCAGAGGCAGCGCCCCTCCGTGTCCCGCAGCACGAGGTACTTCTTCTTGCCTGCCTGGTCGACCAGGCTGGCCCCGGCGATGGACCCGCCGTTCCCGGCCAGTTCCCGCTCGTCACCACGCCAGTCCGCGGCCACCCACGACTTTCCGCTGCCGTTCGTCACCGTCCCCTTGACGGTGACGAAGCCACCCTCGTCCCGGCCTGCCGAGGTGACGGCCAACGTCAGGCCGCCCGCCTTCACCTCGGCCAGGATCTCCTTGGCGGGGGGCGCCTCGGACTGTCGTCCGTCGTCGTTCCCGTCGCTCTGCGCCGGCGAGGAGGACGTGTTCTTGTCCGAGCCCTTGTCGTCGTCTCCACCGCCGCCGCAGCCGGCCACCGTCAGGACCAGCCCAGTCGTGATCGCCACGGCGGTCAGTACCGTGCGGCCCTTCGTGGTGCGCCGAATGTTCATCGCTACGGCTTCCTTTCACTCAGCCAGATGCACAGAGAACAGCACGGACGCGTCGGGAAGGTCGTCCAAATCGAAATCTTCAGGGTCGATATCCACAAGTTCGCCGTCACAATCCAGTTCGACGACGCTTTCCGGGTCCTCGGGCACGTCGAAGTCGCAGCGCGGTTCGATGACCGCCGCGGCATCGGCGTTCGCCTGCATGCTCTCCGTGCCCGGGATGATCGAGTCTCCGACGGTGTAGTTGGTCTGGATCTCCACCTGGTACCCGGGGAAGCCGCCCGCCTCGTACTCGCTGATTCCCGTCACGGTGGCGTCGTTCTCGGCAGCCAACTCTTCGGCCGCGGCTGCCGCTCCGGCGCCGTCGAACCCATCGCCGTCGAGCCAGTCCAGCCAGTCGTCCTCCACACCGATGGCACCCTCCAGGCCCTCCATCAGCTCGTCCCGGGCACTCTGCGCGGCGGCCAACGCAGCGGCGTCCGCCGCGGACTGTGCTCCGTTCCGGGCGGACGCCGCCTGGGCGAACGCGAAGAGTGCGAACGCGGCGAAGAGCAGGATCCCCGTCAGCCAGATGTAGAGGGGGAGAGAGGACCCTCGATCGCCACGCAGTCGTGCGGGGTTCAGCCGCCGATGACCTGGTTGACCGCGTCGAGGATGGCGCCGGAGATGAGGCCGTCGAGACCGAGACCGTCGATCAGTGTGAAGATCCCCGCGATCAGGATCATCAGCCCCGCGTACTCCACGAAGCCCGCGCCCGCGTCCCTGTCCTGCCCGTGCATCCGGGAGGCCACGGTCCGGACCCAGCCCCGAACCGCTTGCTGCGTCTCCTCGGACGTCCCCGGCTCCAAGTCTCTGGTCACAGTGATCCCTTCCCTCCCACCCAAAACCACTACCGTCCCGCGCACCGTACGTGAGAACCCGCCTACTGCGGGTGGGTCCAGGGGCCCAACTTCCCGTGGTCGGAGTCACCGGTTCCACCCCCCGCGGGCCGTGCCCAGCCAGTGGGCTATCGCTTCGCTGCGCGAAGAGCTGTGCAGCTTTGCGAAGATGCGGTTGATGTGGTTCTTGACCGTCTTCTCGCTGATGAAGCACGTGGCGGCGATCTGCTGATTGCTCATGCCGGCCGCGATGAGATCCATGACCTCCACCTCTCGTGAACTCAGCCCGTACTGGGGACGGTTGTGGCCGCGGCGGTGGAGCCCTGCCGCGTTGGCCGCCGGAGCCTGCGACGACTGTGCCATAACCGATTGCAGATGCGAAGAGTGTTGGTTCGGTTCGTACGAAACTCCGAGCGAATCCGACACATCGACGGCGGATGAAGTGAAAGTGGCCATTCCGTCGCGCAAGTCCCGCACCGCGGTGATCAGTTCGTCCGCGGTGAACTCGCCGTGGACGAGATAACCGGACGCGCCCAGGCGCAACGCCTCCGCCACCACCTCGCGTTCACGGCTGTACGTCAGCATCATCACGGGAGCGAGCCGGGCCAGCGGGGGCAGCGCGGTCAGGCCGTCCGTGCCCGGCATGCGTACGTCGAGCAGGATCACCTCGGGGCGCTGACGCGTCGCGGACGTGATCGCCTCCGCGCCGTTGGACGCCTGCGCCACGACCTCGATGTCGGGGTGGGCGTTCAGCAGGGCCGCGAGGCCGGCCCGGACGACCGGGTTGTCGTCGGCCACGAGCACTCGCAGGGGCGGGCCGGAAAGTGCCTGGTCAGGCATGTGCGGCCTCCTCTTGGGGAGTGAGTGAGGGGCATGCGGACAGGTCGGGGGCGACAGGGAGGTCCACGGTGACCTCCGTACCGCCGTGTTCGGCCCCGCGGAAGCGGAGGCACGCGCCCACGGACGCCGCGCGCTCCAGCATGCCCAGCAGGCCGAAGTGGCCGGATCTCGCCAGGGCTCGGACGTCGTCGAGGGACACGGCCGTGCCCGCGCCGTCGTCCCGCACGGTCAGGCGCAGGGCGGGCCGCGGGGCGGACGGGGCGTGCGAGGTGTCGAGGGTGATCTCCACGCGGGTCGCCTCCGCGTGGCGGTGGGCGTTCTCCAGAGCCTCCGAGACGATCGACAGGAGGTGCCGGGACACCTCGGGCGGGACCGTGGGCGGTGGGGCGCCCTCGTGGGTGAACACCGCCGTCAGGCCCGTGCGGGACTCGAAGTCGGCCACCCTGGACGCCAGTTCCGTCAGCATGTCCATGGACGGGGCCGACAGGGCGGTGTGCGCCCGCAGGTCCGTCAGCAGTTCCCGGGACTCCGCCGCCGCCCGGCGTGCCGCACCCGCCACCGCGGTGGCCTGGGCCTTGAGGGAGTGCGGGTCCGTGTCGTGGTCCGCGGCGACCGACAGTGCCTCCGCCGACAGCGCGAGGCCGTGCAGGGTCTTCGCCACGGAGTCGTGCATCTCCCTGGCCAGGCGGGCCCGCTCGGACTCCACGGCCTCCGCCACGGCCAGGCGGGAGTTCGCCTCCGCGAGGGCCTGGCTCGCCGTCCCGAAGTGGAACATCAGGTTGCGCAGGGTCACGCCGATGATGCCCGCGGCGACGCAGAAGCCCGCGATGAGGAGGGTGCTCGCGCCGGTGCCGGGGCGCTGTTCCCACGCTCTGAAGACCGTCAGCAGGACCACCATTTGCAGGCCCGTGAAGATCCCCGAGCCGCGCCAGCCGTACAGCAGGCCCGCCAGGAGGGGGGTGCAGACCGCCGCGTAGGCGAGGGGGGAGGCGGGGGACGCCGTCAGCAGGAGTACCGCGCCGAAGACCAGGTCCACCGCCATGAGCGTGGGGTGTGCGAGGAGCCGGGGCGCGAACCTGTCCCAGTCCCTGAGCATGGCGTACGAGCCCATCACGGCCAGGACCGCGGCGGTGACGACCGCGTGACGGGGAAGGCCGTCGGCCGCGTTGGCCGTGGCGAAGGGGGCCCCGAGGGCGATGAGGGTCAGGCGTACGGCGAATGCCTGGCGGCACAGGGCCTGGAGGGCGTTGAGCTGGAGGCGGACGCTGCCGGGCGCTGCCGCGTCGTCTGCGAAGTATCCCGTGGGGCGGGCTGCCGTGCGCCTGATGGCGGGGAGGGCCGGGTTTAACCTGCGGGTTCGTGGGGGCTCGGCGCGCAGTTCCCCGCGCCCCCTACGGGGCGCCGGTCCGTGCACGTGCGGAACGCCGGCCGCCGACAGCATGTCGCGGAACCTGCGGGTCCGTCGGGGCCGGTCGCGCAGTTCCCCGCGCCCCTTTCGGGACGCGGCTCCGCCGCGCCCCCCGAGACCCCGGCCGGTTGCCATCTCAGCGGCCCAGGACCGAGCCGAAGTTCGTGCCCGAGCCGAGGAACATTCCCGTGGCGATGAGGATCATCGTGGCGGGGAGCATGAAGACCAGGGTGACCATCGTCGCCTTGGGGATGGTCTTCGCCGCTCGGCGGCGGGAGTTCTGGGCGTCGGTGCGGCGCATGTCCGTGGCGAGCTGGATGAGGGTGTCCGCGATCGGGGAGCCCAGTTCCTCGCCCTGCTGCAGTGCCGAGACGAACTGGGCGACCTGCTCGGACGAGTTGCGCCTGCGCAGTTCGTCGAAGGCTTGGCGGCGGCTGACGCCCATGTCCATCTGGCGCAGGGTGATGCGCAGTTCGTCCGCCCACGGGCCGGCGTAGTGGTCGGCGACCCGCTCCAGGGCCTGGCGGAAACCGAGGCCCGCCGACACCACGACCGCAAGGACGTCCAGGAAGTCGGGGAGGGTGCGGTCGATGACCTCCTTGCGTTCGCGGATCGCCTGCCAGATCAGGGCGTCGGCGGCCAGCAGGCCGAAGGCCAGGGCCATCAGGGCGAAGAGCAGTCTGCCGTTGCTCAGGAAGATCAGGAACAGCAGGGTGCCGAAGACGCCGTACACCGCCCGGCGGGCCGCGTAGCGGTTCAGGGTCAGGCCGCCGGGGTTGCCCGCCATGTCGATGCGCCGGCGCTTGGCGTCCACGCGGCGCGGGCCCATCAGGCGCAGCACGAGCGGGGCGAAGCGCATCCCCAGGCGGTCGACGGCCGAGTCCGCCTTCGAGACACGGGTCCCGCCGACCTCCAGCGCCAGGGCCAGGTCGCCGGGGAGTTTGGCCTCCGCGCGGTACATGCGGAGCCCGAGAAGGAAGCCGCCGACGGCGAGCCCCATCAGCGCGGCGAGCAGCAGAGCCAGCACCGGGATCCCCTCCTCCCACGCACACGCACACGCACATTCGTAGGCGTACTCATGTGCGTGCTCATACTTCGATCTTGCCCAGGCGACGGATGACGAAGAAACCGATCGTGTAGAGCCCCATGGAGATCAGCACCAGGGTCTGGCCCAGCGGGGAGCCGGTCACCTTGGCCAGGGCCCCCTCGTTCGACGAGTTGATGAGGAGCAGCGAGCCCAGGCCCAGGAGAGGGACCGTGAAGGCCGTCGCGTTGACCTCGGAGAGCATCGTGCGGACCTCGCGGCGGGTCTCCTTGCGGTCCTCCAGGGTCTGGGTGAGGTTCCGCAGGGAGTTCACGACCGTGCCGCCCGCCTTGTTGGACAGCACCAGGGTCGTGACCAGGACGACGAGTTCGCGGGACGGGAGGCGTTCGGCCAGTTCACCGAGGGCGTCGTCCACCGAGCGGCCCAGGGTCAGCTGGTCCGCGACCCGGGCCAGTTCCTCGCCCGCCGGGGCCTCCAGCTCCTCCGCCGCCATCGCCAGCGCGGTGCGCAGGGCGAGGCCGGCCGCTGCCGCGTTGGCCAGCAGCCGGGCCACGTCCGGGAGCTGGTTGATGAACGCCTCGATGCGCTTCTGCCGCTGCCAGTTGAGGAAGATCGCCGCGCTCCACGCCCCGATCAGCCCCGCGATGGGGCCGAAGAAGGGGGCCAGGGCGGCGGCCGCGATCAGCCAGAGCGCGACCACCACGGCGGCCACGTACGTGAAGAACTCCCCCGCCGTCAGGTCGAGTCCCGTCGCCGAGAGGCGCAGCTGGATCGTGCGGCCCAGCCGGGTGCGGCGCAGCCGGCGGTCGACGGCCGCAAAGCGGCGGGCCCGGCCCGCGGCGGTGCGCAGGGGGCCACCGCCGGAGAGGCGGTCGACGAGGGCCTGGCGCTGGGCGCGGCCGGACGCGTACGTGTGCACACCCGCGACGGCGAGCGTGCCGCACAGGATGGTGGCGCCGAGGGCGAGCGGGACCCCGTTGTTCACCTCGCGCTCCTCTCTCCCGTGACCGGCGAATCTCCAGGAGCTCCCGTGATGCCAGGGGCTTCCGTGATGCCGGTGGCTCCCGTGATCCCGGTGGCTTCGACGGGTGTCATCCGATCGCCTGCCGGGTGTTGAGGACGTCGATCGCTTCCGCGACCCCGAAGGCGGGCGGCAGCGGCTCGTTGGCGACGTACAGCTTCTCCGCGACCGAGCGGGGCAGCGGAAGGTGTTCGAAGTGGCCGTGGACGACCCGGTCGGGGCCGGTGGGGCGCGGGACGAAGCGCGTGACGGGCACGATCCGGAACTGCTCGCGGCCGTGCGAGACCAGCAGCGCGATCTCGGTGACCTTGCGGGAGCCGTCGGCGTGCCGGGTGAGCTGGACCACGACGTCGACCGCGGAGTTGATCTGGTCCTTGAGGGCCTCGAAGGGGATCTGCACCTCGGACATCGAGCCCAGCGTCTGGAGGCGCATCAGGGCGTCCTCGGCGGAGTTCGAGTGGACGGTGGCGAGGGAGCCGTCGTGGCCCGTCGACATGGCCTGGAGCATGTCGAGGGTCTCGCCGCCGCGGACCTCGCCGACGATGATGCGGTCGGGGCGCATGCGCAGGGAGTTGCGGACCAGGTCGCGGATGGTGATCTGGCCCTTGCCCTCCACGTTCGGGGGGCGGGACTCCAGGCGGATCACGTGCTCCTGCTGGAGCTGGAGTTCCGCGGAGTCCTCGATGGTGATGATGCGCTCGTGGGACGGGACCAGTCCGGAGAGGGCGTTGAGGAGCGTGGTCTTCCCCGAGCCCGTACCGCCGCTGACGATGACGTTGAAGCGGGCGCGGACGAACGCCGCGAGCAGCATCAGCATCTGCTCGTCGAGGGAGCCGAGGCCGATCAGTTCCGGCAGGGTGTACGCGCGGGGGAAGCGGCGGATCGTGAGGGTGGGCCCGGTGAGGGCGAGCGGCGGGATGATGACGTTGACGCGTTCGCCGGTGGGGAGGCGGGCGTCGACCATCGGGTTCGACTCGTCCACGCGGCGGTTGACGGTGGAGACGATGCGCTCGATGGTCTGCATCAGCTGCTCGTTGGAGGCGAAGCGGAGCGGGAGCTGCTCCACGCGTCCCGCGCGCTCCACGAAGATGGAGTCCGGGCCGTTGACCATGATCTCGGTGATCGACGCGTCGGCGAGGAGGGGTTCGAGGACACCGAGGCCCAGGGCCTCGTCGACGACCCTGCGGATCAGCTGGGAGCGTTCGGCGGACGAGAGGACCGGGCCCTCGCGGCTGATGATGTGCCCGAGGACGCGCTCCAGGCGTATGCGGCGCTCGGCCGCCGCGAGGCTCGACATCTCCGCGAGGTCGATCTCCTCCAGCAGCTTGGCGCGGTAGACGGCGACGAGGTGTCCGTCCTCGCGGCCGGCTCCGCCCTCCTCGGGTGCGGCGATACGGGCTCGCAGGCTCATGGGGTCGCCTCCTCTCGGTCTCTCGGTCGTTCCGCTGTCGGTCGTTCACGTACTTCGGTCGTTCGCGTGCTTCGGTCGTCCGGTCAGTCGTCGGTGGGCATCGTGGCGTGGCGTTCCACGGTCACGCTCGGCAGGAGGGGGATGACGGCCGGGACCTGGAGCGTGACCGTCGCGGTGGTGAGGTCGTCGCCCTCGGCGGCCGACACGTTCGGGCTGAGCCAGCCGCTCACCGCCGCCGTCCCCGCCGCTCCCCCGTCGTCGCCCTGCGAGGCGGCCCGCGCCGCCGCCCGCGCCCCCGACCCGGCCTGGTTGATGCCGTAGCCGATGAGGCCGAGCTGGATGGCCGCCATGCCGATGACCAGCAGGACGGGCAGGAAGCCGGCGAACTCCAGCATGGAGACGCCCCGGTCGTTCCCGTGGTCCCGTAACCGCCTCCGGAGGCGCTGCGAGAGGCGGTGCGTCCGTCGTCCCATCAGTCGTCCCCCTCCAGTGCGGCTCCCGCCGTGCCCTCGACCGTCCAGCCCGCGTCGAAGCCCGGGAAGAACAGGGGCACCTGAGCGGTGACCGTGGCCTTCATGACCTGACCCTCGACGGTGCAGCCGATCGACGCGCCGTCCCAGGCACCCGGCAGGTGCTCCCCGCCCGCGTCCTGGCAGGCGCCGCCGTACGCACCCGGGGTCACCGCGTTCGCGGCGGTCGCGGCCCGCGCCGCCTCGTCCGCCGCGTTCCCCGCCAGGGAGTACGTGTAGCCGTACAGCACGCACTGCCACAGGATCGTCATCACGACCAGCAGGATCGGGAACATCCCGGCGAACTCAAGGGTGACCGCTCCCCGGTCGCCGCCCTTGCGGCGCAGGGAGAGGGCCCCTTTGTCGGAGGCGGCCTTGCGGCGGCGGCCGCCGCCCCCGGCGGGCTGTTCGGCCACCAGGCCCAGTTCGCCGGCCAGGGCCCACAGGGCCTGCTTGACCGTCGAGCGGGCGTCCAGGTCCTGCATGCGGCCCGCGTCCACGACGGACTGGAGTTCCTTGAAGGCGGCGGGGACCGTGGTGCGGGCGACCTTGGTGCCGGTGACGCGTTCGACCAGGGACGGCTGTATCTCCGTACCGCGGGAGAAGCGGTTGACGACCGTGCGGGTCTCCTCCGCCTTGCGGATCTGGAGGCGGTCCCACATGCGGACCATGCGCTTGGCGGCGCGGACGGCGACGACGTCGGGCGTGACCAGGAGCAGGGCCTGGTCGGCGAGTTCGACGGCGGCGGCGTTCGCGGCGTTCAGCTGGGCGCCGCAGTCGACCACCACGACGTCGTAGCGGGAGCGCAGGGCGCCCAGGACCTGCCGGGCCACCCGGTCGGTGATCTCCTCGCCGCGCTCGCCCTCGGCGGGGGCGAGGAGCAGGCCGAGCCCGGTGTCGTGGGTGTAGACGGCGTCCTGGAGGACGCGCGGGTTGATGTCGCTGATCGCGGCGAGGTCGGCGATGGAGCGGCGGAACTGCACGTCCAGGTAGGAGGCCACGTCGCCGGACTGGAGGTCCAGGTCGAGCAGGGCGACCGAGCGGCCCGACGCCTGGGCGGCCAGCGCGAGCTGGACGGCCGTCACCGTGGCGCCGACGCCGCCCTTCGCGCCGGTCACCGTGACGACCGTGCCGCCGGGCCCGGCGTACAGCTCGGGGGTGCCGTTGCCCAGGTGGCGCCGCATTCCGGTGGACCAGGCGGCGGCCGCCTGGACGCGTTCGGCGAGGGACTCGTAGCTCAGAGGGAGGCCGACGATGCCGCGGGCGCCGGAGTCCATGGCGGCGGTCAGGACGCCCGTGCTGGTGTCGGCGGTGACGAGGACGACGCCGACGGCGGGGAAACGCAGCACCAGGTCGCGGATGACGTCGAGCGCGGGAACGGGGCCGACGCGTTCGTGGACGAGGACGACCTCGGGCAGTTCGTCGAGGGACTCCGCGGCCAGCCGGGCCAGGGTGTCGAGCAGGGCCGTGGTGTCGGCGACCGGCGGGGCGGGTTCGGCGTCGGCGAGCTGGCTCAGGAGCGTGCTGAGGGAGCGGGCGGAGTCGATGTCGCCGACGGCGGGCAGGATGCGGATGGTCATCGGCGGGTCCTCGCGTGGGACGGCCTCGTGGGGGCTGAGCGCATCACGGCCTCCTACTTGTCCTCGTCGAGGGTGTACGAGCGGTCGCCCGGCGCGACGGTGGCGTCGGCGCCCTCCGCGACGAGGGCGAGGCGGACGTGCTCGGCGAACGACTCGGCGTACGCGACGCGCTGGGCGTCGGCGGTGTCGAGGGCGAACGTGATCGGGACGGCGTCGTTCACGGTGCGTCGGCGGTCGTTGCCGGACTGGCCGGGGTCGAGCGCGGTCAGCTTGCCGACGTCGATGACGCGGGCGTTCTGCACGATGACCTTCGACTGGTCCTTGCCGTTGTCGCTCTCGTCCTTGAACGTGGCGTAGATGTTGACCCGGGAGCCCGGGTTGATCTTGCCGGCCACTCCGGTCGCCGCGTCGATCAGGATCGCGATCTCCTGCTGACCGGCCCGCAGGGCGGGCCGGTCGACGATCATGTCCGTCTGGAGCAGCGAGCCCTTCTTCAGCTGCGTGACGGCGATCTTGCCGCGGACCTGGGAGAGGCTGGTGACCGCGGTGGAGGAGAGCCACCGCTCGGGCATCGAGACCTTCTCGAACTGGTCGGCCGACAGCGCCTTGTAGGGCGCGATGTCGTTCTTCAGGCGGTACGCCGCGACCTCGGGGCCGACCTTCGAGTTCACGTCGCGGATCACCGACAGCACTCCGGCGAAGGCGCCCACGGCGCACAGGACCGAGAGGGCCAGCAGGATGACGCCGCGGCGCTGGCGCGAGTTCACAACATCTCACCTCGTGGGGGCGGAACAGAGTTCAGGGGGTGTTCACCGGTATTCACCTGTACGTGCCTGACGGCCGTGCCTGCCGTGCCTGACGTGCGTCACGCGTGTGGCTCACGTGGCCCCGCGGGGCAGGGCGCGTACCGAGGATGCTGCCCGCGCGGCGGCCTTCGGAAGCCCGTGCGACGGCGCCGGGAGCGGTGACAGGGGGGCCGCGCAGAAACCGCAGCGGTCACCGATGAGTTCGAGGCCGCACCAGTGGCACTCCTCGCGCCGTACGGACGAGACCAGTTGGTACAGCACGGACACGTCGTGCAGGCCCGCGGCGAACTCGGCGATCTTGCCCGTGCCCCACCAGCGGGCCGACTCGGCGGGCAGCGGCACGGTCGCGACTCCCTGGACGCGCCAGGCGGGCGCGAGCGTCCCGGTGAGCCACTCGGCCGGCAGCTGCCCGGGCGCGACGAGCATCCGCGTCCCGAACTCCGGGCCCGTCAGGTCGCCCTGTCCGACGCGCACCAGCTGGGGACGCGGGGTGGCCAGTACGGCGAACTGGGCGCCCGGCACCCACGACTTGGCGTGCGACCTGAGGGACACCGGAACCCGGTCGAGCTTGGCCACCGAGGTCAGCAGGGCGCCCGCGTAGATGTAGTGGGCGAGCAGCCGCGCGGAGGAGGCCAGCACGCCGGGGCTGAAGTCGCAGACGGAGAGCTGGCGCAACTGCTGGGCGAGCAGTGCGAGGCCGAGCGGTGGCAGGTCGAGCCCGAGCACCGCGATGCGGTCGCTCTCCAGGACGGAGCGCACGGCGTGCAGGCGGCGCCTGACGTCACCCGGCGCGGAGGACGGGTAGAGCGCGATCACGTACCCGTGCTGCTCGATGAGCGCGTGCATCCCGGTGAGGGAGCTCTCCAGGTCTTCGAGGGGCTGGACGGCGGCGGGCGGTGTCTGCCGGTCATGCGGCGGGAGCACCAGATCGGAACTGGTGACGGCTATCGCGGTCGGCACGCTGCACACCACCCCGTTCACTGGGCCGGGGTGGTCAACCGCCGTCCCAGATCGCCCCTATGTCGCCATGAATGCCTCACGGACGGACACAGCTTGCCACTGTGGCGTCCTTCCGCAACTGCACCTTATCCACGCCGTGCGCCACTCAACACCGGATCCCTGAGATCGATTCACGCGGGGTGCGCACATGATCCACACAGAGTGAGCCGCACATGCCCCAACTCTGGGCCCCGACGCAGGCGTTGAACTCGCCAGAGGTCTTGACAACCGCATTGGTCTGGACCAGTTTGGAGAGGCGACGGTGGCCACCGTGCTCGCCCCCTCCCCACCCCCACTCCCCCACCGGAGGCACCAGTGGACCGCGTACCAGGCATGCCCAGACACAGACGGACCTGGGCGGGCGCCCTCGCCGCCGTGCTCGCCGCGTCCGTCCTCTCCCTCACCGGTGCCGGCCAGGCCATCGCCGCGGACGTCAACAACACGAAGAACGCCGGCTTCGAGTCGGGGCTGTCCAGCTGGACCTGTTCGGCGGGCAGCGGCGCCACCGTCTCCTCGCCCGTGCACGGGGGCGCGTCCGCCCTGAAGGCCACGCCGGCCGGGCAGGACAACGCCCGGTGCAGCCAGACCGTCGCGGTGAAGGCCAACTCGCGCTACACGCTGAGCGCCTGGGTGCAGGGCGGGTACGCGTACCTCGGCGCGAGCGGCACGGGCACCACGGACGTGTCGACGTGGACCCCGGACTCCTCCTCCTGGAAACAGCTGACGACGTCCTTCACGACGGGCGCGAACACCACGTCCGTGACCGTCTACACCCACGGCTGGTACGGCCAGGCGGCCTACTTCGCCGACGACGTGTCCGTGTTCGGTCCCGACGGGGGCGGTACGGGCGGCGACCCCGACCCGGTGGTCCCCGCGACCCCGGCCGGCCTGAACGTGGCCTCCACGACCTCGTCCTCCGTCTCCCTCGCCTGGAACCCCGTCTCGGGCGCGAGCGGCTACAACGTCTACCGCAACGGCACGAAGGTCGCCGCGGTGACCGGCACCTCGGCGACGGTCACCGGCCTGGCCGCCGCCACCTCGTACCCCTTCCAGGTCACCGCGACCAACACGGCCGGTGAGTCGGCGAGGTCCACGACGGTCACCGGGACGACCAAGGCGTCCACGGGCAACCCGGGCACCCTGCCCAGGCACGCGGTGACGGGCTACTGGCAGAACTTCAACAACGGCGCGGCCGTCCAGAAGATCTCCGACGTCCCGTCCCAGTACGACATCATCGCGGTGTCCTTCGCCGACGCCACGTCGACGCCCGGCGCCGTCACCTTCAACCTCGACTCGGCCGGACTGAACGGCTACACGGTCGACCAGTTCAAGGCGGACGTGCGGGCCAAGCAGGTCGCGGGCAAGAAGGTGATCATCTCCATCGGCGGCGAGCTCGGCAGGGTGGCGGTGAACGACGCCACCTCCGCGGCGAACTTCGCGAACTCCGTCCACTCGCTGATGCAGACGTACGGGTTCGACGGCGTCGACATCGACCTGGAGAACGGCCTCAACGCCACGTACATGACGCAGGCGCTGCGGTCCCTCTCCTCGAAGGCGGGCTCCTCGCTGATCATCACGATGGCGCCGCAGACGATCGACATGCAGTCGACGTCGAACACCTACTTCCAGACGGCCCTGAACGTCAAGGACATCCTCACGGTCGTCAACATGCAGTACTACAACAGCGGTTCGATGCTCGGCTGCGACGGCAAGGTGTACTCGCAGGGCTCGGTGGACTTCCTCACCGCGCTCGCCTGCATCCAGCTGGAGAACGGTCTCGCCCCGTCCCAGGTGGGCCTCGGCGTTCCGGCGTCGACCCGCGGCGCGGGCAGCGGATACGTCTCCCCGTCGATCGTGAACAACGCCCTGGACTGCCTCACCAGGGGCACGAACTGCGGCTCCTTCAAGCCGCCGCGGACCTACCCCGACCTGCGCGGCGCGATGACCTGGTCCACGAACTGGGACGCCACGAGCGGCAACGCCTGGTCGAACGCGGTCGGACCGCACGTGCACGCGCTGCCGTAGCGCCGGCCCGTCGTGACGTCCGCCGCACCGGTGCGTGTACGAACGCACCGGTGCGGCGGAGTGGCCTGCCGGGGAACGGGCGTCAGAAGAACTCCGACCACGGCTGGTCCCAGACCTGCTTCACGCACAGGACGACGAAGAGCAGGCCCGCGAGGGTCAGCATGGCGTTGCTCAGGATGCCGTTGCGCCATTCGGCGGGTGTGCGGGAGGAGTTGAGGAGCCAGACCAGGGTGAGGGCGAGGAAGGGGAGGAAGGCCGCGCCCAGGACCCCGTACAGGATGATCAGGCGGAAGGGCTGGCCCTCGAAGAGCAGGATCATGGGCGGGAAGGTCAGCCAGAGGAGGTAGGCGCGGAAGGGCCAGGACCTCTCGTGGGTCCCGGAGGCCACTTCCTCGCCCGAGGCCACGGTCGTGTCCGTCCCCGCCTTCGTGCCCTCCCCGCCGGAGGCGGCGGACGCGGCGGCCCGGTCCTTGCGGAAGCGTTCCACGAAGTCGGCGAACATCAGGCTGACGCCGTGCCAGACGCCGATGAGGGAGGTGAAGGACGTGGCGAAGAAGCCGATGAGGAAGAACTTGGCGGTCGCCGTGCCGTACTCGTCCTCCAGGATGTCGCCGAGCTGGATGAGGCCCTTGTCGCCGCTCGCGATGGCGACGTTGGAGGAGTGCAGGATCTCCGCTCCCACGAAGAGCATCGCGATGACGAAGACGCCCGTGGTGATGTAGGCGACGCGGTTGTCGAGCCGCATCACCTTCATCCAGCCGGTGTTCGTCCAGCCCTTGGCGTTGACCCAGTAGCCGTACGCGGCGAGCGTGATCGTGCCGCCGACGCCGCCGATCAGGCCGAGCGTGTTGAGGATCGAGTCCTTCTCGTCGGGCAGGACCGGCAGCAGGCCCGCGAACGCCTCACCCAGGTTCGGGGTGACGCGGATCGCCAGATAGACGGTGACGACGAACATCACGCCCACCAGGACCGTCATGACCTTCTCGAAGACCGCGTACTTGTTGAACCAGACGAAGACCAGACCGACCAGGCCGGTCAGGATCGCCCACCACTTGAGGTCCATGACGTCCGGGAACAGGGCCTGCAGGGGCAGGCCCGACGAGGACATGGCCGCCGCCCCGTAGACGAAGCCCCAGATCACGACGTACACGACGAAGAACCACGAGGTCCAGCGGCCGAGGCTCGCCCAGCCGTCGAAGAGCGTCCGGCCGGTGGACAGGTGCCAGCGGCCCGCCGCCTCGGCGAGGGAGATCTTGACGAGGCAGCCGATGACCGCCGCCCACAGCAGGGTGTAGCCGAAGTTCGAGCCGGCGATCAGGGTGGCGACGAGGTCACCCGCGCCCACCCCCGTCGCGGCGACCACGATGCCGGGGCCGATGTACTTCCAACTGGATTTACGGGGTACTGAGTTCTGCCTGGTGTCCGCGTGTCCCGAGGTGTCCGCCATGCCGATCAAGAAAGCGTAAAGAGCTGCGGGGCACAAGAGGGCGCGCGCCGATCGGCACCTGATGTGCACAGCACGAACCGCCTGTTCGAGCAGGTGCCGAACACCGGCGGCGGCACGATGTCGGCCTGTTTCCGGTATCGGCCCCCGGCCCACCCTTGACCAGAACATGCCATGGCCCCACGATGAGCGCCACACCGCACAGCTCCCTGCTCCAATCCCCACATTTCCGGTGATCCCGGATCTCATGGAGAAAACAGGAGAACACATGCGACTTCGTAACAAGGACGGCAGCAGACGTGGTCGGCGTTCCGCCGCCCTCGCCACGCTCCTCGCCCTGGCGCTCGCGGCCCCCGTCGCCGCGACGACCACCGCGAGCGGCGCCTCCGGCAAGGCTCCCGTCTCCGACGCGGACGAGATCCGCCAGTACGAGATCCACCTGCACGGCAGCACCTCGGCCACCCGCACGGCCATCGCCCGGACCGGTGTGTCGATCGACGAGGCCGACGAGGAGACCGTCGTCGTCTCGGGCCGCGCCTCCCACGCGAGGAAACTGCGGCAGCTCGGGTACGAGGTCTCGCTCCTCGGCGCCGCCCCGGACCGGTCCAGCGCCGCGGACGTCGGTGTCCTCGACTTCCCCTCCGCCGACTCGCGCTACCACAACTACGCCGAGATGAACACGGAGATCGACCAGCGCCTGGCCGCCTACCCGGGCATCATGAGCAAGCGCGTGATCGGGAAGTCGTACCAGGGCCGGGACATCATCGCCGTCAAGATCAGCGACAACGTCGCCACCGACGAGTCCGAGCCCGAGGTCCTGTTCACCCACCACCAGCACGCCCGCGAGCACCTCACCGTGGAGATGGCGCTCTACCTGCTGCGCGAGCTCGGCGCCGGGTACGGCTCGGACTCCCGGGTCACGAACATGGTGAACAACCGCGAGATCTGGATCGTGCCGGACCTCAACCCCGACGGCGGCGAGTACGACATCGCGACCGGCGCGTACCGCTCGTGGCGCAAGAACCGCCAGCCCAACAGCGGCAGTTCGTACGTCGGCACGGACCTGAACCGCAACTGGAACTACCGCTGGGGCTGCTGCGGCGGCTCGTCCGGCTCCACGTCGTCCGAGACCTACCGGGGCACGGCGCCCGAGTCGGCGACCGAGGTGAAGGTCGTCGCCGACTTCGTCCGCAGCCGGGTCGTCGGCGGCAAGCAGCAGATCAGGGCCGGCGTGGACTTCCACACCTACAGCGAACTGGTGCTGTGGCCCTTCGGGTACACCACCGCGGACACCGCGACCGGCATGACGGCGGACGACCGCAACGCCTTCGCAGCGGTGGGCCAGAAGATGGCGGCCAGCAACGGCTACACACCGGAGCAGTCGAGCGACCTCTACATCACGGACGGGTCCATCGACGACTATCTGTGGGGCAGCCAGAAGATCTTCGGCTACACCTTCGAGATGTATCCGTCGTCCGGTGGCGGGGGCGGGTTCTATCCGCCCGACGAGGTCATCGAGCGGGAGACCTCGCGGAACCGGGACGCGGTGCTGCAGTTGCTGGAGAACGCCGACTGCATGTACCGGTCCATCGGCAAGGAGGCGCAGTACTGCGCCTGACCTCCGGTCGGCCGTGGTGCCGGGACGAGGGTGTGGGGAACTGCGCGTCCGGTGTCGCTGGTCGCGCAGCTCCCCGCGCCCCTTACGGGGCGCTCGGCTCCGGGGCTTCCTCGTCCTCGGCCTCTTCCGCCTCTTCGAAGTAGGTGTCCAGGACCTTGTCGAGGTCCGTCTCCCACTCCTTGAAGTCGGAGCGGGACTTCGCCTCGATCTCCAGGGGGTACCAGCGGCGGTCGGGGGTGTGCACCGTGATGGTGAAACGCTTGCCGAAGCGCGGGGACTCGGTCTCGACGGCGCCGATCTCGTCCCAGCGGAACTCGGCCTCCTGGTCGTCCAGGCGCAGCCGTACGCCGCTGTGGTCGGCGACGACCTTCGCACGCCGGTCGGCGGCCTCGAAGACCGGGCCGCCGTCCGGGGCCGGCGTCTCTTCGGCCTCCCCGGACCCGTCGTCCGGCTCCTCCACGACGGAGGGTTCCTGTTCCTCCTTCGTCAGCGGGCCGTCGGAGGCCGTCTCGGGCGAGGCGGCCTCCTCGGCGGGCTCCTTCGGCTGCGCGGCGTCGGGCTCGGCGGGGCGCGGGCCCGTGATGCCGGGCACGAACGCCGGGTCGGCCGCGGCGCCTTGCAAGGGCGGGATGTTGGGTCCTATGCGCTGCTCCACAGCGGGCAGTATGGTCGACGATCCTGTGTCAGGAACAGTCGGGTTCCGGTTCCTCCCGCTACTTCGTCAGATAAAGACGCTGAGCGACGCCGCCACCGCGAAGCCCGCCACCGACAGCACGGTCTCCAGGACCGTCCACGACTTGAGCGTGTCGCGTTCGGAGATGCCGAAGTACTTGGCGACGATCCAGAAGCCGCCGTCGTTGACGTGCGAGGCGAAGATCGAGCCGGCCGAGATCGCCATGATGATCAGTGCCAGGTGGGCCTGGGACAGGTCCTGGCCCTCCACCAGCGGGACGACGATGCCCGCGGTGGTGACGATGGCGACCGTCGCCGAGCCCTGGGCCACTCGCAGCACGACCGAGATCAGCCAGGCCAGCACGATGACCGGCAGGCCGACGTCGTTGAAGGTGTCGGCCAGCGCGTCCGCGATGCCCGAGCCCTTCAGGACGGCGCCGAAGACCCCGCCCGCGCCCACGACGAGCAGGATGTTGCCGACGGGCTTGAGGGACGAGGTGGACACCGTCTCCAGGGACTGGCGGGACCAGCCGCGCCGGATGCCCAGCAGGTAGTAGGCCATCAGCAGCGCGATCGTCAGCGCGACGAAGGGGTGCCCGAAGAACTCGACGACAGAGCGGAAGGTCGAGGGGTCCAGCGCGATCGAGGAGAAGGTCGCGGCGAGGATCAGCAGCAGGGGCGTACCGATGATGAGGAACACGGTGGCGAGCGGGACGGGCTGCTCCGCGTAGTCCTCGGGCTGGGCGGTCACCACGGTGCCGGTGCCCCCGTCGGCGCCCTTGCCGGTGCCCTTGCCCTTGCCGGTGCCGTCGGCGGAGGCGTCGGTGGAGCCCGTCGAGCGGGCGGCGGCGCGGCGGGCGGCGCGCTCCTCGGCGACGGCGGCCTTCGCCTCGTCCGCGGCCTCCAGCATGTCCTGCGGTACGGGGACGAAGAGGCGCTTGCCGATCCACGCGGCGTACACCCAGGCGGCGAGCACGGCCGGGATGCCGACGACGACGCCCATCAGGATGACCCAGCCGAGGTCGACCTTGAACAGACCGGCGGCCGCCACCGGGCCGGGGTGCGGCGGCAGGAACGCGTGGGTCATCGACAGGCCCGCGAGCAGCGGCATGCAGTAGAGCAGGATCGACTTGCCGGAGCGCTTGGCGGCGGCGTAGACGATCGGCGCGAGGACGAAGATGCCGACGTCGAAGAAGACCGGGATGCCGAAGATGAGGCCGGTGAGGCCCATGGCGAGCGGGGCGCGCTTCTCGCCGAACAGGTTGAGCAGGCGGGCGCTGAGCGCTTCCGCGCCGCCCGATACCTCGAGGATCGCGCCGAGCATGGTGCCGAGGCCGATGATGATCGCGACGTGGCCGAGGATGCCGCCCATGCCCGACTCGATCATCGAGACCGAGGCCGACCGCTGGACGGTGCCGAAGAGTTCGGTGACGGAGAGGCCGGCCGACAGGCCGACGGCTATGGAGACGGCCAGCAGGGCGACGAACGGCTGGAGTCTGACCTTGATGATCAGGACCAGCAGAAGGACGATGCCGAGGGCCGCGACGGTCAGGAGACCCGCCGTGCCGTCCAGGAGGAGGAGCAGGCCGCCTGTGTGGGGTGGGGTCTCTGGGGCTGGTGGTGTGGCTGCGAGGAGGGATGACATGGGGAGGGCCTCTTCCTGAGGGCTTCAAGTGGTTCAAGGTGTTTTTGGGCAGGGGGTATCGCCGTACGGGGTGCGGGGGGTGCGGGGGTGTCGTGCTTGTCGTGCGCCGGGTGGGGGGCGGGTGCGGGCCGGTGGGGGTTGGACGCGCCGTTCCCCGCGCCCCTGAGGGGCGCGGGGGTGGGGCTCAGTCGTCCAGGACCGCCAGGGCGTCGATCTCGATGAGGAGACCGGCGGGCAGGCCGACGTAGACCGTGGTGCGGGCCGCCGGGGGTGCGGTGAGGTTCTGGTCCTCGAAGTACGCGTTGTAGATCGCGTTCATCTCGGCGAAGTGGTCCACGTCCGTCAGGTAGACGCGGATCATCATCGCGTCGTCCCAGGACGCGCCGCCCTCTTCCAGGATGGCCTGGACGTTGGCGAGCGTCTGGAGGGTCTGCTCGCGCAGGGTCGGCCCGGCGGGCGTCGGCGGCTGCCCCTCGACCGCGGGCAGGAAGCCGACCTGGCCCGCGACCTGGAGGATGTTCCCCTTCCTGACGCCGTGCGAGAACCTGGCGGGCGGGGTGGTGTGGGTCCTGGGGGTGAGGGCGGTCTTCTCGGTCATGTGCTGGTTTCCTTCGTCGGGGTCTTGCCTGAGTACTCGCCGCTGACGGCCTCCGCGGTACGGCGGACCAGCGGGAGGAGGGTGAGGAGTTCGTCCGCGGTGACGACGACGTTCGGGGCGGAGACGGACATGGCGGCGACCACCCGTCCGTCCGTGCCGCGGATCGGCGCGCCGACGCAGTTGATGGACTCCTCGTGGCCGCCCAGGTCGGTGGCCCAGCCCTGTTCGCGCACCTTGTCCAGTTCCCGCAGGAAGGCGGGGGCGCTGGGCGTCGAACGGGACGTGTACATGGGGTAGTCGAGCTTCTCCGCGACGGCGCGGCGCTCGGGCTCCGGCAGGTCGGCGAGGAGCAGCTTCGCGACGGCGGCGACCGTGATGGCGACCGGTTTGCCGATCCGTGAGTACATGCGTACCGGGTAGCGGCTCTCGACCTTGTCGATGTAGAGCACCTCGCCCTCCTCGTACACGGCGAGGTGGACCGTGTGGCCGCAGGTCTCGTTGAGGCGTACGAGGTGGGGGTGGGCGATCTCGCGGACGTCGAGGTTCTCCACGGCCTCCTGGGCGAGGGCGAAGAGGCGGGCGCCCAGGCGGTAGCGCTGGTCGGACTGGCGGTAGACCAGGCCGTGTTCGTGCAGGGTCCGCAGGAGCCGCAGGGCGGTGGACTTGTGGACGCCGAGCCGGTCGGCGACCTGGCCCAGGTCGGCGGGGCCCTCGGCGAGCAGCGGCAGGATGCTCAGCGCGCGGTCGACGGTCTGGCTCATGGGGTGGGTACCTCCTCCTCGGCCCGGTCTGCGGCGTTCGTCCAGCCGGGGCCGAGTCGAAGTGTCTCCCACGCGGCGTCGTCCAGGGCGGCGAGGCGGTCGGCGTGGGCGCGGGAGGGGGGTGCGGCCAGGTCGCCGGGGGCGGTGAGGGCCGCGGCGGCCATGAGGTGGCCGTGGCGGAGGCGGTGTCGTGCGGGCAGGTCGCGGAGGGTCGCCGAGAGGAAGCCGGCGGCGAAGGCGTCGCCCGCGCCCACGGGGGCGACCACGTCCACGGTGAGAGCCGGGGCGAAGGTGACGGTGTCCTGGCGGGGGGCGGGGGGCGGGTGCGGCGCCGTCGTGTTCTCGGCTCCGGGGAGGGAGTCGTGCGGGTGCCGCGCCGTCGTGTTCTCGGCTCCGGGGAGGGAGTCGTGCGGGTGCCGCGTCGTTGTGTTCTCGGGTTGGGAGAGGGAGTCCTGCGGGTGCCGCGCCGCTGTGTCTTCGCCCTCGGGGAGGGAGTGGTGCGGGTGCGCGCCGGGGGGTGTCCGTCCTCGGTCTGGCGCGGAACGAGGGGTTTGAGAAGTGCTGCCCGTGGACGCGCCATCCGCTGCGGGCGGACACCCCCCGGCACGCCCCCTCCCCGCCGTACGCGGCCGGTGGTGCGTGGACGGGCCGGCCTCGAACAGGGTGGCGCCCCGGCTGCCGTTCTTGATCACCAGCGTGCGGGGCTCGGGGAGGGCCTCGCGGATGGCCTCCGGGCCGCCCGTGATGCCCCAGGCCGCCTCCGCCTCGTCCTCGCCGACGAAGACCAGGTCCGCCGCTCGGGCCAGGGTGAGGAGGGTGGTGCCCGCCGTGGCCCGGTCCGGCCAGAGGCCCTCCCGGTAGTTGACGTCGAAGGAGATCAGGGGGCGGCCCGGGCGGGGGGCGGTGAGGGTGGTGAGGAGTGACAGGCAGGTCGGTGAGAGGGCGGCCGTGATGCCGGAGAGGTGGAGGACGCGGCCGGAGTCGAGGGCGTCCAGGTCTGCGGTGGCGGGGGACATCGCCGAAGCGGCTGAGCCCGTGCGGTAGTACGCCACCTCGTGGGCGTCCGTGGCGCGGTCGCCGGCCGTGCGGAAGTAGATGCCGGTGGCGCGGGCGGGATCGCGCCGTACGGCCGAGGTGTCGACCCCGTACGACCCGATGGTCTCGACGAGGTGGTCGCCGAAGCCGTCGGCGCCGACCCGGCTGACCCACTTCGCGGTGTGGCCGGCGGCCGCCAGTACGCACGCCACGTTGGACTCCGCGCCTCCGATCGCGCGCTCGAACGACGGTACGTCGGCGAGGCGGCCCGGCCGGGAGGGGAGGAACGTGACCATGGACTCGCCGAGGGTGACGACCTCCACGGCGGCCGGCGGGCGCGTGGCGTCGTGGTCGGTGCCGACGGGCGGTCCGGTGCGGGTCACGATGGCTGGGGCTCCTCGTCCTGGCGCGGGTCCGGGCGACTCCGTTGACCCGGCGTTGGCCGAGATGTTAGACAGCAGTGAGCGCGATACGCAATGGCTGTTGCAGACGGTGCAACGGCCCTCATCAGGGAGGCTCCCATGGCTGCCGACTCCGCCGCCTCGACCGCGGCACGTCTCGCGGACGAGCGTGTCGACCACCGCTTCAAGGGCCTCCCGCCCGACGCCGAAGGGCTGACCGTCGGCGAACTGGCCGCCCAGCGGCGCAATCTGTTCAGCGGGGGCTTCACCACGCCCCTGCTCTCCCTGTCCGCCGAGCGGCTCGAACACAATCTGCGGCTCATGGAGACGTACGCCGAGCGTCATGGTCTTGTCTTCGCGCCGCACGGCAAGACCTCGATGGCTCCCCAGCTCTTCCACCGGCAGATCGAGCACGGCGCCTGGGGCATCACGCTCGCCGTGCCGCACCAGGTGCGGGTGGCGCGGGCGTTCGGCGTCCAGCGGATCTTCCTCGCCAACGAGGTGGTGGACCCGGCCGCTCTCGGCTGGATCTCCGCGCAGCTCGACGCCGACCCCGGTTTCCGGTTCGTCTGTTACGTCGACTCCGTGCGCGGCGTCGAGCTGATGGACGCCGCGCTGCGCGGGGGCTCGCGCCCGGTGGACGTCGTCGTCGAACTGGGCGCGGGTGACGGGGCCCGCACCGGTGCGCGGACCGAGGCGGAGTGCGCGGCCGTCGCGGACGCCGTGGCCGGTACGGACACCCTGCGGCTGGTGGGCGTCGCGGGGTACGAGGGCGAGGTGCCGGACGCCGACCCGGAGCGGGTGCGGGCGTGGCTGCGGCGGCTGACCGCCCTGGCCGTGGACTTCGACAAGGCGGGCCGGTTCGACGCCGCCGCCCCGGACGAGATCGTGGTCAGCGCGGGCGGCAGCGCATGGTTCGACGCGGTGGCCGACGTCTTCGCCGAGCTGCCCGAACTGTCACTGCCGGTCCTGAAGCTGCTGCGCTCTGGGGCGTACGTCTCGCACGACGACGGGCACTACCGCGAGGTGACGCCCTTCGTCCGGATCCCCGAGGAGGGCGCGCTGCACCCCGCGTTCCGGCTCTGGGCGCAGGTCGTCTCCCGCCCCTCGGCCGAGCAGGCGTTCGCCAACGCGGGCAAGCGTGACGCGGCGTACGACCTGGACCTGCCCGAGGTGCAGGTCGTACGAGGGGAGGACGGCGAACGGCCGGCGGACGGTGTCACGGTCACCGGGCTGTCCGACCAGCATGCCTGGATCCGTACGGCGGGGGACACCGGGCTGCGGGTCGGCGACTGGGTGGGCATGGGGCTCTCGCATCCCTGCACCTCGTTCGACAAGTGGCAGCTGATCCCGCTGGTGGAGCGGGACGGCACGGTCGTCGACTACATCCGCACCTACTTCTAGGAGCCCGCCATGATGGATCTCGTCATCCGTGACGTGGACGTCGTCGACGGCAGCGGAGGCCCCTCCTACCGGGCCGACGTGGGCATCGAGGGCGGCAGGATCACCTCCGTGGTGCAGGAGGCGGCCGCCGCCGGGTGTCTGCGGCCCGTCGCCCGCCGGGTGGTGGACGCCGAGGGCCTGGTGCTGGCCCCCGGCTTCATCGACATGCACGCCCACAGCGACCTCGCCCTCCTGCGGGACCCCGACCACAGCGCGAAGGCCGCGCAGGGCGTCACGCTGGAGGTCATCGGGCAGGACGGGCTGTCGTACGCGCCCGTCGACGACCGCACCCTCGCCGAGGTGCGCCGCGCGATCACCGGCTGGAACGGCAGCGGCGACGACATCGACTTCAGCTGGCGGTCGGTGGGCGAGTACCTCGACCGTCTGGACCACGGCTTCGGTGGTGAGGGCATCGCCGTCAACGCCGCCTACCTCGTCCCGCAGGGCGCCGTCCGGATGCTCGCCGTCGGCTGGGACGACCGGGAGGCGACGCCGGAGGAGCTGGACCACATGCGGCGGCTGGTCGCCGACGGGATGCGCGAGGGCGCGGTCGGCATGTCCTCCGGGCTCACCTACACCCCCGGCATGTACGCCAAGGACGCCGAGCTGACGGAACTGTGCCGGGTCGTCGCGGAGTACGGCGGCTACTACTGCCCGCACCACCGCTCGTACGGCGCCGGCGCGCTGGACGCGTACCGGGAGATGGTGGACCTGACCCGCGCCGCGGGCTGCTCCCTCCATCTCGCGCACGCCACCATGAACTTCGGCGTGAACAAGGGGAAGGGCCCGGACCTTCTGGCGCTCCTCGACGAGGCGCTCGCGGGCGGGGCCGACATCAGCCTCGACACCTATCCGTACACACCCGGCTGTACGACGCTTGTGGCGATGCTGCCCAGCTGGGCGAGCGAGGGCGGCCCTGAGCCGACCCTGGCCCGGCTGCGGGACGAGGAGACGGCCGGGCGGATCCGCCACCACATGGAGGTGGTGGGGTCGGACGGGTGCCACGGGGTGCCCATCGAATGGGACACCATCGAGATCTCCGGCGTGGCCGATCCGGCGCTCGCGTCCTACGTGGGCCGGACGGTCCAGGAGTCGGCGGACGTGCGCGGTGAGGCCCCCTGGACCACTGCCCGCCGGCTGCTCCTCGACGACGGTCTCGGCTCGACGATCCTCCAGCACGTGGGCCACGAGGAGAACGTGCGGGCGATCATGCGGCACGGCGTCCACACCGGCGGCTCGGACGGCATCCTGCGGGGCGACAAGCCGCACCCGCGCGCGTACGGCACGTTCCCCCAGTACCTCGGCCGGTACGTGCGGGAGCTGGGCGTCCTCAGCCTGGAGGAATGCGTCGCCCATCTCACGTCACGGCCGGCGGCACGGCTGCGGCTGCCCGACCGGGGCCTGGTCCGCGAGGGCTACCGCGCCGACCTGGTCCTCTTCGACCCCGAGACGGTCGCCGCGGGCTCGACCTTCGACGCGCCCCGCACGCTGCCGACCGGGATCCCGCACGTCCTGATCGACGGCCGCTTCGTCATCGAGGACGGCCACCGCACAGCCACCCTGGCAGGCCGCACGATCCGCCGCACCCCCACCCCTTGACCGCCTTGAAGGGGCGCGGGGAACTGCGCGCTCAACCCCCACGGCCCATTCCCATAAAGGCACGGGAACCGGAGGCGCCCTGAAGGGGCGCGGGGAACTGCGCGCCCAGCCCCCACGAACCCGCACCCACACACCCCGCAGCCAAGCGGAGCGCCCACGTGGTGGAAAACACGGCGCGGGAAGCCCCACCCCACCGTAGGCTCACGGGCATGCAGGTGATCCAGTCGACCAAGCTCGCCAACGTCTGTTACGAGATCCGGGGCCCGGTGCTCGAGGAGGCGATGCGGCTGGAAGCGGCAGGCCACCGGATCCTCAAGCTGAACACCGGAAACCCGGCAGCCTTCGGCTTCGAGTGCCCGCCGGAGATCCTGGAGGACATCCTCCGCAACGTCTCCACCGCGCACGGCTACGGAGACGCGAAGGGCCTGCTCGCGGCCCGCCGCGCCGTGGTCATGCACAACCAGACCCTCGGCATCGAGACGGACGTCGAGCACGTCTTCATCGGCAACGGCGTGTCCGAGCTGATCGTGATGGCGATGCAGGGCCTGCTGGACGACGGCGACGAGGTCCTCGTACCGGCGCCCGACTATCCCCTGTGGACGGCCGCCGTCTCCCTCTCCGGCGGCACCGCCGTGCACTACCGCTGCGACGAGCAGTCCGACTGGATGCCCGATCTCGCCGACGTGGAGCGGAAGGTCACCGACCGCACCAAGGCGATCGTGATCATCAACCCGAACAACCCGACGGGCGCGGTCTACGACGAGGCGATGCTGCGGGGGCTCACGGACATCGCCCGCCGCCACAACCTGCTGGTCTGCTCGGACGAGATCTACGACAAGATCCTCTACGACGAGGCCGTGCACACCCCGACCGCCAAGGTCGCCCCGGACCTGCTGACCCTGACGTTCAACGGGATGTCGAAGGCGTACCGCGTGGCCGGGTACCGGGTCGGCTGGATGGCGATCTCCGGGCCGCGGGCGCACGCCGACTCGTACATCGAGGGCCTGACGATCCTCGCCAACATGCGGCTGTGCGCCAACATGCCCGGCCAGCACGGTGTGGTCGCCGCGCTCAGCGGCCGGCAGACCGTCAACGACCTCGTCCTGCCCGGCGGGCGGCTGCGTGAGCAGCGGGACGTGGCCCACTCGCTGCTCACGCAGATCCCGGGCGTGACCTGCGTGAAGCCGAAGGGGGCGCTCTATCTCTTCCCGCGCCTCGATCCGAAGGTCTTCAAGATCAAGGACGACCGGCGGATGGTACTGGACCTGCTGCGGACCGAGAAGATCATGGTGGTGCAGGGGACGGGCTTCAACTGGCCGGAACCCGATCACTTCCGGGTCGTCACCCTGCCCACCGCCCGAGACCTGACGGACGCGGTGACGCGGATCGGGAACTTCCTGGACGGTTACGGGCAGCGGTGACGGTGCGTGGCCGACCGGATCCGTTTCCTGAGTCTGCTCAACTTTAGACGAAATCCAAGCTAGGATGGCTTCCTGTCAGGACACAGGAGGCCGTCTCCCATGTACGAACCGATCCGCACCAAGTCGGTCCACACGATGGCCGGCACCGCCGACTTCCCCCACCGGTCGCGCGAGGAGGAGCTGGACATCCAGCTCGCCGGTCATCTGACGGCACTGCTCGCCGTCACGGACGAGCTCCGTGGGCTCGAACCGTCCGCCATGCTCGATGCCGCCGCCGAGCGGCTGGCCGAGCAGGTGACCCGGCTGCGCGCCGGTCGTCCGCCGGTCCGGGTGGCGGTCGCCGCCACCGCTGCCGCCTCCACCGGGCTCGATCCCCGTTCCGCCGGGCTGCACCGGCGGGCGCACGCCCTTGCGGGGCGTGCGCTCGTCGTCGCCGCGTCGCGGGCGGACACGGCGGCGGCGATCCTGGCCGCCGAGTGCATGGACGCGCATGCGGCGGCCGTCGGGGCGGCGGCTCTCGCCGCCCACTGAACCGCCCACCGAGCGGGAGCCGCTCCGGGTGTCTCCGGCCCTTGGCCGCGGGGGCGCCCCCGCGGCTTCGGCTCCGAAGCCTTCGGGCTTCCCCGAACGGCCCCGGTCCGCGCGCACCCGCAGCGACGTGCGGGCCGGGTGCCCCCGCTTGACGGAAGGGCCGCGCCTTGTTCAGGTGCGGCCCTTTTGGCGTGCGTCCGTTGTGTGCACCGTGCGGGCCGGTGGGGGCTGGTCGCGCAGTTCCCCGCGCCCCTAAAAAACACTCCGTGCCGGCCGGTGAGGGTGGGCCGCGCGGTTCCTCGCGCCCCTGTCGGGGCGCTCTGAGCGGTGGCTGCGGGTCCGGTTGCGTACTGGGATGGGGTGGACACCCTCTGTTCATCCGACGCGGCGAGGAACGTCGGATTCCGGGAGCAGGCTCCGCATGTGAGACGAATCATCGCCATCGTCCTGGCGGTATTCCTGATCGGCGGAGTGGCAGCAGCCGTCGTAGCAGGCCGCGAAGAGCAGGACACGAGCACGGCAACGAAGACCGTGCTGGGAGTGATCGGGTCGGAGAAGGCGGAGTTCTTCGCCGACCCGGACGTGGTGAAAGCCCTTGCTGCCAAGGGCTACACCGTGGAGACCGAGACCTCCGGCTCCTGGGCCATGGAGGGGCTCGACCTCAAGGGGTACGACTTCGCCTTCCCCTCCAGCCAGGCCCCCGCCGGGGAACTCGCCGCGAAGTACGGCGTACGGCAGCCGCTGCCGCGCCCCTTCTACTCGCCGCTGGTGGTCGTCGCGCACCGCAGCGCCGCCGAGGTGCTGGCGCGCAACGGCCTCGCGACCCTGGGCAAGCAGGGCAACGGCACCCTCGACATGACGGCGTACCTCAAGGCCGCCGGGGACGACAGGACCTGGCAGCAGCTCAAGGGGGCGGACGGGCACGGTGAGCTGAGCGGCACGCTGTTCATCTCCAGCACCGACCCGACCAGTTCGAACTCGGGCGCGCTGTACCTCGCCGCCGCCTCCTACGTGGCCGACGGCGGCCGGGTCGCCGACGGTGCCGGGGCCGTCGCCCGCACGGCACCCCTGATGCGCAAGCTGATCAGCGTGCAGGGTTCGCAGCAGACCAGCACGGACGCGGCGTTCAGGGACTTCGTGAGCGGGGTCGGAAATCCGCTGGTCCTCGTCTACGAGTCCCAGGTCGCCTCGCTCCTCGCCCAGGGCCAGGGCGTCGACGACCTGACCGTCCTGTACCCGGACACCACGGCGAACAGCGACCACACCGTCGTCCCCCTCACCGACGAGGGACGCGCGCTCGGTGAACTCCTGGGCAGCGACAAGGCGTTGCGGAAGCTCGCGGTGAAGCACGGGTTCAGGCCGCAGGGCGCGGCCGTCGAGTTCACAGCGGCCACCGACGCGCACAGCACGTATCTCAACCAGAAGCTGACCGGCGTCCGGCAGGCGCCCGTGCCCGCCTCCGAGGTGCTGCACGACATGGCCCGCCGGGCCCGAAAGTAGGGGGAACAGCACGTGAGCAACCTCGAAGACACCTTCACCCTCACCCCTCCCGAGACGGTCGCGGCCGTGCCGAAGGAGAAGGCCGGCGGACTGGTGCCGGTCGACGAGTCGGTCCGCACCGACATGGCACGCAAGGCCGCCGAGTACGTCGACGGGCTCGCCGTGCTCGACGCCCGCTCCCCCGAGTTCGCCGGGAGGATCGGCGAGATCGTCGCGCTCGGGTCCGGTGAGATGCGCGGCGCCGCCGCCCAGTCGAACCGGATGCTGGAGCGCACGATCCGCGCGCTGCCCGCCAACGGCGAGGACGCCCAGTCCCGCGTCTCCTCCTCGCTCGTCGAGCTGCGGCGCACCGTCGAGGACCTCGACCCGCGCGATCTGCCCGGCGGCAGGGCACGCAAGCTGCTGTCCCGGCTGCCGGGCGGCAACAAGCTCCGCGACCACGTGGCCAGGTACGCCTCCGCGCAGGGCACCCTGAACAGGATCGTGGGCTCGCTGCGCGGTGGCCAGGACGAACTGCGGCGCGACAACGCGGCGTTGCAGACCGAGCGCGTCCGCCTGTGGGACTCGATGGGCAAGCTGCAGGAGTACGTCGTCCTGACCGAGGCCCTGGACACGGCGGTCGAGAGCCACATCGCCGGCGTCGAGGCACAGGACCCCGCCCAGGCCGACACCCTGCGCGCGGACGTCCTGTTCCCCGTACGGCAGAAGCACCAGGACCTGCTCACCCAGCTCGCGGTGTGCGCGCAGGGCTATCTCGCGATGGACGTGGTCCGCCGCAACAACGAGGAACTGATCAAGGGCGTCGACCGCGCGGCCACCACCACGGTCTCCGCGCTGCGGATCTCCGTGATGCTCGCCTCCGCCCTCGACAACCAGCGCAAGGTCGTCGAGCAGGTCAACGCGCTGCGCGGCACCACGGAGGACCTCATCCGCGGCAACGCGGAGATGCTCGCCACGCAGAGCGGCGAGATCCAGCACATCGCCGCCGACCCCGCCGTGGGGGCGGAGACGCTGCGCTCGGCCTTCCAGCAGATCTACCAGACCCTGGACGCCATCGACACGTACAAGGTCCAGGCCACGGAGACCATGGCGGCGACGGTCGACTCCCTGACCTCCGAACTCCAGCACGCCACGGCGTATCTGGAGCGCAGCCGCTCGCAGGGCGCCCTGGAAGGCGGTGGCCTCGCATGAGACACCTCCGTCTGGCCGTGGCCGCCGTCGCGGTGACCGTGGTGGCGGCCGGATGTACGTCCGCCACGGAGGAACCGGGCCCGTCCGGCGGCGAACCGGTCCCCGGCACCCTCCGCGTGCTGGCCTCCAGCGAGCTCGCCGACATGAAGGGCGTGCTGGAGCAGGTCAGGAAGGACACCGGCATCACGGTCCGGCCCACCTACCTGGGCACCCTCGACGCCGTCGACCTCCTCGCGAAGGGCAGGGCGAAGGGCGCGTACGACGCGGTCTGGCTCTCCTCCAACGACTACCTGCGCCTGGAACCCGCCGCCGCGGAGCAGGTCGTGTCCGAGACCCCGGTCATGTCCAGCCCGCTGGCCATCGGGGTGAAGGACGCCACCGTACGGAAGCTGGGCTGGAAGCCGGCGGACGTCACCTGGGCCGCCGTCGGGGAAGCGGTGCGCGACGGCAGGCTGACGTACGGCATGACCGATCCGTCCCGTTCGAACTCGGGTTTCTCCACGCTCGTCTCGGTGGCCTCGGCGCTCTCCGGAGCCCAGTCGGCGCTCACGGACGCGGACGTGCGGCGGGCCACGCCCGAGCTGACGGAGTTCTTCAAGGGCCAGAAGCTCACGTCGGGGTCCTCGGGCTGGCTCGCGGCGGCGTACGACCGGCGCGGTGACGTGGACGCCCTCCTCAACTACGAGTCGGTGCTGAAGTCGAGGAAGGACCTCACGGTGATCCGGCCGCGCGACGGAGTGGTCACCGCCGACTATCCGCTCTCCTCGCTCACGTCCACGAGCCGGGAGGTCCGCGACGACGTCCGCCGCCTCACCGAGGCCCTGCGCACCCCGGCGGTCCAGCGGCTGATCACCGCCCGCACGCTGCGCCGTCCCGTCGTCCCCTCCGTGCCGCCCGCGGCCGGACTGGACACCACCCGGCGCCGCGAACTCCCCTTCCCCGGCAGCCGTTCCGTCGCCGACGGGCTCCTCGACTCCTACGAGAACAAGCTGCGCAGGCCCTCCCGGACCGTGTACGTGCTCGACACCTCGGGCTCGATGCGCGAGGACGGGCGGCTCGGGCGGCTGAAGAAGGCACTCACCGACCTCACGGGTGACTTCCGTGAACGGGAGGAGGTGACGCTGATGCCGTTCGGCTCGGCGGTCAAGAGTGTCGCCACGCACGTGGTACGGCCCGAGAACCCGCGCTCGGGGCTCGACGCGATCCGCCGCGACACCGAGGCGCTCACCGCCGAGGGCGACACGGCGATCTACACCTCGCTGCAGAAGGCGTACGGGCATCTGGGGGCCGACGACGACACGTTCACGTCGATCGTGCTGATGACGGACGGCGACAACACGAAGGGCGCGAGCCCGGCGGAGTTCGACGGCTTCTACGGCCGGCTGTCCGAGGACGAGCGGCGGATCCCCGTCTTCCCGATCCTCTTCGGCGACTCCGACCGCGGCGAGCTGGAACACATCGCCGACCTGACCGGCGGCCGTCTCTTCGACGCCCGGAAGGGCTCGCTCGACGGCGCCTTCGAGGAGATCCGTGGCTACCAGTAGGACTGACAGGCCCAGCCGGTTCCTCGGCTACCTGGAGTCGCGCAAGAACCTCACCGGGAGCGCCTGCGGGATCGCGGGGCTGGCGCTGACGTTCGCGGGGGTCGCGGGGGCGTACTGGCCGGTCGTCGTCGCCGGCCTGTACGGCGCCGGGGCGCTGGTCGCACCGCCGGAGCGGCCGCCCGTGCCGGACTTCCCGGACGCCTCCGCCCAGCTCGGCGAGATCCGCGCGGACTTCGGCACGCTGCGGACCTACCTCGCGGACGTCGAACTGCCGCCCGCCGCGGCCGGCCGGCTCACCGAGCTGACGGAGCTGCTCACCGCGCTGCTCGATCCCGGATGGGTCGCGCAGGTGCTCGCGCGGGACGCGGAGGGGGTGCATGTGCTGTCGCGGGCGGTACGTCTGGACCTTCCGGAGGCGGTCGACGCGTATGTGCGGGCGCGGTGGTGGGTGCGGCTGGCTCCGGGCTCCGAGTCGCCCGAGCGGCATCTCGAACGGCAGCTCGGGCTGCTGGACGACGAGTTGACGTCGCTGGCGGCGGCCCTCCGCGAGACGGAGGCCCGCCGCCAGGAGTCCCACACCCGCTACCTGGAGGACCGGGCCTGACCCTTGCCCTCCCGACCTCGGGGGCTCCGCCCCCGAACCCCCGTTGCGCAGTTCCCCGCGCCCCTAGATATCTAGGGGCGCGGGGAACTGCGCAGGAGCGCGCAGCGCGACAGGGGGGTCTGGGGCGCAGCCCCCAGAAGAGACGGGAAGGGTCGGGGTCAGCCCAGGCGTTCGACCAGCGCCCGGTACTCGGCCCAGAGTTCCGCCGGCGTGTGGTCGCCGAACGTGTTCAGGTGGTCCGGGACCAGCGCGGCCTCCTCCCGCCACACCTCCCTGTCGACGGTGAGGAGGAAGTCGAGCTCGGCCTCGGAGAGGTCGAGCCCCTCCGTGTCGAGGGCGCCCTTGGCGGGGAGGACGCCGATGGGGGTCTCGACGCCCTCGGCGCGCCCGTCCAGCCGGTCCACGATCCACTTCAGGACCCGGCTGTTCTCACCGAAGCCGGGCCAGACGAACTTGCCCTCGTCGTTCTTGCGGAACCAGTTGACGTAGTAGATCTTCGGGAGTTTGGACTGGTCCTTGTCCTTGGCGACGTCGACCCAGTGGCCCATGTAGTCGCCCATGTTGTAACCGCAGAAGGGGAGCATGGCGAACGGGTCGCGGCGCAGTTCGCCGACCTTGCCCTCGGCGGCGGCGGTCTTCTCGGAGGCGACGTTCGCACCGAGGAAGACGCCGTGGTTCCAGTCGAAGGACTCCGTCACCAGCGGCACGGCCGTGGCACGGCGCCCGCCGAAGAGGATCGCGGAGATCGGCACGCCGCGGGGGTCCTCCCACTCGGGCGCGATGATCGGGCACTGCGCGGCGGGGACGGTGAAGCGGGCGTTGGGGTGCGCGGCGGGGACGCCGGACTCGGGGGTCCAGTCGTTGCCCTTCCAGTCCGTGAGGTGGGCCGGGGTCTCCTCCGTCATGCCCTCCCACCAGACGTCGTTGTCGTCGGTCAGGGCGACGTTGGTGAAGACGGAGTTGCCCCACAGCGTCTTCATCGCGTTGGCGTTGGTGTGCTCACCGGTGCCGGGCGCGACGCCGAAGAAGCCGGCCTCGGGGTTGATGGCGTACAGGCGGCCGTCCTCGCCGAAGCGCATCCAGGCGATGTCGTCGCCGATGGTCTCGACGGTCCAGCCGCGCACCGTCGGCTCCAGCATGGCGAGGTTCGTCTTGCCGCAGGCGCTCGGGAAGGCGGCGGCCACGTACTTCGACTCTCCCTGCGGCGGCGTGAGCTTCAGGATGAGCATGTGCTCGGCCAGCCAGCCCTCGTCCCGGGCCATGACGGAGGCGATGCGCAGGGCGTAGCACTTCTTGCCGAGCAGCGCGTTGCCGCCGTAGCCGGAGCCGTACGACCAGATCTCGCGGGTCTCGGGGAAGTGGGAGATGTACTTCGTGGAGTTGCAGGGCCACGGCACGTCGGCCTCGCCCTCGGCCAGCGGCGCCCCGAGCGTGTGCACGGCACGCACGAAGAAGCCGTCGGAGCCGAGTTCGTCGAGGACGGGCTGCCCCATCCGGGTCATGGTGCGCATGGAGACGGCCACGTACGCCGAGTCGGTGATCTCGACGCCGATCGCGGAGAGGTCGGAGCCGAGCGGGCCCATGCAGAACGGGACGACGTACATCGTCCGGCCGCGCATCGAGCCGCGGAAGATCCCCCCGTCGCCCTCCTTGCCCTGGAAGACCTCCCGCATCTCGGCGGGGTCCTTCCAGTGGTTGGTCGGGCCCGCGTCCTCCTCCTTCTCGGAGCAGATGAACGTACGGTCCTCGACCCGGGCGACATCGGTCGGGTCGGAGGCCGCGTAGTACGAGTTGGGGCGCTTGATCGGGTCGAGCTTCCTGAAGGTGCCCTTGCGGACGAGCTCCTCGCTCAGTCGCTCGTGTTCGGCCTCCGAGCCGTCACACCAGACCACACTGTCCGGCTGCGTCAGTTCGGCGATCTCGTTGACCCATGAGACCAGTTCCTTGTGGGTGGTGGGGACGGTGGTCGAAGGGGGAGCCGCGATGTCGCGCGCCACGATCGCTCCTAGATGAGGGGTTTTTGGTTTTTGTGCCCCGTGGGGGCCGCGACCCGGATGCTTCACGGGACCGACCCGCACCGGTCTTTCCGGTGCATATCGATCTTCCTGGCGCTCATCCGGTGCCGACCGCACTCATTTGATCATCCGACGGCTCCGCCCATATGTCCAGAGGGCCTCACACCTGAGCGGCGTGAGCATCACCACTTGGCGTCGGATGTGTACAAGGTCCCATTCCGGCCCATCTGGCACGACGGCCCGACACGCGGCCCGGCACACCCGTGAGACACCTGCCACTCGGTGCGCTCCGGACGGGGGGACTGATATGTAACCTACGGTTCCGTAGGTACGATGGCTGCCATGACTGCGCCCCGCTCCGACGCCTCCGCGGACACGCCTGTCGTCGACCGTGTCGCCGAAGCGCTCTCACTGCCGCATCCCGTGAAACCGCACCTGCGCGGCTGGCTGCACGCCGGGATGTTCCCCGCCGTGCTCGTGTCCGGCCTGGCGCTGACCGCCCTCGCCGGCTCGACCCGCGCCCGCGCGGCCTGCGCGGTCTTCGTCCTCACCGCCTGCCTGCTGTTCGGCGTCAGCGCGATCTACCACCGCGGGACCTGGAGCCCGCGCATGGACGGTGTGCTGCGCAGACTCGACCACGCGAACATCTTCCTCATCATCGCGGGCTCGTACACGCCCCTGACGATGCTGCTGCTCCCGGAGAGCAAGGGCCGCTGGCTCCTGTGGGGCATCTGGGGCGCGGCCGTCGCGGGCATCGCCTTCCGGGTCTTCTGGATCGGCGCCCCGCGCTGGCTCTACACCCCCTGCTACATCGCGATGGGCTGGGCCGCCGTCTTCTTCCTCCCCGACTTCATGCGGGCCGGCGGCGTCACCGTCCTGGTCCTCGTGATCGTCGGCGGACTCCTCTACAGCGCCGGCGGAATCATCTACGCGCTCAAACGCCCCAACCCGTCACCGCGCTGGTTCGGCTTCCACGAGGTCTTCCACCTGCTGACCCTCGCGGCGTTCATCGCGCACTACATCGGCATCTCGATCGTGGCCTACCGGTACGGATAGCCCACCCGTACCGCGCCGCCCCGGTCGGGCCCCGCCGACAACCGATCGCCGATGGCCGAGAATGGACGCCATGACGGCCGCACCCACCCCGCCCTCCACCGACCTCCCCCGGCCGGGACTGCGTGAGCGGAAGAAGGCCAGGACGCGGACGGCGATCCGGCACGCGACGTACCGGCTGATCCAGGAGCACGGGTACGACGCGACGACGGTCGAGCGGATCGCCGAGCTGGCCGAGGTGTCGCCGTCCACGGTCCTGCGCTACTTCCCGGCCAAGGAGGACATCGTCCTCACGGACGAGTACGGCCCGCTGCTGGTGGCGGAGGTGCGCGCCCGCCCGGCGGACGAACCGTGGTTCGCCTCCCTGCGGTACGCACTGAAGAAGCTGGCGGGCCCCGGGACCTCGGAGGAGCCCGAGGTGATCCGGCTGCGCACCCGCCTGATGGCCGAGGTGCCCGCCGTGCGGTCGCGGGCCGCGGAGCGCATGACCGTCACCGGCGGGCTGCTCTGCCAGGTCATCGGCGAGCGCACCGGCCGGGACCCCGGGAGCTTCGAGGTACGCGTCTTCGCGACCTCCCTCGTCGGCGGGCTGACGGAGGCGTCCCTGTACTGGGCGGAACACCACCACGAGGACGACCTCGGCACCCTCGTCGACCGGGCCCTGGACGTCCTGGACCACGGGCTCACCCGGGAAAACCACGAGGCCGCCGGCCCGGCCCGCATGCCATCCTGACCCGGTGAACGGACCGCAGATCCACGTCGTATTCGCGCCCGGGCTACGGGTGTTCGTCCCGCACGGACGCCGGTCGGGGGCCACGCCGGTCGCCACCGACGGCTCCTCCACGCTGGGCCATGTCGTCGAGTCGCTCGGCGTCCCGCTGACCGAGGTCGGGGAGCTCGTGGTGAACGGCCGCGCGGTGGCGGTGTCGCGGCTGCCCGCGGCGGACGACACCGTCGAGGTACGTGCCGTCGCGCGGCCCCAGCCGGTGCCGGGCGCTCCGCTGCGGTTCCTGCTCGACGTCCATCTGGGCACGCTGGCCCGTCGGCTGCGGCTGCTCGGTGTCGACGCCGCGTACGAGTCGCTGGACATCGGCGACCCCGCGCTCGCCGCGAGGTCCGCCGCCGAGCGGCGCGTGATGCTCAGCCGGGACCGGGGGCTGCTGCGGCGGCGGGAGCTGTGGGCAGGGGCGTTCGTGTACAGCACGAAGCCGACTGAACAGCTGCGCGACGTGCTGGGGCGGTTCGCCCCGCGGCTGCGGCCGTGGAGCCGGTGCACCGCGTGCAACGGAGTGCTGGCGCCGGCCTCGAAGGACGAGGTCGTCGGACAGCTGGAGGGCGGGACCCGGCGCTCGTACGACGTGTTCGCGCGGTGCGGGGAGTGCGGGCGGGCGTACTGGCGGGGCGCCCACCACGCGCAACTGGAGGAGATCGTCGACGGCGCCGTGGCCGAGTTCGGCCAGCCCTCGAACTGATCCCTTCGGGGCGCGCGTCGTCGGGTGCGGCCGAGTGGGGGTTGCTCGCGCAGTTCCCCGCGCCCCCAGGTACCTGGGGGCGCGGGGAACTGCGCGGTCTTTCAGGGGCGCGGGGAACTGCGCGACCAGCCACGACGCACCCGCACCCGACGAAGCACCCCCCGCCCCAGAAAAGACTCGCTCAGTTTTCCAGGGCCGCCCGCAGACGGTCGACCTCGGTCGTCGGGGCATCGCAGGTGAAGTTGCGGCAGACATAAGCCGTGGGTGCGCCACCCACCAGCACCCGGTCCGCGAGCAGCGGCAGCTCGCCGCTGTCCGGGGCCCCCACGGCGACCACCGCACCGGGCGCGGTGGCTAGCAGGGCCACCCGGTGGAGCTCCCCGGTGGCCGGGTCGTCCGCCGGTCCGACGACCGCCACCTCACGCGGCCCGTCGAGCTGGGCCTCGGCCGTGGCCAGGCCCCAGCCGATGAAGCGCGGGGCGCGCGGGCCGAGCGCCTTCACCACGCCCAGCGCCCGTTCCGCGGTACGGCGGTGGGTCTCCGAGCCGGTCTGGGCCGCATAGCTCAGCAGCGCTCCGGCGGCCGCGCTCCAGCCGGAGGGCGTGGCGTTGTCGGTCGGGTCCTGCGGGCGCCGGATGAGCTTCTCCGCGTCGGCCGCCGTGTCGTACAGCGCTCCTGACTCCTCGTCGGTGAACTGCACGAGGACGTGGTCGAGCAGGAAGCCGGCGAAGTCCAGCCAGACCCCCTCGCCCGTCACCGAGGCCAGCGCGAGGAACCCCTCCGCGACGTCCGCGTAGTCCTCCAGCACACCGGCGTGCGCGCCGGCCCTGCCGTCCTTGCTCGTACGGGCGAGACGCGCGTGCTCGTCCAGATGGAGCCGCACGAGAAGGTCGGCCGCCCCGAGCGCCGCGTCGACCAGGTCGGGCCGGTCGAAGTACGCGCCGGTCTCGGCCAGCGCGGCGATCGCCAGGCCGTTCCAGGCGGCCACGATCTTGTCGTCGCGGCCGGGGGCGGGACGGCCGTCGCGCGCCTCCTTCAGCCGGGCCCTGACGGACTCGATCCGGTCGGCGTCGAACACGCCTTCGCTCTGCGGCAGCTGGAGGACGGAGGCGCCCTCCTCGAAGGTGCCCTCCTCGGTCACGCCGAAGTAGTCGGCGGCGAGCCGGGCGTCCTGCTCGCCGAGCACCTCGCGCAGCTCCTGCGGCGTCCACACGTAGTACGCGCCTTCGACGTGCCGGCCCGTGCCGTCGTCGCTGTCCGCGTCGAGCGCGGAGGCGAACCCGCCCTCGGCCGTGCGCAGTTCCCGGACCATGAAGTCGGCGGTCTCCAGGGCGACCCGGCGGGCCAGGTCGGAGCCGGTCGTCCGCCACAGGTGCGCGTACACCCGGCACAGCAGCGCGTTGTCGTAGAGCATCTTCTCGAAGTGGGGCACGACCCACTCACGGTCGACGGAGTACCGGGCGAAGCCGCCGCCGAGCTGGTCGTAGATGCCCCCGCGGGCCATCCGCTCGCAGGTGTCGGCGGCCATCTGCAGCGCGCCCTCGGCCCCGGTGCGCGCGTGGTGCCGCAGCAGGAACTCGACGGCCATCGACGGCGGGAACTTGGGCGCCCCGCCGAAGCCGCCGTGTGCGGCGTCGTAGTCGCGGGTGAGCCCGAGCAGCGCCTGCGCGAGTTCTTCCTCCCCCGGCACCTGCGCGTCGCCGAAGCCGATCTCGCGTCCGGCGAGGTCGCGCACGATCTTCCCGGCGACCTCGGCGACCTCGTCCCGCCGGTCGGTCCACGCACTGCGTACGCCTTCGAGGACCTGCCGGAACGACGGGCTCCCGTGCCGCGGCTCGGGCGGGAAGTAGGTGCCGAAGTAGAACGGCTCGGCGTCGGCCGTGAGGAAGACGGTCATGGGCCAGCCGCCCTGCCCGGTGGCCGCCTGCACGGCCTCCATGTAGACCGCGTCGACGTCGGGCCGCTCCTCCCGGTCGACCTTGACACCGACGAAGTGCGCGTTGAGGTAGTCGGCGGTCTCCTGGTCCTCGAACGACTCGTGCGCCATGACGTGGCACCAGTGGCAGCTGCTGTAACCGACGCTCAGCAGGACGGGTTTCCCGGTCCTGCGCGCCTCCTCGAACGCCTCCTCCGACCAGGGCCACCAGTCGACGGGGTTGTCGGCGTGCTGCAGGAGATAGGGGGACGTCTCGTTGGCCAGTCGATTCGGCATGGAATCCATCCTGCCGCAGTACCCCCCACACCCCGCACATCACACAGCCCCGCAAAGGGCGCGGGGAACTGCGCACCCAGCCCCCACCGACCCGCACCCGAACACCCCCCCGTTCCGCCCCTCCCCACCCCCGGTGGGCACCGGTGCGAGCCCCGTCAGGGGGCACCGAACCAAGAACCGGCGCCCGCGACGGATCACCCGCTCCCCAAACGGGTAGGTCCTGGTTCCGGCCTGCCCGGACGGGCAACGCACACACCACAGGCACCGCCGAAGGCCACAGGCACCGCCGAAGGCTCTCGCCTTCCCCGCTCGTCCGCAGGAGACTCGACCAGAAGAGCCGTTGTCGGCAAAGGGGGACGCGAAATGCGGGACAGCCACCGGGCGGAGGCCGAACGGCTGTTGGTCCGGGCCGTGGAGGAGGAGGTCCGGCGTTCGGGCGGCCGCGTCGACGGGAGCGTACTGCTGTCGCGGGCGCGGGCCGCGCTGGACACCATGGCGCAGACGGCCGCCGAGGAGTACGAGGCGTACACGAAGGCGGTGGACGAGGCCGAGGCGGGTCGGCTGACCTTCGGGCAGCGCTACGCGCGCGAGGGCGCCGGAACCCCCCTGCTCGTCGCGGCCGTCGCCGCGCTCACGGCCGTGGTGGCCGACCTGGCGCTCGGCACCGGAGCGGGCGCGGCGGTGGGCGCCGGCGCGGTCGTCGGCGTCGTCGGCGCCGCCACGACGGTCGCGAAGGTGACGGCCTCCCATCTGCCGGCCGCGAGCCGCCACGCGGGCGCCCTCGGCCAGCCCGGCGGCCCGGAGCAGCTGCGACTGGCCTGGCTGACCGCCCTGGAGGTCCGCGGGATCCGGCCGTTCTTCGACCAGCAGCGCGTGTTCAACGCCGCCACCGGGGCGAAGAAGGGCGCGCCCCAGCTGCGCCGTACCGACAAGAGCGCGGCGGCCCGCCGGCGGAACGTCCTGGAGCAGTCCTTCGGTCAGCTTCCCGAACCGGTCGGCCCGTTCGCCGGCCGCCGGCCGGAACTGCAGCGGATCGCGCAGTGGGTGCACGCGGCCCGCGCGAGCACGGAGACCCGGCCGACGGTGGTCGTCCTGCACGGCGCGCCGGGCTCCGGCCGCAGCACGCTCGCCGTCCGCGCCGCGCACGACCTGAAGGACCAGTTCCGCGGCGCCTGCGTGGTGGACCTGCGCGGCGACAGCGCGGAGGAGCCGCCGCTGACCACCCGCGACGCGCTCCTGCATCTGCTGAACCGGCTGGGCGCGCCCCGTGAGCAGCTCCTGTTCCGCGAGCGCTCCTCGCAGGACCAGCAGGTGCGGCGGCTCGCCGAGCTCTACCACCAGCATCTGACCGGCCTGCCCGTGACGATCGTGCTGGACGACGCCGCCGACGTGGAGCAGGTCCGCACGCTGGTGCCGGAGCGCTCCGACAGCCTCGTCGTCGTCACCGCCCGCAAACCCCTGGACCTCCCCGCCGACCTGCCCGCCTGGGTGCACCAGCTCGCGGTGGAACCCCTGTCCGCGCCGGGTGCCGAGGAACTCCTCAGGGCTTCGGCGCAGGACGACTCCGCCCCGTACGACGCCGAAGCCTCGGACGAGATCCGGGAGCTGTGCGGCGGGCTCCCGCTGGCGCTGCGGATCGCGGGTTCGTCCCTCGGGTCGCGCACGTCCCGCCGGCTCGCCACCGATCTGGCGGCGTACGGCCCGGTCGAAGCGGTCGAACGGGTCCTGTGGCTGCGCTACACGGACCAGTCGGACGCGGAGCGGCGCCTGCTCCGCCGCCTCGCCCTCGCGGGTCGCGCCTCGCTGGGCGCCGCGGCGGCGGCCGCCCTGCTCGCGACGGACGAGCCGGAGGCGACCCGCCGGCTGGAGGCCCTTTCCCGCGCGGGCCTGATCGACCACGTCCGCGGCAGCCGCTACCGCCTGCACGATCTCGTCCGCGCCTTCGCGCAGGCCCGGCTGCTCGACGAGGAGGAACCCGCCGAGCGCACGGCCGCACAGGAGCGGCTCATCGTCAACTACGGGGAGCTCGCCGACTCGGTGATCCGCCTGGTCGACGGCAAGACCTCCACGCGCGCGGACCAGTTCGGCCCGCACGGGTTCACCTCGCTGGAGGCGGCCCTGCGCTGGCTGGACGACGAGTCGAGCTTCATCACGGCCACCCTGCGGCACGCGGAGGGCGTGAACCAGGCGGCGGTGCTCAACCTCCTGGGCGCCCTGTGCGACTACTGCCTGCTGCGCGGCGATCTCTACCGCCTGGGCGAGATCAGCGAGCTGACGCAGGCCGTCGACCAGGGGCTCCTCGTGCGCTCGGTCCAGTGGCGCACGGGCATCGCGGCCCGTCAGCTCGGCGAACTCGACAAGGCGCGGACGACGCTCACCTCGGTGGTCGACCTCTACTTCGAGGCCCATCACGACGCGGGCGCGGCCCGGGCCCTGTGCTCGCTCGGGATCACCCTGCACCACCAGGGCAATCTGACCGAGGCGGCGGTGAAGCTCCAGGAGGCCCTGGACCTCCAGGCGTCCCCCGACCTCGCCGCGGACCGCGCCTGGACGATGCACGCGCTGGCCGCCGTCGAGCGGGACCGGGCGAGACTGCGCGAGGCCACGGACCTCCTCGCCCAGGCCCTCGTCCTGCACCGCGAGGGCGAGTCCGTGCACGGCGAGGCGTGGGCCCACTTCCAGCTCGGCCAGCTGGGGCTGCGCATGGGGGACGTGCCGCGCGCCGAGTCCGAGCTGCGCGCGGCCCTCGACCTGTACGGGCGCACCCGCGACGCACGCGGCGAGGCATGGGCGCTGACCCAGCTGGCCCGGGCCCGGATGGTCGACGGCGACCCGTCCGCCGCCGTGGACGGCCTGCGCCAGGCGGCCTCCCGCCACCGCGAGAACGAGGACGCGCGGGGTGAGGCGTGGACGGTGTACTACCTGGGCCAGGCGCTGGAGGAGACGGGCGACCTCGACCAGGCCGTCCGGGAGCTGGAGCGGTCCCGGACGATGCTCTCGCGGATCCGCGACGTCTACGGTCTGGCGTGCGCCCGCCACCACTCGGCGCGGGTGACCCGTGACCAGCGGGCCGCGCAGACCGGCTCGCTGCGCAACTCCGGCTTCGCCCGGCAGCTCCTGGTGGACGCGCGGGCCGACTTCCAGCGGATCGGCGTCGCCCACGGGGAAGCCTGGACCTGCCTGGAGCTGGCGGTGGTGGACGCCGGAAACGCCCGTACGCAGCCGGCCCTGACCCTGTGCGACGAGGCGACCTCGCTCTTCGCCTCCTACGGCGATCGCCGCGGTGAGGACTGGGCCCGCTTCCTGCGCTGCACGCTCCTGCCGTACGCCTCCCCCGGCGGCGTCGAGATCGGCACGGCCGTCGCCCAGGAGGAGCTGTCACAGCTGTCCCGCAGCGGCCACCCGGCCCGTGACGGGAAACTGGACGACTACATCGAGGCGTACCAGCTCCTCCTGGAACGGGGCGCGGACCTGGAGTCCGGCTGGCAGGCATGGCGCCTGGGAATGGTCCCGAACCGCCACGCGCGAGAGGTCATGGGGGTACCGGTGCCGGCGCGGCGGACGTGAGCGGGCCGGCCCGGGTCTCTGCGGGACCCGGGCCGGCGGCTCGTGCGGGGTCTCAGCCCTTCGCGGGCGAGGTCTTCCCACCGGGGCCGGAACCGGCCGACCCGGCAGGCCCGGCCGTCGCCCGGTCGGAGGCGGCGGCCTTCGGGTCGGCGTTCTCCGCGAAGTCGACCTTGCCCATGTGCCGGTTCATGCTCTTCATCAGCCCCCATACCGCCAGGGCCATCACCGCGAAGACGATGAAGCCGAGGACACCGGGGGTGACCTTGTTCTCGTCGACCTCCTTGGCGAGAGGGACGAGGTGCGTCAGTGCCAGGCTTGCGCTCATGTCAGGCATTGTCGCGGATGCCCGCGAAGAGGTCGTCCTCGGGGAGGGACGTATCGACGAGGGACTTCGCCAGTTCGTACTCCTCGGTGGGCCAGACCTCCCGCTGGAGCTCCAGCGGGACGCGGAACCAGCCGCCGTCGGGGTCGATCTGCGTGGCGTGCGCGATGAGGGCCTTGTCGCGGATCTCGTAGAAGTCCGCGCACGGGACGTGCGTCGTCAGCGTGCGCTCGGTGCGCTCGAACTCGTCCCACCGCTTGAGCCAGTCCCCGTACGGCGACTCCAGTCCCCGGTCCAGCAGGGCCTGGTGCAGCGCCTCGGTGCGGGGGCGGTTGAAGCCCTGGTTGTAGTAGAGCTTCTGCGGCGTGAAGGCCGGGCCGAACTCCGGCTCCGGGTACTTCTCGGTGTCGGCCGCGCCCTCGAAGGCCACCATGGAGATCTTGTGGGTCATGATGTGGTCGGGGTGCGGATAGCCGCCGTTCTCGTCGTAGGTGGTGATCACCTGCGGCCGGAAGGAACGGATCCTGCGGACCAGCTCGCCGGCGGCCTTGTCGACGTCCTCCAGGGCGAAACAGCCCTCGGGCAGCGGCGGCAGCGGGTCGCCCTCGGGCAGGCCCGAGTCCACGAAACCGAGCCACTCCTGCTTGACGCCGAGGATCTCGCGGGCCTCGTCCATCTCCTTCTTGCGTACCTCGTGGATGTGCTCCTCGACGTACTTGTCACCCTGCAGTTTCGGGTTGAGGATGGAGCCGCGCTCTCCGCCGGTGCAGGTCACTACCAGCACCTCCACCCCCTCGGACACGTACTTCGCCATGGTGGCCGCGCCCTTCGACGACTCGTCGTCGGGGTGGGCGTGCACGGCCATCAGTCGTAGCTGGTCAGTCAAGACTCAATCCTCAGTAAGTCGGCGCCCCGGTGTGAAACGGCGCAATCCATAGGGGTCGTCCCGCAGGGACGTCGGTGAGGGGCGGCGGTCGGGTGACGGGTGGGAGCTTCTATAGTGACCGAACAGGCGGGTCAAAAATTCCGCGGCCCCGGCCCCGTGATCCCGCCCCCGGAGAGGACGATCATGAGTGCGGTGCAGCTGCCCGAGGGCCGGTACGGCCGCTCCGCGGACGAGCGCGCCGACCGCAGGCTCAAAATCATCGGTTCCGTGCTCGGGGTGGCCCTGCTCGCTCTCGTCGGCTTCTTCGCCCTCCACTACGTGGGCGGCAACAAGATCAGCGCCGAGGTCATCAGTTTCGACGCCTCGGACTCCGCCGTGAAGGTGCACCTGGAGGTCCGCAAGGACTCGGGGGTCACGGGCTACTGCACGATCCGCTCCCAGGCCGAGGACGGCGCCGAGGTGGGCCGCGCGGACTTCCGCCTCGACCAGGACGCGAACCGCGTCGACAAGGTCTTCACGCTCCGCACGACGGCCCCCGGCACGACCGCCGAGCTGCTCGGCTGTCACGCGGACTGACCGCGGGGCGGACCCGCGCCGCGCCCTGTCCGACGCTGTCCCGGGCGTCCACGGCGGACCACGCCCGACATTGACGGACGCCGTTGACGGCTGCCACCCCCGGCACCTGGCCGCTGACCTGCGTCTGTGTAAGTCTGATGGCTTATGTCCTCCCCCTTCGGCCCGTGAATTGTTAGGCTCGTGGTTTCGCCCACCGGAGAAGGAACATTCTTCTGAGTAGGGCGATGCTTTGTATTCCCAGTACCTACGAGGAGCACCTGTGACCCAGACCAGCGAGAACGTCACCTGGCTGACCCAGGAGGCGTACAACCAGCTCAAGGCCGAGCTGGAGCACCTGTCTGGTCCTGCGCGCACGGAGATCGCCGCCAAGATCGCGGCCGCGCGCGAGGAGGGCGACCTGCGCGAGAACGGCGGGTACCACGCGGCCAAGGAGGAGCAGGGCAAGCAGGAGCTCCGGGTGCGCCAGCTGACCCAGCTCCTGGAGAACGCCAAGGTGGGCGAGGCTCCGGCCGCCGACGGCGCGGTGGCGCCCGGCATGGTGGTGACCATCGCCTTCGACGGGGACGAGGACGACACGCTCACGTTCCTCCTCGCCTCGCGCGAATACGCGAGCTCCGACATCGAGACGTACTCGCCGCAGTCCCCGCTCGGCTCCGGAGTGAACGGCAAAAAAATCGGCGACGACGCCCAGTACGAGCTGCCGAACGGCAAGCTCGCCACGGTGAAGGTGCTCGAAGCCAAGCCGTACGCCGCCGCGTAACCCCTCCGCCGCGTCGCCCCGACGAGCCCCCGGTGCCTGCGGCTCCGGGGGCTTCGCCGTGCCCGGTCAGCCGTCCGCCTGGCGGTACTTGCGCACGGCCAGCGTCCGGAAGAGGACGATGATCAGCACGGACCAGATCACCGACGCCCAGACGGGGTGCTGCATGGGCCAGGCGTCGGACTGCACGACGCCCGGGTTCCCGAACAGCTCGCGGCACGCCTGCACCGTGGCGCTGAAGGGGTTCCACTCGGCGATGTGCCGCAGCCAGGGCGTCATCTGGCTGGAGTCCACGAAGGCGTTCGAGACGAACGTCACCGGGAACAGCCAGATGATCCCGCCCGAGGTCGCGGCCTCGGGGGTGCGCACGGACAGGCCGATGAGTGCCCCGATCCAGGTGAACGCGTACCCCAGGAGGAGCAGCAGGCCGAAGCCGGCCAGGATCTCCCCCGCGTTGGCCGGTTCCGCGGAGCCGGTGCGCCAGCCCACGAGCACCGCGACGACCGCGAGGACGAACAGCGTTATCGCCGTCTGTACGAGGTCGGCGACGGTGCGGCCGGTCAGCACCGCGCCGCGGGCCATCGGCAGGGAGCGGAAGCGGTCGACGAGTCCCTTCTGCATGTCGTCCGCGATGCCGGCGGCGGATCCCGCCGTGGCGAACGTGACGGTCTGCGCGAAGATGCCGGCCATCAGGAAGTCCTTGTAGACATCCGGATCGGTGCTGTTCCCGATCTGCATCGAGCCGCCGAAGACGTACGTGAACAGCACCACGAACATCACCGGCTGGATGATCCCGAACAGGATCATCTCGGGGATCCGGGTCATGCGGATCAGGTTCCGCTTGGCGACGACCAGGGAGTCCCGGACGGACTGGCCGAGTGAACCTCCCGGGACGACGGTCCGCGCGGCGTCGTTGACGGTGCTCACTTGCCGGCCTCCTTCTTGCGCTTGCGGCCCGGGGCGTCGGCGGCTGCGCCGTTGCCCTCGTCCTTCTGCTCGGCGAGGTGGCCCGTCAGGGACAGGAAGACGTCGTCGAGGGTGGGGCGGCGCAGGCCGATGTCGTCGATCTCGATGCCGCGGGCGTCCAGCTCGCGGATGACCTCCGCGAGGAGCTTCGCACCGCCGGTGACGGGCACGGTGAGCCTGCGCGTGTGGTCCTCGACGGTGGTCTCGCCCTTGCCGAAGCCGCGCAGGACCTCGGCGGCGGTCGTGATGTGCTCGCGGTCGTGGACCACGACCTCCACGCGCTCGCCGCCGGTCTGGGCCTTGAGCTGGTCGGAGGTGCCGCGCGCGATGACCTTGCCGTGGTCGACGACGCAGATGTCGTGCGCGAGGTGGTCGGCCTCTTCGAGGTACTGGGTGGTGAGCAGCAGCGTCGTACCGCCGGAGACCAGCTGTTTGATGACCTCCCACAGCTGCTGGCGGTTGCGCGGGTCGAGGCCGGTGGTCGGCTCGTCCATGAACATGACCGGCGGCGAGACGACGAGCGCGGCCGCGAGGTCGAGGCGGCGGCGCATGCCTCCGGAGTACGTCTTGGTCGTCCGGTCGGCGGCCTCGGTGAGGTTGAACTGCTCCAGCAGCTCGACCGCGCGGGCCTTGGCCTGCTTCGCCCGCATCTGGTAGAGCTGGCCGACCATGTGGAGGTTCTCGCGGCCGGTCAGATACTCGTCGACGGCGGCGAACTGACCTGACAGGCCGATCGAGCGCCGTACCTCGTTCGGGTGCTTCAGTACGTCGATGCCCGCGACGACCGCCTTGCCGCTGTCGGGGCGGAGCAGCGTGGTGAGGCAGCGGACCGCGGTGGTCTTGCCCGCGCCGTTCGGTCCGAGGAGGCCGAGGACCGTGCCCTCGGGGACATCCAGATCGACGCCGTCCAGAGCCCTTACGTCGCCGAAGGTCTTGACCAGACCTTCGGCGTAGATGGCGCCTGGCATGTGAGTCTCCCAAGTGGTTGGGGATCCGGTGGAAAGTCCGGTGAAAAGTTCGGTGGCAGTGATGGATGGACGAGGATGGGTGGGGCGCTGATTTTCACCTGTTGCCGCACCTGCCTGCGAGCGAATAAACGAGGCACTCGTCCGCTCAGCCTGTGAGCCAGGACACACCATAACGCGATGTATCGCGTTTCCTCAAGCGGTTTCGCACCCCTGCTTCTCCGCCCGGATCCGGCCGGTTCCGGCGGCCCCACGAGACCGCCCGTACGGCGCGACCTCAGTCGATGACCGTGTAGCCCGCCTGCCGCAGCGCCGAGTTCACGTCGGCGCAGTGCTCGGGACCCTTCGTCTCCAGGTGCAGCTCGACCTCCACCTCCGTGAGCCCGAGCCGTGGATCGGTCCGTACGTGACTCACATCGAGGACGTTAGCGTCCACCACTGACAACACCCCGAGAAGTGTGGCCAGAGCGCCGGGCCGGTCCGTCAGCCGCAGGGTGACCGCGAGGTAGCGGCCGTTCGCGGCCATGCCGTGCCGCAGGATGCGCTGCATCAGCAGCGGGTCCACGTTCCCGCCGGACAGCAGGGCGACGACCGGGCCCTCGAAGGCGCCGGGCTCACTCATGATCGCGGCGACCGGGCTCGCGCCGGCCGGCTCGACGACCAGTTTGGCCCGCTCCAGGCAGAGCAGCAGCGCGCTGGACAGCGCGTCCTCGGAGACCGTCCGGACCTCGTCCACCAGGTCGCCGATGATCCGGAACGGCACGTCCCCGGGCCGTCCCACCTTGATCCCGTCGGCCATCGTCGCCGGCTTGTCGACCGACACCGGACGCCCGGCCGCCAGCGAGGGCGGGTACGCGGCCGCGCCCGCCGCCTGCACCCCCACGATCCGCACGTCCGGCCGCAGCGCCTTCACCGCGACCGCGACGCCCGCGGCGAGACCGCCGCCGCCGATCCCCACGACGATCGTGCGCACCTCGGGGCACTGCTCCAGGATCTCCAGGCCGACCGTGCCCTGCCCGGCGATGATGTCCGGGTGGTCGAAGGGGTGGATGAAGACGGCACCCGTCTCGGCCGCGTACTCCTGCGCGGCGGCCAGCGTCTCGTCCACCACCGTGCCGTGCGAGCGCACCTCGGCCCCGTAGTGCCGGGTGGCCGCCACCTTCGGCAGCGGGGCGCCCGACGGCATGAACACAGTGGAGCGCACTCCGAGCAGCGAGGAGGCCAGGGCCACGCCCTGCGCGTGATTGCCTGCGCTGGCCGCGACGACCCCGGCGGCCCGTTCCTCCGGCAGCAGACCGGCGATCCGCACGTACGCGCCGCGCAGTTTGAACGAACCCGTGCGCTGGAGGTTCTCGCACTTGAGGTGGACCGGCGAGCCCACCAGCCGGGACAGATGCCTGCTGCCCTCCATGGCGGTCATCCGTGCCACGCCCGAGAGCATCTTCTGGGCGCCCCGCACATCGTCGAGGGTCACCGGCGGCAAGGAGTCAGCCGTGCGATAGCTCATGACCGTCAGTCTCGCAGTTCACACCGCGGCGCAGCGGCCGTGACCAACGTCCGAGACCGGTTTGCTCAGCGCCCGTACGGCCCGCCCCCCGTCCGCGTACTCTGTCCCCCAACCCAGCCCCACGCATGAATAGAGCCCCCGGCCATGCCCACAACACCTGAAATGTCGATGGACATGACGACCGTCGGTGACACCGGTCTTCTCGAGACACTGCAGCACGAGGTCGCGGTGTTCGCCCGCCGTGCCGAACAGACCCGGCTCGGCGGGGTCGGTCAGGTGCGCAACTCGATGGACCGCGCCGCGTACCTGCTGCTCAACCGCCTCGACAAGGAGGGGCCGATGGGCGTCAAGGCACTCGCCGCGAGCATGGGCATCGACTCGTCGACGGTCACCCGGCAGGTGGCACCGCTGGTCGACACCGGCCTCGTCAAGCGCACCTCCCACCCGGAGGACGGGCGGGCCGTGGTGCTCCAGCTGTCGCCGCGCGGACTCTCCCGGCTGGACGAAGTGCGGTCCTCCAGGCGGCAGTTGATGGCCGAACTGACCGAGGAGTGGTCGCCGGAGGAGCGCGAGGCGTTCTGTACGCTCCTCACCCGTTTCAACGTCGCGCTCTCCACCCGTATGGCCACGTCGCCGTCCGTGGACGCCCCCGCCTCCTCCTGACCGCCCTCCCCCTGCCCGCCCCGCCGCTCGTCCGGTCGTCAGGCCCTCCCGGACCGTCTCGTGCCGGCCTCTTGACCAGGGGGCCGCGCCTGGCCTCATATGAGATCGGGTCCTGACATACACGGCTGTCGTCGGCGTACGTCTCCCGGACCCGGTTCCCCACCGTCTGGAGGCGCGGTGCGAGAGCGGCAGGCGTTGCGGAACGCCCGCCGTGCCCGGGAGTTCGAGGCGTTCGTCGCGGGCGCGGGAGGGCGGTTGCTCCATGCCGCCACGCTGCTCACCGCGGAGCCCCCGGACGGCAACCCGCGCGCGCGGCGCCTGCTCACCGTGGCCCTGGCCCACACGTACGCCTCCTGGGACCGGCTGCACGGCGAGGACCCGTACGACCGCACCCGGCAGCACCTGGCCGTGCGCTTCGCACGCGGGGCCTGGCACCAGTACGGCGGCCTCGGCCGGGCGCACTCGCGCGGCCGCCCGCACCCCGGCGGCGTCCTGGGCCGCCTCACCCCGCAGGAACGGCTGATCCTCGTGCTGCGCATGTACGAGGGCGTCGCCGAGGAACAGGCCGCGGCGCTGCTGGGTCTGCCGGCCGAGCGCGTACGGGTGATCTGCGCCCGGGCCATGGCCACGCTGCTGCATCCGCCGCGGGAGACCGCCACGCCGGTGGCGAAGGTGGTGCCGTCATGAGCCCGGTGAGCCGCCGGGAGGCCGACGTCCGCCGCATCCTGGACGAGCCGCAGCCGTCCCTGCCGCCCGACCTGTGCGCGGAGGCGGTACGCAGAGGCGGGCGGATGCTGCGCCGCCGGACGGCCGCCCGGCGGCTGATGTGGCTGCTGCTGCTCGTGGCGGCCGTGGCCCTCGTGGTGTGGATGTCGGTCGCCCAGCCGTGGGTGGAGCCGCCGTCGGAGACGACTCCACCGCTGACGGGCTGGTGAGCGCACCGGACCGGGACCGGCTCGTGGGCACGCCGGCCGTCGGCGATCCCGCACGGCCCGCGGCCCGGCCGGTCACCCCAGGGCCTGCTTGAGGTCCTCGAGAAGGTCGTCGACGTTCTCGATGCCCACGGAGAGGCGTACGAGATCGGCGGGGACCTCCAGGAGGGACCCGGCCACGGACGCGTGCGTCATGCGCCCCGGGTGCTCGATCAGGGACTCGACACCGCCCAGGGACTCCCCCAGGGTGAACACCTTGGAACGGTTGCAGACCTCGACGGCCGCCTCCTCACCGCCCTCGACCTGGAAGGAGACCATGCCGCCGAACGCCCTCATCTGCTTGGCGGCCGTCTCGTGACCGGGGTGCTCCGGAAGCCCCGGGTACAGGACACGCGTCACGCGCGCGTGCCGGGAGAGCATCTCGGCGACCTTGGTGGCGTTCTCGCTGTGCCGGTCCATACGGACGGCCAGCGTCTTGATGCCGCGCAGCACCAGCCAGGAGTCCATGGGGCCGGCCACCGCGCCCATGGCGTTCTGGTGGTAGGCGAGTTCCTCGCCGAGTTCCTGGTCGGCGACCACGAGCGCACCGCCGACGACGTCGGAGTGGCCGCCCATGTACTTGGTCAGCGAGTGCACGACGACGTCCGCGCCGAGCGCGAGCGGCTGCTGGAGGTAGGGGCTGGCGAAGGTGTTGTCGACGACCAGCTTCGCGCCGGCCTCGCGCGCGACGTGCGACAGCGCGGCGATGTCGGTGATGCCCAGGAGCGGGTTGGAGGGGGTCTCCACCCAGACGGCCTTGGTCTTCGGGGTGATGGCGGCCCGTACGGCCGAGGGGTCGCTGGTGTCGGCGACCGACCACTCCACCCCCCACCGCGAGACGACCTTCGCGAAGAGGCGGAACGTGCCGCCGTACGCGTCATTGGGGATCACCACGTGGTCACCGGGGCTGAGCAGCGTACGCAGCAGGCAGTCCTCGGCCGCCAGTCCGGACGCGAACGCGAGCCCGCGGCGGCCGCCTTCCAGGGCCGCGAGGTTCTCCTCGAGGGCGGTCCTGGTCGGGTTGGCGCTGCGGCTGTACTCGTAGCCGCCGCGCAGCCCGCCGACGCCGTCCTGCTTGTAGGTCGAGACCTGGTAGATCGGCGGGACGACCGCGCCGGTGAGGGGATCGGCGGTGTTGCCCGCGTGGATCGCCACGGTTTCGAAATGCTGGCTGATGTGCCTGTCACTCATGGGCACCGAGGGTAGTGCGCCCGCGGGCGTGGTGACGGCGTACGCCCCCTGCGGGCGGTCGTCCCGCGAGGTTTTCCACAGGAGTCACGGACCTGGTTGGCCAATTGCCGGACCCGTCTGGTTCGCTTGTGGCATGGAGATTCTCTGGGTCCTGATGGCACTGCTCATGATCGGGTTCGCCCTGGGGCCGATCATGATGCGCAGGCGTGCCGGCATCCAGCAGGTCGCCCCCGGCGACCCGGACGCCGCCGACCCGGCGAACTACGGCTTCCTGCGTCAGGAGGAGCTGGACATCCGCATGCCCGGCCCCGACCAGGACCTGCTGGAGGTCCTCGACCTGGTGCAGCGCACCCAGGACTACCGCGCGGCGTCGCAGCTCCTCGCCGGTACGGAGGCGGAGGGCGAGCTTCGCTGGCAGCGCGTCCAGGCGTTCGCGGGCGCCGCGTCGCTCGAACTGCAGCGGCGGCCCGGCGGGGTGAGCGACAGCCCCGGCGGGCAGTGGCTGCGGGTGTGGCGCACCGAGCAGGCCAAGGACGCGGGCGGCGCCGCCGTGCACGCGGAGTTCCTGGTGCAGCAGGCGTGGCGTACGTCGGCACCGGGGACGGACGAGTTCCGGATCATCATGGAGGAGGCGCGGGCGGCCTGCGGTGACGCGGCGCTGCTGGCTCCGGGCGACCCGATCCCGTACATCATCGAGCTCTCGGTGGCCCGGGGGCTGGCGTACTCGCAGCCGGAGTTCGAGAAGCTCTGGCTGAAGATCCTGGACCGGGCACCCGCGCACATGGGGGCGCACCTGGCGGCTCTGCACTACTGGTGCGAGAAGTGGCACGGCTCGCGGGAGACGGCGTACGCGTTCGCGGAGGCGGCCGCGGCGCGCGCCCCGCAGGGTTCCCTCCTCGCGGCCATGCCGCTGTTCGCGGTCTTCGAGCACCTGCCCGAGGTGAATCTCGTCAGCGGCTTCTACCAGAGCGAGGTCGTGACCAGGGCGGTCCACGGCGCGCTCTTCGCGGTCCACTCGGCCCGCTCCGACGACCCGATGCTCGCGCACGTCCGCCACCTGCTGGTGTTCTTCCTGGTCCGCGGCGAGCGCTGGGCGGAGGCGATGAGCCAGCTGGTGCACGTCGACGGCCACGTGGGCGCCCTGCCCTGGACACTGACCGCCGACCCGGCGGCGGACTACGCGGTGTACCGGGCGCTGGCGGTGGCGGGGTACGAGGCGAACGGGGGGAACCCGGCGACGCTCCCGCACTGAGCGGCCACGGTGCCCCGGTCACCAGGACCGGGGCACCGCCGCCGCATGGTCAGCCCTCCGTGCGGGCGGGCAGCCGCCATCCCGGGCGGGGGAAGTGGCAGGTGTAGCCGTCCGGGTACCGCTGCAGGTAGTCCTGGTGCTCGGGCTCGGCCTCCCAGAAGGGGCCGACCGGCTCGACCTCCGTGACGACCCTGCCCGGCCACAGCCCGGAAGCGTCCACGTCCGCGATCGTCTCCTCGGCGATCCGCTTCTGCTCGTCGTCCACGTAGTAGATGGCGGAGCGGTAGCTGAGGCCGATGTCGTTGCCCTGGCGGTTCCTGGTGCTCGGGTCGTGGATCTGGAAGAAGAACTCCAGGATCGAGCGGTAGTCGGTGCCCGCGGGGTCGAAGAGGATCTCGATGGCCTCCGCGTGCGTGCCGTGGTTCCGGTACGTCGCGTTCGGCACGTCCCCGCCGGTGTATCCGACCCGGGTCGCCGTCACGCCCGGGAGCCGGCGGATCAGCTCCTCCATCCCCCAGAAGCACCCGCCCGCCAGCACGGCCCTCTGCGTCTGCGCAGCCATTGCGACCCTCCATGTCTCTCAGTCGGTCCACTCGGGCCACACGGCACACACACCACCGGCTCCTGCCCACCCCCTCAACACGCGAGGGGGCCGGGCGATTCCGTCCGCCTGTCGTCTACCGCGTCACTTGGCCGGCTTGTAGAAGGTGTAGGTCGCGGAGTACGGGACGCTGGCCCGCTGGCCGGTCGTGCAGGCGGTGGTGGGGGCGACGCCGCCCGTGGTGTCCAGGCGCTGGACGTAGGAGACGCCGGCGAAGACACCGGTGCCGCTGGTGGCGGTCGCCTTCAGCAGGAGTTCCGGGATGGCTCCGTTCTTGGGCGAGCTGGCGACGGCACTGGCGCTCACGGAACTGCCGTCCGCCGTGGACACCCAGATGGGACCGCGGAGGTGGATGGCGACGGGGATGCGGGAGGGGTCGTTCTTCGCCCAGAGGGTGGCGGCGGGCTCCAGGAACGTCCAGGCGCCGTCGGTGCAGGTGTAGATCTGGGCGCCCACGGCGGAGAGGGTGGCGGTGAGCCGGTTGCCGTCGGGGACGGTCAGCGCCGGGGGAACCGCGGCGGCCGCGCGGGCGGGCTGCGCGGCCGGGGCCTGGGCGACCGCCACGCCGGAGAGGGTGCCGACGGCCGCGGTGGCGAGAGCCGTCGTGGTGAGGGCAAGACGTGTGGCGAGTTTCATCGGGTGTGTCTCCAGATTGTTTTCTGGCCCGGTGCCGAAGTGCCTCAGTGCCCTGGCGACCCGGTTCGCACTCCACAGTTCAGGGGTCGCGGGTACGGACTCTGATGCCCTCCGTCGTGCCGGGACGTTGAACGAGACGACAGATCCGGCTGCCGAGCCGAGCTCCCGGCGCGGTGACGCCGAGGTACTGGATCGGCCGGCCGGGGTGCCCCGGTGCGGACCGGAACACCACGCCTCGGAATCGGGAGTATCACCGGTCCGGTTTCGGCTTGGCGAGGGACCGGAGGGCACGGAAGCGGTCACTCCGCCGCGGACTCGGGGGCGCCCGGCATGCCCCCGGCGCGCCCCGCGCTCAGCAACGGCCAAGAGCGGTCGCAAGCCGCTGGAAACAGTCGCAACCGGCTGGAACGGAAGCAGCCGGCAACCACCACCGCCACCGCCTCAAGCGACCTGTGGAATGGCGGAGTTGGGGTCGAAGCCCGCGAACGCCATGCCTATGACGAAGCCCGCCACCTCCTCCAGCTGGCGGACGCGGTCCAGGCCCCCCCAGGACCGCGGGTGCCCCGCCGACGCCCCCCCACCCGGCGGCGGCGCCACCCCGCGGAGCTAGATCGTCGCCGCGTCGATCACGAACCGGTACCGCACGTCGCTCGCCAGCACCCGCTCGTACGCCTCGTTGATCTCGGACGCGCTGATCAGCTCGATCTCGGCGCCGAAGCCGTGCTCGGCGCAGAAGTCCAGCATCTCCTGGGTCTCCCGGATGCCGCCGATCGAGGAGCCGGCCAGGGTCTTGCGGCCGCCGATGACCGAGAACAGGTTCAGGGAGACCGGCTCCTCGGGCGCGCCCACGTTCACGAAGGCGCCGTCCGACGTGAGCAGGGCCAGGAACGCGTCCAGGTCCAGCGGTGCGGACACCGTGGAGAGGATCAGGTCGAACGTGCCGCGCAGTTCCTCGAAGGTCTTCGGGTCGCTGGTCGCGTAGTAGTGGTCGGCGCCCAGCTTGAGGCCGTCGTCCTTCTTGCGCAGCGACTGGGACAGCACGGTGACCTCGGCGCCGAGGGCGTGCGCGATCTTGACGCCCAGGTGGCCGAGGCCGCCCATGCCGAGGATCGCCACCTTCTTGCCGGGGCCGGCGTTCCAGTGCCGCAGCGGGGAGTACGTGGTGATGCCGGCGCACAGCAGCGGCGCGGCCTCGTCGAGGGCCAGGCCCTCGGGGATACGGACGGTGTACGCCTCGTCGACCACGATGTGGGTCGAGTAGCCGCCGTAGGTGGGCTCACCGTTCCTGCCGACGGCGTTGTACGTGCCGGTCATGCCCTCGGCGCAGTACTGCTCCAGGCCCGCCCTGCAGTTCTCGCACTCGCGGCAGGAGTCGACCATGCAGCCGACGCCCACCCGGTCGCCGACGGCGAACCTGGTGACGCCGGAGCCCACCTCGGTGACGACGCCGGCGATCTCGTGGCCGGGGACCATCGGGAAGATGGCCTCGCCCCAGCCCTCACGGGCCTGGTGGATGTCGGAGTGGCAGATGCCGGCGAACTTGATCTCGATGAGGACGTCGTTCTCGCCGACCGGGCGACGCTCGATGGTCGTGCGCTCCAGGGGAGCCTTGGCGGCGGGAGCGGCGTATGCGGCGACAGTGGTCATGCGGGGAGTCTCCTAGGGAGTGGTCCTGCGCCCCGGCCTGCCTTCCGGCCGGGTACGCGGTCCAGCGTGCCCCGCGTCCCGGCCGTCACCCAGACCACGCTTCTTCGTACGTCCAGCGGTCCTACCACTGACGGGGGCAGGTTCGTACGCGTACGACCGTGAATACTGGACGTATGGACGAACAGCCCTCTCAGGGATCGACCGGTCCGGCCGGCCAGGAGCCGGGGCGGCCGCTGGACCGGCGCGCCGAGCTCAGCGAGTTCCTGCGCACCCGCCGGGCGCGGCTGAAGCCGGAGGACGTGGGGCTGCCGGACTTCGGGCGGCACCGCAGGGTGCCGGGGCTGCGCCGTGAGGAGCTGGCGCAGCTGGCCGGGGTGTCCGTGGCGTACTACACCCGTCTCGAACAGGGCAACGGGCGGAACGTGTCGGCGGAGGTGCTCGACTCGATCGCGCGCGCTCTGCGGCTGAGCGGGGCCGAGCACGCGCATCTGACGCATCTCGCGAAGCCCAAGCAGCACAAGAAGAAGCTGTCGGCGCGGCCGCAGCAGGTGCGGGTGGGGTTGCGGCAGCTGATCGACACCTTCGACAGCGTGCCGGCGTACATCGTCGGGCGGCGCTCGGACATCCTCGTCTGGAACCGGATGGCCGCGGCGGTCTTCGGGGACTGGTCCCGGTTGCCGGCGGCCGAGCGGAACTGGGCGCGGATGGTGTTCCTGGAGCCCGAGTACCGCGAGCTGTTCGTGGAGTGGGAGCAGAAGGCGTCCGACATCGTGAGCTATCTGCGGATGGACGCGGGGTGCCATCCGGACGATCCGCGGCTGTCCGCCCTCGTCGGTGAGCTGTCGGTGAAGAGCGAGGAGTTCCGGCGGCTCTGGGCGACGCACGACGTGAAGGAGAAGGGCCACGGGGTGAAGCGGCTGCATCATCCGCTGGTCGGCGAGCTGGCGCTGTCCTTCGAGAACTTCCGGCTCGCCGACGACGAGGAAGTGTCGTTGGTGACGTATCACGCGGAGCCGGGGTCCGCCTCCGCGGAGGGGCTGCGGTTGCTCGCGAGCTGGGGCACGGACGCGACCCGCGCGGGATCGGCGACGACCCCTCAGGCGTAGACGCCGGAGAGGGCGGGAATCGGGGCGCAGCCCCGCCCGAGGGGCGCGGGGAACTGCGCGACCAGCCCCCACCGGCGCCGCAGCCGGCATGAGGTCATCCCTGGTACGGCGGAGCCGACCCCCACGTCCACCGGGGAACCGGCTGTTCGGCCGGGGGCGTCGCGGACGGGGCCGAGAAGTGGACGGCGAGCCGCGTCCCCCACTCCGCGTAGGCGACGAACGCCGAGCGGAACTCCGCGTCCGTCGGCAGATCCGCCTCGTCCGCCGCGTCCTGCAGCAGGTTGACCCAGCGGCGCCGCTGGGTCTCCGTGATGCCCTTGCCGAGGTGTCTGGCGACCATGTGACCGTGGCCGCCCTGGGTCTCGGAGTAGCTCGCCGGGCCGCCGAAGACCTCGGCGAACCAGGACGCGACCTGGGCGGCGTGCTCGGCGGAGAGCCCTTCGAAGACGGGCGCGAGGACCTCGTCCTTGACGACCTTGTCGTAGAACACCTCGGTGAGCCGGGTGAAGGCGTCCGCTCCCCCGGCCCAGGCGTACAGCGTGGGCACGGCCGCCCCGGTGCCCCGTACGGCCGTCGGCCTGTAGTGGCGCATCTCCTCGATGGACCCGGCGAAGGGGCCCACCTCGGCGATGAAGTCGGTGAACAGCTCGGACTCGCGGAAACCCTCGACGTGGGCCTCGGTGGACGTCCACGTGATCCGGAGCACGTAGTGCTCGAAGTCCTCCTCGGAACGGGCCAGCTCGTAGTCGACACACTGGGGGGCCGCCGCGAGGTGGGCGGCGGCCCGGTTGTAGGCGGCGAGGAACTGCGCCGACTGCTGCTCGGGGATGAGGTACCGGATGTACTCGACGGTGTGCGCGGTCATACCCCCACGCATACCCGAACGGTCCGCCGGCAGCTCTGCTTCCGGCGGACCGTTCGTGTTTGTCAGCGTTCAGCGAACCTTCCGGTCACTTCCCGTAGTACGCGTTGTAGATCGAGATCGTCGACTTGTTGCCCTTCTTGTCGGCGATCTTCGCGTGGAACGAGATCCCCTTGCCCTTGGCCGGGTTCGTCACGGCGATCCTGCCGTCCTTGACCGTGACCTTCTTCCAGGTCTGGCCGTAGTCGTACGACACGTACACCGCGAGCGACTTCAGGTTCTTGCCCGCGGCCGAGCCCTGGACGGTCACCGGGACGGAGACCTTCTTGCCCGCCGGCGCCCTGCTGTCCAGGCCGACGGCCGCGTCGAAGCGGATCGCGGACGCGGGCAGTTTCGCCAGGTCGGCCTTCTTGGAGCGGAAGGTCCAGCTGGCGTCGACGCGGGTGGAGGCCGCGGCGATCTTGACGCTGCGCTTGACCGAGGTCGTCAGCTTGTACGAGGCGTCGCCGGCCGGGACCTTGAAGACGCCGTCCCCGACCAGCGGGTCGCTGTTCGAGCCGACCTTGGTGCCGTTGCGGTAGAGGCTCGTGCTGACCGACGAGTAGAGCGAGGAGCCGGCGTGGGTCTTGCCGTCGGCGAACAGCGGCAGGTAGCCGTAGATGCCGTTGCCCTCGCGGTAGAGGCCGAAGTCGGACGCGATGCGCGGGCCGAAGACCGCCGTGTTGAAGGTCTTCTCGTAGCGCTTGCCGGCCCCGAGGGTCTGCGGGGTGCCGAGCGTGTAGAAGGCTTCGACGATCGGGAAGCCGTACTCGTCGACCCCGCCGTGCTGCTCGAAGTCGAGGTTCCACTTCACGCCGCTCCCCGTGGACAGGTGCACCGTCCGCGTCGCGGGCAGCGCCTGCTGGATGCCGATCGCGGAGGAGCCGGAGCTGCCGGGCAGGTTGCCCCAGGCGTTGAGCGCGCCCTTCTTGCCGCTCGCGGAGGCGCCGAGGCCGGTCTTCACCGTGGCCAGTTCACTCGCCTTGTAGTGCTTGGTGTAGCCGGTGGCGAGCTGCTTGACCTTGCCTCCCGCGGTGGTGTCGTACTCCTCGGCGGGCTTGGCCCAGTGGCCGTCCCACTGCTGGAACAGCGTGCCGTCGGTGATCTGCGGACCGGCGTGGGCGGCACGGAAGTTGGTGTACGAGTCCAGCCACCAGCCGAACGAGTAGCTGCCGCGGGCGGCCTGCACGGTGTAGTCCGCCGAGGCGAACTCCGACTTCGCCGCCGCGTCGGGCACGGTGATGTCGACCGGCCTGGCGGTCCGCGCGTCCACCGTGACCGTGGTGTCCTTGCCGATGGTCAGCTTCGGCTGTGCCACCCAGTCGGCACCCTTGGAGAGGTCCTCGGGGTCGACGAAGAACGCCGAGTCGAGGATGTATCCGCCCTTGGGGAGCCGGACCTTGACGGTGCCCGACTCGTCGTAGGGCGCGTACCACTTCTCCTGCGCGAGCCCCGAGACGCCGGCCAGGTTGGTGTTGTAGTCCTTCGCCGGTCTGCCGTCACGGTCGATGAACCTGAACGTGACGTCGTACGACTCGACCTCGCGCTGCACCGCCGCCGCCGTACGGACGCTCTGGCCGCCGCCCGTCGCGGTCACGTACGCCGAGTAGGCGCCGTCGAGCGTGCCGCCCAGCTTGGTGTTGACGGTCAGGTCGGCGGAGGCCGTGCCGCCCGCCGGGACGGTCAGCGTCTTGGCGCCGAGCGTGAAGAAGCCGGCCGGCGCGGCCTGCCCCTTCGGGTCGGTGGCCGTCACGGCGAGGTTCAGCGTGACGTCGGCCGTTCCGAGGTTCCGGTACGTGACCTTCTCGGTGGCCGGGGTGTCGTCGGTGTGCGGCCACTGCTGGACGCCGAAGCTCACCGAGGACGGGTCGGCGATCACGGTCTGCTTGATGGCCTTGTCGACCTGGATCCGGCCCGAGCCCTGCTGGAACGGTGTGTACTTGCCGCCCTTGGCGGAGCCGGTCAGCGCGCCCTTGAGGTCGGTGTACGTCCACTCGGGGTGCTGCTGCTTCAGGATGGCCGCGGCGCCCGCGACATGCGGGGTCGCCATCGACGTACCCGAGATGGAGACGTAGCCGGCCGGCTTCTCGCCGACCTCGTCGGCTATGACGCTGCCGGCGGCCGAGGCGGCCGTGATGTCCACGCCGGGCGCGGTCACGTCGGGCTTGATCTGCCCGTCGAGGCCGGGGCCCGTGCTGGAGAACGGGGCCAGCGTGTCCTTGTCGTCGACGGCGCCCACGGTGAGCGCGGCCTCCGCGGTGCCCGGGGAGCCGATCGTCTGCTCGCCGAACTCGCCGGAGTTGCCCGCGGCGATCGCGAAGAGGATGCCCTTCTCCTTGGACAGCTTGTTGACCTGGGCCTCAAGGGGGTCGATGTCGGGGGTGTCCCCGCCGCCGAGGCTGAGGTTCACGACGTCGGCGCCCTGTTCGGCCGCCCAGTCCATGCCGGCGAGGATGCCGGAGTCGTCCCCGAAGCCGCTGTCGTCGAGCACCTTGCCGTTGAGCAGCTTGGCGCCGGGCGCGACGCCCTTGTACTTCCCCGCTGCCTTGGCGCCCGTACCGGCGGCGATGGACGCGACGTGCGTGCCGTGGCCGTACTTGTCGGTCGCGTCGGCCGCGGTGGAGAAGTTCTTCTCCGCGACGACCTGGCCCTTGAGGTCGGCGTGGGTCGCGTCGACACCGGTGTCGAGGACGGCGATCTTGATGCCCTTGCCGTCGTACCCGGCGGCCCACGCCTTGTCGGCGCCGATCTGCGGGACGGACTTGTCGAGGCTGGCCTTGCGGACGCCGTCGAGCCACACGTGGGCGATGCCGGAGGCGGTCCGCGCGCCGCCGGACCGGGTGTCGGTGACCGCGGCCCACAGGTCGGGCGCGTCGCCCTTGGGCGTCAGCACCGCGTCCGCGTTCAGCGACCTGAGGGTCCTGCGGACCTTGGTGGCGCCGGCGTCGCGGACGTCCGCCTTCGCGGCCGCGGCCGTGCCGCTGTAGCCGACGATCAGCTTGAGGCCGTGTCTCTGTGCCTTGCGGTTGGTCGACTTGTTGAGCTCGGTGACGTCGAAGAGCCGCTGGTCGAGCTTGCCGGTGGCGATGAGCCGCGCGGCGTCGGCCGGCACGACGAGGGTGTGTCCGTCGGCCTTGCGGATCTGGACGGGTATCCCCTCACGGCCCTTGGCCCGCTCCAGGGCGATGACGCGGCCCTTGGCGTCGACGACCACGCGGTCGCCGGTGATCAGGGTGATGCGGTGCTTGGGCGCGGTCTGTACGGCCTGGTCACCGGCCGTACGCTCGGTCTCCGCCGACGCCGGGCTGGTCATGCCCGCCGCCAGGGCCACGGCTGCCGCCGTGGCGATCGTGGCCGCGCACGCTCTGTTCACTTGTCTGCGCAAGTCTCCCCCTGGAGAGCAGGTCCGGAATGAATCCCCGTTCATCCGGCCGGGGGACATCCCGCACGCATGCTCGCGCGCACCCCCCGGAATACTCAGTATGCCGGGGGGTGATCAGGGGCTCAATAGTGTTGCCCGGCTCAGGAGTTGGCGTTCTCCTTGACGGTGATCCTGCCCTTTCGGATCGTGGCGACCCTCGGCGCCTTCCTCGCGATCGCGGAATCGTGGGTGACCATGACGAAAGTGAGCCCGTGCTCCTTCCACATGGTTTCGAGTACGTCCATGATCTCGTCGCGCATGGACTCGTCGAGGTTTCCGGTGGGTTCGTCGGCGAGCAGCACCTTCGGCTGTTTGACCAGGGCGCGGGCGATGGCGACGCGCTGCTGCTGGCCGCCGGAGAGTTCCGCGGGCAGATGGCCGAGCCGCTCGCTGAGCCCGACGGACTCCAGGGCGGCGGCGGCCCTCTCCCGCCGCTCCTTGGCCTTGGTCCTCAGGGGGACGAGGGCGGTCTCCACGTTCTCCTGGGCGGTGAGGGTGGGGATGAGGTTGAAGCTCTGGAAGACGAATCCGATGTTCTCGCTGCGCACCGTGGTGAGTCTGGTCTCGGACAGTCCGGCGAGATCTGTTCCGTCGAGTTCGATGCTTCCGGAGGTGGGGCGGTCCAGGCCGCCGAGCATCTGGAGCAGGGTGGACTTACCGCCGCCGGTGGGGCCCTGGATGACCAGGCGGTCGCCGTCGGGGATGGTCAGATCCACGCCGGCGAGGGCGTCGACGGTGTCCTTGCCGCGCCGGTACTGCTTGGTCACGCCTCTTAGTTCGTACATGTGTGACTCCTGAAGTCTGCTCCGCCGAGGGCTCCGCCGGGCTGAGGTGGGAGAGGTGCGGGTCCGTCGTGGTTGCTCGCGCCGTTCCCCGCGCCCCTGAAGGGGTGGGTTATTCGACTCGGCGTAGGGCGTCCGCCGGGCGGAGGCGGGAGGCTCGCCAGCCGCCGAAGGCGCCCGCGATCAGGCCGCCGGCCACGGCCAGGCCGACCGCCACCGCGATCGTGCCGAGGGCGACGGGCGCGGTGAGGGCCACGTCGAGCGCCTTGGAGGCGGTCTGACGGGCCGGGCCGCCCATGCCCCCGCCGGGACCGCCCATGCCCCCGCCCGTGGAGCCGAGTTCGGCCTGGAGCGTCGGGCTGATCGCGGTGACGGCGTACGCGCCGCCCAGGCCGAGCGCGATACCGAGGGCGCCGCCCACGAGGCCGTTGACGACGGCCTCCCCGACGACCTGCCGGGTGACGCGGCCGGACTTCCAGCCGAGCGCCTTCAGCGTGCCGAACTCCCGTACCCGGCGGGAGACCGCCGAGGAGGTGAGCAGTCCCGCGACCAGGAACGCCGCCACGAGGACCGCGACCGACAGCCACCTGCCCACGTTCGAGGCGAGGTCGGAGGCGGTGGACAGGGAGCCTGAGACGGTGTCCGCGAGGTCGGCGGAGGTCGTCACGGTCGTACCGTCGATGTTCTTCTGGATGGTCGACTTGACGGCGTCGATCTGCTGCGAGTCGGACGCCTTGACGTAGATCGTGGTGACCTTGTCCTTGGAGTCGCTGAGCGTCTGCGCCTGCTTGAGCGGGATGTAGAGGTTGGCCGCCGCGTCCCCGCTGTCCGGCGTCGCGAGGCCGATGACCTTGTACTTGACGCTCTTCACGGTGACGGTGTCGCCGAGGGCGAGCTTCTTCTCCTTGGCGTACGACGTGTCGGCGACCACGACCTTCGCGTCGGTCTCGGAGGTCTTGAAGGTACGGCCGCTGGTGATCTTCGAGGAGGTCAGCGGGCCCAGCGCGGGCTCGGTGACGTCCGTGCCGTAGACGGAGTAGTTGTTGACGTCGAAGTCGGCGCCGCCGCCCTCGACCCGGCCCTGCGGGGACTGCTCAGCACCGGGTCCGCCGCCCTGCTGGTCGCCGCCACCGCCGCCCTGCTGCTGGTCCTGCTGGAACTCGCCGCGCCGGAACTGGCCGCTGACCTTGACGACCTGGAGGCTGAGTCCGCCGACGGCGTCCGAGACGCCCTGCTGCGCGTCGACCTCGGAGACCGTGCTCGACGCGAGGGTCTGGAAGCCCTGCACCATGACGCGGTCGCTGCTCTGCTCCTCGTCGGAGTCACCGTCCCGGGCGTCGAACTGGAAGCGCGGGCGCTCGCCCGTGCCCGACTGCGCCTGGGCCGCCTTCGTGACCGTCATGTCCGTGCCCAGCCCGTACAGCGACTGGAGGACCTTGCCCTGCGCCTTCTCCATGCCGGACGACACGGAGCTGACCACGATGACCAGGGCGATGCCCAGGGCGAGTCCGGAGGCGACGACGAGCGCCGCCTTTCTGCGGCGGCGCAGTTCGCGCCTGAGATAGGTGAAGAACATGGCCGCAAGGTAGGGACGGCGTGTGATGGCGGGATAAGCCCCGCATAAGAGAAGGATGAGAAGGCTGTCCGGGCCCGGGAAGCAGGGCCTGCGGACGCTGTGGGAACGCCGAAGGGCGGCTGCTCGTGGTGAGCAACCGCCCTTCGGTGAGGCGTGTGGGACGGCTCAGACGGCCGAACCGGCCTTCCACGCCGCCCAGTCGAGGTTCCAGCCGTTGAGGCCGTTGTCCGGGGCGATGGTCTTGTCGCCGGTGTTCCGCACGTCCACGACGTCACCGATGATCGAGTTGTTGTAGAACCAGGCACCCTCGGTGTCCGGGTCGTTGGCGCCCTTGGTGTCGTTCAGGCCCACACAGCCGTGGCTGGTGTTGGCGCTGCCGAAGATGGAGTCGGCGCCCCAGTAGTTGCCGTGGATGAACGTGCCGGAGTTCGACAGGCGGATGGCGTGCGGCACGTCCTTGATGTCGTACTCGCCCTTGCCGTCGTCGTCGGTGAAGCCCACCGTCGCGCCGTTCATCCGGGTTTCCTTGAACTTCTCCGACATCACCATCTTGCCCTCGTACGTCTTGTTCTCGGGCGAGCCGGCGGAGATGGGGATGGTCTTGATCGTCTTGCCGTCCTGCGTGACCTTCATCGTCTTGGTCTTGGCGTCGACGATGGAGACCTGGTTGCGGCCGATCTTGAAGGTGACCGTCTTCTGCTGCACGCCGTACACGCCGTCGGCGCCCTCGACACCGTCGAGGTTCAGCTTCAGGGTGACGGTGGAGTTGCCCTTCCAGTACTCCTCGGGGCGGAAGTCCAGGCGGTTGGCGTTGAACCAGTGCCCGACGACTTCCTGGCCGCTCGTGGAGGAGACGGTGATGCCCTTCTGGACGTCCGCCTTGTTCGTGATCGCCTTGTTGAAGGTGATCGAGACCGGCATGCCGACGCCGACGGTGGAGCCGTCCTCGGGCGTGAAGTTGCCGATGAAGCTGTTGTCCGGGGAGACCGTCGTGAACGACGCGTTCTCGTGGGCGGCACGCCCTTCCGAGTCCTCGGCCGTCACGGTGACCTTGTAGACGGTGCCGCGCTCGAGCTGGCCGCTGGGCTGCCAGCTCTTCTTGTCCGCGGATATCTCGCCCTCGACGGCGGCGCCGCCCGCGGTCTTCATGGCCACTTCGGTGAGTGTGCCCTTGGCCACGGTGACCTTGGCGTCGTTGTTGATGGAGGCGTTGCTGGAGCCGTCCTTCGGCGTGATCTTGATCTGGGCCTCGGAGGTCTTCGTGGCCGCCGCCTCGTCGACCTTCGACTGCGAGGAGCCGTCACCCTCGCTCTCGCCCTTGGGGTTCTCGTCTCCCCCTCCACTGCACGCAGAGAGCATCAGCACCCCGCCGAGCAGTGCGGACGCGACCGTGAGGCCCCTGCGCCGCTTACTGTCCGTCTTCACACGCTTCTCCATCGTTGCCGAATCCCCAAAAACCCGAGAGTCCCCGTAACACCCTCAAACGCTACGACCGCTTCGTCCCGTTCCACATCCCTCCCGGGTGTGGGGCACGCCACGTCGATCCACGGGGATACGCCTGGTGCGGGTGTCGGTCACTGCGTCCCCTGAGACGACGAAACCCCGGGTGGCGGTTGCCGCCCGGGGTCACGATCTACCCAAGCGGTGTCAGCCGGTGACTTCTTCCCCGTCCGCTGCGTCATCATCCTCGTCCAGGTCCCAATCAGGCGAATCGGGATCGTAGTCGATCTCCTCGCTGCTCCACGAAGCCTGTGCGAGTTCGACCCCGGGCACGTCCCCGACCAGGTCGAACGGGTCGACGAGGTAGGCGAGCGCCTCCGCCGTGTCTTCCGTCACGGTGCCCTCGGCCTGGGCCCGCTCGTCGGCCGGGATGTCGGGGTCCTCGGCGATGCGGCCCAGGGCGGCCTTGGTCAGGGCGTTCTCGTCGTCGACCTCGATGACCAATTCGACGTGCAACCGTACAAAGCGTGTCGTCTCAGATGTGCTCATACCCCGGAGCGTACGACTCATGGCCACCGTGACTTTCCCGTGACCCGCACCTTTCACTAACATCGCCCCACACGGCCAATTCGCCAGCGTCACAAGGGGATCGATATTCCGTGTCCGCACGTCGATCGTTGCTGACCGCCACCGCCGCGGGGACCCTCCTGGGTGCCCTGTGGTTCGTCCCGTCCGCCAACGCGACGGACGACGAACCCCCGGAGCACAGAACACAGACGACGACCACGGTGGTCCGCACCGCGGCCCACACGTCGTCCGGTACGTCGGAGGTGTCACGGTCGTCGGCGCGGTCCGCCCCCGGTACCGACACGACCAACACCACCGACAGCGTCCCGGCCGGCTCGCACACCAGACTGGCCGACACGGGAAGCTTCGACACGACCCCGTACGTGACCGGGGGCACGCTGTTCCTGGCCCTGGGCGCGGGTTTCGTCGTCTACTCGGTGCGCAGAGAACGCATGGCCCCGTAAGGGCGCGGGAAACTGCGCCCTTACGGGGGCGCAGGGGGTGCGGGGAACGGCGCGCTCGGCCACGTCGCACCCGCGGCCTCAGTCCCAGCCGCCGGACGACACGCGTCCCGCCCCGTCAGGCGGACCGCCGTCCGCCCGACTGACCACCACGCGCCGTACGCGAACCGGCTCCACCGCGTCCCCGCGCAGCACCCCCGGTGCCGGTGCGAGCGCCGCCACCGGTTCCGGTGCGGGCGCCGCCGCCCGATCCGCCGCGCGTACCGCCCCCGGTTCCGGAACCCGTGCGGGTACCGCCACCGGTTCCCGACCCGGTGCGGGCGCCACCGCCGCGCCGTGCCCGTGACTTCCCCTGCGACGGCTGGGCGGCAGCCGGCTCCGGCACGGGGATGACGACCGGGACCCCCGACGGCTCCCGCGCCCCCGTGATCCGTACGAGTTCGTCGTCGCTGGACCGGATACGGGCCGTCTGCGGGCTGATCCCCGCGTTGGCCATCAGCTGGGTCATCTCCCGCTTCTGCTCCGGCAGGACCAGCGTGACCACGCTGCCGGACTCCCCCGCACGGGCGGTGCGGCCGCCGCGGTGCAGGTAGTCCTTGTGGTCGGTCGGCGGGTCGACGTTCACGACGAGGTCGAGGTCGTCGACGTGGATCCCGCGCGCCGCCACGTTGGTCGCGACGAGGGCGGTCACCAGGCCGGTCTTGAACTGGTCGAGCGTGCGGTTGCGCTGCGGCTGGGAGCGTCCGCCGTGCAGGGCGGAGGCCCGGACACCGCTGGCGAGCAGCCGCTTGGTGAAGCGGTCGGCCGAGCGCTTGGTGTCGACGAAGAGGATGACGCGCCCGTCGCGGGCGGCGATCCGCATCGCGACGGCCTTCTTGTCGGTCTCGTCGGCGACGTGCAGCACGTGGTGCTCCATCGTCGTCACCGCGCCCGCGGAGGGGTCGACGGAGTGCACGACGGGGTCCGTGAGGAACATCCGGACGAGCTTGTCGATGTTCTTGTCCAGGGTCGCCGAGAACAGCATGCGCTGGCCGTCCGGCTCGACCTGGTTGAGGAGGGCCGTGACCTGGGGCATGAAGCCCATGTCGGCCATCTGGTCGGCCTCGTCGAGGACGGTGATCCGCACCTGCGCGAGGGTGCAGTCGCCCCGGTCTATCAGGTCCTTGAGACGTCCGGGCGTGGCGACGAGCACCTCGGCACCGCGCCTCAGCAGGGCGGACTGCTTGCCGATGGAGAGCCCGCCGACGACCGTCGCGAGCCGCAGGTTGACGGCGGTGGCGTACGGCGTGAGCGCGTCGGTGACCTGCTGCGCGAGTTCACGCGTGGGCACCAGGACGAGCGCGAGCGGCGCCTTGGGCTCGGCGCGCCGGCCCGCCGTGCGGGCGAGCAGCGCGAGGCCGAAGGCGAGGGTCTTGCCCGAGCCGGTGCGGCCGCGGCCGAGGATGTCGCGTCCGGCGAGGGAGTTGGGCAGGGTGGCGCCCTGGATCGGGAAGGGGTCGGTGACACCCTGGGCGCTGAGGGTCTTGCCGAGCGCGGCCGGCATGTCCAGCGCGTCGAAGGACTCGACGGAGGGCAGTGCGGGCGTCAGCGTCTGCGGGAGGGTGAACTCGCGCGGCGCGCCGGGCTGCGCCGCGGGCTTCCTGCGTGCGTTCCTGCCACCGTTGTCGGCGGGGGCCGCCGGGCCGCCGCGTGTGCCACGAGAGCCGCGGGTACCCCGGGAATTCGCCGGGCGTCCGCCGGCGAGTCGTTCAGGACGTTCGGATCGAGTCATGCTGGATCTGGAATTCCTTCCTGGGCCGCACGGTTTCGTTTCCCGTGCTTTCACGGTTTCCCGTGCTCAAGGACACACGGACAGCACAAGCCGGGACCCGCACCCGAAGGTGCGAGCCCCGGCTCGCGTAGTGCGCGTCCCGGAATTAGGCGGGGACGATGTTCTCCGCCTGCGGGCCCTTCTGACCCTGCGTGACGTCGAAGGAGACCTTCTGGCCCTCCTGCAGCTCACGGAAGCCCGAGGTGGCGATGTTCGAGTAGTGGGCGAAGACGTCGGCGCCGCCGCCGTCCTGCTCGATGAAGCCGAAGCCCTTTTCGCTGTTGAACCACTTCACGGTGCCAGTAGCCATGTCATTTCTCCTTGGATAGGTGGCTCCCATCCGGAAATGACCGGAAAAACAAAACGCGCCTGAGAGAGAATCCTTTCAGGCGCACAAGTTAATGGGTACCAAAAACGTTTCGATAGAACCCTAGCACATGGACGAGCGGGGCTGCTGTGATCCACACGACAGCCCCGCCGCGCCCCGGATCCGCGTCAGGCCAGCGGGCCCGTCACGGGCTCCACCGCCGCGAGGAGGTGGCCGCCGCGCACGAAGGCGTCCGCCGCGGCGAGGTCGGGGGCGAGGAAGCGGTCCGGGCCCGGGCCCGCCACCCCGGCGGCCCGGGCGGCCGCGACGACGGCCCGCGTGGCCGGTGCCGGGGTGAGTCCGGCGCGCAGTTCCACGGCTCGGGTGGCGGCGTACAGCTCGATGGCGACGACCCGGGTCAGGTTGTCGACGGCCGTACGGAGCTTGCGGGCGGCCGACCAGCCCATCGAGACGTGGTCCTCCTGCATCGCGGAGGACGGGATGGAGTCGGCGGAGGCCGGGACGGCGAGCCGCTTCATCTCGCTGACCAGGGCGGCCTGCGTGTACTGCGCGATCATCAGACCGGAGTCGACGCCCGCGTCGTCCGCGAGGAAGGGCGGCAGGCCGTGTGAGCGGTTCTTGTCGAGGAGCCGGTCCGTGCGGCGCTCGGTGATGGAGGCGAGGTCGGCCGCCGCGATGGCGAGGAAGTCCAGCACGTACGCGACCGGCGCCCCGTGGAAGTTGCCGTTGGACTCGACCCTGCCGTCGGGCAGGACCACCGGGTTGTCGACGGCGGCGGCCAGCTCGCGGTCGGCGACCAGCCGGGCGTGCGCCATGGTGTCGCGGCCGGCGCCCGCCACCTGCGGGGCGCAGCGCACCGAGTACGCGTCCTGGACGCGCGGGGCGTCGTCCTGGTGGTGGCCGGTGAGCTCCGAGCCCTTGAGCACGGCCAGCATGTTGGCGGCGCTGGCGCTCTGGCCGGGGTGCGGCCGGATGGCGTGCAGTTCGGGCGCGAGGACCCTGTCGGTCCCGAGCAGCGCCTCCAGGCTGAGGGCCGCCGTGACGTCGGCGGACCTGTAGAGGGTGTCGAGGTCGGCGAGGGCCATGATCAGCATGCCGAGCATGCCGTCGGTGCCGTTGAGGAGGGCCAGTCCCTCCTTCTCGCGGAGTTCGACGGGGTCGATGCCGTGCGCGGCGAGCAGTTCGCCGGCCGGGCGGACGACGCCGTCCGGCCCCTCGGCGTCCCCCTCGCCCATCAGCGTCAGGGCGCAGTGGGAGAGCGGCGCGAGGTCGCCGGAGCAGCCGAGCGAGCCGAACTCGTGGACGACCGGGGTGATACCGGCGTTCAGGACGTCCGCCATGGCCTGCGCGACGGACGGGCGGACGCCGGTGCGGCCCGAGCAGACGGTCTTGAGCCGCAGGAACATCAGGGCGCGGACGACCTCGCGCTCGACGCGAGGCCCCATCCCGGCGGCGTGCGAGCGCACGATGTTGCGCTGCAGCTGTGCTCGCAGCTCCGGGCTGATGTGCCGGGTCGCGAGGGCTCCGAAGCCGGTGGAGACCCCGTACACGGGCTCCGGTTTGGCCGCCAGCGCCTCCACGATCTCGCGGGACGCGGCCAGCGCCGCCAGCGCCTCGCCGGAGAGCTCGACCCGGGCGCCGCCGCGCGCCACGGCGAGAACGTCGGACGCGGTGACCCCGTTCGTCCCCACCACCACAGTGTGCATATCCATATTCAGGAGCGTACGCAGTGAATGCGATGGTGTCACTAGTGAGTACCGGGTGGGGCCCTTACCGGCGGCTGCGGAATCTGCGGCGGTCGGCCGCCGCGGGCGGGGGTGCGTCCGCGAGGCGTACGACGGGGTCGTCGGGGCCCTCCCGGCCCGCGACCACGGGCTTCGTGGCGCGTACGGCCTTGGCGCGGTACTGGGCCGCGTCGGCGAGGCGGAAGAGGCGCCGGGCCGAGTGGACGGGCCCGAGGGGGTCCCCGGTCGAGGCGACCCCGCACGCGACGCCCTCGCCCAGTTCCAGCTCGCCGGCGCGGCGGCACAGCTCCTCGGCGACGCGGACCACCTCGTCGGCGGCGGGGCCCACCGCGAGCAGGCAGAACTCGTCGCCGCCGAGGCGGGCGGCGAGCGTGCCGGGCAGCATGGCGCCGCACAGGGACAGCACCGACCCGAAGCGTTCGAGGAGCCGGTCGCCGACGGCGTGGCCCTGGGTGTCGTTGACGCGCTTGAGGCCGTTCAGGTCGCACACGACGAGGCTCACGACCACGCCCTGCGCGCGGTGGCACTCGACGGCCTCGTCCAGGCGCATGTCCACGGCCCGCCGGTTGGCGAGACCGGTGAGCGCGTCGGTGAAGGCGAGCCGGCGGGCCTCCTCCAGGCGTTCGGTCTGGGCGATCCCGGCGGCCGCCACGGAGGCGAGGACGGTCGCGAAGTCGGCGTCGGCCCGCCCGAAGACGGGGGCGCCCACCGGGCGGGCCACGTACAGCTCGCCCCAGGCGCGGCCGTGCAGGACGATCGGCGCGACGACGCAGCAGCCGCGCCCGCGCCGCCGCAGCGCGGCGACCCTCTGGTGGCAGTACTCCGCGTGCCCCGTGGCGGGGCCGTCCGCGGTCTCCACCCAGGCGTTGGGCTCACCGCCGCCGACCCAGCGCTCGTGCAGGAACTCGGTGATCTCGGGGAACTGGTGCACCGGGTACGCCTCACGCTCCGGGAACTCCTCCTCGTCCCGGGCCCGCTCCCCCGTGTTCACCAGGACCCGCAGCCGCCCCAGCTGCCGCTCCCACACGGACAGCGCGGCGAAACTCCCGCCCAGCGCCCGGCGGGCGCCGTCCGCCGCCGCGCGCCACGACTCGTGCGGGGCGGACGCGGCGGCCATGCCCTGCGCCAGCGCCACCACGGCCCTCAGCCGCACATCGTCACCACCCATCACACTATGTTAGGTAGTTTTGTACGACTTTGAGACGTCGAGCGTGGGACAGCAGCGGGGCGGGCCTTTCCCCGGCGACGGTCGACTGGAATGATCGGGCTCCGGAAGTTAACCCACGTTAACCGGACCGGGGAGAGTGCCATGACGGAACAGGGCGGGCTGGACGGACTGGACGGGCAGGGCGGGCAGGATGCCGCGCGGCGGTTCGGTGAGTACGTGGCCGTGCGGCGCCCCGCCCCGTACGTCGCGGAGCTCTCCCTGGACCGGCCCGAGGCCATGAACGCCGTCTCGTCCGGGATGGCCCGCTCGATCGCCGCCGCCTGCGAGGCCCTGGCCGCCGACCGGGACGTACGCGTGGTGGTGCTGACCTCGACCCACGAGCGGGCCTTCTGCGTCGGCGCCGACCTCAAGGAGCGCAACTCCCTCACGGACGCCGAGCTGGTCCGTCAGCGCCCGGTCGCGCGGGCCGCGTACACCGGTGTGCTGGAGCTCCCGATGCCGACCGTGGCCGCCGTGCACGGGTTCGCTCTCGGGGGCGGCTTCGAACTGGCCCTGGCCTGCGACCTGATCGTCGCGGACGGCACGGCCGTGGTGGGCCTGCCCGAGGTGTCGGTCGGCGTCATCCCCGGAGGCGGCGGTACGCAGTTGCTGCCGCGCCGGGTCGGGGCGGCGCGGGCGGCCGAGCTGATCTTCTCCGCGCGTCGGGTCGAGGCCGTGGAGGCGCGGGAGCTGGGGCTGGTGGACGAGCTGGTCGCCGACGGGGAGGACCGGGCGTCCGCGCTCGCGCTCGCCTCCCGCATCGCCGGGAACTCGCCCGTGGGGCTCCGTGCGGCCAAGCGGGCGCTGCGGCTGGGACACGGGCTCGATCTGCGGGCGGGACTGGAGATCGAGGACGCGGCGTGGCGGTCGGTGGCGTTCTCGGGGGACCGGGCGGAGGGGGTCGCCGCCTTCAACGAGAAGCGGCGCCCGGAATGGCCCGGGGAGTAGTTCCCACGCGGCCGGGGCGGAAACCGGGCTGAAAAGCAGGGGCGAAGCCCCGCCTTTCAGGGGCGCGGGGAACTGCGCGACCTGGGGGCACCTCCCGGCCGAAGGCCGGGGGACCACAGCCGGCCCGCACCCCCGAACCGGCCCCGGCCGAGCACACGCGGAGCATCAGCCCCGTCGGCTCATCAGCCACGGTTCCACCACGCCAAGACCCCGCACCGCCCGCTGCCACATCGGCTGGAGGCCGAAGCGGTACGCCGGCGGCTCCTCCCCCTCCTTCTCCGCCGCGATGGCCTCCTCCGCGGCCACGGCCTCGGACGCGGGCGCGTCCTGCGTCCGGATCAGCTCCTCCGCGAACGCCCCGTCGACCAGGACCGCGTCCTTGGGAGCTATCGACGTCAGCCGGGACGCGAGGTTCACGGTCGTACCGAACACGTCGCCCATGCGCGTGGTGACCGTGCCGAAGGCGATGCCCACCCGCAGTTCCGGCATCGTCTCGTCGTTCGCCATCGTCTCGATGAGGCGCAGCGCGATCTCCGCGGCGACCCCCGCGTCGTCGGCCGCGTACAGCACCTCGTCGCCCAGGGTCTTGATGAGCCGCCCCCCGTGCGCGGCGACCAGGTCGGCGGCGGTGGTCTCGAAGGCTTCCACCAGTTCGCCGAGTTCCTCCTCCTCCATACGCCGGGTCAGGCGCGTGAAGCCGACGAGGTCGGCGAAACCGACGGCCAGCCTCCGGTCCACCATCTCCTCGTCGTCCGCGGCCTGGACGACGCGGCCGGTCGCGGCGGCGAGCTGGCGCCGCCAGACGTAGACCAGGAACTCCTCCAGCTCGGGCAGCAGCAGCTCGATGAGGGGATACGTGACCTCGGTGCGCGTCATCCCGGCCTCGGGGGGCTCGGTGAGGCCCTCCAGGAACGAGTCGATCTGCCACTCGGCGAGCCGCGCCGTGGTCTGGCCGGTGGACCGGGCCACCTGGACCGCCATCGCCTCACTCAGCAGCCCCGCCTCGACCAGACCGGCCAGCCGCCGCAGGGCGAGGACGTCGGCCTCGGTGAGCGCCTTGGCCTGGCCGATGTCGGCGAAGCCCATGGCGCGCCAGAACCGGGAGGCCAGCTCCATCGAGACACCCGCGCTGCGGGCCGCCTGGAAGGGGGTGTAGCGCCGCTCGGCCCCGAGGATGAGCTGTTCGAGCCGGAGCGCCAGCGGGTCGTCCTCGTCGGACTCGGCGGCAGCCGGGTCGGCGCGGCCGTCGGTACGGCCGTCCTGCGCGTCCACTGGGTGCTGTTCCTCTTCCTTCACGCGCTCCACGCGCGCATGCGCCTCGGCGCGGTCGACGCGAGCGGCCGCCGTGTCGGCGACAGACCCGGCGGCACGCCCCGGCTCACCGTCGGAGGCGGGGTCACCCGTGCCCGAACCGCTGTCGTCGACCGTCACGCCTGCTGCCCTTCCGATCTGCCGCGGTCAGGTATCGACCGGCCTCAACTCTACGGCAGGTGTGCTGTGGCTCACTCCCGACTGCCGAGGCCGGACGGCCCGCGGCCCACTCCGTACGCGGACGTCCGGCGGACCACTCCCTCTCGTACGGCCCGGGTGCGCCCCTTGCTCACCACCAGCGAGAACAGGCACCGAACACCCCGCGTACCCCTCTGGGCGCGTTCGTCACACCTGCTGCCCGTTCGTCCCGGGGGCCCCGTCCGTCACTCGTCGTCCGGGGACGCGGCCGGACGCAGGTGGACGATGTCGCCCGCTCCCACGGGCTGCTGCACGCCCTCCGCCGTGGCGAGCACCAGGCGTCCGTCGCCGTCGACCGCCACCGCCTCTCCGGTGATCGACCTGTCGCCGGGCAGCTCCGCCCGGACCGCCCGGCCGAGCGTCGCGCATCCCGCGGCGTACGTGTCCTGGAGGCCGGAGACGGCGGGGTCGCCCTCCGCGTCACGCCACTTCACGAACCACTGTTCGAGCGACCGGAGGACGGCCCGCAGGATCGTCTCCCGGTCCGTGGTCGCCGCTCCCGCGAGCGCGAGCGAGCCGGCGCCGGGCACGGGCAGCTCGTCCGCGCGGAGCGTGACGTTGATGCCGATGCCGACGACGACCGCGTCGGTCCCGGCCCGTTCGGCGAGGATGCCGCCCGCCTTGCGCTCCGCGCCCTCCACCGTCACCAGCAGGTCGTTGGGCCACTTCAGCGCCGTGTCGACACCGGCCGACCGCGACAGGCCCGTGGCCACCGCGACCCCGGTGAGCAGCGGCAGCCAGCCCCAGCGCTCGACGGGGACCCCGGCGGGCTTGAGCAGGACGGAGAAGAAGAGGCCCGAGCGGGCCGGCGCGGTCCACTGCCGGTCCAGGCGGCCCCGCCCGGCCTCCTGCTCCTCGGCGACCAGGACCGCGCCCTCCTCCGCCTTGCCGTCCGTGGCCAGCGCGACGAGGTCGGAGTTGGTGGAACCGGTGCGGGCCACCACCTGGACGTCGGACCAGAGCCCGCCGTCCCGCACCAGCGCGCGGCGCAGCGCCACGCCGTTGAGCGGCGGGCGGTCCAGGTCGGACCACCGATTGCTGTTCGCGTCTGAGTCATCTCGCGGCGTCATGCAACCCACCCTAGGTGTGGTAAACGCCGCACTGCCGAACGGTAGGCACGCCACTACGCTACGGATGAGTAGCCAACCCCCCTTCTGAGCACCAGCGCGCTCAGACCGCCTTCCCGTCCCCCCGTACGTCCCCACTGAGCAGGCAGGGAGCCGCATCCCGATGTCCGAGCCGGAACAGCAGCACGAGACCGACATCCACACCACCGCGGGCAAGCTCGCGGACCTGCGGCGCCGCATCGACGAGGCGACGCACGCCGGCTCGGCGCGTGCCGTCGAGAAGCAGCACGCCAAGGGCAAGCTGACGGCTCGTGAGCGGATCGAACTGCTGATGGACGAGGGGTCCTTCGTCGAGTTCGACGAGTTCGCGCGGCACCGCTCGACCGACTTCGGCCTGGCGGACAACCGCCCTTACGGGGACGGGGTCGTGACCGGGTACGGCACGGTGGACGGGCGTCCGGTCGCCGTGTTCTCGCAGGACTTCACGGTCTTCGGCGGCGCGCTCGGCGAGGTCTTCGGCCAGAAGATCATGAAGGCGATGGACTTCGCGCTGAAGACCGGCTGCCCGGTCATCGGCATCAACGACTCGGGCGGCGCCCGTATCCAGGAGGGCGTCGCGGCACTCGGCATGTACGGCGAGATCTTCCGCCGCAACACCCACGCCTCCGGGGTGATCCCGCAGATCAGCCTCGTGGTCGGACCGTGTGCGGGCGGCGCGGTGTACTCCCCCGCGATCACCGACTTCACGGTCATGGTCGACCGGACCTCGCACATGTTCATCACCGGACCCGACGTCATCAAGACGGTCACCGGCGAGGACGTCGGCTTCGAGGAGCTGGGCGGCGCGCGCACCCACAACGCGACCTCGGGCGTGGCCCATCACATGGCCGGGGACGAGAAGGACGCGATCGAGTACGTCAAGTCGCTGCTGTCCTACCTCCCGTCGAACAACCTCAGTGAGCCGCCCGCCTTCCCCGAGGAGGCGGACCTCGCCGTCACGGACGAGGACCGCGAGCTGGACACGCTGATCCCGGACAGCGCCAACCAGCCGTACGACATGCACACGGTGATCGAACACATCCTGGACGACGCCGAGTTCTTCGAGACGCAGCCGCTGTTCGCGCCGAACATCCTCACCGGCTTCGGCCGTGTGGAGGGACGTCCGGTGGGCGTCGTCGCCAACCAGCCGATGCAGTTCGCGGGCTGCCTGGACATCGACGCCTCCGAGAAGGCCGCCCGTTTCGTACGGACCTGCGACGCCTTCAACGTCCCGGTCCTCACCTTCGTGGACGTCCCCGGCTTCCTGCCGGGCGTCGGCCAGGAGCACGAGGGCATCATCCGCCGCGGCGCCAAACTGATCTACGCGTACGCGGAGGCCACCGTCCCGCTGATCACGGTGATCACCCGCAAGGCGTTCGGCGGCGCGTACGACGTCATGGGCTCCAAGCACCTCGGCGCGGACCTCAACCTCGCCTGGCCGACCGCCCAGATCGCCGTGATGGGCGCGCAGGGCGCGGTGAACGTCCTGCACCGGCGCACCATCGCGGCGGCCCCCGAGAGCGAGCGGGAAGCCACCCGGGCCCGCCTGATCCAGGAGTACGAGGACACGCTCCTCAACCCCTACACCGCAGCCGAGCGCGGCTACGTCGACGGCGTGGTCCTGCCCTCCGACACCCGCTCCCACGTCGTACGCGGCCTGCGGTCGCTGCGCACCAAGCGGGAGTCCCTGCCGCCGAAGAAGCACGGCAACATCCCCCTCTAGCACGCCGGTCAAGACTGGGAGCCCTCATGAACATCAAGGTCGTACGGGGCAATCCGACCCCCGAGGAGCTGGCCGCCGCCCTGGCGGTGGTCCGCGCCCGCGCCGCGGCGGCGGCAGCGGCCCCGTCCGGCGCGGGACAGGCGAGGGACGCGTGGTCCGACCCGTCCCGGGTGGCCAGGAACAGCCTGCCGCCCCCGGGCCCCCAGTCCTGGGCCCACACCTTCTGGCCCCACTGAGCCCTGACCAGGCCCTTCCGGGCCCCGAAGGGGCGCGGGGAACTGCGCGACCGGCCCCCACCGGCCCGCGGTCAGAGAACTGCCGCGACGGCTTCGGCCATCACCCGATATCCCGCGTCGTTCGGATGCAGGTGATCGCCGAAGTCGTACGCGGGGGACAACGCGTCCGACCCCCCGGGCCCGCCCAGCGCCCGGTGCAGGTCGGCCACCGCGTCGTACTCCCCCGAGCACCGCACCCACTCGTTGACCTCGTGGCTCACCTTCGCCGCCCGCTCCCCCCAGTGGTCGGACCCGGCGAAGGGCAGCAGGGTCGCCCCCACGACCCGTACCCTCCGGGCCCGCGCCTGCCGCAGCAGCTCCCGGTGCCCCGCGACCAGCTCGGCCACCTCGACGCGCGGCGCGGGCCGGTACGTGGGCTCCGCCGCCCCCTCGCTGAACCCGATGTCGTTGAGCCCGAGCAGCACGACCACCGTGTCGACGCCGGCCAGGGCGAGCACATCCCGTTCCAGCCGGTGGACGCCCTTCTCCCCGTACCAGGCGGAGTCGTTGAGCAGCAGGTTCCCGCCGATGCCCGCGTTGAGCACGGGCCGCCCGGTGCGCGCGGCGAGTGCGTCGGACCACCGGCGGTCCGTGCCGGGCGTGGACCCGAACCCGTCGGTGATCGAGTCGCCGAAGAGCGCCACGCCGTCGGTGCGCCCGGCGGAGACGTCGACGCCGGACAGGAAGTACCAGGACTCGGTGGCCTCCTCGAACCCCGCGCCGCCGGTGTCCTCCAGAAGATCACCCGGTCCCCGGAAACTGGTCGTGAACGCCTGGGCGTGGAAGGTGGCGGGCCCGGTGACGGCGTCGAGGTGGAGGGTGACGGTCACCGCTTCGCCCGCCGCCACGGCGAGTTCGGCCGCGTCGCCGATGATCTGCGAGCGCGCCGGTATCTCGACGGACGCCGACCCGCCGAAGGTGAGCCGCACCGGGTCGGACCGCACGGCGGCACCGACGGCCGTGCGGGCGAGGGTCGCCCCAGCGATCCGCAGCGGTGAGGTGCCGTACGCGTTCGAGAGGCGGATCCGGACGCGGTCGCCGCCCGCGGTGAGGCGGACGGCCTGACGCAGGGAGTGGCGCCAGAAGCCCTCCTGCGACCAGTTGGGGGTGAAGCCGGTGCTGGGCGGCTGCGGAGAGGCGGTCCAGGCGGTGGTGAACACAGCGGTTTCCTTCTCACTCTTAATGGGATCATAGTCCCTTTAGGTTAGGAGGTGAACGGTAACAGGAGGCGCCCACTAACGGAACCCTGGACCCATTTACGCAGGATGAGTACGCGTACTCAGGCGTCCGGAGCCGTACCGGAGTCACGATCGGAGACATGCTGTGGTCCGACCCGGAGAACGAGCCGCCGAAGGAGCTGCGCGACATGCAGGACATGTTGCGGCGGCTCAGTGTCCTCATAGCGGTGACCGTGGTGTTCGCGATGATCATCCTCGGCCTGATGTGAGCCGTCCCGGCCCCGCCGATACGCTGGCCGCATGACTGATCAGCCACGCCGCCGGCTCGTCCTCGCCTCCCAGTCCCCCGCCCGGCTCGGACTGCTGCGGCAGGCCGGACTCGCCCCCGAGGTCATCGTCAGCGGGGTCGACGAGGACGCCGTGACCGCCCCGACCCCCGCCGAGCTGGCGCTCGCCCTCGCCGAGGCGAAGGCGTCCGTGGTGGCGGCGCGGCCCGAGGCCGGCGGCGCCCTGGTGATCGGCTGCGACTCGGTGCTCGAACTGGACGGCGTGGCGTACGGCAAGCCGGCCGACGCCGAGGAGGCCACCGCGCGCTGGAAGTCCATGCGCGGCCGGGCGGGCATCCTGCAGACCGGCCACTGCGTGTGGGACACGGCGACGGGCCGCCACACGTCGGCGGTCGCGTCCACGGTGGTCCGCTTCGGCGAGCCGACCGATGCCGAGATCGCCGCGTACGTCGCCTCGGGCGAGCCGTTGCACGTCGCCGGGGCCTTCACCCTCGACGGCCGATCGGCCCCGTTCGTCGACGGCATCGACGGCGACCACGGCAACGTCATCGGGCTCTCGCTGCCGCTGGTACGCCGTCTGCTGGCCGAGCTGGGCGTCGGTATCACGGACCTGTGGGCGCCCCGCGAGAAGTGACGCGGGGAGCCGGTCAGGAGGTGGAGGGCGCCGGGGGCGGCGGCACGACCGGCGCCCCGCCGCCGTCACCGCCCGCCGGGCCGTGACCGGCCGGGCCGCCGCCCGGCTCCGCGTCGGACAGCGCGGCCTCCCGGCGGTCGTACGTCATGAAGATGAGCACGATCAGGCCGAGCACGACCATCATGAAGGCGAACGCGCCCCAGCCCACCAGGCCGACCGTGAACGCGCCGAGCAGGGCGTGCACCACCGCCGCGCTGATCAGCAGGATGCGGCCGAGGCCGGCCGGCGCGCGGTCGCGCAGGGCGACGCGCAGCGCGGTAAGGCCGCAGAGCGCGAAGTAGAGGCCGAAGAGCAGCCCCGCGACCTTCGACGACGTGGACATCACGTCGGAGTCGAGCCCGGCCAGGGACATGTCCTGCCGGTCGACCACGACCCCCATGAACCAGTTGACCCAGGCGATACCCACCGCCTCCGCGAAGAGCACGATCGCGGTCACCCACGCCACCGGTCTGCGGACCACCGTCCCCACCCACTTTCGGCTTCCACCCCAGCAGGGGCCTGTTACCCCCAGTACGTTCAAGTCAGCCAGCACGCTACTAATGAGTAAACCCAGGGACAAGGGATCTGGAGCGGGCAAACAATCACCGACCTCTTCGTAGGTTCCCCACAAAGAAACCGAGTGGCGCGCAGCACGCTCTCACAGAGACCTTGACCACACCGGCGAGCTAGGGTTCATGGCAAGCCCCCTGCGTACCGAGGTACGACAAGGGTTTTCACGGGCGAGCAAGCCTTGTATCACGCTCCGTGTGGGCAAGCTCACCATCGGGGACGGGTCGATACGTCGTGTCGGCAGTCCCTAAACTCGGCTTGTTTCAAGGAGAGGGAGCCATCGTGCGCAAGGTGTTGATCGCCAACCGAGGCGAAATCGCTGTTCGTGTCGCCCGGGCGTGCCGGGACGCCGGTATCGCGAGCGTGGCGGTGTACGCCGATCCCGACCGGGACGCTCTGCATGTGCGGGCCGCGGACGAGGCGTTCGCGCTGGGCGGTGACACGCCCGCGAGCAGTTACCTCGACATCGCCAAGGTGCTCCAGGCCGCCAAGGACTCGGGGGCGGACGCGATCCACCCCGGATACGGCTTCCTCTCCGAGAACGCCGACTTCGCGCAGGCCGTCCTCGACGCGGGCCTGACCTGGATCGGCCCGCCGCCGCAGGCGATCCGCGACCTCGGCGACAAGGTGGCGGCCCGTCACATCGCCCAGCGCGCCGGCGCCCCGCTGGTCGCCGGTACGCCGGACCCGGTGGCCGGCGCGGAGGAGGTCGTCGCCTTCGCCCGCGAGCACGGCCTGCCCATCGCGATCAAGGCGGCCTTCGGCGGTGGCGGCCGCGGTCTGAAGGTGGCCCGCACCCTCGAAGAGGTGCCCGAGCTGTTCGACTCCGCGGTGCGCGAGGCCGTCGCCGCCTTCGGCCGCGGTGAGTGCTTCGTGGAGCGCTACCTCGACAAGCCCCGGCACGTGGAGACCCAGTGCCTGGCCGACAGCCACGGCAACGTGGTGGTCGTCTCCACCCGTGACTGCTCCCTGCAGCGCCGCCACCAGAAGCTCGTCGAGGAGGCGCCCGCGCCGTTCCTCTCCGAGGCCCAGGTCGCCGAGCTGTACGCGTCCTCCAAGGCGATCCTCAAGGAGGCCGGGTACGTCGGCGCCGGCACCGTCGAGTTCCTGGTCGGCGCGGACGGCACGATCTCCTTCCTGGAGGTCAACACCCGTCTGCAGGTCGAGCACCCGGTGACCGAGGAGGTCTCCGGCATCGACCTGGTCCGCGAGATGTTCCGGATCGCCGACGGCGAGGAGCTGGGCTACGACGACCCGCCGCTGCGCGGCCATTCCTTCGAGTTCCGTATCAACGGCGAGGACCCGGGCCGCGGCTTCCTGCCCGCCCCCGGCACCGTCACCACGTTCGCCCCGCCGTCGGGACCGGGCGTGCGCCTGGACGCCGGCGTGGAGAGCGGCAGCGTGATCGGCCCGGCGTGGGACTCACTGCTCGCCAAGCTGATCGTCACCGGCGCCACCCGCGAGCAGGCGCTCCAGCGGGCCGCCCGCGCGCTTCAGGAGTTCACCGTCGAAGGCATGGCGACCGCCATCCCGTTCCACCGCGCCGTGGTCACCGACCCCGCCTTCGCCCCCGAACTGACCGGCTCCGCCGACCCGTTCACGGTCCACACCCGCTGGATCGAGACCGAGTTCGTCAACGAGATCCCGCCCTTCACCGCTCCCGCGGACGGGGACGCGGAGGACGAGACGGGCCGCGAGACGGTCGTCGTCGAGGTCGGCGGCAAGCGCCTAGAGGTCTCCCTGCCGTCCTCGCTGGGCATGTCCCTGGCCCGTACGGGCCTCGCGGCGGGCGCCAAGCCCAAGCGCCGCGCGGCCAAGAAGTCCGGCCCCGCCGCCTCGGGCGACACCCTCGCCTCTCCCATGCAGGGCACCATCGTGAAGGTGGCCGTCGAGGAGGGCCAGGAGGTCAAGGAGGGCGACCTGATCGTGGTCCTGGAGGCCATGAAGATGGAACAGCCCCTCAACGCCCACCGCTCGGGCACCATCAAGGCCCTGGCCGCCGAGGTCGGCGCCTCGCTCACGTCGGGCGCGGTCATCTGCGAGATCAAGGACTGACACCGTCACTTCTGCAGGGGCGCTGGGCGCCCCTGCAGGGGCGCGGGGAACTGCGCGACCGGCCACGACGCACCCGCGCCACCCGACGGCGGTCATCGGGCAGACGGGAGCGACTCATGCCCAACCCCCCGGCAGGGCTACGCGCCGACGCCCGTCGCAACCGCGACCGCCTCGTCACCGAGGCACGGTCGACGTTCGCCGAGAAGGGCGCCGACGCCTCACTGGAGGACGTGGCGAAACGCGCGGGCGTGGGCATCGGCACCCTCTACCGCCACTTCCCCAACCGCCACGCGCTCCTCGGCGCGGTCTTCGCGGACGCGGTCAGCGACCTGCTGACCCGCTCACACGAACTGCTGCACGACCCGCACCCCTGCACGGCGCTCGTGACCTGGCTGCGCGCCGTCATCACCCATGCGAGTGAGTACCGTGGGCTGTCCCGCGCGCTCATGTCGGCCTCGCACGACGACGCCTCGGCGCTCGCGCGGTGCAGCGGCCCGATGCGCGAGGCGGGCAACGCCCTCCTCCTCCGCGCGCAGGAGGCCGGCACCGTACGCCCCGGCGTCTCCATCGGTGATCTGCTCCAGCTGACCAACGCGATCGCGCTGGCCGCCGAAGAGACCCCGGACGACCCGGAGCTGGCCGACCGCATGCTGGCGCTGACCCTGCGGGGCCTCAAGGCGTGAACGCCCGGGCGCCGAACATCCGACGTACGGACCGGATCAGACCGGACGGGACCGGATCGGACCGGACCACCGTCCGTCAGTACCCGCCCCTGCCTGCCGGGCGGCTCGTCGCGTCAGCGTCTGCGCAGGTCGGCGACCCGCGCCCGCTCGGCCTGGGACTGCTCCCCCAGAACCGTCGCGGCACTGCGCAACTGCGGTCCCGCGCCGGGCACCTGGCCGCGGCGGGGACCGGGCAGCGGTACGTCCCGGCGTGACGGCTGGCGCCCCGCCGGGACCGTATCGCCACCGGAGCCGCCCGCTCCGGCCACGACGATCTGTACGCCCTGGTCGGCCAGAGCCTGCAGTTCGGTGGCCGCACGGTCGTCCTGGGCCGGTGGCTCGTCCGTGACCAGCCGGGTGATCACATCGGTCGGCACCGTCTGGAACATCGTGTCGGTGCCGAGCTTGGTGTGATCGGCCAGGACGACGACCTCGGCGGCCGCCTGGACGAGTGCGCGGTCGACGGACGCCGACAGCATGTTGGAGGTGGACAGGCCGCGCTCGGCGGTCAGCCCGCTCCCCGACAGGAAGGCCCGGGAGACCCGCAGCCCCTGGAGGGACTGCTCGGCCCCGCTGCCCACCAGGGCGTAGTTGGAACCGCGCAGGGTGCCGCCGGTCATCACGACCTCCACCCGGTTGGCATGGGCCAACGCCTGGGCCACCAGCAGGGAGTTGGTGACGACGGTCAGCCCCGGCACCCGCGCGAGCCGGCGAGCCAGCTCCTGTGTGGTGGTGCCCGCCCCCACCACGATGGCCTCGCCCTCTTCGACGAGACCCGCGGCGAGATCGGCGATGGCCGTCTTCTCGGCGGTCGCGAGATGAGATTTCTGCGGAAAGCCGGACTCCCGCGTGAACCCGCCCGGCAATACCGCACCGCCGTGCCGGCGGTCGAGGAGTCCTTCTGCCTCCAGTGCGCGCACGTCCCGCCGTACGGTCACTTCGGAGGTCTGGACGACGCGGGCGAGCTCACGGAGCGACACGGCTCCATTTGCTCGCACCATTTCGAGGATCAATTGGCGACGTTCTGCAGCGAACACGAAACTGACAGTAACCCCAACGACCGTCTGCTTTCAGCAGTTTGCGCCGAATAACAGAAGTTGTTCGCATGGCAGGTCGCGGAGTGGTATACGCGCCTAATCACACCGACTATGCCGCACGAATGGGCAATGACTCGGGGTGACCGGAGCCCGCACCGCGGGCCCGGCGCTCCCCGTGACCAGCGGCGAACCGCGGTCGCCCTCAGGCCCCGTCGGCCGTCTTGCGGGTGTGCAGCTGACGCGCCACCTCGGCGATCGAGCCCGACAGGGACGGGTACACGGTGAAGGCGTTCGCGATCTGTTCGACGGTCAGATTGTTGTCGACGGCGAGCGAGATGGGGTGGATGAGCTCCGAGGCACGCGGCGCGACGACGACCCCGCCCACGACGATCCCGGTGCCCGGGCGGCAGAAGATCTTGACGAAGCCGTCACGGATGCCCTGCATCTTGGCGCGCGGGTTGCGCAGCAGGGGCAGTTTCACGACCCGGGCGTCGATGACGCCGCCGTCGACGTCCGACTGCGAGTAACCGACGGTGGCGATCTCGGGGTCGGTGAAGACGTTCGACGACACCGTCTTCAGGTCGAGCGGGGCGACCGCGTCACCGAGGAAGTGGTACATGGCGATCCGGCCCTGCATCGCCGCCACGGAGGCGAGCGCGAAGATCCCGGTGACGTCACCGGCGGCGTACACGCCGGGGGCCGTGGTCCTGGAGACCCTGTCGGTCCAGATGTGCCCGGACTCCCGGACCTTGACCCCGGCCTCCTCCAGACCCATGCCCGCACTGTTCGGGATGGCGCCGACGGCCATCAGACAGTGCGAGCCGGTGATGACACGGCCGTCGGAGAGCGTCACCTCGACGCGGTCCCCGACGCGCTTGGCGGACTGGGCGCGCGACCGCGCCATGACGTTCATGCCGCGCCGCCGGAACACGTCCTCCAGCACGGCCGCCGCGTCCGGGTCCTCGCCCGGCAGCACGCGGTCGCGGCTGGAGACCAGCGTGACCCGCGACCCGAGCGCCTGGTAGGCGCCGGCGAACTCGGCGCCGGTGACGCCGGACCCGACCACGATGAGTTCGTCCGGGAGCTCGTCCAGGTCGTAGACCTGCGTCCAGTTCAGGATCCGCTCGCCGTCCGGCTGCGCGTCGGGCAGCTCGCGGGGGTGTCCGCCGGTGGCGATGAGCACGGCGTCGGCGACGAGGGTCTCCTCGCTGCCGTCCGCGGCCCGCACGACGACCTTGCGCGAACCGTCCGTGTCCTGCTGCCCGTCGAGCCGTCCGCGACCCCGCAGCACCCGTGCCCCGGCACGCGTCACGGAGGCCGTGATGTCGTGGGACTGGGCGAGCGCGAGCCGCTTCACCCGGCGGTTGACCTTGCCGAGGTCGACACCGACGACGCGCGCGGGCTGGTCGATGTGAGGGGTGTCGTCGGCGACGATGATCCCCAGCTCCTCGTACGACGAGTCGAAGGTGGTCATCACCTCGGCCGTCGCGATCAGGGTCTTCGACGGGACGCAGTCGGTGAGCACCGACGCCCCGCCCAGACCGTCGCAGTCGACGACGGTCACCTCCGCGCCGAGCTGGGCGGCCACGAGGGCCGCCTCGTATCCGCCGGGTCCGCCGCCAATGATCACGATCCGAGTCACGTACTCCATTGTCCCGCACGGCTCCCGGTGCTTCCGCCCGGGGGCTCCGTCCGGGGGTCGTGGACACGTGTGACGGGTGTGCGTCGCGGGGCCGCCGACACGGGAGAGGCACACGCGTCGCTGCCGTACCCTCGGTCCCATGTCGCTCTACGCCGCGTACGCCGGCAATCTCGACCCGCGGCTCATGACGCGCCGCGCCCCCCACTCGCCGCTGCGCGCCACGGGGTGGCTCAACGGCTGGCGGCTGACGTTCGGCGGCGAGCACATGGGGTGGGAGGGCGCGCTGGCGACCATCGTCGAGGCCCCGCGGTCGCAGGTCTTCGTGGCCCTGTACGACATCGCGCCCCCGGACGAGGAGTCCATGGACCGCTGGGAGGGTGTCGGCCTCGACGTCTACCGGCGGATGCGCGTACGGGTCCACACGCTGGAGGGCGAGGAGTCGGCGTGGCTGTACGTCCTCAACGGGTACGAAGGAGGGCTCCCCTCGGCCCGCTACCTCGGCGAGCTGGCGGACGCGGCGGAGTCGGCGGGCGCCCCGCACGACTACGTGATGGAACTGCGCAAGCGCCCCTGCTGACCCACGGGACACGCCGGAGGGGAGCGCCGGCGGCACTCCCCGCGGCGGTCCCCGGCGGAAACGACAAGACAACGATCGCCAACCCGTGACCACCGGCATCTACGCGCGTAGGCCCGGACCGGCTACCCTCGTGCGCGTGAACGCATCTCTTCTTCCGGACGACATCCAGGGCGACCCCTACGCCGCCGCCGACGCCGCCGCCGCGCGCCTGCGGGAACTCTCGGGCGCCGATACCCACGACGTCGCCCTGGTGATGGGCTCCGGCTGGGCGCCGGCCGTGGACGCCCTCGGCGCTCCCGAAGCCGAGTTCCAGGTCACCGATCTGCCCGGTTTCCCGCCGCCCGCGGTCCAGGGTCACAGCAGCAAGGTCCGCTCGTACCGGACCGGCGACAAGCGCGCGCTCGTCTTCCTCGGCCGCACCCACTACTACGAGGGCCGCGGGGTCGCCGCCGTCGCGCACGGCGTCCGGACGGCCGTCGCCGCCGGCTGCAAGACCATCGTGCTGACCAACGGCTGCGGTGGTCTGCGCGAGGGCATGCGCCCCGGGCAGCCGGTCCTGATCAGCGACCACATCAACCTGACGGCGACGTCCCCGATCGTCGGCGCGAACTTCGTCGACCTGACGGATCTGTACTCGCCCCGGCTGCGTGCCCTGTGCAAGGAGATCGACCCGACGCTCGAAGAGGGTGTGTACGCGCAGTTCCCCGGCCCGCACTACGAGACGCCGGCGGAGATCCGGATGGCCCGCGTCATCGGGGCGGACCTCGTCGGCATGTCGACCACGCTGGAGGCGATCGCCGCGCGGGAGGCGGGGGCCGAGGTGCTGGGCATCTCCCTCGTCACCAACCTCGCCGCGGGGATGACCGGGGAGCCGCTGAACCACGAGGAGGTGCTCCAGGCGGGCCGGGACTCGGCCACGCACATGGGAGCGCTCCTCACCCGGGTCCTGGACCGGCTGTAGTTTCCTCGCCCCCGCCGCCCCTACCCCTTCCCGTCACTACTCGGGGGCTCCGCCCCCGAACCCCCGGTCCTCAAACTCCCCCAGCTACCGCTGGGAGGTGCCCCCGGACGGGCTGGATTTTCCAGCCCGTCCGGCGTTTGAGGACGAGCGCGAAGCGCGATTGCGGGGGTCTGGGGGCGGCAGCCCCCGGGGTCGGGACGGGAAGGGGCGGCGGGGGCGAAGGAATGGCGGGCCGGGGTACACACACACGTACGACGAACGAAAAGAGGTCGACCCTCGTGCTGCAGGACGAACTCATCGCGCGGGCCAAGGCATGGCTGGCCGAGGACCCCGACACGGACACCCGCGAGGAACTCGCCAAGCTCATCGACGCCGAGGACACCGCGGAGCTCACCGCACGCTTCACCGGCACCCTCCAGTTCGGCACGGCGGGCCTGCGGGGCGAACTGGGCGCCGGCCCGATGCGCATGAACCGCTCGGTCGTCATCCGCGCCGCCGCCGGCCTCGCCGCGTACCTGAAGGCGCGGGGGCAGGCGGACGGCCTCGTCGTCATCGGCTACGACGCCCGCCACAAGTCCGCCGACTTCGCCCGCGACACCGCCGCGGTCATGACGGGCGCCGGGCTGCGGGCCGCCGTACTGCCCCGCCCCCTCCCCACCCCGGTCCTCGCGTACGCCATAAGGCATCTGGGCGCGGTGGCGGGCGTGGAGGTCACGGCCAGCCACAACCCCCCGCGGGACAACGGCTACAAGGTGTACCTCGGTGACGGCTCCCAGATCGTCCCGCCGGCGGACACGGAGATCGCCGCCGAGATCGCCGCGGTCGCGAGCCTGGCGGACGTCCCCCGCCCGGACTCGGGCTGGGAGATCCTCGACGAGGGAGTCCTGGACGCCTACCTGGAGCGCACGGACGCGGTACTGACCGCGGGCTCGCCGCGAACCGCCCGCACGGTCTACACCGCGATGCACGGCGTCGGCAAGGAGACCCTCCTGGCGGCGTTCGCGCGGGCCGGCTTCCCCGCCCCCGAACTCGTCGCCGAGCAGGCCGAACCGGACCCGGACTTCCCCACGGTCGCGTTCCCGAACCCGGAGGAGCCGGGCGCGATGGACCTGGCCTTCGCGAAGGCCCGGGCGACGGACCCCGATCTGATCATCGCGAACGACCCGGACGCGGACCGCTGCGCCGCGGCCGTCAAGGACGGCGGCGACTGGCGCATGCTGCGCGGCGACGAGGTCGGCGCGCTGCTCGCGGCGCACCTGGTCCGCCGGGGCGCGCGCGGCACCTTCGCGGAGTCGATCGTCTCGTCCTCCCTCCTCGGCCGCATCGCCGAGACGGCGGGGCTGCCGTACGAGGAGACCCTGACGGGCTTCAAGTGGATCGCCCGGGTGGAGGGCCTGCGGTACGGGTACGAGGAGGCGCTGGGCTACTGCGTCGACCCGGACGGCGTACGGGACAAGGACGGCATCACGGCCGCCCTCGCCGTCACCGAGCTGGCCTCGGAGCTGAAGGAGGAGGGCCGCACGCTCCCCGACCTGCTGGACGACCTCGCCGTCGAGCACGGCCTGCACGCCACGGACCAGCTCTCCGTCCGGGTGGACGACCTCTCCCTCATCACGGACGCGATGCGCCGGCTGCGCGAGCGGCCCCCGACGCGCCTCGCGGGCCTCGCCGTCACCCGGGCCGAGGACCTGACCCTCGGCACGGACCGGCTGCCGCCCACGGACGGCCTGCGCTACACGCTGGACGGCGCCAGGGTCGTCGTCCGCCCCAGCGGTACGGAGCCGAAGCTGAAGTGCTACCTGGAGGTCGTGGTGCCGGTCGGCACCCACGACGGTCTCCCGGCGGCCCGCGCGACGGCGGCGGAACTGCTGTCGGCGATCAAGCGGGACCTGTCGGCGGCCGCGGGTATCTGAGGGGCCCGGCGATCCCGATGGTCCGGTGGGGCCCGCACGTGTGCGGGCCCCACCGGGCCGCCTCGCCCGATGCGTCCCTCAGCCCCACAGCACCAGCGCCGCCGCCCACGCCAGGGCCAGCACGACGGCCAGGGGCCACAGCGGGCGGCCCCGTTCGGGCGCGGTGCTCTCTCCGGTGGGGCGCAGTGCCGGGTCCTTGCGCATGGCCGACAGTTCGGCCGCCAGGGCGTCGTACGGATGGACCAGGCCACGGCGTCGCTCGAACCAGGCCCAGCGCGGCGCCGCGACCGACCAGTCGTCGTCCCGCCAGCGGAGCTTCAGTTCGAAGGACCGGCGGCGTACGGAGCGGATGTCGTCCCAGGGAACGTGGCGCGGGCCGCGCAGCCCGGTGACCCACAGGCCCGAGCGGTCCGCCGTGATGCGCCAGGCGAGTTTCACGGGGACGCGGACGGCTCCGTAGAGGCCGAGGGCCGTGACCAGGCCCAGTTTCCACAGGGACAGGTCGGACTCGGTGAACCCGGTCCAGGAGAGCCAGACGCCCCACTGCACCAGCAGCGCGGCGGCCAGCCAGTCCAGCCACCCGGCCCGCCAGCGGCGCACCGGGGCGGGGGTACGGTCCACGGCCGACTCCCTCGCCCGGGTCTCCAGTTGGCGGTGCCGTTCCTCGCGGGCCTTTGCCCTGGCGATGCGCCGCACACCGGCGCTCGGCGACAGCGGGCGGACGGGTCCCGCCGACCACTCCGTCAGCGGCGGCTGGTCCGGGTCCTCGTCGGCGCTCAGGACGACGACCTCGGCACCGTCGTAGGGGGCGCCGAAGAGGACGGCCTCGCGGACCGGCCCCGGGGTGTCGTCGTCCACCGCGTCGAGGAGCCGCTCCAGTTCCTCGACGGCCTCCGCACGGTCGGCGTCGGACCCGGTGTCGGACCGGGCATCGTTCCCGGTCCCGGCGGGGTCCGGTTCGTCGTCGTCCCCGTCCGTCTCGGCGTCACCGTCGTACGACGTCAGGTCCACCGTGAACAGCGGCCGCAGCGCCGCGAGGTCGTCCGCCGCGTACACCTCCGTGGTGCCCTGCGCGTCGTCGCGCACGAGGACACGCAGTACGGGTGCCGGGGTGCGGCGCAGCGCGACGGAGCGGCGGCGGCCGAGCCAGGCCGAGACCAGGGCGGTCGCGCCCAGCCCGGCCAGGTAGAAGGCCATGACCCAGGAGCCGCGGTGGTCGTCGGCCGTACCCCACAGCTGCGCGGTGGCACCGGTGAGCACGCCGAGCCCGAGCACCGCGAGGCCGAGCGGGATCAGGAATCGGCCGCGGCGCACCGGGGCGTCCGCGTCCGGGGCCCGTGCCGTGCCGTCCCCGGCGGCCTCCAGCGCCCGCTCCAGCTGGGCGCCGCGAGCCCGCAGGCGGACGGCGACGGCGGCCCAGGAGGCGACCACGACGAGCGCCCCGAAGGCCGTCACGGCCCAGGGCAGCGAGGGCGCCTCCACGGCCAGGCCGAGGAGCAGCGCGGGTGCCCCGGCCCAGACCAGCTCGGGCCGCGCGAGCACCCACAGGACGTACACGGCGAAGCCCGCCGCGACGAACGGCCACAGTCCGCCGAGCATCGCGGCCCAGGCGCCCGCGCAGAACGCGAAGGTGGTCACGGCGCCGGCGATCGACCGGCGCACCCGCAGGAAGGTCCAGCGCGGCGGCAGCACGGCCGACCAGCCCGCGGCCCGTCCGGCCGTCCAGTCCCGGCAGTCGTCGGGTATCGCGGCCGCGGGCAGTCTCAGCGGCTCGTCGTACGACACATGCACTCCTGGATCGCGGGGTGACGCCGGTGCCGGCGCGGGCACCGGTGGTGTCAGCGGAGGCCGGAGCACCCGCCCGGTCCGGCGGGCGCCCCGGCCCCCGGTGACAGGTGCCGCCCACTCGTACGGACCGGCGTGTCCATCGCCTCAAGCGGCGCTCGTACCGAGCCCGGTGGTGGTCGGGGTCCGGCTCAGCCGAAGGACAGCAGGATCGCCAGCAGTACGGCGCCGGCGGCCGCCGGGGCCATGACCTCGTAGGCCCACCGCAGCGAGACCTCACCCTGGGCCCGGGGGTCCTTGCCGCGGGCCTCCAGCAGTTCGCGCAGCTCGTCGATGATCTGGTCGCCCTGGGCACGTACGGGGCCTTCGGCGACCGGGGCGGGGTGCGGTGAGCGGGTACGCCGGGCGCCCGGCGCGTCCGCCCTCGCCTCCTTCGCCTCCTTGCGGGCGGCGCGCTTGCGGGCCCGCAGGGAGACCGGCACGGCCCACACCTGGTACTTGGTGCCGGCTGTGTCGAACACCTCGTTGGAGTAGCCGGACCGGAACGTCTCGACCGTTCCCCAGGGCAGCGTGATCACCCGGAAGGGGTTACGGACGCGCAGCCGTTGTTCGTTCGCGTACACGGCCGGGCGCACGGTGAAGGCGGCGACCAGCGGCACCAGGACGAGCAGCGTGGCGAGCGCCACCCAGGGGGTCCGGCCCTCGCCCGTGACCAGGGCGTCGATACCGAGCCAGCCGACGATCGCCAGCAGTAGCACGCCACCCGCGATACCGGAGGGAGACCGGTAGACCCGGTCCTTGTACGCGGGGTCGGGGGCGGGCGGCTGATGGTCCGGGGTCGTCATACGGCAGATTCTGCCTGACCCCCACGGAAACGCTCCGCTCCGGGGGCTCACACGAAAGCCCAGCCCCCACCGCCCTGAAGGGGCGCGAGGAACTGCGCACCCAGCCCCCACCGCCCTGAAGGGGCGCGGGGAACTGCGCGACCAGCCCCCACGCCCCCGCACCCGACAACGACACCCAAGCGGGCACCCCCCAAGGGGCGCGGGGAACTGCGCGACCAGCCCCCACGCCCCCGCACCCGACAACGACACCCAAGCGGGCACCCCCCAAGGGGCGCGGGGAACTGCGCGACCAGCCCCCACGGCCCCGCACCCGACGACGACACACCCTGCGGGCAAGCGTGGGCTGAGCGCGCAGTTCCCCGCGCCCCTGACGGGGCACCACCCCCGCGCCCTCGTCACCCGCAGGCGCGCATGGGCTGAGCACGCAGCCCTCGCGCCCCTGACGGGGCGCAGCCCTCCCAGGGGTGTACAGCCGCTACGCGCGTAGATATGCTCGTCTGGTGACCATGCCCAAAACCGCACCCCCCGCAGCGCACGCGCTCACGGACGTGACCGCGTCGGACAGCTCGCTGCGCCGCTTCCTCCACGGGTTGCCCGGCGTCGACACGGTCGGCCTGGAGGCGCGCGCCGCCTCCCTCGGCACCCGTTCCATCAAGACGACCGCGAAGGCGTACGCGATCGACCTCGCCATCTCGATGGTCGACCTGACGACGCTGGAAGGCGCGGACACCCCCGGCAAGGTCCGGGCGCTCGGCGTCAAGGCCGTCCACCCGGACCCCACGGACCGGACGGCCCCGACGACCGCCGCCGTCTGCGTCTACCCCGACATGGTGGCCACCGCGAAGCAGGCCGTAGCCGGCTCCGGCGTGAAGGTCGCCTCCGTCGCGACCGCCTTCCCGGCCGGCCGCGCCGCGCTCGACGTGAAGCTGGCCGACGTGCGGGACGCCGTCGCCGCGGGCGCCGACGAGATCGACATGGTCATCGACCGCGGCGCGTTCCTCTCGGGCAGGTACCTGAAGGTGTACGAGGAGATCGTCGCCGTGAAGGAGGCTTCCGGCGCCGCCCGCCTGAAGGTCATCTTCGAGACCGGCGAGCTGTCCACGTACGACAACATCCGGCGCGCGAGCTGGCTCGGCATGCTGGCGGGCGCGGACTTCATCAAGACCTCCACGGGCAAGGTCGCCGTCAACGCGACGCCCGCGAACACCCTCCTGATGCTGGAGGCGGTGCGTGACTTCCGCGCGCAGACCGGGGTCCAGGTCGGTGTGAAGCCCGCCGGCGGCATCCGTACCACGAAGGACGCCGTCAAGTTCCTGGTGCTGGTCAACGAGACCGCGGGCGAGGACTGGCTGGACAACCACTGGTTCCGCTTCGGCGCATCCTCGCTCCTCAACGACCTGCTGATGCAGCGTCAGAAGCTGACCACCGGCCGCTACTCCGGCCCCGACTACGTGACGGTGGACTGATCCATCATGGCTTCCGCATTCGAGTACGCACCGGCGCCCGAGTCCCGCTCCGTCGTCGACGTCGCCCCGTCGTACGGGCTCTTCATCGACGGCGAGTTCACCGAGGCCGCCGACGGCAAGGTCTTCAAGACGGTCAGCCCGAGCACCGAGGAGGTCCTCTCCGAGGTCGCCCGGGCGGGCACCGAGGACGTCGACCGCGCGGTGCGGGCCGCCCGCCGGGCCTTCGCGAAGTGGTCCGCGCTGCCCGGCTCCGAGCGCGCCAAGTACCTCTTCCGCATCGCCCGCATCATCCAGGAGCGCAGCCGCGAACTGGCCGTCCTGGAGACGCTGGACAACGGCAAGCCCATCAAGGAGACCCGCGACGCGGACCTCCCCCTGGTGGCCGCGCACTTCTTCTACTACGCGGGCTGGGCGGACAAGCTCGACCACGCCGGTTTCGGCGCGGATCCGCGCCCGCTGGGTGTCGCCGGCCAGGTCATCCCCTGGAACTTCCCGCTGCTGATGCTGGCGTGGAAGATCGCCCCGGCGCTCGCGACGGGCAACACGGTCGTCCTGAAGCCCGCGGAGACCACCCCCCTGTCGGCCCTGTTCTTCGCGGACATCTGCCGTCAGGCGGGCCTGCCCCGGGGCGTCGTCAACATCCTCCCCGGATACGGCGACGCGGGCGCGGCACTCGTCGAACACCCGGACGTGAACAAGGTGGCCTTCACCGGCTCGACCGCGGTCGGCAAGGCCATCGCGCGCCAGGTCGCGGGCACGAAGAAGAAGGTCACGCTCGAACTGGGCGGCAAGGGCGCGAACATCGTCTTCGACGACGCGCCCATCGACCAGGCCGTCGAGGGCATCGTCACGGGCATCTTCTTCAACCAGGGCCAGGTCTGCTGCGCCGGCTCCCGGCTCCTGGTCCAGGAGTCGGTCCAGGACGAGCTGCTGGACTCCCTGAAGCGCAGGCTCTCGACCCTGCGCCTGGGCGACCCGCTCGACAAGAACACCGACATCGGCGCGATCAACTCCGCCGAGCAGCTCTCGCGCATCACCACGCTCGTCGAGCAGGGCGAGGCCGAGGGCGCCGAGCGGTGGTCCCCGTCCTGCGAGCTGCCGTCCGCCGGCTACTGGTTCGCCCCGACGCTCTTCACGAACGTCACGCAGGCCCACACCGTCGCCCGCGACGAGATCTTCGGCCCGGTCCTGTCCGTCCTCAGCTTCCGCACCCCGGACGAGGCGGTCGCGAAGGCCAACAACAGCCAGTACGGCCTCTCCGCGGGCATCTGGACCGAGAAGGGCTCCCGCATCCTGGCGGTCGCGAGCAAGCTGCGCGCGGGCGTCATCTGGTCCAACACGTTCAACAAGTTCGATCCGACCTCGCCGTTCGGCGGCTACAAGGAGTCGGGTCACGGCCGCGAGGGCGGTCGCCACGGCCTGGAGGCGTACCTCGATGTCTGACAAGCCGAAGAAGAACAAGAAGAGCGAGAAGAACGCCGGGGCGGGGAAGGCCGATCGGATCGAGCAGACCGAGCGGACCGAGCGGCAGCGCCTGCGCGTCTTCAAGACCTACAAGCTGTACGTCGGCGGGAAGTTCCCGCGTTCCGAGAGCGGCCGGGTGTACGAGGTGACCGCAGCACCATCAGCCGCTGACGCGGCGGGCAAGGGCACGTGGCTGGCCAACGCGCCGCGCGCGAGCCGCAAGGACGCCCGCGACGCGGTCGTCGCCGCCCGCAAGGCGTTCGGCGGCTGGTCGGGCGCGACCGCGTACAACCGCGGCCAGGTCCTCTACCGCGTCGCGGAGATGCTGGAGGGCCGCAGGCACCAGTTCGTCCACGAGGTCGCCGACGCCGAGGGCCTGTCGAAGTCGAAGGCCGCCGAGCAGGTCGAGGCGACCATCGACCGCTGGGTCTGGTACGCGGGCTGGACCGACAAGATCGCCCAGGTGGTCGGTGGCGGCAACCCGGTGGCGGGCCCGTTCTTCAACCTCTCGACCCCCGAGCCGACGGGTGTGGTGGCGGTCCTGGCCCCGCAGGAGTCGTCGTTCCTCGGGCTGGTCTCGGTGGTGGCCCCGGTGATCGCGACCGGCAACACGGCGGTCGTGATCGCGAGCGAGCGCTCCCCGCTGCCCGCGCTGTCGCTGGGCGAGGTGCTGGCCACCTCCGACCTGCCGGGCGGTGTGGTCAACATCCTCACCGGCGGGACGGCGGAGATCGCGGCCCCGCTGGCGGCGCACCAGGACGTCAACGCGATCGACCTGGCCGGCGCCGACGAGGCGCTGGCCAAGGAGCTGGAGATCGCGGCCGCCGACAACCTCAAGCGCGTCTTCCGTCCACAGCCTGTGGATCATTTCGCCGCGCCGGGCATCGAGCGCCTCACCGCCTTCCTGGAGACGAAGACGGTCTGGCATCCGACCGGCGCACTGGGCGCATCCGGCTCGTCGTACTAGGGCGTACCGCGCCGGCCAGAAGGACGGTTCGGCCCACCGGAGCGGGAGAGCCGCGCTTCCCCACCGTCCGGGGGAGGCGCGGCTCTCTCTCGTCTCCCGCGAGGGGTCCGTGCGCGCGTCCGTACGTCGGCCGGTTCAGGCTCCCAGCAGTTGGGTCGCCTGGCCCACCACCGGGACGGCGCCCAGCGACTGGGCCTGCGCCACCGGCCCCGTGAGCATGGTCGTCGCCAGCGGCGGGAAGTCCGCCACCTGCGTACCGAGGCCGTTGTCGAGCGGGTCCACGCCCGTGCCCGCCAGCGGGTTGGGCTTCAGCCCCGCGACCGGCCCGGTCACGTACCCCACGATCCCCGTCGTCGCCTGGAGCCCGGCCTTCGGGTCGATGTTGCCCAGCGAGGTCGGACGCGTCTGGACCACGTCCCCCACGGGGTCGATGTCCGCCGCTGCCGCCGAGGCCGCCCCCGCTCCCACCGCGATCCCCGCGGTCGTGAGAGCCAGCAACGCGCGCCGGACGGTCGGGTTCTTCGAGGCCGAGTGTCGTGCCATGGCTGCTGCCGCCTTCTGCTGCGCAAGGTAATGAGGTCGACACGTAGGGTAGTTGACGTGTGACGCACACTCCAAAGACGACCCGCGGGCTCGGCCGGCGGCGGATGATGCCGCACACTGGTGTCTCGTGAGTTCCCATCTCCCGAATTCCGTGACAACCGCGCGCGTCGTCCTGCTGTGCGGTCCCTCCGGCTCCGGCAAGTCCCTCCTCGCGGCCCGCTCCGGTCTCCCGGTACTGCGGCTCGACGACTTCTACAAGGAGGGCGACGACCCGACGCTGCCGCAGGTGGCGGGGAGTTCGGACATCGACTGGGACCACCCGCTGTCCTGGGACGCGGACGCGGCGGTCGCGGCGATCGCGCAGCTGTGCGGGACGGGGCGTACGAGTGTTCCCGTGTACGACATCTCCCTGAGCGCCCGTACGGGTTCCGAGACCGTCGACTTCGGGGGGACGCCGGTGTTCATCGCCGAGGGCATCTTCGCGGCGGAGATCGTGCAGCGGTGCCGGGAGGCGGGAGTGCTGGCCGACGCGCTGTGTCTGAGCCGGGGCGCCGTGACCACGTTCCGGCGGCGGTTCCTGCGGGATCTGCGGGAGGGCCGAAAGTCGGTGCCGTTCCTTCTTCGGCGGGGGTGGCGGCTGATGCGGGACGAGCGGGCGATCGTCACCCGGCAGACGGCTCTCGGCGCGTACGCGTGTGATCGCGACGAGGCGCTGGGACGGCTCGCGGCGGCCGCCGTGCACTCCGTGCCGGAGGTGGTGGACGGCCTGCGGGTGCGTGAGGCGTGAGGGCCGGTCACGCGGCTCGCCCGCGCCCCTGAGAGGGCGCTCGCGCGCGAAGAAGCGGGACCGGATGGGCCCCCCGGCCCTTCCGGTCCCGCTTTTCCGTGCTCCCCCGTGTGTTTCCCCCGTGGTCCCCCGTGACCCCGTTGGTTCCCCCGGTGTGGTGCACCCGAGTGGTCCGCCGCCTCCCCCGAAGTGACGGACTTCCCCGAGCTGTCCGCCGCCTCCCCCCGGAGTGACGAACTTTTCCCCCTTGCTGTCCGTCGCCTCCCCCGAAGTGACGGACTTCCCCGTGCCGTCCGCCACCTCCCCCGAAGTGACGGACCGCTTCCCCCCACAGCCTTCAGGCGACGAGCTCCCCGAAGGACTCCTCCTCGTCACGGCCGAAGCTGAGGACGTCGTCCTCGCGCAGCCGGCGGAGTGACCGCCAGATGCTCGACTTCACCGTGCCGACACTGATGTCGAGGATCTCCGCGATCTCCGGGTCCGTGCGGCCCTCGTAGTAACGGAGGACCAGCATCGTGCGCTGGAGTTCGGGCAGCCGGGCGAGCGCCTGCCACAGGACGGCGCGCAGCTCGGTGCCCCGCATCGCGTCCGTGTCGCCGGCCGTCTCCGGCAGCTCCTCGGTCGGATATTCGTTCAGCTTGCGGCGGCGCCACGCGCTGATGTGCAGATTGGTCATGGTGCGGCGGAGGTAGCCCCCCACCGCGGCCTTGTCGCTGATCCGGTCCCACGCCCGGTACGTCGAGAACAGGGCGCTCTGCAGCAGGTCCTCGGCCTCGAAGCGGTCGCCGGTCAGGTGGTAGGCGGTTGCGTACAGGGAGGCGCGGCGCTCCTGGACGTAGGCGGTGAACTCCGCCTCCGACACCGAGCGGCGCTCCCCCGTGACCTCCCCGTACGCTGCCCCCGTTCCCCCGTGGGCGACCCCCGTACCGCTTCCCCCCGTACGTGCGTCAACCACCGTCATGTACGACCCGGTGTGCTGACGCCCGGTGCCGCGAGCGCACCCCCGCCCGCTCACGGCACCGGACTTCTCGGTGCTCCTCGTGACGTCGTGGAGCCGCGTGACAACTGCGCCAGTACTGGTGCTGTGCAGCGTGTTCATCTCGCGCCCCCCGTCGTGGAGTTCCGGTTCTCCGGTACTTCCGATACTTCGCTGTGGTGCTTCCTTGCCCGTGACCAAAAGCTTGCCGGGGTCACTTCATGACGGTGTCCCCCGACTGTCACAGACCTGTCACAGGGGCTCAGGCCGGCCGGTCCACCGACCGATCACGCAGAAGCGTCGTACGGCTACTCATCCGGCACACCAGGCACGCCCTCGGCAGCCTCTCGTACGCGGGACATGTGTGGGAGCGCTCCAACAGTCGATACCCGCCCACGTCATGGGACAGAATGACGTCCGTGCCTTCCCTGTTGCTGATCGAGGACGACGACGCCATCCGGACGGCCCTGGAGCTCTCACTGACGCGCCAGGGACACCGGGTGGCCACCGCTGCCACCGGCGAGGACGGTCTGAAGCTGTTGCGCGAGCAGCGGCCTGATCTGATCGTTCTCGACGTGATGCTGCCAGGCATCGACGGATTCGAGGTGTGCCGGCGTATCCGGCGGACGGATCAGCTGCCGATCATCCTGCTGACCGCCCGCAGCGACGACATCGACGTCGTGGTGGGACTGGAGTCGGGCGCCGACGACTACGTCGTGAAACCCGTGCAGGGGCGGGTGCTCGACGCCCGCATCCGGGCCGTGCTGCGGCGCGGTGAGCGCGAGGCGAACGACTCGGCGACGTTCGGCTCCCTGGTGATCGACCGTGCCGCGATGACCGTGACGAAGAACGGCGAGGACCTGCAGCTCACCCCCACCGAGCTGCGGCTGCTCCTGGAGCTGAGCCGGCGGCCCGGACAGGCGCTGTCGAGACAGCAGTTGCTGCGCCTGGTGTGGGAGCACGACTACCTCGGTGACTCGCGGCTCGTCGACGCGTGTGTGCAGCGGCTGCGCGCGAAGGTGGAGGACGTGCCGTCCTCGCCGACCCTGATCCGTACCGTGCGCGGCGTCGGCTACCGGCTGGACAATCCTCAGTGACCAAACCGCAGGACAAGCTCCGTGGCTGGGCGGCGGCCCGCCGGACCGTCATGGCGGGGCTCCGCTTCACCAGTCTGCGGCTGCGCCTGGTCGTGGTGTTCGGGCTGGTCGCGCTGACCGCCGCGGTGTCGGCGTCCGGGATCGCGTACTGGCTCAACCGCGAGGCCGTGCTGACACGTACCCAGGACGCGGTGCTCGGCGACTTCCAGCAGGCGATGCAGACCCGTGCTAGCACCCTGCGGCAGCATCCCACGCAGGGTGAACTGCAGCGCGCCGCGGGGCAGATGGCGAACAGCAGCCAGCGCTTCAGCGTGCTGCTGATCGCCGAGGACGAGAACGGGAAGACCGTCCGCGGCAACTCCGACCTGGACACCTTCACGCTGGAGGACGTACCGCAGTCCCTCCAGAAGGCGGTGAACAAGGAGCAGAAGATCTCCGCGAACAACAAGTACGCGTACCACCTGTACTGGCAGCGGACCGTGCAGGGCGACAAGCCGTATCTCGTGGGCGGCGCGAAGGTCATCGGCGGCGGGCCGACCGGGTACATGCTGAAGTCCCTGGAGCCGGAGGCCAAGGACCTCAACTCGCTGGCCTGGTCGCTGGGGATCGCGACCGGGCTGGCGCTGATCGGCTCGGCGCTGCTGGCGCAGGCCGCCGCGACGACCGTGCTGAAGCCGGTGCACCGGCTGGGGACGGCGGCGCGGCGGCTCGGCGAGGGCAAGCTCGACACCCGGCTGCGGGTGTCCGGCACGGACGAACTCGCCGATCTGTCGCGGACGTTCAACCGCACCGCGGAGGCGCTGGAGAAGCGGGTCGAGGACATGAGCGCCCGTGAGCAGGCGTCCCGGCGGTTCGTGGCGGACATGTCGCACGAGCTGCGCACGCCGCTGACCGCGATCACCGCCGTGACCGAGGTGCTGGAGGAGGAGCTCGACGCCGAGACCGGCAGCGTCGACCCGATGATCGAGCCCGCCGTACGGCTCGTCGTCAGCGAGACCCGGCGGCTGAACACCCTCGTGGAGAACCTCATGGAGGTCACCCGCTTCGACGCGGGCACCGCCCGGCTCGTCTCCGACACCGTCGACATCGCCGACCAGATCACCGCCTGCATCGACGCGCGCGCCTGGCTGGACGCGGTGGAGCTGGACGCGCCGCGCGGCATCATGGCGCACGTCGACCCGCGCCGCCTGGACGTCATCCTGGCGAACCTGATCGGCAACGCCCTCAAGCACGGTGGTTCCCCGGTGCGGGTGTGCGTGCGCGAGGAGGGCGCCGACCTGGTGATCGAGGTGCAGGACCACGGTCCCGGCATCCCCGAGGACGTCCTGCCGCACGTCTTCGACCGCTTCTACAAGGCGAGTGCCTCCCGGCCGCGCTCGGAGGGCAGCGGCCTCGGCCTGTCCATCGCCCTGGAGAACGCCCATATCCACGGCGGCGAGATCACCGCCGCGAACTCGCCCAAGGGCGGGGCCGTCTTCACCCTGCGGCTGCCGCTCGACGCCTCGGAGCCGAAGGACCCGGAGCACCCGGACCACCCGGACGACCCCGGGGACGGCGACCCGGACCGGCCCGGCACCGACACGGACACGGGCCGCGACGCCGACCGCACCGAGGGGGGCGTGTGATGTCCGCACCGACCGCACGGGGCGCCCGGAACACCCGCGCCGCGCGGGACACCTGGCTCATACGCGGGGCACGGGCGGTCCGTCCGCTGCTCGCCGTGCCGCTGCTCGCCGTGGTGCTGTCCGGGTGCGGTATCCGGGCCACCGAGGTGCCGACCGACTTCGGGCCCGCGCCCTCCCGGGTGCCGTGCGCGCTGACCGGTCCCGACATCGGTACGCAGTCCTCGCGCGGCATCCTCGTCCAGGTCTTCCTCATCTGCTCCTCGCAGCTCGCACCCGTCGACCGGACCGTGCGGATCGCGGCCGGGCCGGCGGAGACGGACCGGGTGCGCGCCGCGCAGGCCCTCCTCGACGAGCTCTCCGAGTCCCCGTCGGCCGCCGAGGAGCAGGCGAACTACGCGACGAACGTGCCGAAGGACCTGACGGTGACCGGCCCGCAGGGCACCGACCCGGCGGACGCGCTCCGTCTCAGCACGGCGCCGGCGGAGCTGACGCCGTACGCCCTGGCGCAGATCATCTGCACCTTCAGCGACTCGGAGGCCGCCTCCGACGACGCCACGGTGACCCTGGGCGGCCCCGGCACGGACACGGCGCGGCGCTACGAGTGCACGGAGGCCGTACGCACCCGGCCGGGCACGGAGACACCGCCCTCGACCCGGACCGACGACGCCTGACCCGCCTCCGGCGACCCCTTGGCGGGCCCGGCAAGGCCCGTCTGTGGCGCACGCCTCACCCGTGCGGACCAAGCGCCGTCGTCACACGGAACCGATCCTGCCGGTGGCCGCGTCTTGGGGATCGTGCAGCGTCAAGGCTTCAACGGCGAGACCGCCGTGATCCGCGTCCGTGCGACGGGAGGGCTCCTCCTCGTCGCACATCTCGCGCTTGTTGCCTGGGTCACGCTGCGGCCCCTGGACGTGCCCTGGGTGAGCGCCGCGAACCTGCGTCCGTTCGCCAGCATCAGGGCGGATCTCGCGATGGGCCCCGAGGCGGCGGCCCGCGCCATCGGCAAGGGTCTGCTGCTGCTCGCCCCGCTCGGGGTGCTGCTGCCCGTGACCGGCGGCAGACTCGCCGCCTCCCCGCTGCTGTCCCTGGTGCGGACGGTCGCCGCGGGCGCGCTGTTGTCGCTGGCCATCGAACTCCTGCAGACCGGCGTGCCGGGCCAGGTCGTCGACGTCGACTCGCTGCTGCTGAACACCGTGGGCGTGGCACTGGCGCATCTCGCGGTCGTGCCCGCCGCCCGGGCCGCGCTGCGCCGGCGGGCCGACACCCGGAGCAGGGCCGCCGCGCTGCGCCGCGAGGAAGCGGCGGAGCAGCCGGCTCAGGGTCTGACCCCGACGATTCCCAGGGTCGGTGTCGCCCCGTAGAGCGACGTTTCGCCCCCTTCGCGTCCGTAGCGTTGTGGTCGGACGGGGCAGCCGCACAGGAAGCCCCGGGACTGTCCGACGACGCTCACGAAGGAGCCCTCATGACCCGCCTTGCCCGCCCCACCGACGGCCGGATGCTCGGCGGAGTGTGCGCAGCGCTGGCTCGGCGCTTCGGCACCTCCGCGACCACGATGCGGGTGATCTTCCTGGTGTCCTGCCTGCTGCCGGGCCCGCAGTTCCTGCTCTACATAGCGCTGTGGATCCTCTTCCCCTCCGAGGGCAAGGCGGCCCGCACGGCCTGGTGACCACGCGCGAGTACGCCGATGGGCGCACCCCGGGCCGGGGTGCGCCCATCGGCGCGTACGAGGACGGCGGGAGCCGGGATCAGCCCAGCGGGACGCCGTTCACCGGCAGGCCGTGCGTGGGCAGGCCCTGTACGGGCAGACCGCCCAGCAGGCCGGCGGCGGGCGCGGTCGGGCCCGCGGCGAGGAGGTTGGTGAGGGCCGGCTGGGCGGCGGTGACAGCGGTGCCGAGTGCGCCCTGGCTGTGGGTGACGGCGTCGCCCGCCGGCAGGGTCTTGGTGATGCCGTCCGCCGGCAGCGCGCTGGTGACGGTGCCGAGCGCCGGGACGGCGTCCGGGACCGCGGGGGCGGCGTTGGCGGCGCCCGCACCGGCGGCGGCGAAGGCGGCACCGAGAGCGGTGACGCCGAGGGTCTTGGCAGCAGACTGCTTCATCTTCGTCCTTGCATGCTGTGACGGGGATTCGAGCGGTCCGAAACGGTAATCACGTGCGAGGGCGCCCCGCAAACATCGGAAAACGGCCGAGTCGCCCCGACCCGGCCGCTCCTCGTCCTTCTCCTTCAGCCCTCTTCGCGTACAGAACCGCTGGTGGAGGCGGTCTGCTGGAACAGCCATTCGGACTTCAGCTCGGCATATCCGGGCTTGATCACGTCGTTGATCATGGCCAGTCGTTCATCGAAAGGAATGAATGCTGATTTCATCGCATTGACTGTGAACCACTGCATGTCGTCGAGCGAATAGCCGAAGGCGTCGACAAGGTGCTCGAATTCCCGGCTCATGCTGGTGCCGGACATCAGACGGTTGTCGGTGTTCACCGTCGCCCGGAAGTGCAGCCGCCGCAGCAGTCCGATGGGGTGCTCGGCGTACGAGTCGGCGGCGCCCGTCTGGAGGTTGGAACTGGGGCACAGCTCCAGGGGGATCCGCTTGTCGCGCACGTACGAGGCGAGGCGGCCCAGTTCCACCGAGCCGTCCTCCTGCACCTGGATGTCGTCGATGATGCGCACGCCGTGGCCCAGCCGGTCGGCGCCGCACCACTGGAGCGCCTGCCAGATGGACGGGAGTCCGAACGCCTCGCCCGCGTGGATCGTGAAGTGGTTGTTCTCCCGCTTCAGGTACTCGAAGGCGTCCAGGTGGCGGGTGGGCGGGAAGCCGGCCTCGGCGCCGGCGATGTCGAAGCCGACGACGCCCTGGTCCCGGTAGCCGTTGGCGAGTTCGGCGATCTCCAGGGAACGGGCCGCGTGCCGCATGGCGGTGAGCAGGGCGCCGACGCGGATGCGGTGACCGCTCTCGCGGGCCCGCCGCTCCCCCTCCCGGAAGCCCTCGTTGACGGCCTCGACGACCTCTTCGAGGGTGAGCCCGCCTTCGAGGTGCTGCTCGGGCGCGTACCGCACCTCCGCGTAGACGACGCCGTCCTCTGCGAGGTCCTCGGCGCACTCGGCGGCGACGCGGACCAGTGCGTCACGGCTCTGCATGACGGCGCAGGTGTGCGCGAAGGTCTCCAGGTACCGCTCCAGGGAGCCGGAGTCGGCGGCCTCGCGGAACCAGATGCCGAGTTTGTCGGCATCCGTCTCCGGCAGACCGGTGTAGCCCGACGCACGGGCGAGGTCGACGATCGTCCCGGGGCGCAGGCCCCCGTCGAGGTGGTCGTGCAGCAGGGCCTTCGGCGCCCGGCGGATCTGCTCCGAGCTCGGGGTGTTCTTGGTCTGGCGCGTCATCTCCGCACTCTAACGCCTACGCGCGTAGATCTCTCGTCGCGCTGATCCGTCGATATGTAACGGTGACCGTGCGGACGGATGGCGTACACCATTACTTCTGACACTGTTTTGTCATGGCACAGCAAGCGACGCCGGCTCGCACGGCCCGGCTGGGGCGGGCGCTCGGTACGGAGCCGACGGCGGTGAGCGGCGTGGTACTGCTGCTGCCGGCCGGCGAGGAGACCTCTGCCCGCAGACCGTCACCCATGCTGGCGGCCGCGTCCGTACGGGCGTTGGGGCGCCGGCTCACCCGCGCGGGGCGCACGGAGGGGCTGGCCGTGCACGTGGTGCACTACCGGTTCCGCGGCTGGAACGGGAGCGAGGCGCATCTGGCGCAGGACGCCGCGTGGGCCGCGGACGAGGTCGTGCGGCGGTACGGGGACGTGCCCGTGTGTCTCGCCGGGGTGGACATGGGCGGGCGGGCCGCCCTGCACGCGGGAGGCCACACCGCCGTCAACTCCGTGCTGGCGCTGTCCCCCTGGCTGCCCGAGGAGGACGTCGCGGCGCCGCCCGAACCGGTGAAGCAGCTCGCGGGACGGCGGGTGCTGATCGTGCACGGGACCAACGACCAGCGGACCGACCCCGAGTTGTCGTTCCGGCTCGCGGCGCGCGCGAAGAAGGCGAACCGGGACATCTGCCGGTTCGAGGTGCACTCGGACCGGCATGCGCTGCACGCCTACCGGGACGAGGTGCACGCGCTCGCGGAGGACTTCGTGATGGGGGTGCTGTTCGGGCGCCCCTTCGCCCGCCCGGTCGAGGACGCCCTGGCGGCCCCGCCACCACTGGGCCTGCGCATGCCGCTCGCCTCCGGCTTCGGCCGGTCGCTCCGGCGTTAGCGGCCCGGGGAACGCCGTCGTCCGTTCCCGGGTGCGTACGTCATTCCGGCAGCAGTGCGCCCCTCTTCGACAGCAGGAACTTCTTGAAGGCCGCCACCGGGGGTGTGTCCGGGTGGCCGTCCAGCCAGGCCACGCCGATCTCCCGGGCCGCCCTCGGGGCCGTGACCGTCAGTTCCACCACTCCGGGGCGCGGGACCGCCGGCGGGGGCAGGAGGGCCACTCCCAGGCCGGCCGCCACCAGGCCCCGCAGGGTCTCCGCCTCCTCTCCCTCGAAGGCGACCCGGGGACGGAAGCCGGCCTGCCGGCAGAGGTCGTCCGTGATGCGGCGCAGGCCGTAGCCCGGCTCCAGGGTCACGAACGTCTCGTCGGCGGCCTCGGCGAGGCGGATGCGGCGGCGGGAGGCCAGCCGGTGGTCGGCGGGGACGACCAGGCGCAGCTTCTGTTCGTCCAGGCGGCGGCCCACCAGGTCGGGCGCGTCCGGCACCGGGGACGTGAGGCAGAGGTCCAGTTCGCCGGAGCGCAGGCGCTCGATCATCGCCTCGCCGTAGTTCTGGACGAGGCTGAACCGTACGCGGGGGTGGTCGGCGCGGAAGGCCCGGATCAGCGCGGGCACCGTCTCGGAGCCCATGGTGTGCAGGAAGCCGAAGGCGACCTTGCCGGTGGCCGGGTCGGCGTCGGCCCGTACCTCGTCGGCGGCCCGCTCGATCTCGGCGAGGGCGCGTTCGACGGAGCCGAGGAACGTACGGCCCGCGGGGGTGAGGGAGACCGTGCGGCCCCGGCGGGCGAAGAGGTCCACGCCCAGGTCCTGTTCGAGGCGGACCATCGCCCTCGACAGCGTCGACTGCGGGACCTGCATCTCCTGCGCGGCCCGCGTCACATGCTCGGTGCGGGCCACTCCGGCGAAGTACGCCAGGCGTGGGGCGAGCACCGTGACGATGTCTTCTGTGTCACTGGACGGTGACAGGCGGCCCTCTGGCCTCTGCTGATGCATCACGGGAACGATTATGGCCGTTTCGTGCATTGGACGGATGACAGAGGGGACTTTAGGTTCGAAACATGCCTTCTGCCAGTACCGGGGCGTCCACGACCGTGGTCGCCTCCTCCGCCGCCGCCCCCGATACCACTGCCACTGCCCGCGAAGTCGTCCCCGTCGACGACCGGCTGACCCCCGGCGGGCCCGGCTACCGCCGGATGAGCCTCGCGCTCTTCCTCGCGGGTGTCGCGACCTTCGCGCTCCTCTACTCCACGCAGGCTCTCCTCCCCCTGGTCTCCGCCGACTTCGGGGTCACGGCGAGCACCGCGAGCTGGACGGTGTCGGCGGCGACCGGCGCACTGGCCCTGTTCGTCCTGCCGCTCAGCGCGCTCTCGGAGCGCTTCGGGCGGCGTACGTTGATGACGGCGTCCCTGGCGATCGCCGTCACCGTCGGACTGCTCGTGCCGTTCGCCCCGTCGGTCGGCTGGCTGATCGCGCTGCGGGCCGTCCAGGGCGCGGCGCTGGCCGGGCTGCCCGCCTCGGCGACGGCCTACCTGGCGGAGGAGGTGCGTCCGAAGGCACTGATCACCGCCATCGGCCTGTTCGTCGCCGGCAACAGCGTCGGCGGGATGAGCGGCCGGGTCATCACCGGCTGGGTCGCGCAGGAGTGGGGCTGGCGGGTCGCCGTCGCGGCGATCGGCGTGATCGCCGTGGGGTGCGCGGTCGCCTTCCGGCTGCTGCTCCCGGCACCGAAGCACTTCACGGCCGGTTCGCTGCGCCCCGCGGTGCTGGTCCGCACCGTCCGCTCGCACCTCGCGAACCCGCTGCTGCGCAGGCTGTACGCGATCGGCGCGCTGTTCATGACGGTGTTCGGCGCCGTCTACACGGTGATCGGCTACCGCCTCACCGACGCCCCGTTCTCGCTGCCGCAGGGCATCATCGGCTCGATCTTCCTCGTCTACCTGGTCGGTACGGTCTCGGCGTCGGCGGCCGGGAAGCTGGTGGACCGGCTCGGCCGGCGCGGCGCGCTGTACCTGGGCGGCGCCACGACGGCCGCCGGCCTGCTGGTGTCGCTGGCCGACGCGCTGCCGCTCGTGCTGCTCGGCCTGGTGCTGATCACCGCCGGCTTCTTCGCGGGACACGCGGTGGCGTCCTCCTCGGTCAGCCACACCGCGAAGGAGGGCCGCGCCCAAGCCTCGGCGCTGTACCAGTCCGCCTACTACCTGGGTTCCAGCGCGGGCGGCACGCTCGGCGCGGTGGCCTACCACTCCGGCGGCTGGGCCGGAACGGTGGCACTCGGACTGCTGGCGGTCGTCGGCGTCGTGGGGATCACGGTGGCCGGGTCGCACGCGGCCCGGACGCGGCGGCACCCGGTGGCCGTACAGCACTGACACACACCCCGGGCCCTCGGAGCCTCCCGGAAACTCCGGGGCCTCTTGGGACCTCTCGGGGGCAATCGGCGGACACGCGGGTGCAGGTCGACACAGGAAACTGTCCTGACCTGCGCGTTTTCCGTCTCGGGGGGCCATTGTCAGTGGGCTGCGGTAGCTTCCGAAGTGCCGGGCCGCAATGAGGCGGTTCCTGCGCAACGGACAGAGCCACAGGGGTGGGTTGGCCATGAGCGACGGTACGGCGACGATGGAGGACCTCGACGTCCGGCTGGAGAAGCACCGGGTCGAGCTGACGGGGTACTGCTACCGGATGCTCGGCTCGTCCTTCGAGGCCGAGGACGCCGTGCAGGACACGCTGGTGCGCGCCTGGCGCAGCTACGACAAGTTCGAGGGCCGCTCCTCTCTGCGCTCGTGGCTGTACCGGATCGCGACGAACGTCTGCCTCGACATGCTGGCCGCGGGCAACAAGCGGGCCCGGCCCATGGATCTGACGGACTCGACACCGCTCGCGCAGGCCGCTCTGAACCCGCGCCCGGACCACACCTGGCTGGAGCCCATGCCGGACGCGCGCGTGCTGCCGACCGTCGCCGACCCCGCCGAGGCCGCCGTGGCCAAGGAGTCGGTGCGCCTCGCCTTCATGGCGGCGCTGCAGCAACTGCCGCCCAAGCAGCGGGCCGTGCTCATCCTGCGCGAGGTCCTGGCGTGGAAGGCGAGCGAGGTGGCCGAGCTGCTCGGCACCACGGTCGCCTCCGTGAACAGCGCGCTCCAGCGGGCCCGGGCGACGCTCGGCGAGAGCGAGAACGGGAGCGTGGCGGCCCGGGCCGCCACCTCCGACCCGCTCGACGAGGAGCAGCAGAAGCTCCTGGAGCGCTATGTGGCCGCCTTCGAGGGGTACGACATGACGGCGTTGACGGCCCTCCTGCACGAGGACGCCGTGATGACGATGCCGCCGTTCGACCTGTGGCTGACCGGCGCCGACGACATCACGGGCTTCATGACGACGCTCGGCGCGCCCTGTGCGTACTCCCACCTGGTCCCGGTCGCGGTGAACGGCCTGCCGGGCTTCGCCCAGTACAAGCCGGATCCCGAGACCGGGGGCCGCACGGCGTGGGCCGTGCAGGTCCTGGAGATCTCAGAGGGGCGGATCACCGGATTCCACTGCTTCCTCGACACGGAGCGGTGGTTCCCGCTGTTCGGGCTGCCCCTCCACCTCGAAGCGGAGGCCGACCAGGGCGAGCAGTGAGCGCAGGGCGGGGTCGGGGGCGCGGAGCCTGATGCTGCCGCCGGCGCGGCGGGCGGCGAGCTGCATCCTGGCCAGCACGTCGACGGTCGTCAGGCCCGGTGGGCCCAGACCGGCGACGTCGCAGACCACGACGTGGGCTCCGGTGTGCTCCAGTCGTGCGCGCACGGCCTCGCACCACCTCGGCACCTCGTCTCGGGTGACGGGGCCGGGCAGGACGAGTACGGCGGGTGTCATGGGGTCCACGTGCGGTAGACCGGGGGGCGGCGCGGAACTCATCGCGGAGCTTTGGCTTGGGCCACGCTCCCGGGGTGACCTGCGGTCCGCCGGCCTGCGGTCGGCTGTCCGCCTGCGGCCCGGTGAGGGCTGGTCGCGCAGTTCCCCGCGCCCCTGAAGGGGCCGGTTGTCGGGCGCGGGCCGGGTGGGGTTGCTCGCGCCGTTCCCCGCGCCCCTGAAGGGGGCGGTTCTCGGGTGCCGGTCGGTTGGGGGTGCTCGCGCCGTTCCCCGCGCCCCTGGAGAGGTGGTTGTCGGCGGGGAAGGTCACATTGACCTGGGTGTGCCCTGGCCTGGAGGGTTGGGTGTATGCCCCATGAATCAGAGGCCGCCGCACCACACATACCGGTCCGCCGCCGTCCCCGGGGATCCCGGGGGGTGTCGTGCAAGGGGTGCTGAACGGGTTCGCCGTCATCGCCGTCGTCATCGGTGTCGGCTATCTGATCGGGCGGCGGGGGTATCTCGGCGACAACGGCCGGGAGGTGCTGACCAAGCTCGCGTTCCACGTCGCCACGCCCGCGCTGCTCTTCACCACCCTCGCGCGGGCGGACCTGTCGGTGATCCTGTCGAACCGGCTGCTGGTGACGGCGATCAGCACGTTCGCGGTGGCCGGCGTCTTCGTCGCGGTCGGTGCGGTCCGCCGGTGGGGCGTGGGCCGTACGACGATCGGCGCGCTCTGCTCCAGTTACGTCAACGCCGGCAATCTCGGCATCCCGATCGCCGTGTACGTCCTCGGGGACGCCTCACTCGTGGCGCCGGTCCTGCTGTTCCAGCAGATCGTCATGACGCCCGTCGCCCTGACGATCCTGGACCTGTCGGGGCGGGGCGAGAAGCAGTCGCTCTGGCGGCGGGTGACCGTTCCCGTCCGCAACCCCATCGCCATCGGCTCGCTGTCCGGGGTGGCCGTCTCCGCGACCGGCCTGACCGTGCCGGGACCCGTCATGGATCCGCTGACGCTGATCGGGAACATGTCCGTACCGGCCGTGCTGCTCGCCTTCGGCATCTCCCTGTGCGGCAGCACCATGCCGGGCCGCGGGGCCGACCGGGCGCCCGTGCTGCTCTCCGTCGCCCTGAAGTCGGTGGGCCAGCCGCTGGCCGCCTGGGCGCTGGCGGCGGGGGTCTTCGGCCTGCGGGGCGAGCCCCTGCTCGACGTGGTGGTCACCTCGGCGCTGCCGGCCGCGCAGAACCTCTTCACGTACGCCTCGCGCTACCGCGTCGGCGAGGTCCTGGCCCGCGAATCGATCCTGCTGTCCACGATGCTGGCGGTACCGGTACTGGTGGTGATCGCGGCGTTGCTGGGGTGATCCGACATGCCGGACGGGACCGGTGGCCGTCCACCGGTCCCGTCCACCCGGATGAGGAACCCCAGGTCACGTGATACGTCAGGCAATGCGTTCCAGTACCACCGGGGCCGCCGTGAAGGGTGTCCCGGGGGACGCCACGTCGTACGAGCCCCGCACCGCTTCCAGGGCGTACTCGAAGCGCTCGGGGGTGTCCGTGTGCAGGGTCAGGAGCGGCTGGCCCTCCGTCACCGTGTCGCCCGGCTTCGCGTGGAGTTCGACGCCCGCGGCGGCCTGCACCGGGTCCTCCTTGCGGGCGCGGCCCGCGCCCAGGCGCCAGGCGGCGACGCCGATGTCGTACGCGTCCAGGCGGGTCAGGACGCCCGACGCGGAAGCCCTGACCACGTGCTGCTCGCGGGACGTGGGGAGCTCGGCGTCCGGGTCGCCGCCCTGCGCCGCGATCATGCGGCGCCAGGCGTCCATCGCCGAGCCGTCGGCCAGTGCCTTCGCGGGATCGGCGTCCTTGACGCCCGCCGCGTCCAGCATCTCGCGGGCCAGGGCGAGGGTCAGCTCGACGACGTCGGCCGGGCCGCCGCCCGCCAGGACCTCGACGGACTCGCGGACCTCCAGGGCGTTGCCCGCCGTCAGGCCGAGCGGGGTGGACATGTCGGTGAGCAGGGCGACCGTCTTCACGCCGTGGTCCGTGCCCAGGCCGACCATCGTGGCGGCCAGTTCGCGGGCGTCCTCGATCGTCTTCATGAAGGCGCCGGAGCCGACCTTCACGTCCAGGACGAGCGAGCCCGTACCCTCCGCGATCTTCTTCGACATGATCGAGGAGGCGATCAGCGGGATCGCCTCGACGGTGCCGGTCACGTCACGGAGCGCGTACAGCTTCTTGTCCGCGGGCGCAAGGCCGTCGCCCGCCGCGCAGATCACCGCGCCGACCGAGTCCAGGACGGAGAGCATCTCGTCGTTCGACAGGAGGGCGCGCCAGCCGGGGATCGACTCCAGTTTGTCGAGGGTGCCGCCGGTGTGGCCGAGGCCCCGGCCCGACAGCTGCGGGACGGCCGCGCCGCAGGCCGCCACCAGCGGGGCCAGCGGAAGCGTGATCTTGTCGCCGACGCCGCCCGTGGAGTGCTTGTCGGCCGTCGGGCGGGACAGGGACGAGAAGTCCATGCGCTCGCCGGAGGCGATCATCGCGGCCGTCCAGGTGGAGATCTCCCGGCGGTTCATGCCGTTGAGCAGGATCGCCATGTTGAGGGCGGCCATCTGGTAGTCGGCGACCTCACCGCGCGTGTACGCGTCGATGACCCAGTCGATCTGCTCGTCAGTGAACTCGCCGCGGTCCCGCTTGGTGCGGATGACGGAGATGGCGTCCATCGACATCGTCGTGGCTTCCCTTCGAACGAAAAGTGCAGCGGCCCCTCCCGGTGTCCCTCGGGACACACGATACGGAGGGGCCGCCCGTGCATTACCTGGTGAGGTGCTCGGGGCCGAAGGCTTGCGGGAGCATCTCGGAGAGCGGAAGGAGACCGGCCGGGGTCTCCAGGACGAGGTCGGGGCCGCCGAACTCGTACAGCAGCTGGCGGCAGCGGCCGCACGGGACGAGGATCTCGCCGTGGCCGTCGACGCAGGTGAAGTGCGTGAGCCGGCCGCCCCCGGTGTTCTGGAGCTGCGAGACCAGTCCGCACTCGGCGCACAGGCCGAGCCCGTACGAGGCGTTCTCCACGTTGCATCCGGAGACCACCCGGCCGTCGTCGACCAGGGCCGCGACCCCGACCGGGTAGCCCGAGTAGGGGGCGTACGCGCGGGACATCGCCTCGCGCGCCGCCTCCCGCAGGGCCTCCCAGTCGACGGCCGCGGACGCGGTGCCGGCCGGCGTCACTTTCCTTGCCCCCGCCGGTAGGGCATGCCGTCGGCCTTCGGCATCCGCAGGCGCTGCGCGGAGAGCGCGAGGACGAGCAGCGTGACGACGTACGGGGTGGCGGTGACGACCTGGTTCGGGACCTCGTTGGTGCTGGTGTACCAGAGGAACACCAGCACCCCGATGAGGGTGGTGACCGCCGCGTGGACGTAGCGCTTCTTCCATACGAAGTACGCGGCGCCGATGACCAGCAGCAGCGCCAGGAGGAGCAGCAGCGCGTGGACGTTGGTGCCGCCGCCGCGGAGCTTGAGGCTGTCGGTGTAGCCGAACAGGCCGGCGCCGAGGGCGAGCCCGCCCGGCATCCAGTTGCCGAAGATCATCGCGGCGAGGCCGATGTAGCCGCGGCCGCCGGTCTGGCCCTCCAGGTAGATGTTGGAGGCGACCAGGGACAGGAAGGCGCCGCCGAGTCCGGCGAAGCCGCCGGAGATGACGACGGCCAGGTACTTGTACTTGTAGACGTTGACGCCGAGGGACTCGGCGGCCACCGGGTTCTCGCCGCAGGAGCGCAGCCGCAGGCCGAAGGAGGTGCGCCACAGCACCCACCAGGTGACCGGGACGAGCGCGACGGCGACCACGGTGAGCGGCGACAGGTTGGTGAAGATGCCGCCGATCAGGCCGGCCAGGTCGGAGACCAGGAACCAGTGTTTGCCGTTGAGGGTCTGCAGCCAGTCCGAGAGCCCCGGGATGTCGAAGGTGCCGAGCGAGTCGACGGGCGGCGACTGCTTGGACGTACCGCCCTCCTCGCCCTCGAAGGCGAAGGTCGACAGATAGCGGGTGGCGCCGAGGGCCAGGATGTTGATGGCCACACCGGAGACGATGTGGTTGACGTTGAAGGTGACGGTGACGACGGCGTGCAGCAGGCCGCCGAGGGCGCCGCCGATGATGCCGAACGCGACACCGGTCCACGGGCCCCACTGGAAGCCGGCCCAGGCACCGAACCAGGTGCCGAGGATCATCATGCCTTCGAGGCCGATGTTGACGACGCCCGCGCGCTCCGCCCACAGGCCGCCGAGACCGGCGAGGCCGATCGGTACGGCCAGGCGCAGGGCGGTGGACATCTGGCCGGTGGAGGTGATGCCGTTCGCGTCGGTGATCAGCCGGACGGCGGAGACGAGGACCAGCAGGCCCGCGACGGCCAGGAGCAGGACCGGGAGCGAGATACGGCGGCGGCCCCGGGCGGGCTTCGGCGCCTGCGGCTTGGCGACGGTCGAGGTGCTCATCGGGCAGCCACCTCCTTCTTGGAGTTGTCGTTGGCGGCGGCCGCGGCCAGTTCGGCGCCGACGCGCCGCTGCTGGCGGCGCAGGCCCCAGACGCGTACGGCCTCGTAGGAGACGACGACCGCGATCACGATGAGGCCCTGCATGATCACCGCGATCTCCTTGTCGTACGCCACCGGGGTCGCGTAGTCGAGGGCGGGCGAAGCCTTGTCGAGGAAGGCGACGAGCAGGGCGGCGAAGGCGATGCCGACCGGGTTGTTGCGGCCGAGCAGCGCGATGGTGATGCCGGTGAAGCCGAGGCCGGTCGGGAAGGACAGGCTGTAGGTGTGGGCGTCGCCGAGGAGGATCGGCAGGCCCGCGAGGCCGGCCATGCCGCCGGAGATGAGCATCGCGGTGAGGACCATCCGCTTGGCGTCCACGCCGGAGGCGGCCGCCGCGGTCTCGGAGGCGCCGGTGGCGCGCAGGTCGAAGCCGAAGCGGGTGCGGTTGAGGACCAGCCAGTACAGGACGCCCGCGAGGACGGCGATCAGGGTGAAGCCGTAGATCTCGCCCGCGTCGCCCATGTCGAAGCCGGGGAACCAGCCGGACTCCTTCATGACTCCGGTGGTCTGGTTGTTGCCGAGCGGCTGGCCCCAGACCTCGGTGAGGGTGAGGTAGCCGATGAGGCTGGTGGCGATGGCGTTGAGCATGATCGTCGCGACGACCTCGCTCACCCCGCGGGTGACCTTGAGGACGCCCGCGATACCGGCCCAGAAGGCGCCGGTGAGCACCGCGATCAGCATCAGGAACGGGATCTGCAGGGCGGCCGGCAGCGAGACGTGCGCGCCGACGACCGCGGTCATCATGGCGGCGAGGCGGTACTGGCCGTCGACGCCGATGTTGAAGAGGTTCATGCGGAAGCCGACGGCGACCGCGAGGGCGGCGAGGTAGTAGACGCCGGCCTGGTTGATGATCAGGACCTGGACGTCGGCGAACCCGGCCTGCTCGAACATCAGGGTGTACGGCTCGATCGGGTTCTTGCCCGAGGCGATCAGCACGAACGAGGTCAGCAGTACGGCCGCCACGAGCGCGATGACCGGTCCGGCCACCGCGAGGAGCACGCGCTCCTTGTCGAACTTCTTCATCGGGCCTCGTCCTCCGGGGCTTCCACTGCCTGCGCTGTGTGCTCTTCGCGCGCTGCCTGCTCCACGTGCTCCAGGTGGCCGGTCGCGGCGCCTGTCATGGCCGAGCCCAGCTCCTCCGGAGTGATGGTCGCCGGGTCGGCGTCCGCGACGAGCCTGCCGTTGTAGATCACCCGGAGGGTGTCGGAGAGGCCGATCAGCTCGTCCAGGTCGGCGGAGATCAGCAGTACGGCCAGACCTTCCCGGCGGGCCTCGCGGATCTGGTCCCAGATGGCGGCCTGGGCGCCGACGTCCACCCCGCGGGTGGGGTGGGCGGCGATCAGGAAGCGCGGCTTGTGGCTCATCTCGCGGCCGACGATCAGCTTCTGCTGGTTGCCGCCGGACAGCGAGGCCGCGGTGACGTCGATGCCGGGGGTGCGGACGTCGTACTCCTCGACGATGCGGCGGGTGTCGTCCTGGGCGCCCTTGGGGTCCAGCCAGAAGCCCTTGCTGTTGGGCTTCTCGGTGACATGGCCGAGGATGCGGTTCTCCCACAGCGGGGCTTCCAGGAGGAGGCCGTGGCGGTGGCGGTCCTCGGGGATGTAGCCGACGCCCTGCTCGCGGCGCCTGCGGGTGGGCCAGGAGGTGATCTCCTCGCCTTGGAAGCGCAGGGTGCCCGAGTCGGCGTTCTTGAGGCCGATCAGGGCGTCGACCAGTTCGGTCTGGCCGTTGCCCTCGACACCGGCGATGCCCATGACCTCACCGGCGTGGATGGTGAAGGTGACGTCGTCGAGGACACGCTTGGCGTCGCCGCCGGCCGCGGTGTCGGTGAGCAGCCCGCCGACCGCGGTCCCGCCGGCCGGCCCGGTCCCGCCCGCTGCCCCGACCGACCCGGTCTCGCCGAGCGAGGCGCCGTCGGCCGCGTACACGGTGAGGCCCTCGACCTGGACGACGGGCTTGTCGGTGACCGTCGACTCGGCGGTCTCCGGTGTGGGCAGTTCGCTGCCGACCATCATCTCGGCGAGCTGCCGCGAGGTGGTCTCGGCGGGGACGGCCGTGCCGACCGTGGTGCCGCGGCGGATGACGGTGATCTCGTCGGCGACCGACAGGACCTCGCCCAGCTTGTGGGAGATGAAGATGACGGACAGGCCCTCCGCCTTGAGCTCGCGGAGGTTGTCGAAGAGCGCGTCGACCTCCTGCGGCACGAGGACGGCGGTGGGCTCGTCCAGGATGAGGATGCGGGCGCCGCGGTAGAGGACCTTGAGGATCTCCACGCGCTGGCGGTCGGCGACGCCGAGGTCCTCGACGAGGGCGTCCGGGCGTACGCCGAGGCCGTACCGCTCGGAGATCTCCCGGATCTTCTGGCGGGCGGCGGCGCCGATGCCGTACAGCTTCTCGCTGCCCAGGACGACGTTCTCGAGGACGGTGAGGTAGTCGGCCAGCATGAAGTGCTGGTGGACCATGCCGATGCCGCGCGCGATGGCGTCGGCGGGGCTGGCGAAGGTGACCTGCCGGCCGTCGACCGCGATGGTGCCCTCGTCCGGCTTCTGCATGCCGTAGAGGATCTTCATCAGGGTCGACTTGCCGGCGCCGTTCTCGCCGACGAGGGCGTGCACGGTGCCCTTGCGGACGGACAGGTGGATGTCGTGGTTGGCGACGACACCGGGGAACCGTTTGGTGATCCCCGCCAGTTCGACCGACACGGCGGACTGTGGCTGTGACTGTGCGGCGAGCGGGGGGCTGCTGGACGCGTCGATGGCGTACTCCTCGGAAAAGGGGCCATCTACGCGCGTAGCGCCCCTGCTTCAACTGCTACTGCGGAGGTCGAGCGTTCCGGGCATACACCCACTTCCCGGACGGACCCGGATCATCCGCCGCGCGAACGGGGCGCGGGAAGGCCATCCTTCCCACACCCCGTTTTCGCGACCGTAACGCTGCCATTACAGCGCCCGATTGACCATGGTTACCACGAACGGTTGCTACGAGGTCTTGACCTTGATGGTGCCGTCGTTGATGCCTTCGGTGGCCTTCTTCAGGGCCTCCTGCAGCTTGGCGTTGCCCTTGAACTCGGGGTTCGAGTCCGCGAGACCCACACCGCCGGTCTTGAGGGAGGCACGCACGACACCGGTCGCGGGCTTGCCGTCCTGGACCGACTTGGCGAGGTTGTAGACCGCGCCCGCGACGTCCTTGGTGGCCGAGGTGAGGATGTACTGCTTGTACGCCTTGAGGGCGTCCTGGCTGTACTGGTCGGAGTCGACGCCGATCGCGTACACCTTCGCGGCGGCGGCGGCCTCGATGACGCCCTGACCGGACAGGCCCGCGGCGTGGTAGACCACGTCGGCGCCGTCCTCGATCTGGCCCTCGGCGGCGGTCTTGCCCTTGTCGGGGCTGGCGAAGCCGCCGTCCTCGGCCTTCTCGGTCAGGAACTGCGAGACGACCTTGACCTTCGGGTTCGTGTCCGCGACGCCCTGCTTGTATCCCGCCTCGAACTTGTGGATCAGCGGGATGTCCACGCCGCCGACGAAACCGACCGTCCTGGACTTGGTGGTCAGGGCCGCCGTGACGCCCGCGAGGTAGGAAGCCTGCTCCTCGTGGAAGACCATGTCGGCGACGTTCTTCTTGTCGATCGTCTCGTCGTCGACGATGCCGAAGGTCGTCTTCGGGAACTTGTCCGCGGCCTCGGCGACGGCCGGCGCGTAGGCGTAGCCGACGCCGATCACCGGGTTGTAGCCGGCCTTGGCCAGCGTCTCCAGGCGCTGCACCTTGTCGGCGTCCGACTCGCCGTCGGTCGGCTCGACGGCCTTGGAGCCGTACTTGAACTCCGCGGCGGCCTTCTCCATGCCGGCGGTGGCGGCGTCGTTGAAGGACTGGTCGCCCTTGCCGCCGACGTCGTACGCGATGGCGAGGCCCTTGGTCTTGCCGTCGCCGCTGTCGGCGGCGTCGTTGGAAGTGCCGCCGCAGGCGGCGAGGGCGGCGGTGAGGGTAGCGGTCGCAACGCCCGCGACAGCGATTCGGGACACCCGGCGCATGGTGCGTGACTCCTTAGTGCATGCGCCTGTACAGGCGCTGGTTCCGCCGCAGCGTAACGCGCGTAGACCAGACGGAAAACCCCTTCTGTCCGGTCCGTTACCGAGCTGTGGCCACAGATGAACCACAGACTACGGAACGTCGCACGCCCCTTGCGGGAGGCGGCTGCCTTCTACCGGCCGGAGGTGTGTCGTCGACTGCGGGCCGGTGGGGGCGGGCCGCGCAGTTCCCCGCGCCCCTTACGGGGCGCGACTGACGACACCCCCCGGCCACCGCCCTGAAGGGGCGCGGGGAACTGCGCGATCAGCCCCCACCGGCCCGCAGCCGTGGACGCACCACCGCGGCCGGGGCGGCGCAGCCCCGTCCGTCAGGGGCGCGGGGAACTGCGCGGCCGGCCCCCACCGGCCCGCAGCCGACGGGCTGCCCCGCCGCTTATCCGCACCCGCCGGAGGCGCTAGTCAGTCTTGACCGTCACCTTGCCGCTGATGATGTCTTCCTTGGCCTTGTCGACGGCCGCGACGACATCGGTCATCGCCTTGTACTTCGGGTTGGAGTCGGCGAAGCCCACCCCGCCCGACTTCAGGTCCCCGCGGTGCTCGCCGGAGAGCGGCTTCCCCTCCACGACGGACTTGGTGACCTCGTACACGGCGCCGCCGACGTCCTTCAGGGCGGAGCCGAGGATCCAGTCCTTGGACGCGGCGAGGGCCTTCTGCTTGTACTGGTCCGAGTCGACGCCGATCGCCCAGACCTTCTCGGCCGCGGCCTCCTGGATGACGCCCTGGCCCGACAGACCGGCCGCGTGGTAGATCACGTCGGCGCCGGCCTCGATCTGGCCGCTGGCGGCCTCCTTGCCCATGCTCGGGTTGGCGAACCCGCCGTCCTCGGGCTTCTCGGTGAGGTACCGCTTCTCGACCTTGATCTTCGGGTCGACCGAGGCGACGCCCTGGACGAAGCCCGCCTCGAACTTGTGGATCAGCGGGATGTCCACGCCGCCGATGAAGCCGACGTGGTCCTTCTTGCTGGCCTTGGCGGCGGCGACTCCGGCGAGGTAGGACGCCTGCTCCTCGGCGAACACCATGTCCGCCACGTTCTCCGCCTTCACCTGGGCGTCGTCGATGACGGCGAAGGTCACCTTCGGGTACTTGGCGGAGACCTCCTTCACGGCGGGGGCGTAGATGTAGCCGACGCCGATGATGGGGTTGTAGCCGGCCTTCGCCATCTGGGTCAGGCGCTGCACCTTGTCGGCGTCCGACTCGCCGTCGCTCGGCTCGATGTCGTTGCCGCCGACCTTGAACTCCTTGCGGGCCTTCTCGAACCCGGAGAACGCGGCGTCGTTGAAGGACTGGTCGCCGCGCCCGCCGATGTCGTAGGCGAGCCCGATGCCCTTGCCCTGGTAGCCGGAGCCCGACTCGGTGTCGCTGCCCGACGACTCGTCGCTGGTCTCACCGCAGCCGGCGGCCGCGAGGACGACGACCGCGGCGGCGGCAGCGGCCCGGGTGAGCCTTGTCCTCCGAGAAATCCGAGAGATCCGACGCATGAGAGAGCACCCCTTACATTCCCCAAAGGCGCCGTTGCCGACGCTGACTGCGGCGAACGGTAACGCGCGTAGAAGGGGAGGGGAACGGGGTTGTTCCCGGCCGTTATCGATTCGTGCCGACGACCGGTTACGAACGCCCGCCGCCGGTTACGTACGAGTGACACAAGGGGACGAAGGGGTGCCGACCGGGGCACCCCTCGCCCCCGCGCCCTCACCGCGCGCGGGCTCCGGGTCAGCCGCGGGCCGTCAGCAGGGCGGCGGCGGTGAAGAGCTCGACGCCCACCGTGATGGCCGACTCGTCGGCGTCGAAGTCGCCCTGGTGCAGGTCGCGCACGGTCCGCTCGCCCGGCGTGCGCACCCCGAGGCGGGCCATGGCGCCGGGCACGTGCTCCAGGTACCAGGAGAAGTCCTCCCCGCCCAGGCTCTGCTCGGTGCTCTCCACGGAGCCGGCGCCGAGCCGGGCGGTCATCGCGTCGCGCAGCAGATCGCTCACGCCGGGATCGTTGACGACCGGCGGCACCCCGCGTACGTAGTTGATCTCGGACTTGGCGCGGTGGAGCGTCGCGACCTCGTCGATCGCGGCGTGCACCAGGTCGGGTGCGGTCCGCCATGCCTCCAGGTCCAGGCACCGTACGGTCCCGGAGAGTTCGGCGTGCTGCGGGATCACGTTGCAGGCGTGGCCCGACTCGATGCGCCCCCAGGTCAGGGAGAGCCCGGAGCGCGCGTCGGCCCGGCGGGCGACGACGGCCGGCACGTCGACGGCGACCCGGGCGGCGGCGGTGACGAGATCGGTGGTGAGGTGCGGCCGCGCGGTGTGCCCGCCGGGGCCGTCCAGCGCGACCTCGATCCGGTCGCAGGCGGAGGTGATGGGCCCGTGCCGCAGTCCGATGCGGCCGGCGTCGACCCTCGGGTCGCAGTGGACGGCGACGATCCGGCCGACGCCGTCCAGCCCGCCGCACTTGATGACGTCGGTGGCGCCGCCGGGCAGCACCTCCTCCGCGGGCTGGAAGATCAGGCGTACGGCCCGGTCGAGGAGACCCTTCTCATACAGGTCCGCGAGGACGAGGGCGGCGCCCAGCACGACGGTCGTGTGCACGTCGTGCCCGCAGGCGTGGGCCCGGTCCGGCACGGTCGACCGGTACGCGCAGCCGGTCTTCGTGTCCGGGATGGGCAGTCCGTCGATGTCCGCGCGCAGGGCGAGCATCGGCAGGGCCGGGTCCGGTACGCCGATGTCACAGATGAGCCCGGTGCCCGTGTCGAGCACACGGGGCCGCAACCCCGCCCGCTCCAGCCGCTCCTTGATCGCGGCGGTGGTACGGAACTCCTGGTTGCCCAGCTCCGGGTGCATGTGCAGGTCTCGTCGGAACGCGACGAGTTCGGCGCGCAGCGCTTCGGACAGCGCGCCGGGAAGCGACGCCTCCCCGGACGAATCGGCCTCGGACTCTTGCGACATCAGTTGGTTCACCCTCTGAAGGGTAGGGCGACGCGACGGCCAACCGACCTGCGATCAACAAAACTTCAACTCGTTCTGGGCAGAAAATGTGACCGTGCGACGCATAGATATTGACTGGCTTGGGTAAGCTCGCCCGGCTTTCCGGGAGCTCGTTCCCGGGTCCCCGGGAACCGGCCCTCTACGCATACCACGCATACGTCCCCCCGAACGGTTCTGTTCAGCTGCCGGACAGCGCCGCGGTGGAGTCCGCCTGGAGTCTCAGGTGGCGGTGACCGCCGACAGCCGGTGGACGTCGCGGGCCGTGCCGGTGACGCCGGACAGGAATCCCTGGGCGCGGGGCGAGGCGCTCTCCGTGAGCCAGGCGGGGTCGATGTCGAAGACGGCGACCTTGACCTCCGTACCGGCCAGCGCGAGCGGCAGGGTGTGCACCACCGTCGAGGGGAAGCTCAGGATCGTCCGGCCGATGGGTCCGCGCCGGGCGATCAGTTCGAGGGGGAGGTCCGGGCGGACGATCTCCAGGCCGGCCTCGGTGGCGAGCCGGTGCAGCTTCTCGGGACTCTCCCTGCGGTGGGCGAAGTAGCGGGTGGCCCCGTAGGTGCCGGCCAGCCCCTTCACCGCCTCCAGGTAGCGGTCGGGGTCCACGACCCCCGTCTCCACCAGGGACGTGCCGACCAGGTCCGCGCCCTTGGTGATGCGGGGCGGGCCGAACCGGGCGCGGGTCCAGGCGAAGTCGTTGGCCGTGATGTCGACGCCCTCGGGCGTCTCGGTGATCGGCATGGAGGAGAAGACCTCGACCCGCCGTCCCGTTCCGGGGGTGAGCCGGCGGCGGGCCCGGGCCGAGACCGGTGCGAAGACCAGGTCCCGGGCCCCGGGGCGTCCGCCGCGCCGGTGCCAGCGCACCAGGCGTTCACCGCGCGCGAGCTGGGAGACGAACTCCATGGTCGCGGTCCCGTCGTCCACGACGACGAGGTCGCGGGCGCGGGTGATGTTCAGCAGCAGTTGCACGTACCGCGAGAAGGGGTCGCCCATCACGATCCGCCGTGCCCGCCGCAGCAGGGGCGCGAGTCCGCCGACCGTGTGGAAGGGCGCGGACGTGCCGCCCCTCGCCTCCTCCCACCGCACCTCGTAGCCCTCGTCGCGGGCCAGCTCGGCCATGCGCCGCAGCTGTCCGCGGGTCATCGGGTCGGTCGGCGACAGGACGACGAGGGTGAGCCCGGTACCGGCCTCGCCGGGCCTGGCGTCACCGGACCTGCCGGGCCTGCCCGACCCGCCGGGCCTCCCGGACCGGCCGAACCTGCCGGTTCCGCCGGGCCGGCCGGCCCCCAGCTCCGGACCCGGGGGCCCGGAGGTCTCGCCGGTGCTCCTGGCGGCGGCGGCCTTGAGGGCGTGCGCGTGCGCCCACTCCAGGACGTTCAGGAGCTGCACCGGGCTTTCGACGAAAGCCAGCGTGGCGGGTGGCTGGGGGCCGGTGGACCCGGCGCGGGGACTCATCGACGTAAGACCGTCGCTTCCCTGGAATCGGAAGGGGTGGGAGTGACTCAGACCGAGACGGGCTCGCCGGCGGCCGCGGCGATCTCGGCCTCGGCGACGACGCCGGAGACGCGGCGCAGCTTCTTCATCGGGCCCAGCTCGGACTCGTAGACCTTCTTGACGCCGTCGCCGAGGGACGCCTCGATGGTGCGGATGTCGCGCACCAGGCGGGTCAGGCCCTGCGGCTCGACGGAGGCGGCCTGGTCGGAGCCCCACATCGCGCGGTCCAGGGTGATGTGACGCTCGACGAAGGTGGCGCCGAGGGCGACCGCGGCGAGCGTGGTCTGCAGGCCGGTCTCGTGGCCGGAGTAGCCGATCGGGACGTTCGGGTACTCGGCCTGGAGGGTGTTGATGACGCGGAGGTTGAGCTCCTCGGCCTGCGCCGGGTACGTCGAGGTGGCGTGGCACATCAGGATGTTGTCGCTGCCGAGGACCTCGACCGCGTGGCGGATCTGCTTCGGCGTCGACATGCCGGTGGAGAGGATGACCGTGCGGCCGGTGGCACGCAGGGCGCGCAGCAGCTCGTCGTCGGTGAGGGAGGCGGAGGCGACCTTGTGGGCCGGGACGTCGAACTTCTCCAGGAACGCGACGGCCTCGGTGTCCCACGGGGAGGCGAACCAGTCGATGTTCTTCGACTTGGCGTACTCGTCGATCTGGCGGTACTCGTCCTCGCCGAACTCCACGCGGTGGCGGTAGTCGATGTAGGTCATGCGGCCCCAGGGGGTGTCGCGCTCGATGTCCCACTGGTCGCGCGGGGTGCAGATCTCCGGGGTGCGCTTCTGGAACTTCACGGCGTCGCAGCCGGCCTCGGCGGCCGCGTCGATCAGCTTGAAGGCGTTCTCGAGCTCGCCGTTGTGGTTGATGCCGATCTCGCCGACGACGTAGACGGGGTGGCCGGGGCCGGCGGTCTTCGAACCGAACTTGCGCAGGCGGGAGTTGGTGCTCATGGTGGAGACGTTCCTTACTTGTCGAGGGAATCGAGAGAAGGGCCGAGGATCCAGCTGGCGATCTCTCGGATCGCGCCGTCGCCACCGGGGACGGTGGTGACCGCGCGCGCGGCGCCGCGTACGACGTCGTGGGCGCTCGCGACCGCCACGGGCCAGCCCACGAGGGCGAAGCACGGGAGGTCGTTGACGTCGTTGCCGACGTAGAGCACGCGCTCGGGCGCGATGCCCTGTTCCTCGCACCACTGCTTCAGCGCGAGGTCTTTCCGGTCGATGCCGTGCAGCACGGGGATCTTGAGCTTCCGTGCGCGGGCGGCGACGACCGGGTTCTGCTCCGTGGAGAGGATCAGCATCGTCAGGCCGCTCCTGCGGAGGGCCGCGATGCCGAGTCCGTCCCCGCGGTGCACGGAGACGAACTCCTTTCCGTCGGAGTCGATCAGCACCCTGTCGTCGGTCTGGGTGCCGTCGAAGTCGAGGACGACCGCGTCGATGTCTTCGGCGGTCGGGAGGGTGCCGGGCCGGTTCGCGTCGAAGAGCGGCGCGAGGGCCCGGGCGCGGGCGAGGTCGTGCGGGTCGTCGATCTCCAGGACCCGCGCGGGGTCGGTGCGGACGAGTTCGGTCCGCCCGAAGAAGCGGTGCTTGTGCTCCCGCAGGCCCGCCGCGTTCATGCAGTACGCGGCGCCGGTCTCCAGGAGGTCCTGGGGCCGGTCCTGGCGGCGGGGGCGGAACGATTTGTCATGGTTGACGCCGTAACCGCCGTCCGTAAGGGTGGCGTCGACCACTGCCGTACCGCCGCCCACGGAACGGGTCGCCCCGGTGTCGACCGCGGCCGGGTCGTCGTCGGCGTCGCGCCAGATGAACCCGTGGAAGGGCGCCACGGTCAGCGCGGTGTCCGCGCCGTTCTCCACGACCGCGCCCGCCACCCCGTCGATGTCCTCGCGGATGATGAAGGGGCTGGTGCACTGTACGAGGAGTACGGCGTCCACCGGGGAGCCGTGCAGCGCCTCGTGGGCGTCCATGGCGTGCAGGACGGCCGCCTCGGAGGTCGCCGTGTCGCCGGCGATGGCGGCGGGCCGCAGCACGACCTCGGCGCCGGCCTGGCGGGCGGCGGCGGCGATCGCCTGGTCGTCGGTGGAGACCACGACGTCCGTGACGAGCCGGGCCGCACGGCACTCGCGCACGGCGCGGGCGACCAGCGGGACACCGCCGACGGGCAGCAGGTTCTTGGCGGGAACGCCCTTGGACCCGCCCCGCGCGGGAATCACCGCGAGCACACGCGGCACCGACTTGAGCCGTCCCGCTTCCGAGTTGGTCATGCGCTGTACTCCTTGATGAGGGGCTGGCGTATGGCGCCCCGGAAGGGGCGCGGGGAACTGCGCGACCAGCCACGACGGACCCGCAGATTCGGGACGGCGTCCGCCGCGGAGCGAGCCGTCACAGCTCCCCCATCCGCCGGATGACGGGCGCCACCCGCTGCACCCCGTGCCGATAGGCCCCGCGGGCGGCCCTGCGCACGATCTGCCGGACGGGCCCCGGCTCCCGGTCGGCGTCGGGCGCCCCCGGCAGCGGACTGCCGTCCGGCGCGAGGTGGTGACGGGCGAGGATGCCGGGCAGGTAACCGGGCGCGGTGGCAGGCGTGTAGTAGGGGGCGAGGCCGGGCAGCGGCCCGCCCGCGAGCAGTCCGGCGATCCGTTCGCGCGCCGCGTCGAAGGCCGTCTCGTACGAGCCGCCCTCCGTGGCGGAACCGCCGGCGGCGACTCCCTGCCGGGCGACCCAGCGTTCGTCGGGCGACGGTGTGTGCCCGTCGTCGAGCTGGTCCCAGGAGGCGAGGCAGCCGGAGCCCACGAAGTGGTGGTTGCCGAGCGACTCGCGCACTCCGAGGTCGGTGAGGACGACGGTGGGGATGCGGCGGTGCAGGGACTCGAGGGCCGCCGTGGAGCTGACGGTGACCAGCAGGTCCGTACGGTCGAGGACCTCGCCCATGTGCCCGTACACGAGGCGGAAGTTGGCGGGCAGGCCGCCCGGGATCCGCTCCGCGAGTCGCTGGTAGGGCTGCTCCTCGATGTGCGTGGTGTGCTCGCCCGGCTTGGAGCGCAGCTTCAGCAGGACTTCGCGCTCCGGGTGCAGCCTGGCGTGCTGGACGAGCCGGTTCAGCAGGTACGTACGGTCCTTGCGGCTCTCCGGTACGGAGGGCTGCGCGGCGAAGACGACCGTGTACGGGTCGTGCTTCTCGTACGGGTCGCCGCCGAGGAACGGCAGCGCGACCTCGGTCACCGAGGAGGCGTCGGCGCCCACTCCCTCGTACACGGCGCGGAAACGGTCCGCGTCCTGGCGGGAGTTGGCGAGGACGAGGTCCGCGCCGTGCCGCAGCAGCAGCCCGTCGGCGAGTTTCTCGTAGACGACGCCGACATAGCCGGTGACGACCACGGGCCGCTTCACGCTGCCCGTCGCCGCGCGTTCGCGCCACTGGTGGGAGAGCCCGTGCAGCATCGCCTGCACGCCGCCCCCCACGAGGGACAGCACGAGGACGTCGTACGCCGGCTCCTCGCGGGCCATCTCCCGGAGGAACTCCACGGCGGTGACCTCCCGCAGGGAGTCCGCGCGGACGCCGACCTCTTCGAGCTGACGGGCGGTGGGGGTCGCACGGCCCCTCAGGAGGTAGCCGTCGAGCCTGATGTCCGAATCGGCCGGTGCGATACGGTTCGCGGTGAGCGCGCCCCATTTCCACCGGGTGTCGGAATCGGCGAGGACGGCTGCTCGCAGGGACTTCGGGGTACTTGCTGGCACACCGAAGACGCTAGGAAGCGATGGAGATCCCTGGCCCAACCGAAATACAACAAAGGGTTAACAGCACATCGCCGAATGGCGAATCAGGCCCGGATCGGCCCGCTATAAGACCCGGTTCACCATTCCGCCACGTGTCGTTCACCTGACATCTCACCACTGGTCAAGACGAATGCCGGGCCGCCGCCTAACGTCACGTGGGTGGTCAAGCTCTCCGTCATCGTGCCGTTCTACAACGTGCAGCAATATGCGCCCGACACCCTGAAGAGCCTGCGTGCCAACGCACGCGAGGACTTCGAGTTCATTCTCGTCGACGACTGCTCCCGCGACGAGACACCGGACATCCTCGCGCGCGCGGAGCGCGAGCTCCCGGGCGCGGTGCATGTCAGACACGAGAAGAACGGAGGACTGGCCACCGCGCGCAACACAGGGATCGACGCGGCGCGTGGCGAGTACCTCACGTTCCTCGACGGGGACGACTGGCTCGCCCCCGGTTACTACGAGCAACTCCTCGCCGCCATCGAGGGATTGGGATGCGACTTCGTGCGCACGGACCATGTCCAGTGCACCGCGCGGGCCCGCACCATCCACCGCGTGCCGCACGGCAGGCGCGGTGTCGTCCTGGATCCGCGCGAGGCGATCCTGCCCGCCGACCGCTCCACGTCCGTCGACTACGCGTACGCGTGGGCCGGCATCTACCACCGGCGGCTGGCCGACCGGGGCCTGCTGCACTTCACCGACGGGCTGCGCACGGCCGAGGACCGGCCGTGGATCTGGAAACTGCACAGGGAGGCGGAGTCGTTCGCCACGGTGGGGCTGCTCGGTGTGTTCTACCGGCGTGGGGTCGCCTCCTCGCTGACACAGATCGGTGACGTACGGCAGCTCGACTTCATTCGCGCGTTCGACCAGGTGATAAGTGAAACGGCCCAGGACCGGGAGGCGGATAAACTCCTGCCGAAGGCCGTGCGGACCTACTGTGCGATTATTTCCCATCACCTGGGATCCATCGAAAGGTTCGAGCCGGCCGTGGCACGGAAACTGAAGTCGATGAGTGCGGTCGCATTGCGGCGTATGCCGCAGGACGTCCTCGACGACGCCCTCGACTCCATGGACATACAGCGCGCGACGCGACTGCGTCGGCTGCGCCGCCGTCCGGCGGCCACGGGGGTGTCCGCGTGACGACCCAGATCTTCATGGCGTCGACGCTGTACGGCACGGCGACGCTCGCCGCGGCCGTCGACTCCGGCTGCTTCGGCCCCGCGGACCGTCGCATCCTGCTCGTCTCCAACAACTCCGCGACGCCCGAGACGACACCCGGCGTCGACGAGATGCCCGGCTTCGGGCAGCTGCGCGCCCGGTTCGACGACGTCATCTCGTGGAACGAGACCATCTCCCCGTTCCACCCGGGCGGCTGGGCCCCGCGGCTCGACGACGTACCCCTGTGGGAGCGGCATCTGCGGCTCGCCTGGGGTCTGGGCGACGACGACGTGGAGCTGACCGTCGAGTCGATCCAGGTGAACCCGGCGCTCGGCATGACGCAGATCTTCACGGGCGCCCCCGTCACCGTCTACGCGGACGGCCTGATGAGCTACGGCCCGACCCGCAGCAAGATCGACCCGCTGGTCGGCACCCGCATCGACCGGCTGCTCCACCTGGACCTGGTGCCGGGCCTCACCCCGCTGCTGCTCACGGAGTTCGGCGTCGAGCCGGAGATCGTGCCGACGGCCGCCTTCACGGACGTCCTCGCCGAGCTGGTGAAGACGGGCGACGAACTGCCCGCCATCGACCAGCCGGCCCTGCTGCTCGGCCAGTACCTGTCGGCCCTCGGCATCCTCACCGCCGAGGAGGAGGAGGACCTGCACGTCCGGATGCTCAGGGGCGCCGTCGCGCTCGGCCACGAGCGCGTGGTGTTCAAGCCGCACCCGAGCGCACCGGCCCGCTGGTCGCGTGCCCTGGAGAAGGAGGCCGAACGGATCGGCGCCGACCTCTCGGTGCTCGACACCCCGGTCCTCGCCGAGGTGCTCTACCAGCGGATGCGGCCCGCGCTGGTCGTCGGCTGCTTCTCCACCGCCCTGCTCACCGCCTCCGCGCTGTACGGCCTCCCCGTCGCGCGCATCGGCACCGAGCCGCTCCTCGAACGCCTCACCCCGTACGAGAACAGCAACCGCGTTCCGGTCACCATCGTGGACGCCATACTGCCCGAACTGACGGACCGCGAGGCGGTCACCCAGCAGCGCCCGGGCATGGGCCCGGACGATCTGGGCGAGCTGGTACGGGCCGTGGGCTTCGCCATGCAGCCCAAGATCTACCCCTCCACGCGGCCGGACGCCGAGCGCTATCTGGCACGGCATCTGGACGACCACACCTGGCGCTACTTCAAGCGGCGGCGCCTCACCTCGCTGGGGCTGCCCGGCGCGGTACCCGCGCAGCTCGCCTTCATCCCGCGCAACGCGACCGTACGACGTGTGGCCAAGCGCGCCCGATCCCTGAAGAGGGCAACGCTCGGATGAGCACGATGAACTCCTCGCCCGCCCCGGCGTCCACGCTGGAGGCCGAGGCGGGCGATCGGCCGCCTGTCCCGCCCCGGATAGTTCCGCAGAAGCGCGTGCCCCGGCTGCGCGCGCTGGACGGGCTCCGGCTGATCGCCGCGCTGATGGTCGCCGCGTACCACTACGGCGGCCGGGGCGGCGAGGTGACCGGGGCCTGGGGCAGCTCGGCGCAGCTCCAGTTCCCCACGCTGCACACCTGGTTCGCGTACGGCTGCCTGGGTGTGCAGATCTTCTTCGTGATCAGCGGCTTCGTGATCTGCATGAGCGGCTGGGGGCGGAGCCTGCGCTCGTTCTTCGCCTCCCGGGCCTCACGACTGCTGCCGTCGTACTGGGCGGCGGTCGTCCTCGTCACGGCGGTCTTCGCGCTGCCCGCGGTCGCCTACGAAGCCGTCTCGCCCAGCGACGCGCTGGTGAACCTGACTCTGATGCAGCAGCCGCTCGGCGCCGACCGGGTGCTCGGGGTCTGCTGGACGCTGTGGGCGGAGGTCCGCTTCTACGCGCTGTTCGCGCTCTGCATCGTCCTGCCGGGGGCGACCAGGCAGCGCGTGATCCTGTTCTGCGCGGGCTGGACGCTCGCCGCGGCGATCGCGCAGGCCGCACGGGAACCGCTGCTCGACCTGATCCTGATGCCCGAGTACGCGCCTTTCTTCATCGGCGGCATCGGCCTGTACCTCGTCCACCGCGACCGGCGTGACGCGTACGCCTGGGGCATCGTGGGCGTGAGCTGGCTGATCGGCCAGCACTACGCGGTGGCGGGGCTGTGGCACGCGCCCGACCCGTCGCACTTCTCCTACCGGACCTCGACCGGGATCATCCTGGTCGTCACCCTCGGCTTCCTGGCGGTCGCCGCGATCGCGCTGGGGTGGCTGAACCGGGCCAACTGGCCGTGGCTGACCGTGGCCGGGGCGCTGACGTACCCCTTCTACCTGGTCCACGAGCACCTGGGCTGGGTCGCCATCAAGGCGTACCACCAGAGCCTGGGCATCCCGTCGTACGCGACGGCGCTGCTCACCGTCGTGACGATGCTGGTCCTGGCGTGGCTGCTGAACCACTACGTCGAGGACCGGTTGGCCCCTCGGCTGCGCTCGGCGCTGTCCCGGCCGCGCTGAACGTTCTCGAGAATCTCGCCGAGCACGTCGCCGGCCTCGTCGAGGAGGCCGGCGAGCTCGGACATCCGCCGGGCCAGTTCGGCCCGGGCGGCGGGATCGGGGACGAAGCCGGCCAGCGGGTCGGGCCGCCCGTCCGGTGCCTCGTCCGACCCCCCACCCGGTGTCCCGGCCGGCGTCACCGGCGGCCCGGTCGGTGCCGGTTCAGCTGCTTCCACGGCGGGCCTCGATCCCTGTCAGCAGCAGCATGAGCCCTTCCTCGAAACCCTCGTCGTAGTTCTCGAAGATCGCCGGGCCCGCGGCCGCCGACAGGGGGAAGTCGGCGAGCAGTTCGGCGCGCGCGGTCATGTCGTAGCCCTCCCGGCGCTCCCCCGGCAGGGGGTACACGCCCTGCTCCTCGGTGACGAAGCCCAGCGTGAACAGGTACGCGGTGTTGGTGGCGCGTACCGCCTGCCGGAGGGTGAACCCGGCGTCCACGAAGGCGCGCAGGTTCTCCTCCATCGGGGCGGCGTGCACGATGCCGGTGAACCGGGAGCCGCTGAAGACCCTGGCCCCGTCGCGGTAGCTCAGCAGCGCCGCGCGCAGGCCGCGGCTCGACGCCAGCAGCCGCTCGCGCCAGTCCGCGCCGGCCGGGATCCGCGTACCGGCGGTCATCCGCCGGTACATCTCCGTGGCCATCTCGTCCAGCAGCGCCTGCTTGTCCTTGAAGTGCCAGTAGAGCGCGGGCGCCTTGACGTCCAGTTCCTTGGCGATGGCGCGCAGGCTCAGGCCGTCGAGCCCGACGTCGTTCAGCAGACGCAGCGCCGTGTCGGCAACCAGCCCTCGGTCGATCTTCCCCACTGCCACGCTCCGCACCCTATCCGGAGCTCCCCCCTTGACAACTTAACGGCGTTAAGGAGATCCTCGCCCCATGGAACTTAACAACGTTAAGGACGTGCTGATTGTCGGTGCCGGACCCACCGGTCTCGCGCTCGCACTCGATCTCGCCCGGCACGGCGTGCGCGCCCTCGTCGTGGAACGCTCCGCCGCCCTCTTCCCGGGCTCCCGGGGCAAGGGCCTCCAGCCGCGCACCCTGGAGGTCTTCGACGACCTGGGCGTACTGGACGCGATCCGGGCGGGAGGCGGCCGGTACCCCGTCGGCATGATCTGGCGGGACGGACAACGCCAGGGCGAGCACCGGATGTTCGACGAGACGGAGTCGACGGAGGCCGAACCGTACGCGGGCGAAGCCTGGATGGTCCCGCAGTGGCGCACCCAGGAGATCCTCCTCGCCCGTCTGCGGGAGCTGGGCGGCGACGTCGCCTTCGGCCGCGAACTGGTGGGGCTCGCGCAGGACGGCGACGGCGTGACGGCGAGCTTCGCCTCCGGCCCGCCGGTGCGCGCCCGCCACGCCGTCGCCGCGGACGGCGGCCGCTCGGCCGTGCGGCGCGCACTGGGCATCGCCCTGACCGGGGAGACGGTGGACCCGGCGCCGGCCCTGGTCGCGGACATCCGGGTCACCGGCCTCGACCGCGACAACTGGCACTTCTTCCCGCCCGCCGACGGCGAGGGCGTCCTGGCGATCTGCCCCCTGCCGCACACCGAGGACTTCCAGCTGATGGCCGGCTTCGCGGATCCGTCCGCCGCGCCGGACCTGTCCCTGGCCGGCATCCGCAAGCTGGTGGCCACGCGGACGCACCTCTTGCCGGACGACGTGACCGAGGTCCGCTGGGTCTCCGACTTCCGGCCGCGTGCCGCACTGGCGGACCGCTTCCGGCAGGGCCGGGTCTTCCTGGCGGGCGACGCGGCCCACGTCCACTCCCCCGCGGGCGGCCAGGGCCTCAACACCAGTGTCCAGGACGCCTACAACCTGGGCTGGAAGCTCGCCGCCGTACTGCGCCGGGACGCCCCGGCCGCCCTCCTCGACAGCTACGAGGAGGAGCGGCGGCCGGTCGCCGCGCAGATGCTGGGCCTGTCCACCGGCGTCCACCGCGGCGAGGTCCGGCGGGGCGCCGCCACCCAGCAGCTCGGCCTCGGCTACCGGGGCTCCTCGCTCGCCGTGGAGACGCGCGCGGACCTGCCCGAGGACGCCCTGCGCGCGGGCGACCGCGCACCGGACGGCACCCGCGCCGGGGTGCGCCTCTTCGACGCCTTCCGTGGCCCGCACTGGACGCTGCTCACGGTCGGCACGGACACCGGTGTACCGGACCTCCCCGGCACCCCCACGGTCCGTGTCCCGGAGTACGAGGCGTACGGGACCGGGGTGTTCCTCGTCCGCCCCGACGGTTACGTGGGCTGGGCGGGCAGCTCGGCGCGCGGCCTCGACGAGTACACCGCCCGGGTCGGTCTCGCCCGGCGCGCCTGAGTTCTAGACCGAACTGGCCAGGGACAGCTTGACGGCGAAGCCCAGGAAGAGGGCACCGGCGGCGGAGGTGGCTCCCGCGGAGAGCCGCCTGCGCCGCCGGAAGGCCGCCGCCAGCTTCGTCCCGCCGAAGATCAGCGCGCTGAGGTACAGGAAGCTCGCCAGTTGCGCGAAGGCACCGAGCACGACGAAGGAGACGGCCGGATACGCGTACCCCGGGTCCACGAACTGGACGAAGAAGGCGACGAAGAACAGGATCGCCTTCGGGTTGAACAGACTGATGACGAGCGCCCGCCGGAAGGGCCGCTCCTCGGCGACCGGCGCGACGGCCTCCTCGCTCCCGCCCCGGTCGCGCCGGGTCCGCCACATCTGCCAGGCGGCCCGCAGCATCCCGAACGCCAGCCAGGTCAGATATCCGGCGCCCGCGTACTTGACGATCGAGAAGAGCAGGGCGTTGGCCTGCAGCAGCGACGCGACACCGGCCGCCGAGAGCGTCATCAGCACGGCGTCACCGCACCAGACACCGGCGGCGGCCCGGTAGCCGTTCCGGATGCCCCGCCGCGCGGCGACGGACAGCACATAGAGCGAGTTCGGTCCCGGCAACAGCACAATCAGCACAAGACCCACGAGATAGGTGGGGAGATCGGTCACACCAAGCATGAGAGGCAGTCTCGCACCCCGGTACGACACAATGCTGCCTGGTTCGCAACGAAGGACGCGCGGGAACCCTCTCAGGTGTCGCCACGGCACATCGAGGACGGTTCGATGAGCAGCGGGGGGTTCGGATGCGTACGAAGGGCATGTGGAGATCGGTCGCGGCGGTGACGGTGGCGGCGGGGCTCGCGGTGGGCGGATGCACCATCCAGACCGTCGACCCGAAGACGGGCAGACCGGTGACGGGCACACCGGCGGCGGGCGCACCGGCGGCCGGAGCCTCGGGCGGCCAGGGATCGGCGGGCGCCGCGTCCGCACCGGCCGACCCGCCCTCGCCCGGCGACGCCGAGCCCGCGCAACCCGCGCCGAAGGTCCTGTGGGCCCCCGGCGACCGCGGCGGGGACGTACGGGAGCTGCAGGCCAGGCTGCGCGAGGTGCTGTGGCTCTACGAGGGGCCGACGGGGACGTACGACACCGCGACGGCCGAGGCGGTGCGGGGCTTCCAGGGCAAGCGGGGCCTGCCGATGACCGGGACGACGGACTCGGTGACCTGGCGGCGCCTCCTGCGGATGACCCACGCGCCGGGCAAGTGGGACCTGTACGCGTCGGGCGGCCAGCCGGCCGCGAAGCCGGACCCGCGCTGTATGACGGGCCGGGTGCTGTGCATCAGCAAGACCAGCCGCACCCTTCGCTGGATGATCGACGGCCGTACGCTCTCGACGATGGAGGTGCGCTTCGGTACGGAGTACACACCCACCCGCGAAGGGGTCTTCGACGTCTACTTCAAGTCGCGTGATCATGTGTCGACGATCTACGACTCGCCCATGCCGTACGCGATGTTCTTCAGCGGCGGCCAGGCGGTCCACTACTCCGCGAACTTCGCGGCGACGGGCTACTACGGCGGCTCGCACGGCTGTGTGAACGTACGGGACGAGGGGAAGATCTCGGCGCTGTTCTCGCAGGTGAGGAATGGCGACAAGGTCGTCGTCTACTGGTGAGGACCGGGTGGCGGAGAGAGTGAGCGGGCGCGGGCGGGACCGGGGGAACGTGTCCCGCCCGCGCCTTGTGCACCGAGCCGTGGGTACGGGGGGAACCCCGGCTCGTGCGACAGCCGATGACCAGTCGGCTCGCTTACTACTGCGTCGGCGCGGCTGAAAACGTCACACCGACACCGCCGGGGCGCGGAAGGTGCCCGGACCTGTGTGACCGCGGTCGTCGCGGGCACGGTCGCGGTCCTTGCCGCCGTTGCCGTTGCCGTTGCCGTTGCCGTTGCCACGGTCGTCACCGTCGTCGCCGTTGCGACCGTGGTCGCCCTTGCCGCCGCCGTCGCCCTGACCGCCGTCGCTGTCGCTGTCGCCCTTGCCGCCGTTCCCGTTGCCGTTGCCGTTGCCGTTGCGTGGAGCGTTCTGCCCGGATCCGGGGTCGCTCCAGTCGCGGCCGGAGTCGTGACGGTCCCCGTTCCCGAGGACGCCCCTGCAGTACTTCTGCACCTGCCCGGCGCCGTGCGCCGCGTTCTCCAGAGCGCGCCTGCGCCCCGCGTCGAGTTCCTTTCCGTCGCGGTGGTCACGGCAGGCCGAGGCGATCCCGGCCCACCCGCGGCCCGGCCGGTGTTCGCGTCCGCTGTCGTCGGAGCCTGGCTGTGCGTCCGGGCCCGTACCCGTGTCCGTGTCGCCGCGCGCCTCACCGCGCGGGACGGAGTTCTCCCCGGACGGTGCGCCGGCACCGCCGTCGGGCCGCGGCTCGTCGGCGCCGCCACGGCTCTTCCCGGGGGACGGCGTGCGGAGCGGCCGGTCCGGAGTGACGGCGACCGTCGCGGAGGCGCCGGGTTCCGGTTCGTCGCCGCCGAAGGCCAGGACACCGGCGGTCGCGGCCATGGCGACTCCGCCGATCATCCCGGCGGCCAGCGCGGCGGCCAGGCCGTGGCGCACCGGCCGACCCCAGACCGAGGGGGCGCGGCGGTCCGTGCCGGCCCGGCCGAGCCGGACGAGGCCGGCGTCCAGAGAGGTGTCCGCAGCCACCGAGGAATTCAGGCGGGCGTACGTGCCGGTCCCGGCCGGCCCGGTCCGCTCGCGGGTCCCGGTGGTGCGCACGGCACGGAACGCGGCCAACGCGGCGGCCTCACCAGGGAGTTCACTGCCGTCCTGCCCGGTCACGGCGGTCATCGCGCCCAGGACACCGAGTGCTTCGGCGAGCCGGGCGGCCTCGGCACGGCTGTCGGCGTCGACGGTTTCGAGCCGCTCTCCGCGCAGCAGCCGCTCCGCCGCGTCACGGTCAAGCCACCGGCCGGGGGTCCGGGAACCGTCTCCCGGAAAGACACAGCGCTCGTCGGCCATCACATGTCCTTCTGCGTCCGCGACGGCGTATGCGTCACACCGGCGGACGTGACCGCGCGGGTACGCGGCTCTGCGTGCGGGGGCCGTTGCGGGGGTACCGAGCTCAGCGAGCCGGCCGATTCCGCATCCGCTGATTCCTGCTCGGCGCCGAGCAGTTCGGCGAGGCGCTTCAGACCGCGGTGCGCCGCGGTGCGGACGGCTCCCGGGCGTTTGCCGAGGGTGTCCGCGGCGGTCTTCGCGTCGAGGCCGACCACGACGCGCAGCACGACGGCTTCCGCCTGGTCCTGCGGGAGCCGGGCGATGAGGGAGAGGGTGTCGTCCGTGGAGAGGGCCTCGATGGCCTCCCCCGCGGTGTCGGACTCGGCCGCCTTGCCGGTGAGTTCGGTCTCGTCGCCGACTGTCGCGGGACGCCGGCCGCGCATGCGTATGTGATCGAGCGCGCGGTTGCGCGCTATCCGGGCCGCCCAGCCGCGGAACCGGTCGGCGTCACCGCTGAACCGTTCCAGATCCCGCGCGATCTGCAGCCACGCCTCGGACGTGACGTCCTCGGCGTCCGGGTCACCGACCAGCGTGCGTACGTATCCCAGGAGCCGTGGATGCACGGCTCGGTACACAGTCCGGAACGCGGTCTCGTCCCCGTACTGTGCGGCAAGCACCGCGGCGGTCAGCTCCGCGTCGTCCCCCAGCACCGCGCCCCTTATCGCGCCCGGCCGGCGCCGCTCTCGCGGACCGGGTTCTCTCCGTCGTGGTCTCTCGGTCGATGGTTGCGGTCCTGCCCCGCATCCGGCGCGAAATGCACGTTACGGCTTGAAACGGGGGTGCGTCCACGCCCGTACAACTTGCAACTAACTCGTTGCCGGACGGGGTGTGACACAAAACGCACCGTCGGCGCTGAGGAGAGTACGGGCCGCCGCGCGGCCCGTGCCGCGCGACGGCCGGGGCCTCTCCTGTGGGGGGTGGCGGCCCCGGTCGTTGCCATCGGCTCAGCGACCTTTGCCCTTCGCGGGCTTCTCCCTCTTCGCGCTCTTGGTGCTCTTGGCAGTCTTGTCGGGTTTCGCGCTTTTCTCGCCCTTCGCACTTTTCGTGCTCTCCGGGCCTTTTGTGGGTTTCTTGGCGTCCTCGTCGGCGCTCGCGCCCGTGTCTTCGCCCTTGTTCTTGCCCTTGCCCTTGCTCTTGTCTTTCTTTTTGTCCTTGTTCTTGTTCTTGTTTTTGTCCTTGTTCTCGCTCTTGTCGTTCTTGCTGTCCTGGGTGCCGGAGGGGCGGTCGGAAGGCCCGGCGAAACCGTCGGTCCGCCCGGGCTCCGGCGGGCCGGACGGACCAGGCGTGCCCGCCGGGGCGCTCTCCGGCGGCCGGGGCCGGTCCCGCCCACCCCCTCCGTCACCCGCCCCCACGCCCGAGCCGATCCCCGCGACCGCCACCCCGCCGAGCGTCACGCTCGCCGCCAGGGCGACCAGCGTCGCCCGCACGGACCATCCGCGCCGCCGCTCACCCGCGGGCCGCCAGTCGTCCCGCCGCCGGGTGCGCGCCTCCCCGTGCGCCCCCTCGTCCCGCGCCTCCCGGAACGCGGCGAGCGCCCGTTTCTCGGCATCGGGGTCCACCGCCGCGTCGAGCACGGCGGCGGTGAGCAGGGCAGCGAGGTCGGGTTCGGGCCCGGGAGCACCGCTCGGACCGTGGTGGTGCGGGCGGGGGTCGCCGCCCTCTCGTTCACCCATGTCCGGATCACCCTCGCCGCCCGTGCGCCGCTCGCCGTTCATTCCGACTCCCCCAGCGTCCGGGGACCGACATCCGTCACACCCTCGTCGCCGAGCCGGCGGGCCAGCCGCTTCAGGCCCCGGTGCGCGGCGGTGCGTACCGCGCCGGGGCGTTTGCCGAGGACACGAGCCGCCGCGGGACCGTCGAGGCCGACGACGACCCGCAGCAGCACGGCCTCGGCCTGGTCGCGCGGCAGACCCGCGAGCAGTTCGAGGGCGTACTGCGTACCGAGGGACTCCAGTGCCTGGTCGTCCGTGCTGTGCGCGGCGGGCAGGTCGAGCAGGTCCTGTTCGACCTCGGACGCCCGCGGCCGCACCTTCTGGCGCCGCAGGTGATCGAGAGCCCGGTGCCGGGCGATGGTCGCGGTCCAGCCGCGGAACCCCGCCCCGTCCCCCCGGAAGCGCCCCAGGTCCCGGGCGATCTCCAGCCACGCGTCCGACGCCACGTCCTCCGCCTCGGCGCCGACCAGTCCCCGCAGATACCCGAGCAGTCCGGGCTGCACGATCCGGTACGCGACCGCGAAGGCGGCCTCGTCCCCCTGCTGCGCCCGCGCGACGGCCGCACCCAGGTCCCCGTCGGACGATCGCACGCGGCGGGATTCCCCTCCCTGGCCCAACACTGTCCTCGTTCACACCGAGCTCGTACCGGCCGGTGTCCGCACCGCACGGCACGCAGCGCGTGATCACACGTGATCACACGCCCTCAAGGTCATCTGCGCCGTGCGGCACGGAAACGTCACAGTCCGTCAGCCGCGCCGCCCATCGCCCCGTGCCCGGGGCCACCGGCCCGCACCCGCCCGTGCAACTGCAGATAGAAGGTGTGCAGGGACTCCCGCTCCCCCGCCTCGAACCGCTTCACGACCTTGCCCAGCGGATTCCACACGCGCCCGTCCCGCATCCGTACGCCCACCTGCTGGCCGAACAGCTCCCGCTGTCCCTGGTCGAACTCGATCCACGCGGCACCGGCGCGCCGCACCAGCACCTCTCCGGCGTACACCCCGAGTCCGAACAGCACATGGCCCACGGCCGTGCGGTCCCGGCCGCTCTTGCGCAGTCCGTCGACGATGAAGTCGACGACACGCAGGCTCGCGACGGAGTAGTCCAGCGGCAGCCGGCTGCTCGCGGTGATCTCCCGTACGAACTGCGCCGCGTGCTGCCGCATCCGCAGGTCGGCCGAGAGCCCCCGGGGCGCGCGCGGGCGCTCCCCCGACTCCGTGCCCGTCCTTCCCATCGTTCGCGCCCCCTTGTCCGGTGACGTCCGGCCGCGAGAGCCACGCCCGGTCCGCAACACCAAGCGAGGAGAACGCCCCGAACATCACACGTCATCACCGTGACAAACATCACGCGTCAATTCACCCGAACCCGTACAACCATCTGCCGCTCTCGATCGTCGGTGCGGCGCTCCCGCGGCCGTCCAGTGACGTACCGCACACACCTGTTGGGTGATGTTTGGCCCGGAGTTGGCGCTGAATTAAGGAACCATCTGCGTGACGGGTGGGTTTTTTGTGAGGCTTTCTAGGGGTGGGGTATTTGAGTCGCCGGACGACCCATGCGTACAAACCGCTGAGCATGAAGCGGAGAGCGTGGCTGACGATCGGAGCCGTGGCGCTGGGCGGGGCGGGGGCCGTGACGTACGCCGTCGCGAATCCGGGTGACGACCCCGCGACGGATGCCGCGCGCACCAAGCGGCCCGTGCGGGTGCACGAGCTCACGATGGAGAGCGACGGCTCGGGCCGGCGCGAGGTCGAGCGGACGAGCACCCGGCAGTTCTCGCTGCTCGGTGTCTCCTGGACCGGCGCGGCGGCCGGACTCGACGGCACCGCCCAGGTGCGGACCCGGTCCCTCGACACGGGCGAGTGGACCGGCTGGCGGAACCTGGCGCTGGAGCCGCACCCGGCCGACGGGGCGGAGCCCGGCGACGGGAAGGCGCGCGGCGCGTCCGATCCACTGTGGGTCGGTCCGAGCGACGGCGTCGAGGCACGTGTCGTCGCCGCCGGGGGCACCTCCCGGGCGACGTCCGGGGGAGGTTCGGCGGACTCCGGTCTGCCCGAAGGACTCGAACTCAGCCTCGTCGACCCGGGCGTGACCCCGGCCGAGGCGAAGAACGGGGCACTGGGCACATCGACCGGCACGTCCGCGGGCGCGTCCCTGGACAACGCCGCCTTCGTCGCCGAGGACCCGACCGGCCCCGCGGCCCCGGCCGACGCGGCCGCGGACTCCCCGGACCCGGACCCCACGGAGTCCACGGGCACCGGCACGGGCACCGGGCCCGCGACAGGTGCCGCGGCGGCACCCGCCGAGAGCACCCCGGAAGACGCGTCGGAGAGCGCCTCCGCTTCCCCGACGCCCGATCCGGTCCCGTCCCCGCCGCCGTCCACCGTGACGCAGCCGCCGATCGTCCCGCGCGCGCAGTGGGGCGCCGCCGAGTCGACGGTGCCGGACCCGCCGCAGTACATCGAGAAGGTCAGCGCGGTCTTCGTCCACCACACGGCCGGCACGAACGACTACAGCTGCGCCGAGTCCCCGGCGCTGGTGCGCGGCATCATGGCGTACCAGGTGCGGACCGAGAAGCTGAGCGACCTCGGTTACAACTTCCTGGTCGACAAGTGCGGCCGGATCTTCGAGGGCCGGGCGGGCGGCACCGACCTGCCGGTGCGCGGCTCCCACACGTACGGCTTCGACGGCGACTCGGCGGGCATCGCCGTCCTCGGTGACTACGAGGGCGCCGCGGCGACCGCCACCACCCCGGCGAAGCCCGCGGGCAGGCCGACCCGCGCCGCCCTGGAGTCCGTGGCGCGTGTCGCCGCGTGGAAGCTCGGCCAGTACGGCGGCGACCCGAGTGGGCGGGTCACCCTGACCGCCGCCGAGGACACGGGCGTGTGGAAGGCCGGCGAGCAGGCCACGCTGAACACGGTCGCCGGCCGAAGCGACGCCCTCACCACCGAGAACCCCGGCAAGAACCTGTACGCGAAGCTGGGCGAGATCCGCCGGTACGCCTCCGGCCCCGGCCGGAACGCCGCGGTCCCGACGGCCGACGTCAACCGCGACGGCATCAGCGACCTCGTCGCCGCCACGCCCAAGCAGGGCAGCGGCTGGCTCACGCTCGTGCCCGGCGGTCTGAACGGCCCCGTCTCCGCCGCGAAGGTGAAGCTCAACCAGGGCACCGCGAACGTCCCGGGCGCCGCCGAGTCGGGCGACCAGTGGGGCGCGGCCACGGCCCTCGGCGACATCAACGCCGACGGCTACGCGGACCTCGCGATCGGCGCTCCCGGCGAGGACGACACGACCGGTCACGCGGACCGCGGCGCGGTGACGATCCTGTACGGCCCGAAGTTCGACACCGGCGCCGACACCATGGCGCTGGGCGACGACTACGAGCCGGTGGGCGCGCGGTTCGGCGCGACGGTCGCGGTCGGCGACTTCAACGCCGACGGCAGGGCGGACGTCTTCACGGCGGCCACCGGCACGGGCGGCAACTGGGCCGCGCGGTTCAACGACGGCCACGAGGTCGCCGGCGACCTCACCACCGCCTCCGGCGCCCTCGCCTACGCGGACGCCGCCAGCGGCGACTTCAACCGGGACGGTTACGCGGACGTGGCGCTCACCTACCGCGACGCGGCCGGTGCCGGCAAGGTCACCTGGTTCAAGGGGTCCAGGTCGCTGGGCCTGTCGAAGGTGTCCACGCTCACCGTCAAGGGCGGGCGTTCCCTCGTCGCGGGCGACGTGAACGGCAACGGCTACGACGACATCGTGATCGGCCAGCCGTCCGCCACCGAGTCCGGCGCGGTCTCCGGCGGCCAGGTCACGATGGTTCCCGGCACGTCCACCGGTTTCACCACCACGGGCATGACGAAGATCACCCAGAGCACCGCGGGTGTCGAGGGGGCCAACGAGTCCGGTGACGCGATGGGCACCTCGGTCTCGGTGGGCGACTTCGACGCCGACGGCTTCGCGGACGTCCTGACCGGCGCCCCGAACGAGGACATCACGCGCAGCGGCGCCAACAAGGCCGACGCGGGCGCGGTCTGGCTCCTGAGGGGCACCGCGGCGGGGCTGACCGGCACCGGTTCGCTCTCCTACTCGCAGGACACGAGCGGCATCGCCGGGTCCACGGAGAAGGACGACAAGCTGGGCTCGTCCGTCTCGCTGACGGACTTCTCCGGCCACGGCCGGGCGCACCTGCTGATCGGCGCCGAGGGCGAGGACACGGGCAACGGCACGCTGCTCCACCTTCCGAGCACCGCCTCGGGCGTCTCCGTCGCCAGGTCGGCGTACTACGGCGTCACCCAGCTGGGCGCGGCGACGGCCGCGCGTCTGGGCCAGGTCCTGACCCCGTAGACACGCCACCGGCGCCGGCGCACCACCGCGCCACCGACCCGCAAAGGGCCGGGACCCCGTTTCGCACGGGGTCCCGGCCCTCCGCGGTTCCGGCCCGGTTCGGGTCAGGCGCGGCCGCGGGCCCGCCGGGACACCACCGCGCGCAGCACGCGCCGGCCTTCCGTGGAGAGCTCCCGCGCCTGGCGCAGACCGGCCGGGCCGTGGGCCGACAGCAGTTCCAGGATGGCGATCTGGCGGCGCAGTTCGGCGGCGACGAGGGGTGACATGTCCTGCGTACGGCCCTCGCGCGGGGCCGTCACGGAGGACGCGTCGCCGGATCCAGCAGCGGACGAGCCGTCGAGGAGGCGGTGGATCCGCAGCGCGGCGACCGAGCAGTCGTCGGCCCACTCCCGGAGGTTCTCGGTGGTCCGTTCGACGGGGGCGGTGCCGAGCATGCGATGCGCCAGCGCGACGGCCTCGCCCTCGGCGGACGCGTCGTCCCGCGGCACCTCGAAGGCGTAGAGCTTGGCGCGCGCCTGCTCGACGCACTCGCCCCAGTCGAGGTCCCCGGCCTCGGACTCGGCGAGGCTCGCCCACAGGGGCCGCAGGATCTCGTCGTCGCCTCCCAACAGGGGTACGCACCTGTCCAGGCACGCCAGACCGCCGGCCGCGAGACCCCGCTCGTCGGCCCGAGCGATCAGTTCCACCAGGCTCATCACGCCTCCCTCGGTGGGGCCGCCGCCGGTCACGGAGCCCGCACTTCCCCTTACTGCGTGCACTGTGGCCGGAACGTCACACTGCGAGATGGCCGAAATCTACATCGGGACGACCCCGAGCCGGTCCAGGAACCGGAAGAAAAGCATCTCGGCCGAGGGGTCCGCGTCGGAGGTGAGCACGTCGAGGAGACGCTCCTCGGAGGCGTCACGGCCCGATTCGGCGGCCCAGGCGAGGGCCCGCGCCACGGCGTCACGCGGTTCCAGGAAGAAGTCGTCGACAGCCAGCCCGTCCTCGTTGCCGCCCAGGTACCCGGCCATCGCCTCCCGGGCCAGGCAGGTCGTCCAGGACCCGCTGTCGGGCGCGGCCGCCTCGACGACCACGCAGTCGCTGTCCATGACGTAGCCGAAGAGAGCGGGCGCGCCCGTCTCCTCGGCCAGGTCGTTCATGTTCCCGACGTCCCCGGCGGCGCCGTCGGGTGCGTTCGGGTACTCCCACACCTGCCAGCCGTCTTCCGTCGTCTCGTGCAGCGTCATGCCCGGCGCCGCCGCCGACAGCGCGCCGAGCTCCGCGAGCCGCCGCTCGCTCCTGCCCACCACGAAGTATCCCCAGTAGCCCATGCCGCTCCCCCCGCCGTGTCGATTCGGCCAGCGCCGAATACACCACATACGCACGGCAGTTCGCCACCGGAACGGGCAAGTCGCCACAACCGCGTCATCGCGGCCGCCCCGCACGGCCGGACCTCCGGCCCCCGCCCGCCCCGGCGGCGCCGGCCCTCAGCCCAGCTTCCCCGCCAGCCCCTTGAAGTCGGTCCACGACGCCTCGGGCGGGCGCGGGTCCCACAGCTTCTGCGTCAGCGCCCGCAGCGGCATCCGTATCCCCGCCGCCACCTGGTCCTGGGTCTGGGAGCCCGCGAGGTCGCACCAGACGGCGAAGGACGCGCCGAGTATCCGGTCGTCGTACTCCTTGGCCACCGGCGCCGTACCGCGCAGGACGAGGGGCGTCCACTGCTCGTAGATGCGCTGCCCGGTCGGGTAGACGAAGGTGTTGGGCTGCCCGAGGACGTAGTAGAGGTACTCGTCGTTGTAGTTGTGCAGCTCGCGCCCGGCCCGCAGGTACTCGGCCGGCGGACGCGCGCCGATCTCCTTGCCCGTCCAGTACGCGACCTCGACGTCCTTGTCGGCCTGGACCTCGCCCCCGGCGAAGATCCCGTCGTTCCACGCGCGCAGGGTGCGGTCGTGCCCGCGCATGGTGGCGGCCCGGTCGTTGAGCCACCCGGTCGCCAGGTCGGCGATCCCGGCACCGGATCCGTACGCCTTCGTCGCCGCGGCGGCCAGCCGCGGGTAGGAGGCTTCCGGGTTCGCCACCGTCAGCGCCTGGTACTCGTCGGCCCCCAGATGCCAGTACGGGCCGGGGAACAGGCCGGCGTACTCGTCCAGCAGTTCGTCCACGATCTTCGCGGACGCCGGGTTCGCGATGTCGATCGCGCCGCGCGTCGCGACCCCCTGGGTGTTGCGGAGCTGGAGGTCCGGGTGCGCGGCGATCACCGCGCCGAGGTGGCCGGGCGAGTCGATCTCGGGCACGACACTGATGTGGCGGCTCGCCGCGAGCTTGAGGATGCGCCGCACCTCCGCCTTCGTCAGGTGCTCCTTCGACACGACCTCGGGATGCGAGTCGGAGGCGATCCGGAAGCCCTGGTCGTCGGAGAAGTGCAGGCCCAGCTGGTTGTACTTCAGGTCGCCCAGCTCACGTATCCGGTCCTCGATCCACGCGGCGGTGAAGTGCTTGCGCGCGATGTCCAGCATGAACCCCCGCTGCGGCTTCGCCGGCGAGTCCCGTACGACCCCCTCGGGCGCCGTGGCCTTCCCGTGGACCTCCTGCTTGAGCGTGCGCGTGCCGTAGAAGACGCCCGCCTCGGCCGTCCCGCTGATCCGCACCCGCCCGTCCGCGACGGCCAGCGTGTACGACTCCGCGTTCGCGTCCTCGTCCGTGAGCTTCAGCCCGACGTCGCCGGCGCGCGGCTCGCCCTCACCCGCGTAGGCCAGCCCCAGTTCCTTCGCGAGCAGCCGGCCCTCGTCCGCGAGCGCCTTGTCGCCGACGACCACCCGCCCGCCCTTCGCCGGCCGCCAGCCCGGACCGCGGGCCGGGGTGTGCTCGCGCACGGCCGGTATCGTCCGGGGAGTCCGTGACAGGGGATACGTCCGACTGGGTGACGGCGTCGGGGAGGCCGCGGGGGCTTGGGCATGTCCCTGTCCGGAGGGTCGCCGGGTCGAGGGCGCGCCTGCGTCGCCGCCCGGCCAGAGCCCGACGGTCAGCGCGGCACCCGCCACGACGGCCACCACGCCCGCGCCGACCAGCAGGGGCCGCCTGCGGTCCGAAGCCCGTTGCTTGCGCCTACGCCCGTTCACCACAGACCACTCACTCTCCCGTGACTGTCCCCGTGACTGTCTCTGTGACTGTCCTCTTACGCTGTATCTCCGTTGTGAACCTAAGCCCCTTCGCTCTGTCCCGCCGTCCGCCCCTCGCTCCGCGACGTGCCCTTACGGGTGAAGTTCGGGCATTCGTCGGACAGGTCCTGTCACGTCTCGATAGCGTGATGACACATCTCTCACTTGATCCCCTGCCGAACCACGCGTGGCGCCCGTCCGAGCGCCACCGAACCGCCGAGGAACCCACGCTGCCCGCGCACCGTCCTTCCCGCCTCCCCGGTCTGGAGCGGTTCAACGCCCTGCCCGCCGACGAGGCCGAGCGCGTCCTGCTCGCCTGCTGTGGCAGCTGTCACTGGGCCCGCCGCGTCGCCGCGCACCGCCCCTACCCCGACCTTGAGTCCCTGCTGGCCGCGGCCGACGAGGCGGCGTACGACCTGACGCCCGGCGATGTCGCCGAGGCCCTGGCCTGCGAGTCCCTCACGCTCCTCCCGGACGGCGCGTACTCCGGCGCGCACACCGCCCTGAGCGCCGCGCACGCGGCGTACGAGAGCCGCTTCGGCCACGTCTTCGTGATCTGCCTGGACGACACGCCCCCGGCGGAGTACCCCGACCGGGTCCTCGCCGGAATCCGCTCCCGCCTGACCAACGACCCGGACGAGGAACGCTCCCACACAGCAGAAGAACTACGCCGCCTGGCCAAAGGCCGCCTGACCAGATCCCTGCCCCCCACCCCCTCCCACGACCACGGAGAACAACGCAGCCTCCTGCCGTAGGGGGCGCGGGGAACGGCGCAGTCTTTCGCCTTGAGGGGCGCGGGGAACGGCGCAATCTTTTCAGGGGCGCGGGGAACGGCGCGACCAGCCACAACGCACCCGCACCGGCCACCCCACCCACCCCACTCCCACCCCCACACCACCCCACCCCACCCAAAACCCCCGCCCGCTATAGCCCGTACGGACCTGTTTGCCTGCCAGTTCGATCACATCGGTAGGCCCGCCGTAAACGTTCCGACAACACGTCGCTACGATGGCCAGGGCCGGTGGACCGTACCCGGCCGGGCCCGACCGACATCGAAGCCGGCAGGCCCCAATCCCCGCTCCCGGAGGGTTCTTCCGTGCCGGCTGGAACGCTGTACCGCGGCCGGGAAGGAATGTGGTCCTGGGTGGCTCATCGAGTCACCGGCGTCCTCATCTTCTTCTTCCTGTTCGTACACGTCCTGGACACCGCTCTCGTGCGTGTCTCCCCCGAGGACTACGACAGGGTCGTAGCCACCTACAAGACCCCGCTCGTCGCGCTGCTGGAGTACGGCCTCGTCGCCGCCATCCTCTTCCACGCGCTCAACGGCCTGCGGGTGATCGCCGTCGACTTCTGGTCGAAGGGCCCGCGCTTCCAGAAGCAGATGCTCTGGACCGTGGTCGGCATCTGGGTCGTGCTGATGATCGGGGCCCTGTACCCCGTACTCGGCCACGCCGCTCGTGAAGTCTTCGGGAGCTGACGCACATGTCCACCACTGAGAAGACCGCGTCCGGCATCGGCCCCGTCGAGGGCGCGTCCCTCTACGACGTCGACAACCCGGCGCCCCTGATCGACCCCCCGCGCAAGCGGACCAAGAAGACGCCGAAGTCCGCCCGCGGCAACTTCGAGATGCACGCCTGGCTCTTCATGCGCCTGTCCGGCATCGTCCTGGTCGTCCTGGTCATCGGCCACCTGCTCATCCAGCTCGTCCTCGACGGCGGCGTCTCCAAGATCGGCTTCGCCTTCGTGGCGGGCCGCTGGGCCTCCCCGTTCTGGCAGGTCTGGGACCTGCTGATGCTCTGGCTCGCGATGCTGCACGGCGCCAACGGTCTGCGCACGGTCATCAACGACTACGCGGAGCGCGCGAACACCCGGCTGTGGCTCAAGGGCCTGCTCTACACCGCCACGGTGTTCACCATCCTGCTGGGCACGCTGGTGATCTTCACCTTCGACCCGAACATCCGCTAGGCACGGGGCTGCGAGAAACATGAAGATCCACAAGTACGACACCGTCATCGTCGGCGCCGGCGGCGCCGGCATGCGTGCCGCCATCGAGGCGACGAAGCGCAGCCGGACCGCCGTGCTGACGAAGCTCTACCCCACCCGCTCCCACACGGGCGCCGCGCAGGGCGGTATGGCCGCCGCGCTCGCCAACGTGGAGGAGGACAACTGGGAGTGGCACACCTTCGACACGGTCAAGGGCGGTGACTACCTGGTCGACCAGGACGCCGCCGAGATCCTGGCGAAGGAGGCCATCGACGCGGTCCTCGACCTGGAGAAGATGGGCCTGCCGTTCAACCGGACCCCGGACGGCACCATCGACCAGCGCCGTTTCGGCGGTCACTCGCGCAACCACGGCGAGGCCCCGGTCCGCCGGTCCTGCTACGCCGCGGACCGCACCGGCCACATGATCCTCCAGACGCTCTACCAGAACTGCGTGAAGGAGGGCGTGGAGTTCTTCAACGAGTTCTACGTCCTCGACCAGTTGATCACCGAGGTGGACGGCGTCAAGAAGTCGTCCGGCGTCGTCGCCTACGAACTGGCGACCGGTGAGATCCACGTCTTCCAGGCGAAGGCCGTGATCTACGCGTCCGGCGGCACCGGCAAGTTCTTCAAGGTGACGTCCAACGCGCACACGCTGACCGGTGACGGCCAGGCGGCCGTCTACCGGCGCGGGCTGCCGCTGGAGGACATGGAGTTCTTCCAGTTCCACCCGACCGGCATCTGGCGCATGGGCATCCTGCTGACGGAGGGCGCCCGCGGTGAGGGCGGCATCCTGCGCAACAAGGACGGCGAGCGCTTCATGGAGAAGTACGCGCCGGTCATGAAGGACCTCGCGTCCCGTGACGTCGTCTCGCGCTCCATCTACACGGAGATCCGTGAGGGCCGCGGCTGCGGCCCCGAGGGCGACCACGTCTACCTCGACCTCACGCACCTCCCGCCGGAGCAGCTGGACGCGAAGCTGCCCGACATCACGGAGTTCGCCCGTACCTACCTCGGCATCGAGCCGTACACGGACCCGATCCCGATCCAGCCCACCGCGCACTACGCGATGGGCGGCATCCCGACGAACGTCCAGGGCGAGGTCCTCGCGGACAACACCACGGTCGTCCCGGGCCTGTACGCGGCCGGCGAGGTCGCCTGCGTCTCGGTCCACGGCGCGAACCGCCTGGGCACGAACTCGCTGCTCGACATCAACGTGTTCGGTCGGCGCGCGGGCATCGCGGCGGCGGAGTACTCGGCCACGGTCACGCACGTCGACCTGCCCGAGGACCCGGCCTCGCTGGTCGTCGCGCAGATCGAGCGGCTGCGCTCGTCCACGGGCAACGAGCGGGTGGCGGACATCCGCCGCGAGCTGCAGGAGACCATGGACGCCAACGTCATGGTGTTCCGCACCGAGCAGACGATCAAGACGGCGGTCGAGAAGATCGCAGAGCTGCGCGAGCGCTACCTGAACGTCTCGGTCCAGGACAAGGGCAAGCGGTTCAACACCGACCTCCTGGAGGCCGTCGAGCTGGGCAACCTGCTCGACCTCGCCGAGGTCATGGCCGTGTCCGCGCTCGCCCGCAAGGAGTCCCGCGGCGGTCACTACCGCGAGGACTACCCGAACCGCGACGACGTGAACTTCATGCGCCACACCATGGCGTACCGCGAGGTCGGCGACGACGGCACCGAGTCCATCCGTCTCGACTACAAGCCGGTCGTCCAGACCCGCTACCAGCCGATGGAGCGTAAGTACTGATGGCAACCCCGACCCTGGACAAGGCGGACGCGGCCGGCACGCCCGAGCCCGGCTTCGCCGACTCCCCGTACATCACGGCCACCTTCCGCATCCGCCGCTTCAACCCCGAGGTCTCGGGAGAAGCGGTGTGGGAGGACTTCCAGCTGGAGATCGACCCCAAGGAGCGTGTCCTCGACGCGCTGCACAAGATCAAGTGGGACCAGGACGGTTCGCTGACCTTCCGCCGGTCCTGCGCGCACGGCATCTGCGGTTCGGACGCCATGCGGATCAACGGCAAGAACCGGCTGGCCTGCAAGACGCTGATCAAGGACATCAACCCGGCCAAGCCCATCACGGTCGAGCCCATCAAGGGCCTCACCGTGCTGAAGGACCTGGTCGTGGACATGGAGCCGTTCTTCCAGGCGTACCGCGACGTGATGCCGTTCCTCATCACCAAGGAGACGAACGAGCCGACGCGCGAGCGTCTGCAGACGGCGGAGGACCGGGAGCGCTTCGACGACACGACGAAGTGCATCCTCTGCGCCGCCTGCACGTCCTCCTGCCCGGTGTTCTGGAACGACGGCCAGTACTTCGGTCCGGCCGCCATCGTGAACGCCCACCGCTTCATCTTCGACTCGCGCGACGACGCCGGGGAGCAGCGGCTGGAGATCCTCAACGACAAGGACGGGGTGTGGCGCTGCCGCACGACGTTCAACTGCACGGACGCCTGCCCGCGCGGTATCGAGGTCACGAAGGCGATCCAGGAAGTGAAGCGTGCGCTGATCACGCGCCGTTTCTGATCGTCCCGGCACCGACGCACGAGGGCCCCACTCCTGCCGGAGTGGGGCCCTCGTGCGTCACGCCGGCCGGACTCAGCCGCGGAGCACGCGGCCGTGCTTGTCGGTGCGGTCGTTGCTGGTGAGGAACAGGATGCCGTCGATGAGCGCCCAGAGGCCCAGACCACCGCAGGTGAGGAGCTGCGCGACACCCACACCGACGGAGCCGACGTAGAAGCGGCCGATGCCGAGGGTGCCCAGGAAGATCTGGAGGATGCCCGCGACGATCTTCGACTTGTCGGAGTAGGGGCGGCCCTGGGGGTCGACACCGTACGGGGTTGCGGGAGTGGGGACGGTCATGAGACGTGCTCCTGGATGACTGAATGAGACCGGAGCGGACTTGCTCCGGTGGGACCCCAGGAGGAACCCCCCATGGCAGAGACCTGCCAAGAATCGCGTGACCACGTGACCGCGTACACGTCGTCCCCCCTGTGCCGTGTGAGCGTACGGAGAGGCGTGGGGCGGGCGGGAGGGTAAACCTTCTATTGTTCCCATCCCGTGATCAAGTATGCAGGGATTCCGGGATTCAGCCCCGGATGTTGCGGAGCACGGTCCATACGACCGCCACCGCCAGGATCAGGACCTGGTTGCGCGCGCTCAGTTCGGGGCGCCAGCGGCGTCCGCGCAGCCCTTCCACGGTCCAGCGGGCGAGCAGCGCGAGGGCGAACGGCGCGGCGAGCAGCAGCGCCCTGTTGTCGAGCCAGGCCGCGGCGAACTGACCGTGCATCAGGTCGTACGTCATGCGGGTGCCGCCGCAGGCCGGGCAGAGCAGCCCGGTGACGAAGCGGAACGGGCACGCGGGCAGGACGTGGCCGGACTCGTGCGGGTCGGTGACGTACAGATAGGCCGCGCCGGCGGCCCCGGCGAGGAGCACCGCGAGGGGTGCCGCCGCCGGGTGCCGCAGAGCGTTTGCGCGCACCGCGCGCGGGGCTCGCGCCGCGCGTGCGTCGTGCACGGGGCCCGGCTCAGCCACGCAGCGGCCTGCCCTGGGCATCCGTCGCGTTGTGGCCGGTCAGCAGCATGATCCCGTCGATCAGGGCCCAGATGCCGAGACCACCGCAGGTGAAGAGCTGCGCGAGACCGATCCCGACGCTGCCGATGTAGAACCGCCCGACGCCGAGACCTCCGAGGACGAGCTGCAGCACCCCAGCGATGATCTTCGACTTGTCCGAGTACGGGCGCCCGTAGGGGTCGTAGCCGTACGGGGCGTTGGGGTCGCCGGTGTAGGCACCGGGCGGGAACGCGCCGGGCGGCGGGTAGCCCCCGGCCCCCGGAGGCGGGTACCCGCCGGGCTGCTGGTACCCCGACTGCTGGTACCCGCCCTGCGGATACCCGTACGGCTGCCCCGGCTGCTGCCCGGCCCCGGGCTGCCCGGCCGCGTACGGGTTCGCGTCGCCCGGCGGAGTCGATCCGGAGCCCGGATACCCGTAACCGGGCGGGGTGGCCCCGGAGTTCGGATAGCCGTAGCCGGGCGGCTGGTTCGGTGGCTGCTGCGGCTGCGACGGCTGCTCGCTCACGGTGACTGCTCCTGGGGAGGGGACGAAGTAGGAAAAGAATCAGGTCAACCCATCTTGCCGGAGACACCCCCAACAGAGAAGCCGGCTGGGCCGCGGGGCCGCCTCCGGCGGGGTCCGGACCTACGCGTCCGGGGTGCGCCACTCCGCCCAGACCTCCTTGCCGCCGCCGTTGCGGCGTCCGTTGATCAGGAGGTAGTGGCCCCACTCGTCGGCGCACGCCCGCGTCAGCCAGAGCCCGCGCCCGCTCTCGGCGTCCAACTCCGGCCCCGACACGGGTCCGGGCCACCGCGGTGGCGGATACGGGCTGCTGTCCCACACGCTGAGCCGCAACCGCCCGCCGGTGCGGACGAGTCGTACGGCGATGGAGTCCCGGGTGCAGGCCAGGGAGTTGGTGACCAGCTCCGAGGCGACGAGCTGAGCGTTGTCGAGGACGGTGGGGTTCGTACGGTGGCGGGTCAGCACGGCCCGCACATGGGCCCGGACGATGCCGGGCCCGAAGGGTGAACTGGGGATGCGGAGGGCGTACTCCCAGTCGCCGTCGAGCGGGGGGTGCGCGAGGTCGTTCAGGACGAGTTCGGTCATGGCCGTAACTCCTGTGTGCGATGCGGGGGTTGATGAACGTGGTCGAGTGACGCGGGCGGTGGCTCTGTCGCTGACGCGGTGCGCTTCCGGAATCCCGACGCCACGTTGAGTGACCTGACGAGCACACACAGTAGAGCAGCTGGCTGCAATACTGCTACCGAACAAGGCAACTTCTTGGATGGGACACCGATGCCACCTCGGCCGACAGCAACTGTCAGACAACAACGTCTAGGCGCTGAGCTGCGCAAACTGCGTGAACGAGCCGGCCTCAACTCCCGCGAGGCCGGGCAGAAACTCGGCATCGATCCGGCCCGCATCAGCAACATCGAGTCCGGACGGTTCGGCGTCAGCGCGGATCGTGTTCGAGCATTCGCCCACGGGTACGAATGCTGCGATGAGCCCTACATCGACGCGCTCGCGGCCATGACGGGAGGCCGCTCCCGCAACTGGTGGGACGACTACCGGGACCTCCTCCCACCGGTCCTGCTGGACCTGTCGGAGATGGAGGAGCACGCGAAGGCACTGCGTACGGTTCAGTTCACCCACCTGCCCGGCCTGCTCCAGACCGCGGAGTACGCACGGCTGGTCTTCCAGCAGAACGTGCCCAGCCTGCCGCCGCCGACGGTCGAGCACCGTCTGTCCCACCGCATCAAGCGCCAGGGAATCCTCTACGGCGACACCCCGACGCACTATGTCGGGATCATCCACGAAGCCGCCCTGCGCATGCGGTTCGGCGGTCCCGGGGTCATGCGTGAACAGCTGGCGCACATCACGCAGATGAGCGAGCGCGAGGACGTGACCGTCCTCGTGCTTCCCTTCGCGGCAGGCATCTTCCCCGGCGCCGGCCAGACGGTGGTCATCGCCGAAGGTCCACACCCGCAACTGGACACCGTGCAGCTGGACACCGAACACGGCTCCGAATTCCTGCACGCGGAGGCCCAGCTGGAGAAGTACCGAACGATCATGAGCCGCATGGAGCAGCTCTCCCTCGACGCCGCGCACTCCCGCGACTTCATCAACAGAATCATCGACGACCTGTGAAAGGCCCCGCCATGACCGAACTCCGCTGGCAGAAGTCCTCGTTCAGCAGCGAGGCCAGTAACTGCCTCGAACTCGCCACCGCCCCCGACGGAACGATCCGCCTCCGCGAGTCCGACGACCCCACCACAACCCTCACCCTGCGCACCCCCGACCTGGCATCCCTCCTGACGGCCGCCCGCCGGGGCATACCGGCGACACGCGAGGCCGAGGGCGCCTGAACGCGGCACTCGCCCAGCGACGCCCGCGTCCGGGTCAGCCGCGCCGGCAGGCGGAAGCCGCCACCCGGGTGACTGCCCGCCCGCCTCCCCCGTCTCCCCCGTCCGTCGACTTAATCTGACGACATGTCAGACGATGAGTCGTACGAACTGCTCGGTTTCGACAACGTCCTCTTCCCCGTCGGCAGCCTCGACGAGGCCGTGGACTTCTACCGGCGGGCCGGGTTCGAGCTCGGGGTCCGGCTCGACGAGGCCGGGATCGCCGTCCTGAAGGTCGGCAAGGAGACGCCCGGCGTGCTGCTGCGCCTGGAGGAGGAGCTCGGGCACCGGCCGCCGGCCTGGGCCACCCCCCGGGTGTGGCTGGAGGTGCGGGACGCCAGGGGCACCGCGGACGTCCTCGCGGCGGCCGGCATCCAGCCCCTCGACGCCCCCCTCTCCGTGGCCACCGGCTGGACCGTCGAGGTCGCCGACCCCTGGGGCAACGTCATCGGTTTCACCGACTACACCAAGCGGCCGGAACTGGCCCGCACCGCCTGAGCCACACGTCACATCCACACCCGTGACGGATGACTTGAACGTGTTCAAAAACAGGTCTACATTCTCTCTCGACAGCGCGTTTTGAACGCGTTCAAGAAGTCGGGAAAGGGTGGGGGACATGGACCTCACGGTCGTTGCGTATGTCATATATCTGCTGATCAGCGTCGCCCTGACGGTGTGGGTGGCACGGACGCTCAGCCACAACGGGCGGATCTTCCTCGCCGATGTGCTGCACGGGAACGAGAAGCTCGCGGACGCCGTCAACCACCTCCTGGTGGTCGGCTTCTACCTGGTGAACCTCGGCTTCGTGGCGCTCTACCTGAACCAGGACGACAGCATCGCCGACGCCCGCGGGGTCTTCGAGGCCCTGTCGACGAAGCTCGGTGTCGTGCTCCTGGTGCTGGGCGCCATGCACCTGGGCAACGCGTACGTGCTCAACAAGATCAGGCGCCGCGGCATCATGGAGCGCGAGCAGCTCCCGCCCGTGCCGCCGCAGGGCTGGGTCGCACCCACGGCCGGGGCGTGACTCCGGTGGCCACCACCACGGGCCCGGACCGGGACGCCACGCGCGTCCCGGTCCGCGGGCTCACCGTCCTGTACGACGCGCAGTGCTCGCTCTGCACCTTCCTGCGCGACTGGCTCGTGTGGCAGCGGCAGCTGGTGCCCCTGGAGCTGGTCGCCGCCGGGTCGGCGGAGGCGAGGCGCCGTTTCCCGGGGCTCGACCACGCCGCGACGCTCGACGAGATCACCGTGATCGGTGACGCGGGCCAGGTCTACCGGGGCCCCGCCGCTTGGGTCGTCACCCTGTGGGCGCTCACCGAGCACCGCCCGACGGCACACCGGCTCAGCACCCCCGTCGGGGCCCGCCTCGCGCGGGGCGCGGTGCTCGCCGCCGCCAAGTGGCGCGAGGGGCAGCGGGCCCGCCGGGAGGGCCAGTGGGGCGGGCGTACGTACATCGCGGCCGACGGGTGGACGTACGACCCGGCCATGGGCTGGACCTACGAGCCGCCCGGTTGCGACGGCGGCACCTGCGCTCCTCGTTAGGCTCTGTCACGTGCCAGCAGCGAACGACAGTGCCCCCAGCCCGGACGGCCCCGCGGTGCCCGAGAACTCCGGCTCCTCGCGTACGCCCGTCAAGAGCGAACAGACCCGGGCCCTGATCCTGCGGACGGCGATGCGCCTGTTCCAGGAGCGGGGCTACGAGAAGACGACGATGCGGGCCATCGCCAAGGAGGCCGGGGTCTCCGTCGGCAACGCGTACTACTACTTCGCCGGCAAGGAACACCTGATCCAGGGCTTCTACGACCGGCTCGCCGCCGAGCACCGGGTGGCGGTCCGCGAGGTCCTGGACCAGGAGAAGGACCTGGAGGCGCGGATCGCCGGAGTCCTCAAGACGTGGCTGGACGTGGCGACGCCCTACCACGAGTTCGCGGTGCAGTTCTTCAAGAACGCCGCCGATCCGGACAGCCCGCTCAGCCCGTTCTCCGCCGAGTCGGAGCACGCGCGCGTGGAGGCCATCGACGTCTGCCGCGAGGTGCTCAGCGGTTCGAAGGCGAAGGTGCCCGAGGAACTGCGGGAGGTGCTGCCCGAACTGCTGTGGCTCTCCCAGATGGGCCTGGTCCTGTACTGGATCTTCGACCGGACCGAGGGCCGCGAGCGCAGCTACCGCCTCGCCGAGCGCGGCGCCCGCCTCACCTCGCTCGGGGTCTCACTGGCCCGCTTCCGTGTGCTGCGGCCCCTGGTCCGCGAGGTGCACGAACTGTTCACGGACTTCCTGCCGGGGATGACGAACGCGCTGCCCGACCCCGCAAAGAAGCCGACCGGATCGACCACCTAGCGGCTGTCCGGCGCGCGGGGCCTGCCGGACAGGCCCCGCGCGCACGGTCAGTTCACCGCGTCCATCTCGTCCTCCGCCAGCTCCACGTCGTACACCAGCGGCTCCGCGTCGACCAGCACGTGACGGGCCCTGGACGGGTGGTCCGCGGCCGTCACGGCCAGCAGGTACGAGCCCGGCGACGGCACCGAGACGATGTACGAGCCGTCGGCCAGCGACGTCACCCGGTCGAGCTGCCGGCCGCCCTTGGAGAGCAGGGTCAGCGCGGCGCCCTCGACGGGCGCGCCGTCCGGGGTGCGGACGAAGCCGTGGATCACGGTGGAACCGCCTGCGGCGGCGGGCACGCGCGCGGGGGGCTCGGCGGTCTCCTCCTCGCGGGGTTCCACCGCCAGATGCGGCAGCCGCTTCTCCATCCCGGCGGGCAGCCACCAGTTGGAGTTCCCCAGGAGGTGCATCGCGGCCGGCACCAGGGCCGTACGCAGGATGAACGCGTCCAGCGCGACCGCCGCCGCGAGCCCGATGCCCGCCATCGCGCCCTCCATGTCACCGCTGAGCACGAACGCGGAGAACACGCAGATCATGATCAGGGCCGCGCAGTTGATGACCCGGCTGGTCTCGGCGAGGCCGACCCGGACCGCGCGCGCGTTGTCCTTGGTGTGCACCCACTCCTCGTGCATGCGGCTCACCAGGAACACCTGGTAGTCCATCGAGAGCCCGAAGAGCAGCGACAGCATGATGACCGGCAGGAACGCGGTGATCGGCCCCTCCTTGCCGATGCCGAGGAGCTCCGTGCCCCAGCCCCACTGGAAGATCGCGACGAGCACCCCGAAGGACGCGGCGGCCGCGATCAGGTTCATCACGGCGGCCGTCAGCGGCACCACCAGGGACCGGAAGGCCACCATCAGCAGCAGGAACCCGAGGGTGATGATCGCCGCGACGAAGTAGGGCAGCCGCTCTCCCGTGACGGCTGCGAAGTCCTTGAAGACCGCGGTCACCCCGCCCACATGGGCCTCGGTCCCGGACGCCGGGATCACGTCGTCCCGCAGCCGGTCGATCAGCTGGTCCGTCCGCTCGGACTGCGGTGACGTGGTGGGCACGACCTGGATGACCGTGATGCCCCGGGCGGGCGGCGCGGCGACGACCTGGGCGACCCCGTCGGTCGAGCGGATGGCCGAGACGAGCCCGTCCGCGTCACCGCCGCCCACGACGACCTGCAGCGGGCCGTTGAAGCCGGGCCCGAAGCCCTCGGCCAGCAGGTCGTACGCCTGCCGGGTCGTCGTGGAGTCCTGGTGGTTGCCCTGGTCGGTGGCGCCGAGCCGGATCGACAGGACGGGCAGCGCCAGCACCGTCATGACGAGCAGGGCTCCGGCGGCGATCGACCGCGGCCGCCGCTGCACGTACGCGGACCAGCGGGCGGCGGGACCGCTCGCCTCCTCCGGCTCCGGTCCCGTGGCGGCGAGCCGGCGGCGCTGCCTGCGGCTGAGCACGCGCATGCCGAGCAGCCCGAGGAGCGCGGGCAGCAGGGTGACCGCCGCCAGCACGCTCAGCACGACCGTCAGCGAGGTCGCGACGACCACACCGTCCAGGAAGCGCATGTTCATCACCAGCATCCCCGCGAGCGCGATGCAGACGGTGCCGCCGGCGAACAGCACGGCCCGGCCCGAGGTGTTGAGGGCCGTGACGGCGGACTCCTCGGGTTCCATGCCGCGCAGGATGCCCCGGCGGTGCCGCGTCACGATGAACAGGGCGTAGTCGATGCCGACCCCGAGGCCGATCAGGGAGCCCAGCAGCGGCGCCACTTCGGGGACGTCGGTGACGTGGCTGAGCAGCGAGGTCGCCATCATGCCGGTGCCGAGGGCCGCGATCGCGACGACCAGGGGCAGCAGCATCGCGAAGACCGACCCGAAGGCGAGGAAGAGGACGACCGCGGCGGCCAGGATGCCGACCATCTCGGCGAGACCGGTGGGCGGTTCCTGGGTCCGGGTGATCGCCTGACCGCCCAGCTCCACCTGGAGCCCGGCGCGTTCGGCACCCTGCGCCGTGTCGACGACGTCCTCCACGAGGGCCTTCGGCACCCCGTTGGCCTGCTCGGTGAAGGTGACCTGGGCGTACGCGATCCGCCCGTTCTCGCTGATCTGCGCGGCCCCCTCGGCGGCGTACGGGCTGCTGACGTCGCCGACGCCCTTCATCCGGCCGATCTCCTGGAGCGCGGGCTCGATCCGGGAGCGTACGGACGCGTCGCGTGCCGTGCCCTCGTCGACCTTCCACACCACCGTGTCGGTGTCGCCCGACCGCTCCGGGAAAGCCTTCTCCATCAGGTCGTACGCGCGCGTGGAGTCCGTGTTCGGAAGGGTGAAGGTGTCCGCGTAGTTCGTGCCCGCGGCGGAGCCCGCGAAGCCCAGCCCCAACAACGCCCCCACCCACAGGAACAGGACCACCAGCCGGTGCCGATAGCACCACCGTGCCAATGTCGTCACGCCTCAACGCCCCTTACTCGTCCGTCGGTCATCGGTCGGTCCCCCAGGTCCTGCGGCTCAGCATCGGGGGCACCGCGCGCCGCTGGACATGTCCCGGCCATGACTCACAAGGAACTCCAAAGGGAGAGCCGGCCCCGTTGTCGGTGCCCGCGCCGATACTGGGGACATGACCGCTCACGAGGGGGCGACCGTGCTGGTCGTCGAGGACGAGCCGAGCATCGCGGACGTCCTGGCCATCGCCCTGCGCTACCACCGCTTCGAGGTGATGACGGCCGGCACCGTCCGCGAGGCGCTGACGATGGCCGAACGCACCCGCCCGGACGCCGCGCTCCTCGACGTGATGCTCCCGGACGGCGACGGCCGGGCCCTGGGCCGCGAACTGCGCACCAGACAGCCCGACCTGGCCCTGGTGTTCCTCACCGCGCGGGACGCGCCCACGGAGATCGTCGGCGCGCTCGCCTTCGGGGACGACTACATCACCAAGCCGTTCAACATCGACGAGGTGATAGCCCGCATCACCGCCGTCCTGCGCCGCACCCGCCCGGCCGACGTCCTGCCCGAGCGGCCACCGCTGCGCTACGGCGACCTGGAGCTGGACGAGACGACGTACTCGGTGCACCGCGCGGGCCGCACCGTGGAGCTCACCCCCACCGAGTACGCCCTGCTGCGTTTCCTCGTGCGCAACGGCGGGCGGATCGTGCCCAAGGAGCAGCTCCTGCGGCACGTCTGGCAGTACGAGCACCCGGCGGAGTCGACCGTCGTCGAGACGTACATCAGCTATCTGCGGCGCAAGCTCGACGCCCTCGGCGCCCCGGTGATCACGACCCGGCGGGGCGTCGGATACGGGCTCGCATGATCCTCCGGCACCGCCACGGCCACGGCCTCCACTCGCTGCGCGGCAAGCTGACCCTGGCCAACGTGGCGCTGCTGGCGCTCGGCATCGTCATGGCGACGGCGGTGAGCCTGATGGGCATGCGGTACTACCTGCTCGACCAGATCGACTCCGAACTGCTCGCGATGCGGGACTCGCTGGGGAGTACGCAGCTGACCGCGCGGCAGATCGACTCGCTGAGCGCGCTGGCCTTCGTCCGCGACGGGAAGATACCGGAGGCGCAGGTCCCGCCGAACGCGGACTCCCTCTTCGCGGTGGTCGACCCGCGGGGAGAACCGCTCACCCTCGGCACCTTCGAACCGACCCCGAACCAGCGCGCGCTCGCCGCCGCGGTGGACGACCCGCGGGCGCTCACCGGTGACGCGGAGCCGCTCGACGTGACGGTGGACGGCGCTCCGTTCCGGGTCATCGGTGTCCCCCTGACCGACGGGACCGTCATCCTGGTCGCCGGTTCGACCGACGCGCTGCACAAGGGCATGGCGAAGGCCCTCAAGCTCGATCTGTTCTTCGGGGTCCTGCTGCTGTTGCTGCTCGCCGTGCTGACGATGCTCAGTGTGCGGCGCCGGCTGCGGCCTCTGGAGGACATGGTGGAGACGTCGTCGGCGATCGCCGAGGGGGACCTGGCCCGGCGGGTGCCCTCCAGCCACCATCCGACCCAGGAGGTCGAGCAGTTGCGGCTGGCCCTCAACTCGATGCTCCAGCAGGTCGAGTCGGCGTACCGCACCCGCGAGCGGAGCGCCGCCCAGCTGCGCCGGTTCGTCGCGGACGCCTCGCACGAACTGCGCACACCGCTGTCGGCGATACGCGGCTACCTCCAGCTGTACGACAAGGGCATGCTGCGTGAGCCCGCCGAGCGCAAGCGTGCCTGGGACCGGATGACCGGGGAGGCCGACCGCATGGCCCGCCTGGTCGACGAACTGCTCACCCTGGCCCGGCTCGACCAGCGGCCCGAACTGCGGTTCAGGAACGTCGACCTGAGCCGTCTGGTGCGCGACGCGGCGGAGGATCTGCGGGCCCAGCAGCCCGGCCGGCCGGTGACGGTGAGCGCCGAGGGGGCGCTCCTCGTCCGGGCCGACGAGTCGGGTCTGCGGCAGGTCCTGGGCAACCTCGTGGCGAACGTGCGCACGCACACGCCGCCCGACGTCCCGGTCTCCCTCGGTCTGTCGCGGGCCGACGGGGTCGTGCGGCTCTGTGTCCGCGACCGGGGGCCGGGGCTGGCCGAGGAGGATGCCGCGCGCATCTTCGACCGGTTCTTCCGGGCGGGCGGGGGTGCGGGGAGCGGGCTGGGCATGGCCATCGTCCAGGGGGTGGCGGTGGCTCACGGGGGTGATGTGACGGTCCGGACGGCGCCGGGTGAAGGGCTGGCGGTGACGGTCACGCTGCCCGCGGAGGCGTGCCCCGCGTGAGGGGTGGGTTTTTTTGGGGGGGTGGGTGCGTTGTGTGGTGCCGGCCGGTGGGGGCTGGTCGCGCAGTTCCCCGCGCCCCCTGAAGGCGCCTGCGGCGCCCATCAGGGGGCGCCCTCTCAGGAGGCGCCCTCTCAGGAGCCCGGGGCCCAAGAACCCGGGTCCTACCGAGCAGCCGGTGCCGGAACCAGCGCCCAGATCGTCTTGCCGTGTCGGCCCCGGCTCCAGACCCCCCACGCGGTCGTGAGGCTCTCCACCAGCCGCAGCCCCCGGCCGGACTCCTCCTCGTGCTCGTCCACCGTCCGCAGCCGGGGCTGCACGGGACTCTCGTCGGAGACCTCTATGAGGCAGGACCCGTCCGCGAGCGTGGTCACCGCGACCTCGAACTCCCGTTCCAGCATCGGCGCGTGCCGTACGGCGTTCGTCGCCAGTTCGGACACCAGCAGCAGCACGTCCTCGAACGCCTGCTCGCCCGCGCTGTGTCCCCAGTCCGACAGATGGTCACGCACCCGGCGCCGCGCGAGGCCGACCGAAGCGGGATGCCGCGGCAGCCGGAACGAGTTGCGTCTCAACACGTTTGCTCCTCACCCCGCGCACGCCTCCGTCACATCATGCTGCGTGAGGCGGGCCCGGCGCGTCACGCGCGCAATTGCAACCCCGCGTGAACGCGTCAGGCCGTCGGCGCCCTGCGCCCGGCGGGGCTCCACAAGCGGAGGAGCCGGTGCCGCCCCGCGGATACCGCCCACCACCGCGTCCTCCCTGCTCGGCGTGCCGTTCGCGGGCCGGCGCGCCGGGGCCGGCGGGGTCTTCCGCGACGACCGTGTCCCGCGTCGTGTGAAAGTCCCCCGCCCTGGGGTCGCGGCCGGGGCGCCGCCGACTGTCCGGAACCCGATGGTCGGCGGGGTCGGCGGCACGCCGGACACCGGCCGGGCGAGCGGTCGCCCCGCGCTCAGCTCTGCTTGGAGGCCAGCTCAATGACGGTGATGTCGGACGGCGCCCCCACCCGGGTGGGCGGGCCCCAGGCACCGGCGCCCCGGGACACGTACAACTGGGTGTCCCCGTAGCGTTCCAGGCCGGCGAGGGTCGGGTTGGCGAGGTCCGCGACGAGGTTGCCGGGCCACAGCTGCCCTCCGTGGGTGTGCCCGGAGAGCTGGAGGTCCACCCCGTGGTCCACGGCGTCGTGGATCTGCACCGGCTGGTGCGCGAGCAGCACACACGCGCGGGCACGGTCCCGGTCCCCGAGGGCCTTGGCGAAGTCGGGCCCCTGCCCCTCCTCCTCACCGGCCACGTCGTTGACGCCGGCGAGATCGAAGTCGGCGAGCTCGGTGCGGGCGTTCTCCAGCGGCCGCAGCCCCAGTTCGCGTACGCGCGCGACCCACTCCTCGGCGCCGGAGAAGTACTCGTGGTTCCCCGTCACGAAGAACGACCCGTGCCGGGCGCGCAGCTGGGCGAGCGGCGCGGCGGCGGGCCCGAGGTCCTTCACGCTGCCGTCCACGAGGTCGCCGACGACCGCGATCAGGTCCGGCTGCGTCGAGTTGATCGTGTCGACGACCTTCTGGGCGAATCCGCGCCCGAGCACCGGCCCGAGGTGTATGTCGCTGACGACGGCGATCCGGTATCCGTGGGCGGAGCGCGGCAGTTTGGCCAGGGGCACGGTGACCCGCTTCACCTCGGGCCCGCTCAGGACGCCGTACGTGCCGTACCCGACGGTGCCCACGGCGGCGGCCGCGGCGGCACCGCCCACGACGCGCGAGACGAAGAGACGGCGAGAGGGCCCGGCGAGCGCGGGGGCGGGCACCGGTACGGTCCCGGGCTGCTCGGCCCCGGAGTCGGGCTCGGCCCCGGCGGGACGCGTGGCCTCCGAGGCACGCGTGGTCTCGGAGGGCTGTTCGGCCTCCCGGGTGGGCGCGCCCGCCGGTATGGGCTCGGCCTCGCGCACCTCGGGCACCTCGGCCGTGGGCGCCTGACGCCGTTCCAGCACCCTGAGCAGCAGCGGTCGTACGACCTCGCCGACGAGCAGCGCCAGCAGGAGGTAGAGCGACAGCGCCATCCACAGGAAACCGGGCCAGGCCAGCACCTGCTGCAGCCAGAACGGCGCGCCCGTCCGCTCGGAGGTGATCGCCGCGAACATCAGCAGCGGCCCGGCCACGAAGGCGACCGTGCCGACCCGCCTGGAGACCCCCGGCCCCGCCGTCGTGTCGCGCACCAGCCGACGCCACACGTACCAGAGCAGTCCGCCGAACACGGCCAGGACCAGGACCAGGAACACGATGACCACGCGGCGACTCTCCCGTTATGCCTTGGTGCGTTGAGACGTCATGACGACGGTGTGTGGCGCAGGGCCCGGACACCGCGCAACCCGATGCCCCCGACGACCGTCCCCAAGACAAAGGAGACAACGGCGAGCGTCAGGTGCACCCAGAAGTACCCCGTCGGATCGCCCGCGTCGTCGAAGGCGAGCCCGCTGCCGTCCTTCCACAGGTTCTTGACGAAAGTGATCCAGATGACCCAGCTCCACACTCCGAAGGCGAGCAGGAACCAGGAGACGGGACGGCTGAGCTTCATGGGTTCAGTATCGCCGCCCCCGAACGGCGCCGGCGCCCGGGGTGGGGAGGACCGCGGCGGACCGCACGGTGGCGGAAAAGCCTCTGCCGGCAGGCTTCTCGGCGAGGAGGCCCACGCGACTTCCCGGGCGACGCCCTGTACGTTCTCGACCGTGCCCGCCATGAAAAAGACCGCCAAGTCCTCCTTGCTGGTCACCTCCGCCACCCTGTTGTCGTTCTCGCTCGCGCTCTCGGTGACCGCCACCGCGCCCGCCGCCGCGGCCGACAAGCCGTCACCGACCCCCTCGGCGACCCCGTCCACCTCGACGTCACCGTCCGGCTCGGCCGCACCGTCCGGCTCGCCGTCGGCGTCGGCCTCGCCGTCGGGCAGCGCGTCGAACAGCGAGTGGGCCACGCCGCCGAAGGGCATGTCGACCGTGGGCGGCGCCCAGCTCGGCCGGCCCGGGACGCAGGCGAACCTCGGCACCGGCGCGCCGGTCCTCCCGAAGGATCTGAGCGCCCGCTCCTGGGTCGTCGCGGACGCCGAGTCCGGCGACGTCCTGGCCTCGCACAACGCGCACTGGAAACTGCCTCCGGCGAGCACCCTGAAGATGCTGTTCGCCGACACCCTGCTGCCCAGGTTCCCGAAGACGCAGAAGCACAAGGTCGCGTCGTCCGACCTGGCGGGCATCGGATCGGGCTCCAGCATGGTGGGCATCAAGGAGGACGAGACGTACACGGTCCACGACCTGTGGCTCGGTGTCTTCCTTCGCTCGGGCAACGACGCCGTGCATGTCCTGTCCGCCATGAACGGGGGTGTCGACCGGACCGTGAAGGACATGAACGCGCGGGCCGCGGAACTCCAGGCGCTCGACACGAACGTGGTCAGCCCGGACGGCTACGACGAGAAGCGCCAGGTGTCGTCGGCGTACGACCTGACCCTGATCGCCCGCTCCGGCCTGCAGAACAAGGACTTCCGGGAGTACTGCTCGACGGTCCGCGCCAAGTTCCCCGGCGAGACGAAGAAGAACAAGAAGGGCCGGACGAGCCGGAAGTCCTTCGAGATCCAGAACACCAACCGGCTGCTCACCGGCGACTACGGACTCGACGCCTACCAGGGCATCGCGGGTGTGAAGAACGGCAACACCACGAACGCGGGCGCGACCTTCACCGGCGTCGCCGAGCGCGACGGCAAGGTGCTGCTCGTCACGGTCATGAACCCGGAGAAGGAGGAGCGCGACGAGGTCTACAAGGAGACCGCCAAGCTCCTCGACTGGGGCTTCCAGGCGTCGGGCAAGGTCACCCCGGTCGGCGAACTGGTGCCGCCGAGGAGCGCGGACACGAGCGCGCAGCCGGGCGGCAGCGCCTCCGGCGAGGCGGGCGGTTCGGGCGACGGCGCGCCCTCCTCGAAGCCTGTCTCGGCGTCGGCCCAGGCGGACGGTTCGAGCGGTGCCGGCGTGGCCCTGGCGATCGCCGGCGGCGTCCTCGTGCTCCTCGCCGCCGGTGTCTTCGTGATCAACCGCCGCTGGCCGCTGCCGGAACTGATGCGCCGCCGCCACTGACGTCCGCGCCGTCGTCCGCCGCCGCCGGCTCGGCCGTCTCCTTGTGCGGCGTCGCCGTCCAGGCGGCGCAGAAGAGCAGCAGCTTCGACGTGAAGTTGATCCACAGCAGCAGGGCGATGGGCACGCCGAACGCCCCGTACATGCTCTTCGACGCGACTCCCTGGATGTAGCCGCTGAGCAGCAGTTTCAGCAGCTCGAACCCGGCGGCGCCGATCAGCGCGGCGACGACGAGGCGGCGCCGCTCCGGCTGGACGCCGGGGAGCAGTGTCAGGAGGTACAGGAGCAGCAGGAAGTCGGCGAGGACGGCCACGCCGAAGGCTGCCGTCCGCAGCAGCACCCCGCCCCAGCCGCCCTCCTCGATGCCGAGGTGCCGGGTCGTCCAGCCCACCGCGGTCGACGCGAGGGTGGAGGCGGCGATCGTGACGAGCGCGGCTCCGCCGAGACCGAGGAGCACGCCCGCGTCCTTGAGCTTGCCGAGGAACGGGTTGTCGTCCTCGTCCGGCAGTTCCCAGACCGCGCGCAGGCACTCGCGCATCGAGCCGACCCAGCCGATGCCGGTGAACAGCAGCAGCGCGCCCGCGATGAGTCCGACCGTGCCGGCGTTGTCGACGAGGGCGCCGATGTCGAGCTGGTCGGCGATGCCCGGCACCTGCTCGGCGATCTGGTCCTCGAGCGTCCGCACCCCCTTCTCGTCGAGGGTCGCGGCGGTGATCGTGGCGGCCACCGTGATCAGCGGAAACAGCGCGACGAAGCTGATGAAGGTCATCGCCGCGGCGAGCCGCGTCCACTTCACGCGGTCCAGGCGTTCGTACGAGCGCCAGGCGTGTGTGGCCATCAGCCGGGTGAACCACGGGCCCACGCCGGGGAGCTTTTTCAGCCAGTCCATGATCCGACTCTGCCCTCCCCTCGGAATACCCATGTCCGGGTACCCCAGAAGCGCAGGACCGTAGCCAGCGCCATGCCGATTCCCGCGCCCGACACGGTGTCCGCGCGCGGGGAGGTGAACCCGAGGCCGTAGTGGCTGACGAGGATGCACAGCAACTGGACCAGGGCGCCCGCGACGTTCACCCCGAAGAAGATCCCGTACTGGCGCAGCCCGCTGCTGGTGTGCCGGTACGTGCCGAGCGCGTTGCCCGCGTACGCGACCGAGCAGCCCGCCACGAACGACAGGGCCTTGGCGGTCAGCGGGTCCAGGCCGGCGGGGCCGCGCAGCCAGAGGAAGAGGGCGAGGTCGGCGGCGTACGCCAGGAGTCCGGCGGCGGCGAACCCGAGCAGTTCCCGCGGCTGCGGCCGGCGCGCGCGCCGCTTCCCCGCTCGCCGCGCCCGGTTCGCCAGTCCCCGGCCCACCGGTCCCGGGCTCACCAGTCGACCACCGCGAGGCCGTACATCGCGAGCCACGCCACGCCGATCAGGGCGAGCGCGCGGTCGCGCAGCACCACGTCCTCGGGTTCGCCCGCGGTGCCCCGGTCCGCGAAGACCGCGTACCGCAGGACGGCGAGGATGAAGGCGACCATCGACAGCTGCCGCCAGGGCAGCACGCTGGTGTGCGGGACGCCGCCCTCCTCCAGCGCCCACAGGCAGTAGCCGAGCACGGCGACCCCGGCCGCGAGCTGCCAGACGAAGCGCAGGTAGCCGGTGGTGTACTCGGTGAGCAGCGCGCGCGTGGCACCCGATGTCCCGGCCATCTGGACGGCCTCGGAGTAGCGCTTGGCGGACACCATGAACAGCGCGCCGAAGCCGGTCGTGATCAGGAACCAGCGCGACAGCGGGATGCCGAGCGCGACCCCGCCGATCATGGCCCGCATCAGGAACCCGGTGGTCACCACGGCGAGGTCGACGACCAGGACGTGCTTGAGGCTCAGGCAGTACGCGAACTGCATGCCCAGATAGGCGGTGAGCAGCGCCGAAGTGAGGGGCGAGCACAGGAAGGCCGCCACGGTCGGGGCGACGACGGCGAGCACGATCCCCGCGCAGTAGGCGACCGGTACGGGCACCTGTCCGGCGGCGACCGGCCGGTGGCGCTTGACCGGGTGCGCGCGGTCGGCGTCGGCGTCCCGCGCGTCGTTGACCAGGTAGACGCTCGCGGCACAGGCCGTGAACAGCACGAAGACCAGCCCGACCTGGATGAGGGCGTGGCGCGAGAAGAGCTCGCCCGCCGCGGCCGGGGCGGCGACGACGAGGACGTTCTTGACCCACTGTTTGGGACGGGCGGTCCTGATGAGCCCCTTCAGGAGGGCACTTTTCCGCGGGGCGGTCTCTTCTTCCCCGTGTGTCCTGTCCAGAAGAGCCGTCTCAGCCATGGTGACGGCCCCCCGTCATCCAGCGGGCGCCGAGCCGGGCCGTCACCGCGCCGAGTGCGGCGCCCGCTGCGACGTCCGAGGGGTAGTGGACGCCGACGACCAGCCGTGACACACACATCGCGGCGGCCAGCGCGGGTACCGCGCGGGCGCCGAGCGCTCCGAAGGCCACGGCGGCGGCCGTCGCGGAGGTGGCGTGCGAGCTGGGGAAGGAGTGCCGGCCCGCGGTGCGGACCAGTGGCTCGACATGGCCGGGACGCGGACGGCGCACGAGCCGTTTCACGCCCATGCTGGCGAGGTGCGCGCCCGCGGTCAGGGCCGTGCCGCGCAGCCAGGCGCCGCGCCGCTCCCGGTCGGCGGCGGCGCCCGCGAGACCCGCCGCGAGCCAGAGCGCACCGTGCTCGCCGGCCAGGGACAGGGCCCGCGCGGCGGCGGCGACCCGCGGTGCGGCGGCGTGGGCATGGAGGGCCGAGAGGATCCGGTGGTCCAGGTCAGGGCGCTCGTCGTGGTGGTCCATGGGGACTCACTGTTCACGCAGACACCACGGGAACTCCGGCAATATTGAGCGACATCCCATTAATCACCCATTTCGGGGAGGAAAGGGATGTTAGAGAACTAATGACGTCTTTTGCTCGATACGGTCACTGGCATGTCTACCGACACGGTTTCCGTCACTGGGTGGGGCCGCACCGCTCCCACCACCGCCCGCCTGGTGCGCCCCCGCTCGTACGAGGAGGCCGTCGCGGCCGTCCGGGAGTGCGGGGCCCGCGGGGGCATCGCACGGGGCCTGGGACGGGCCTACGGGGACGCGGCGCAGAACGCGGGCGGGGCCGTGTTCGACATGACGGGCCTGGACCGGATCCACGCGATCGACGCGGACGGCGGGACGGTGCTGTGCGGCGCCGGTGTCTCACTGCACCGCCTCATGGAGGTCCTGCTGCCGCTGGGCTGGTTCGTGCCGGTGACACCCGGGACCCGCTATGTGACGGTCGGCGGCGCGATCGGCGCGGACATCCACGGCAAGAACCACCACGTGTCGGGCTCGTTCGCCCGGCACGTCCTGTCGTTCGAGCTGCTGACCGCGGACGGCGAGATCCGTACGGTGCACCGGGGCACGCCCCTCTTCGACGCCACGGCGGGCGGCCTGGGCCTGACCGGCGTCATCCTGACGGCCACCGTCCGGCTGCAGAGCGTCGATACGTCGTTGATGTCCGTCGACACCGAGCGCGCCACGGACCTGGACGACCTGATGGCCCGCCTCACCGCCACCGACCACCGGTACCGCTACTCGGTCGCCTGGATCGACCTGCTGGCCCGCGGCGCGTCCATGGGGCGCTCGGTGCTGACCCGCGGCGACCACGCCCCCCTGGAGGCGCTGGCGGACGCCGCACGCGCGCGCAGGGCCCCGCTGGAGTTCCGTCCCGGACGCCTGCCCGCCGCTCCCTCCTTCGTCCCCGAGGGCCTGCTCGGCCGTACGACGGTCGGCCTCTTCAACGAGTTCTGGTACCGGAAGGCACCCCGCGCGCGGATGGGTGAACTCCAGCGGATGTCCACGTTCTTCCACCCGCTGGACGGCGTGCCGCACTGGAACCGCGTCTACGGGCGCGGCGGTTTCGTGCAGTACCAGTTCGTCGTCGGACACGGCCGTGAAGAGGCCGTACGCGGGATCGTGCACCGCATCTCGCAGCGGCGCTGCCCCTCCTTCCTCGCCGTCCTCAAGCGGTTCGGCGAGGGCGACCCGGGCTGGCTGTCCTTCCCCATGCCCGGCTGGACCCTCGCCCTGGACATCCCGGCAAACCTGCCGGGGCTCGGCGCCTTCCTCGACGAGCTGGACGAGGAGGTGGCGGCGGCCGGTGGCCGGGTCTACCTCGCCAAGGATTCCCGGCTGCGGCCCGAGCTGCTCGCGGCGATGTACCCCCGGCTCGGCGAGTTCCGGGCGCTGCGCGAGGAGCTCGACCCGCGGTCCGTCTTCACCTCCGACCTGTCCCGCCGCCTCGGCCTCTGACCGGAGCCGCCCGCCCGGCCCGCCCCACCTCCCATAGGAGTTCCGTTCATGAAGGACGCCTTCGGCATCCCCCAGTCCCTGCTCGTCCTCGGCGGCACGTCCGAGATCGCGCTCGCCACCGCCCGGCGGCTGATCACCCGCCGCACCCGTACGGTGTGGCTCGCGGGCCGCCCCTCGCCCGGCCTGGAAGAAGCCGCCGCCGGGCTGCGCGAGCTCGGCGCGGACGTCCGTACCGTCGGCTTCGACGCGCTCGACCCCGACGCCCACGAGGCGGTGCTCGGCAAGGTCTTCGCCGAGGGCGACATCGACATGGTCCTGCTCGCGTTCGGCGTCCTGGGCGACCAGTCGCGCGACGAGAACGAGCCGGGCGCCGCGGTCCGGGTCGCGCAGACCAACTACACGGGCGCCGTGTCGTCCGGCCTGGTGTGCGCCCAGGCGCTCCAGACGCAGGGGCACGGTTCCCTGGTGGTGCTCTCCTCGGTGGCGGGCGAGCGGGCCCGCCGCGCGAACTTCATCTACGGGTCGAGCAAGGCGGGCCTCGACGCGTTCACCCAGGGCCTGGGCGACGCGCTGTACGGCACGGGCGTCCATGTGATGGTCGTACGCCCCGGGTTCGTCCGGTCGAGGATGACGGCGGGCATGGACGAGGCCCCGCTCGCGACGACGCCCGAGGCGGTGGCCACGGCCATCGAGACGGGCCTGCGCCGCCGCTCCGAGACGGTGTGGGTGCCGGGGGCGCTCCGGGTGGTCATGTCGGCCCTGCGGCACCTGCCACGGGGCCTGTTCCGCAGGCTGCCCCTGTAGGCGCGCCGCACCGTGCCCGCCTCTGTTCCCCGACCTGTCCGGTCAGCAGGCCGGAAGCGGGCGACCTGTCCGGTTCAGCACGCCGGAAGCGGGCCCCGCTGTACGTGGGAGGCTTGCGGCGGCACGACCGTGCCACCGAAGACGTAGTCACGGAGCCTGCGCCACACGCCGTCGGTCCCCTGCTCGTAGAGCGCGAAGCCCGTGCACGGCCACTGCGCCTCGTAGTCCGCCAGCTCCTCGAAGGCACGGTCCATCGCCTCGTCGTCGATGCCGTGCGCCACCGTCACATGCGGGTGGTAGGGGAACTGCAGCTCGCGCGCCACGGGCCCGGAGGCGTCCCGGACCTCCTTCTGCAGCCAGGTGCACGCCTCGGCACCCTCGACCACCTGGACGAACACGACGGGGGACAGCGGACGAAACGTTCCCGTCCCGCTCAGCCGCATGGAGAAGGGCCGGCCCGCCGCCGCGACCTCGACGAGATGCGCCTCGATCGCGGGCAGTGCCGACCGGTCGACCTCGGTCGGCGGCAGCAGTGTGACGTGGGTGGGAATGCCGGAAGCCGCGGGGTCACCGAAGCCCGCGCGCCGCTCCTGGAGCAGGCTGCCGTGAGGCTCCGGGACCGCGATCGACACACCGATCGTTACGGTCCCCACGTCGTCTCCTGTCGTCGTTGTGGCGTTGTGGCGTTGTGGCGTTGCGTCAGTGTGGCGCTGCGTCGGTGTTCCGTTCTGTCGGTGTTCCCGACAGACAGAGGTTGTACCGGCTATCGACTGTACGGCGGCGCGGCCCCATACCGGATGCCATGCCGGTGTTGTCCTGGTCTCGTCCCGGCCGCCGTACGCGCTCCGTACCGGCGGCCGGTGCCCGGCGATCAGTGCTTGGCGGGCAGGAAACCCACCTTTTCGTACGCCTGGGAGAGGGTCTCCGCGGCGACCGCGCGAGCCTTCTCCGCCCCCTTGGCCAGGATCGAGTCGAGCGTCTCCGGGTCGTCCAGGTACTGCTGCGTGCGCTCCCGGAACGGCGTCACGAAGTCGACCATGACCTCCGCCAGGTCGGTCTTCAGCGCACCGTAGCCCTTGCCGACGTACTTCTGCTCCAGTTCCGCGATACCGGTGCCGGTGAGCGTGGAGTAGATGCCCAGCAGGTTGCTGACGCCCGGCTTGTTCGCCACGTCGAACCTGATCACCGTGTCCGTGTCGGTGACCGCGCTCTTCACCTTCTTCGCCGTGGCCTTCGGCTCGTCGAGGAGGTTGATGAGTCCCTTCGGCGTCGATGCCGACTTGCTCATCTTGATCGCCGGGTCCTGCAGATCGAAGATCTTCGCCGTCTCCTTGAGGATGTACGGCTTCGGCACGGTGAACGTCTGCCCGAAGCGGCCGTTGAACCGCTCGGCGAGGTCACGCGTCAGCTCGATGTGCTGACGCTGGTCCTCGCCCACGGGGACCTCGTTGGCCTGATACAGCAGGATGTCCGCGACCTGCAGGATCGGGTACGTGAAGAGGCCGACCGAGGCGCTCTCGGCGCCCTGCCTGGCGGACTTGTCCTTGAACTGGGTCATGCGGGACGCCTCGCCGAAACCGGTGAGGCAGTTCATGATCCAGGCGAGCTGGGCGTGCTCCGGGACATGGCTCTGGACGAAGAGCGTGCAGCGCTCGGGGTCGAGACCGGCGGCCAGCAGCTGGGCGGCGGCGAGCCTGGTGTTGGCGCGCAGGTCCGCGGGGTCCTGCGGAAGGGTGATCGCGTGCAGGTCCACCACCATGTAGAACGCGTCGTGGGACTCCTGCAGGGCCACCCACTGGCGGACGGCGCCGAGGTAGTTGCCGAGGTGGAACGAGCCTGCGGTGGGCTGGATTCCGGAGAGCACACGGGGACTATCAGAGGCCATGCCCACCATTCTCTCAGGTGTCGGGACCCACTCCGGAACTGGTCGGAAACAGGTGGGAACCGATCCGTCCCCGGCGGTGTAACAAGAGTGTGCGGACGCGGGAGGGGGGCCGCATCGTCGATGAGGCCGCGGTCGTCGCACGTGTACGCGCCGGAGAGCGGGAGGCGTACGCGCTGCTGGTGCGTGCCCATACGGGCCTCGCGCTCAGGGCGGCCGCGGCGCTGGGGGCGGGCGCGGAGGAAGCCGCACAAGGGTCCGCGCCCACGGAGCAGCCCCGCACCGCGGCCACCGCGGCGACCCGCGACGGCACGGACTGGAGGTGGGCGATACCCGGCCTGGTGGCCGGGGCGGTGCCGGCGCCGGGGCTGCGCCCCGTGGTGGTGCTACTGGCGGCGGAACGACTGGCGACGGCGCGGCACCGACCTGGCCGGTGGGGTTGGCCGTGGGGCCGGCCCGGGGAGCGGGAGGCCGGACCCCGGCAGGAGTTGATCGACTCCTGAGGCGGCCGGGACCCCGGGAAGCCCGCTCGGCCCAGGGCACCGGCCGCGCACCGCGACAGCCGGCCACGGCACCGGCCGGTGGTGTCAGCCGAGGTCGATCTCCGGGTAGAGCGGGAAGCCGGCCAGGAGGTCGGTCGCACGGTGGGAGATCTCGTCCGCGATCTTCGGGTCGAGGATGTGCTGGGCCTTGGAAGGGGCGCCCTTCTTGGTGGTGCCCTGTTCCGTGGTGGTCAGCACGCGGTCGATCAGGCCGGCGATCTCGTCCATCTCGGTGGCGCCGAGACCCCGGGTGGTCAGCGCCGGCGTGCCGATGCGGATGCCCGACGTGTACCAGGCGCCGTTGGGGTCGGCGGGGATCGCGTTGCGGTTGGTGACGATGCCCGAGTCGAGCAGCGCGGACTCGGCCTGGCGGCCGGTGAGGCCGTAGGAAGAGGCGACGTCGATGAGGTTGAGGTGGTTGTCCGTGCCGCCGGTGACCAGCGTGGCGCCGCGCCGCATCAGCCCCTCGGCGAGGGCACGGGCGTTGTCGACCACGGCCTGGGCGTAGTCGCGGAACTCGGGGCGGCGGGCCTCGGCGAGTGCGACCGCCTTGGCTGCCATGACATGCGGAAGGGGGCCGCCGAGGACCATCGGGCAGCCGCGGTCGACCTGGTCGGCGAGCGACGAGTCGCACAGGACCATGCCGCCACGCGGGCCGCGCAGCGACTTGTGGGTGGTCGTGGTGACGATCTGGGCGTGCGGGACCGGGTCGAAGTCACCGGTGAGGACCTTGCCGGCGACGAGTCCCGCGAAGTGGGCCATGTCCACCATGAGCGTGGCGCCGACCTCGTCGGCGATCTCGCGCATGATCCGGAAGTTCACGAGACGGGGGTAGGCGGAGTAGCCGGCGACGATGATCATCGGCTTGAACTCACGGGCGGAGACGCGCAGCGCCTCGTAGTCGATGAGGCCGGTGGCGGGGTCGGTGCCGTAGGAGCGCTGGTCGAACATCTTGCCGGAGATGTTCGGGCGGAAGCCGTGGGTGAGGTGGCCGCCGGCGTCCAGGGACATGCCGAGCATGCGCTGGTTGCCGAAAGCCTGCCGCAGCGCGGCCCAGTCGGCCTCGGAGAGGTCGTTGACGTTGCGGACGCCGGCCTTCTCCAGGGCGGGGGCCTCGACACGCTGGGCGAGGACCGCCCAGAAGGCGACGAGGTTGGCGTCGATGCCGGAGTGCGGCTGGGCGTAGGCGTGCTCGGCACCGAAGAGTTCGCGGGCGTGCTCGGCGGCGAGGGCCTCGACGGTGTCCACGTTGCGGCAGCCGGCGTAGAAGCGGCGGCCGACGGTGCCTTCGGCGTACTTGTCGCTGAACCAGTTGCCCATCGCGAGGAGGGTGGCCGGGGAGGCGTAGTTCTCGGAGGCGATCAGCTTGAGCATCTCGCGCTGGTCGGCGACCTCCTGCCCGATGGCGTCGGCGACCCGGGGTTCGACGGCACGGATCACTTCAAGGGCACTGCGGAAGGCGGTGGATTCGGTGGAGAGGGGCTCTGACATGACGGCCTCCGGACGTGGCGTTCGGCGTTCACGGTTCGGCCCAGGCGCACGGCACACGGTTCCGGGCCGCTCCCCGATGGTCGATCCCATCCCAGCGCGCCAGTCACGGCCCGTGGACGAGCGTACCGGGCACGCCTGGAGGATGGGTCACGCCGTCCACCATGCGAGCGACGACGGGAAGGGGCATGAGTAGGCCCGCCACTCCGCACCCGGCCGGAGCTACCGGCTCCCGGCTAGGGCAGTGCCCCGCACAGTGCCTCCAGGGCTCGCGGCCAGCCGCTGTCCGAGGGGGTTCCGTAGCCGACGACCAGCGCGTCGAGCGGCGCGGGCGTGGCGGCGGGGTGGCGGTAGCTGGTCAGGCCGTGCACGGCCAGGCCGTGCCAGGCCGCCGCGCGGACCACCGACTGCTCGGTGCCGGGCGGGAGCCGGAGCACCGCGTGGAAGCCGGCCGCGATGCCCGTGGCCGTCACCGACGGGGCGCGGGCCGCCAGGGCCGAGACGAGCTGGTCGCGGCGGCGCCGGTAGCGGAGGCGGGAGGCGCGCACATGCCGGTCGTACGCGCCCGAGGTGAGGAACTCCGCCAGTGTCAGCTGGTCCAGGACCCCGCACGACCAGTCCGCGCCGCCTTTCGCCGCGATGACCTCGGGGGCCAGGTCCGGCGGCAGGGCCAGCCAGCCGAGGCGCAGGCCGGGGGCGAGGGACTTGCTCGCGGTGCCGAAGTACACCACGCGGTCCGGGTCGAGGCCCTGGAGGGCGCCCACGGGCTGCCGGTCGTAGCGGAACTCCCCGTCGTAGTCGTCCTCCAGGATCAGCCCGCCCGTGCGCCGCGCCCAGTCGACGACGGCGGCACGGCGGTCGGGTTGCAGCGGCACGCCCATGGGGAACTGATGGGCGGGGGTGAGCAGCACCGCCCCCACGGCGCCGCCCTGACCCGCACCCGCGCCCGCGCCCGTCGAGGGCAACTCGTCCGTCCGCGTGCCCCGTTCGTCGAACGGCAGCGGCGCCGAGGCCAGTCCCGCACGGTCGATCAGGTCCCAGTGCACGTCGAGTCCGTACGACTCCACCGCGAGCGTCCGTGCTCCCCGCTGCCGCAGCACCGCCCCGAGCAGCATCAGCCCGTGGACGAACCCGGAGCAGATGAGGATGTGTTCGGGGTCGGCGCGCACGCCGCGGGCCCGGGCGAGATAGCCCGCGAGGGCGGTGCGCAGTTCGACCCGGCCGCGCGGGTCCCCGTAACCGAGGGCGTCGTCCGGGGCCGCCGCGAGAGCCCGGCGGGACGCCTTGAGCCACGCGGCGCGCGGGAAGGAGGCGAGGTCCGGGGTGCCGGGGACGAGGTCGTAGGCGGGGCCCCGGAGCGAGCGGGGCGGGCGTGCCGCGGAGGCCGGGACCGGCACCGCCCGTTCCGCCACCCGTGTGCCGGAGCCCTGGCGCGCGGTGAGCCAGCCCTCGGCGACGAGGTCGGCGTACGCGTCGGCGACGGTGTTGCGGGCGATGCCGAGATCGGCGGCGAGGGACCGGGACGACGGCAGCCGGGTGCCCGGCGCGAGCCGTCCGCCGCGTACCGCTTCGCGCAACGCGTCCGTGAGGCCACGGCGCGGGCCGACGCCGGGACGCGCCACGTCGACATGCAGGTCCACTCCGAAAGTGGCCCAGGATTCAGCCATGGAAATGGACCATACTCCTGGGCTGCTTCGCTCGTAGGGTCGAGGTCATGACGACGACGCACACAGCGACCGGCACCACGACCGACACGACGACCAGCACACCGGCGGACACCTCGTACGCCTCTGAGGAGGCCCCCCGACTTCAGTGGACCACGTTCGCCCCCGACGTCTACAAGGCCATGATCCGGCTGGCCGCGGCGGCCGAGCAGGGTATCGACCCGGTCCTGGCGGAGCTGGTCAAGATCCGCGCGTCACAGATCAACCACTGCGCCTTCTGCCTCGACATGCACACGAAGGACGCGCTCGCGGCGGGCGAGAGCGTCGAGCGGATCGTGCAGCTCAGCGCCTGGGAGGAGTCCCGGCACTTCTACACGGAGAGGGAACTCGCGGCGCTCGCGCTGACCGAGGCGGTCACGGTCCTGACGGACGGTTTCGTCCCGGACGAGGTGTTCGAGGCCGCCGCGCGCCACTTCGACGAGGCCGAGCTGTCCCATCTGATCGCCACGATCACGGTGATCAACGCGTGGAACCGCTTCGGTGTGACCTGCCGTCTGACGCCCGGGCACTACACGGCCGGCCAGTACAAGTGACGGCGGCGCCTTCGGCGAAGGCCGAGGTCTTCCGCGCGCTGCACCGCGACCGCGCACCCGGCGATCCGCTGGTCCTGCCCGGTCCTTGGGACGCGGCCAGTGCCCGGGTGTTCGTGGACGCCGGTTTTCCGGCGCTGGCCACGCCCAGCGCCGGGGTCGCGGCCTCGCTCGGGTACGAGGACGGGGCCACGCCGGCCGACGAGATGTTCGCGGCGGTCGCGCGGATCGTCCGGGCGGTCGACGTGCCCGTGTCCGCGGATGTCGAGAGCGGGTACGGGCTCCCTCCCGGGGAACTGGTCGAGCGGCTGGCGGAGACGGGCGCGGTGGGGTGCAATCTGGAGGACTCCCGCGAGGGCGTCCTCCAGGACCCGGCCCGGCAGGCCGACTGGCTTGCCGAGGTGCGGGACGCCGCGGGCGGCCTGCTCTTCGTCAACGCGCGCGTGGACACCTTCCTGCGCGGGGTCGCGGATCCCGTGGCGGACGCGATCGAGCGGGCCGCGCTGTACGTCGCCGCCGGGGCCGACTGCGTGTATCCGATCGGTGCTCCGGCGGAGGTGCTGCCGTCGCTGCGGGCGGGCATCGAGGGGCCGGTCAACGTGTCGGCGGCACCGCGAGGGCGCTCCGCTCGGGAGTGGGGTGAGCTGGGGGCCACCCGGATCACGTACGGGCCGGGGTTGCAGCGGGCGGCTGCGGCGGCCTTGCGAGAGATCGCCGGAGGGCTCTGACCTCTTCGCCGGCACGGGACGGTACCCGGAACAGGACACGGGACAGGACACACGGGACAGGACACACGGGACGGGGCACGGGCCCGCGGCGCGTACGTGACGGCGAAGGAGCCGCAGGACGGGGGGCGACTCCTCGTGCGGGCCCGTGTGCGGACCGGGGGCCGGGGTGTCAGCCCGCGAACCACCGGACCGGCTTCGGCGCGAGGTTCTGGTACACGTGCTTGGTCTCGCGGTACTCGGCGAGCCCCGCGGGTCCCAGCTCACGGCCGACGCCGCTCTTGCCGAAGCCGCCCCACTCCGCCTGCGGAAGGTAGGGGTGGAAGTCGTTGATCCAGACCGTGCCGTGCCGCAGCCGTCCGGCCACCCGCCGGGCACGTCCCGCGTCGGCGGTCCAGACGCCTCCCGCGAGCCCGTACTCCGTGTCGTTGGCGAGCGCGACGGCCTCGTCCTCCGTACGGAAGGTCTCCACCGTGAGGACCGGTCCGAACACCTCTTCCCGTACGACACGCATCTCGCGGTGGCACTGGTCGAGGACGGTCGGCTCGTAGAAGTAGCCGGTGGCCGGGCGCTCCGGAGACGGGTCGGGGCGGGCGCCGCCGGTCCGCAGCACCGCGCCCTCGGCCAGGGCGGCGGCCACGTAGTCCTCGGTCTTCTCGCGCTGTTCGGCCGAGACGAGCGGGCCGCACTCGACTCCCGGCTCGGTGCCGCGGCCGAGCCGGATCCGTTCGGCGCGCCGGACCAGTTCCGTGACGAACGGGTCGCGTACCGACTCCTCGATGATGAGCCGGGAACCTGCCGAGCAGACCTGGCCGCTGTGGATGAACGCGGCGTTGAGGGCCTGGTCGACGGCCGTGTCGAAGCCCTCTTCGGTCGCGCAGGCGTCGGCGAAGACGACGTTGGGGTTCTTGCCGCCGAGTTCGAGGGCGACCTTCTTGACGGTGGCGGCGGCGGCCTGGGCGACCTTGGTCCCGCTGACGAGACCGCCGGTGAACGAGACGAGGTCGACGTCCGGGTGCTCGGCGAGGCGGGCGCCGACGCTGTGCCCGGGACCGGTGACGATGTTGGCGACTCCGGCGGGCAGCCCGGCCTCGACGAGCAGCCCGATGAGGGCGACGGTGGTCAGCGGGGTGATCTCACTGGGCTTGACCACGAAGGTGTTGCCCGCGGCGAGAGCGGGGGCGATCTTCCAGCTGGCCTGCAGCAAGGGGTAGTTCCAGGGCGTGATCATCGCGCAGACGCCGAGGGGCTCGTGCACGACGACACTGTGGATGTCGTCGGAGCCGGCGTCGACGACCCGCCCGCCGCCCTCCGCGACGACGAGATCGGCGAAGTAACGGAAGGCGTCGGCGACACAGTCGATGTCGACCCGTCCCTCCTCCAGCGTCTTGCCCGCGTCCCGGCTCTCCAGCAGTCCGAGCGACTCGCGGTCGCGCACGAGGAGGCCGGCGACGCGGCGCAGCAGGGCGGCGCGCTGCTTGACGGGCGTCCGGGGCCACACCCCGTGGTCGAAGGCGTGCCGGGCGGCCTCGACGGCGGCGTCCGTGTCGGGCACACCGCCCTCGGCGACCACCGCGAACGGCTTCGCGTCCGCCGGGTCGAGGATGTCCCGCGTGGCCCCCGAGGCGGACGCCCGCCACTCCCCGCCCACATGAATCGTCCGCTCCGCCGCCTGGTGTCCCGACATGATCGATGCCTTCCGTTCCTGGTCCGTCCTGGTCCGTTCCGGTCCCCGCCCCGGTGCACCCGCGCGTCGCCCTCACGGTCGGGAGCACCTGCCCTACGGCCCGGATTGCATGCGCGCCCCAGGGCCGAAGTGCGCGGCGTCACTGACAAGCCCTCCGAAACATGGACACGCTCTCCACTCTTTGACTAAAGTCAAAGGTTATGGCTTCAGCGTCAGTGTCCTCGGCGCACGTGACCACCCTGCGCCGTTTCAACCGGTACTTCACCCGTCGGATCGGTGTCCTCGACGACCACTACCTCGGGCAGGACCGGCCGCTCAGCGAGGCCCGCCTGCTCTACGAGATCGGGGCCGGCGCCTCCCTGCGGGAACTGCGGACCAGGCTCGGTCTGGACGCCGGTTACCTGAGCCGGATGGTGCGCGCGCTGGAGGGGCAGGGGCTCGTCCGGGTCACCGTGCATCCGGCGGACAGCAGGCTGCGTCTCGCGGAGCTCACCCCTGCCGGGCGCAGGGAACTGACCGAGCAGAACCGCCGCGCGGACGACCTCGCCGAGGGGCTGCTGAGCGGGCTGAGCGAGACCCAGCGGGAGCGGCTGACCGAGGCCGTCGCGGTCGCCGAGCGGCTGCTGCGGCTGGCCGCGATCACGGTACGGCCCGTCGGGGCGGCGTCGCCCGACGCGCGTGCCTGCCTCACGGGTTACGCCGCCGAACTGGACGGACGGTTCCCCGAGGGGTACGCCACGACCGACCTCGTACCGCCCGAGCGGATCGCCGCGTTCCTCGTCGCGTACGAGGAGGAGCGCGCCGTCGGCTGCGGGGCGCTGTGCGCGCTCGACACCGGGACGGCCGAGATCCGGCACCTGTGGGTGCACCCGGACGCCCGCGGCCTCGGTCTCGGCCGGCGGCTGCTGACCGAACTGGAGCGGACGGCCGCCGGACGCGGACACCGGACCGTACGCCTCGACACGCACCCGGTGCTCCGGGAGGCGGCGGCGATGTACCGCACGGGCGGTTACACCGAGATCCCGGCGTACGGCGACAACCCGCACGCCGGTCACTGGTTCGAGAAGCCCCTGCACCATTGACCCGCGGGCCCGCGCGCACCTACGGACCCGCCGATCCAGCGACGCGCCGATCCGCCGACCGCTCAGGGGACGGAACGCACCGATCCCCGGGCGGTTGCCCGGGGATCGGCGGAACGGGACTGGTGCCTGCGGGTGTCTACGGGTGCCTAGATGAGGCCGAGGGCGCGGACCGCCTCGCGCTCCTCCTCGAGTTCCTTCACCGACGCGTCGATCCGGGCGCGGGAGAAGTCGTTGATCTCAAGACCCTGGACGATCTCGTACGAGCCGTCCTTCGTGGTGACGGGGAAGGAGGAGATGAGGCCCTCCGGGACGCCGTACGAACCGTCGGACGGGATGCCCATGGAGGTCCAGTTGCCGTCCGCCGTGCCGTTGACCCAGGTGTGCACGTGGTCGACGGCGGCGTTCGCGGCCGAGGCGGCGGAGGAGGCGCCGCGGGCCTCGATGATGGCCGCGCCGCGCTTGGCGACGGTCGGGATGAACTCCTCGGCCAGCCACTTCTCGTCGTTCACGGTCTCGGCGGCGTTCTTGCCGGCGATCGTGGCGTGGAAGATGTCGGGGTACTGGGTGGCCGAGTGGTTGCCCCAGATGGTGAGGCGCTGGATGTCCGCGACCGTCGAGCCCGTCTTCTTCGCGAGCTGCGTGAGCGCGCGGTTGTGGTCCAGGCGGGTCATCGCCGTGAAGCGCTCGGCCGGTACGTCCGGGGCGGCTGCCTGGGCGATCAGGGCGTTGGTGTTGGCCGGGTTGCCGACGACGAGGATCTTGACGTCGTCCGCGGCGTTGTCGTTGATGGCCTTGCCCTGCGGCTTGAAGATGCCGCCGTTGGCCTCCAGGAGGTCACCGCGCTCCATGCCCTTGGTGCGGGGGCGGGCGCCGACGAGCAGACCGACGTTCGTGCCGTCGAAGGCCACGTTCGGGTCGTCGGTGATCTCGATGCCCTGCAGGAGCGGGAAGGCGCAGTCGTCGAGCTCCATGGCGGTGCCCTCGGCGGCCTTCAGCGCCGGCGTGATCTCAAGGAGACGCAGCTTGACCGGCACGTCCGCGCCGAGCAGCTGGCCGGAGGCGATGCGGAAGAGCAGGGCGTAACCGATCTGGCCGGCCGCGCCGGTGACGGTGACGTTCACGGGAGTGCGGGTCATGGCGTTCTCCGTATGACAGCTGACGGTGGGGCGTCCCTGCCCCGGGGTACGGAATCCCGGCCCTGGCACCGCGATGATCGATCATCGATTGAGATGAACGATCTCTTGGCGTCAAGAGAGATCCAGCGGTCAGGCTATCGCGCATCCGGGATCCCGGACGGCCGGGTCCGCTGTGGCCCACCCCACAGGGCCGCCGCCCCGCTCTGGCCGCCGCTCCGGTGGGCGCGCGGCCCCGGCTCCGGCGCCCGTCCACGAGCAAGGCGGCCGTCGATCCGGGAGAGTGGGCCGACGACCGCCAGGTGGGGGTGCCGGTGGGCAAGGAGGGCTGTACGCCTCCCGATGAAAGGCCGGACTCCCGTGGGGGTACGAATTCGCCTGCCCCGAAGTACGCCGCCCATTCCTACCGAGAGCGATCGATCGCTGACGCGCCGCGAACGGCCGCCCGCGCGCGACCCGGCCGGAACCCGACGCGCACGACCCGGACGGGCCTCCGCGCCCGTGACGTGGGCAGGCGCCCCACTCGGTCGAGTCGGGCGCCTGTCCGGCCGGGTGCCGGGCCCCCGGAAGGGACCGGTCCGGGGTGTGCGTCGTTACTTCGTGCACCCCTCCACGCCCGACTGGAGCGTCGCGCACGCCTTCGCCGCGGTGGCGTTCTTCACCGCGACCATCGGGGTGTAGGCGTCGGTGTCCGTGCCGACCTCGGCGGTCTGCGCGGCGGCCGAGCCCGCCGCTATCCGGACCGAGTCCCCGGCTCCGGCCGCCGTGATACGAGCCCACGCGGCACCGCACGTCTCGCTGTAGCGGACCTCGACCTGGGCGGTGCCGACGACGGCCTTCTCCACGGTCTGCGCCAGCGTCCCGCCGCAGCCCATGTTCTCCGGGTCCTTGCCGGCGCAGGCCGCGCCACTGCACTCGACGCCCTCCGGCAGTTCCTTGCTCACCGTCGGACTCGGGCTCGGCCCGGCCTCGTTCTTCTTTCCGTCGTCGCCGGACTGCGTGAACAGCACGGCTGCGGCTGTCACCACGAGCGCGCCCACGACCCCCGCGAGGAACATGGTCAGCCGCCGCTTGCGCTGCCCGTCCGGCGAACCGCCGGACCGGGGCCGCGCGTCCTGCGGCGGACCCCCACCAGGTCCGGAAGGACTCGCGGAACGAGCGGGGCCCGCAGGACCGACCGGACCTGCGCCGACCGGACCTGCCGGGCCGAAGGCCCCCGACTGGCCGGGGCGGGAGGCACCGGACATTCCCGGCGGCGAGGCGACGACTCCCCAACCGCCACCCCGCGTACCCGAACCCGAGCCCGAAGCCGACCCCGTGCCGGAGCCCGGGCGCGAGCCCGCCCCGGCACCCTCGCCCGCCCCGGCTCCGGAACCCGTCCCGGCACCGGCCCCGTACGGCGGCCTGCGCTCGTCCCCCTGCACCGGGCTCCGCGGCGGCACCGTGGGCGCCACCCCGGCGGGGCCCGCGATACCCGGCTTGGGCGCGGCCGTCGTGCTCCCCCCGGCGCGCGCCTGCTTCCCGCTCTTCTCCCCCTTGGCGGGAGTCGGCCCGAACTCCCCCAGCGCCGCGCGCGCCTGGGAGATCCGTATCGCCTCCATGGTCATGTCGTGGCGCATCTCCGAACGGCTCCAGGCCCGCTCGGCCAGCTCCCACATCGTCGTCAGATGGACGGGATTGGTCCCGGTCACCTCGGCCAGCGCCACGATCGCGCCCTTGGGCGCGAGCAGCCGGCCGTTCAGATACCTCTCCCAGGACGTCTTGCTGTACCCGGTCCGGTCTGCCACGGCGGCGATACTCAGTCCGCTGCGGTCGACCAGCCGGCGCAACTGGCTGGCGAACTCCCTGACCTGCGGATCGAGTTCATCCGGCAAGGCCCTCCAACGAGGCATTACTACCCCCCTCTTCCCCCCGTACGTGCTTGCTTCTCCCGCGTGTGAAGCCCTGTGCCGAGTCGTCGTTCTGGCTACCCACAGGGATGCGCCCGGCCAGGATCTCAGTTCCCGGGGTGGGGGCGCACGGGAGCATTCGGGCCTGTGGGCATGCACCGTTGCACGCCCGCTGGTCTGCGGTCCAGTGTCCCACCGACTTCCCTCCGGGCTGACGAGCCGGCCCGGCCGATGCGCGGGACGTCCCGGAGCGTCCCGATTGCCCACGTTATCGATGATCTCGGGGGTGATCGGCGGCCACTCACCGCCGTCGCCGTGCGGCGACGGCCGCGGCCGGTCCGCCAGGCTATCGACGGAAGCGGCGGCGCGTACGGCGTCCGGCCCGACCGGTGCCGGGTGAGCCCACTTTGCCGTGGGCCGGCCCCGCCTCGGGCAACCGCTCTGCGCGCGGGACGTACCGGAACCGTCACCTTCGTGCCACAGGCAACCGGCGGGTGTTGAAGCGCCGCCGGCACGTCCATGACCCTGGGTTGCAGGCGGCGCCCCTCCGCGCTCGGGGGAGTGGACGGGCGCCGCTGCCGCCCCCGTGAGGCGCCTACGTCCTGATCGTGAAGTGCAGGGTGTCGTCCAGGAAGGGCAGCTCCAGCCAGGGGTTGGGCTGGGCCATCATCGCCAGGAGCGCGATGGTCGCCCCGAGGACGCCATACGTGACGAGGTCCGTGAAACGGGAGCGGACGGCGAGCATGCCCACGTCGGGCAGCATCCAGCGCATGGCCGCGCCTGCGAGCAGTGCGACACCGATCAGCAGGGTGCCGACCTTGAACGCGTCCAGGGCGGTGAGCAGCAGCCCGAGTCCGACCAGGCCGGTGACGGCGAGGATGGGCCACTGCCGGGCGGGCGCCGGCGCGTCGCTGGGGGCCGCCCTGCCGCCGCCCTCGGGCCGGGCGGTGTCCCGCGTGAACAGCGGGAAGCGCCGGGTGACGCGACGGGGCTGCCCGTCGGGCCCGGGCGCGCTGACGGCATCGCGGACGGTGAGCTCGTCGCCGTCGCCCTGCACGGGGTTCTGTACGTCGGCCTCGTCCTGGACATCGACATCGGTTCCGGCGGGATCGCCCGCCCCGGCGGAAGCGTGTGTCTCGGCGGAAGCGCCCGTCCCGGCGGAGGTGTCCGTCCCGGCGGGAGCGCCCATCCCGGCGGAAGCGCCCGTCCCAGCGGAAGCGCCCATCCCGGCGGAAGCGCCCGTCCCAGCGGAAGCGCCCATCCCGGCGGAAGCGCCCGTCCCAGCGGAAGCGCCCGTCCCAGCGGGAGCGCCCATCCCGGCGGAAGCGCCCGTCCCAGCGGGAGCGCCCATCCCGGCGGAAGCGCCCGTCCCAGCGGGAGCGCCCATCCCGGCGGAAGCGCCCGTCCCAGCGGG
>NZ_JBIAQL010000003.1:571441-573578 GCF_042889045.1 Streptomyces sp. NPDC002701
AGCGCCCATCCCGGCGGAAGCGCCCGTCCCAGCGGAGGTGTCCGTCCCGGCGGAGGTGTCCGTCCCGGTCTCAGCCGGAGCCGGAGCCGGAGCCGGAGCCGGAGCCGGACCGTCGGCCCGAGCCCCGCCCTCGGCCGAGGTCACAGCGTCAGCTTCGGCTTCGGCCGAGGTCGCGATCTCGGCCGAGGTCTCGGTCTCCGTCTCGGACGAGGTCACGGCGTCCCGCTCCGCGGGAATTCCCCGCTCCCGCTCAGCCGGCACTGCGTTCCGCCGCCTCGACCACGTTGACGAGGAGCTGGGCGCGGGTCATCGGGCCCACTCCGCCCGGGTTCGGCGAGATCCACGCGGCGACCTCGGCCACACCGGGGTGGACGTCGCCGACGATCTTGCCCTCCGCGTTGCGGGAGACGCCGACGTCGAGGACGGCCGCCCCCGGCTTCACGTCCTCGGGACGGATCAGGTGCGCGGAACCCGCCGCGGCGACGATGATGTCCGCCCGGCGCAGATGCGCGGCCAGGTCGCGCGTGCCGGTGTGGCACTGCGTCACCGTCGCGTTCTCCGAGCGCCTGGTGAGCAGCAGCGGCATCGAACGCCCGATCGTCACACCGCGGCCGACGACCACGACCTCGGCGCCCTTGATCTCCACTCCGTACTGACGCAGCAGGGTGAGGACGCCGTTCGGGGTGCAGGGCAGCGGGGCCGGCTCGTTCAGGACGAGACGGCCGAGGTTCATCGGGTGGAGGCCGTCCGCATCCTTGTCCGGGTCCATCAGTTCGAGGACGCGGTTCTCGTCGATGCCCTTGGGCAGCGGCAGCTGGACGATGTACCCGGTGCAGGACGGGTCCTCGTTGAGTTCGCGGACGACCGCCTCGATCTCCTCCTGCGTGGCGGTCGCGGGCAGTTCGCGCTGGATGGAGGCGATGCCGACCTGGGCGCAGTCGCGGTGCTTGCCCGCGACGTACTTCTGGCTGCCGGGATCGTCACCCACCAGGACGGTGCCGAGTCCGGGCGTGACCCCCTTCTCCTTCAGGGCCGCCACACGGACGGTCAGATCGGACTTGATCGCGGCTGCGGTGGCCTTGCCATCGAGAATCTGGGCGGTCATGCACCCATCCTCGCGGATGACCGGGTCCAGGTTCCAATCCGTCCACGGATCGACCGCCCGGACCTGCGTCACACGTGGTCAGCGATGTTGCACTTGCACAACTCCTGCCGAACGCAACTGGACAAGAAGGCCGGGCTTTTAGACCATAAGCCGCGCAGTGCCGCGGGCAGTGCAGGGGGGACGGACCGCAGACCGCTCGAGCTTTTCCTCCGTACAGCCGCGTCGTCCCCGCACCATCAACGGAGGAAACCGTCATGAGCTTCGGCGACCCGAACAACCCCTACGGGCAGCAGCAGCCGCAAGGAGGGCAGCCGTACGGTTACCCCCAGCAGCCGCCGCAGGGCCAGCCCGGTTACGGCTACCCGCAGCAGCCTCCGGGTGTCCCGCCGCAGGCGGGCTACGGTTACCCCCAGCAGCCCGGCCAGCAGTACCCCGGTTACCCCAACCCCCAGCAGCAGATGTACGGCGGCGGCATGCCCCCGTACGCCCACTGGGGTCTGCGGTTCGGCGCGACGCTGGTGGACATGCTCGTCCTGATGGTGGCCTACATCCCGATGGTGATCGGGGCGGCCATAGGCAGTGACTCCTCGACGGCGATCTTCAGTCTGATCAGCTTCGTCGCCATCATCGGTGTGGCCATCTGGATGCTGGTCCAGGAGGGCAAGACCGGTCAGACGATCGGCAAGAAGGCCCTCGGGATCCGGCTGCTGCGGGAGAGCGACGGCATGCCGCTCGGCATCGGCATGGCGTTCGTGCGCCGCCTCGCGCACTTCCTCGACAGCCTCGCCTGCTACCTCGGCTGGCTGTGGCCGCTGTGGGACGCCAAGAAGCAGACGTTCGCCGACAAGGTGTGCAGCTCGGTGGTCGTCAAGGGCTGACGCCCGCGCGGACCGTCGTACGGGACGGGCGGCTCGTACATAGACAGGTCGCCCGTACCAGGACCGGGGGCCGGGGGGCCCCCCCCCCGGGGGGGGCCCCGCCCCCCCGCCGCCCCCCCCGGCGCCCCCCCCCCCGCGGGCCCCCCCCGCGGGG
>NZ_JBIAQL010000003.1:573588-918750 GCF_042889045.1 Streptomyces sp. NPDC002701
GGGGGTTCCCCGCCCCCGCCCCCCCCGGGGGGCGGGGGGGGGCGCGCCGGCCCCCCCCCCCCCCCGCGCCCCCCCCCCCCGGGGGGCCCGCGGCCCCCCCCCCCGGGCCCCCCCCCCCCCCCCCCCCCGGTGCGTCCGCCCGGTACGTCCGCCCGGTGCGGACACGGCCTAGTGGAAGAAGTGCCGCGTCCCCGTGAAGTACATGGTGACGCCGGCCTTCTTCGCCGCCTCGACCACCAGCTCGTCACGGACCGAACCGCCGGGCTGGACCACCGCCCTGACGCCGGCCGCGGTCAGGATCTCCAGGCCGTCGGGGAAGGGGAAGAAGGCGTCCGAGGCGGCGAAGGAGCCCCGCGCCCGCTCGGCGCCCGCACGCTCGACCGCCAGCTTGGCGGAGTCGACGCGGTTGACCTGGCCCATGCCGACACCGACGGAGGCGCCGTCCTTGGCGAGGAGGATCGCGTTGGACTTGACGGCCCGGCAGGCCCGCCAGGCGAAGGCCAGCTCGGCCAGCTCGCCCTTCGAGAGGGGTTCGCCGGTCGCCAGGGTCCAGGAGGACGGGTCGTCGCCGTCGGCCTGGAGCCGGTCGGTGGCCTGGAGGAGCCGGCCGCCGTCGATCTGCTTGACCTCGACGGGCGTGGCCGGACCCCGGTGGGCGCGCAGCACACGGATGTTCTTCTTCTTGGCGAGGGCCTCCAGCGCGCCGTCCTCGTACTCGGGCGCGACGATGACCTCGGTGAAGATCTCGGCGACCTGCTCCGCCATCTCCTTGGAGACGGGGCGGTTGACGGCGATGACACCGCCGAACGCGGACAGCGGGTCGCAGGCGTGCGCCTTGCGGTGCGCCTCGGCGACGTTCGCGCCGATCGCGATACCACACGGGTTGGCGTGCTTGATGATCGCGACGCACGGGTCGTCGTGGTCGTACGCGGCACGGCGCGCGGCGTCCGTGTCCGTGTAGTTGTTGTACGACATCTCCTTGCCGTGCAGCTGCTCGGCGTCGGCCAGGCCGCCCCCCGCGGCGGAGTCGCCGATGGACGCGGTGTCGACGTACAGGGCGGCGCCCTGGTGCGGGTTCTCGCCGTAGCGCAGGGTGTTGCGCTTCTCGAAGGTCGAGCCGATGAACTCGGGGAAGTCCGAGTCGTCGGCGGGCGCGTACTCGCTCGCGAACCAGGAGGCGACGGCCACGTCGTACGCGGCGGTGTGCTGGAACGCCTCGGCCGCGAGCCGCTTGCGGGCGTGCAGGTCGAAGCCGCCGTCACGCACGGCGGACAGCACATCGGCGTACCGCGCGGGGCTGGTGACCACGGAGACGGACGGGTGGTTCTTGGCGGCGGCGCGGACCATCGAGGGGCCGCCGATGTCGATCTGCTCGACGCACTCGTCGGGGGTGGCGCCCGAGGCGACGGTCTCCCGGAACGGGTAGAGGTTCACGACGACCAGCTGGAACGGCTCGACGCCCAGCTCCGCGAGCTGCTCCCGGTGGGACTCCAGGCGCAGGTCGGCGAGGATGCCCGCGTGCACGCGCGGGTGCAGCGTCTTGACCCGGCCGTCCAGGCACTCGGGGAAACCGGTGAGCTCCTCGACCTTGGTGACCGGGACCCCGGCGGCGGCGATCCGCGCGGCGGTGGAGCCGGTGGAGACGAGCTCGACACCGGCCGCGTGCAGGCCCTGGGCGAGCTCCTCCAGGCCGGTCTTGTCATAGACGCTGACGAGCGCGCGCCGGATGACCCGCTTGCCGCTCCCGGCCGTACCTGTGCTGCCGGCGTTGCCTGCGCTGCCTGTGCTCTCGGCGGTCACTGGATAACTACCTTTCGTCCCTCGATGCGATAGCCGTTGCGGGCGAGCCGCCCCACGACATCGACGAGCAGCCTTCGCTCGACTTCCTTGATGCGCTCATGAAGAGCGGAACCATCGTCCTCGTAGTCCTCGTTCCGGACCTCGACCACGCCCTGGGCGATGATCGGGCCGGTGTCGACGCCGTCGTCGACGAAGTGGACGGTGCACCCGGTGACCTTCGCGCCGTAGGCGAGAGCGTCACGGACGCCGTGCGCCCCGGCGAAACTGGGCAGCAGGGCGGGATGGGTGTTCACGAACCGGCCGCCGAAGCGGGCCAGGAACTCCTTGCCGACGATCTTCATGAAGCCGGCCGAGACGACGAGGTCCGGTGCGTGCGCGGCGGTGGCCTCGGCCAGGGCCGCGTCCCACTCCTCACGGGTCCCGTAGTCCCTGACCCGGCGGACGAAGGTCGGCAGGCCGGCACGCTCGGCGCGCTCCAGTCCTGCGATGCCGTCGCGGTCCGCGCCGACCGCGACGATCTCGGCTCCGTAGGCGGCCGGTCCCTGCGACGCGACCGCGTCGAGGAGAGCCTGCAGATTCGTACCTGATCCGGAGACCAGCACGACGAGGCGCTTGGCCTTGGCCACGGCGGGGCCCTTTCTCGGGGAGTGCCTTTGTACGGTCGTACGAATGCTTCGCGCCCTCGGATACGGGGAAGTCTACGAAGCGGCCGACCGTCAGCAACGATACCGGCACACCGGACGGCCCCCACGGGACGGGGGCGGGGCCGGAAGGTAGCGTCTGGGGAGGAACCGCCCCGGGGAAGACGGTCCGCGCGGGGGAACGCCTTTCGCGTACGGGACGTTGACCTGGGACAGGGCTGACCTGCGGCAGGTACGAAGGTCCGGGGAGCCAGCCCCGGACGCGTGACCAGCTCTGTGGACAGTGCCCGCCGAACGCCACCGAGAACACCACCAAGGGGAAGACGCACACCTGATGCCGGACCGAAGTCTCCGACGCCCTCCGCTCCTGCTGCACGAGCGGCGCCCCTCTCCCACTCCGCCGCGGGAGAGCGACGACGTGCCCGCGAGCGGGCAGGGCTCCGCGGGCGGCCAGGACTCCACGGGTGGCCGAGGCTCCGCGGGCGCCCAGGGCCCCACAGGTGAGCAGGGCTCCGGTGCGCCGGACTCCGGGCAGCACCCCGGGCCGCCCCGGGCGCCGGGGAATCCCTCGGACGACAACCCCTTCGCCCCGCCCCCGGAGGGCACCCCCGACCGGCCGTGGCAGCCCCGGCGGCCCGCGGGCGACCAGGGCGGTCAGAGCGGTCAGGACGGCGCCGGGTCCCCCTGGGGCAGCCAGTGGAGCGACCGGCAGCCGGGCCGCGCGCCGGGCGGCCGGTTCGGTGACAAGCCGGGTTCCGGCTCCCAGGGCGGTTCCGGCGGCGGGCAGGGCGGCCCGGAAGGGTCCGGTGGCCCGGGTGCCGGAATGCGCTGGGATCCGTCGGACCCCGCGCAGCGGCGCGCCCGGTACGCGCTGCTGTCGGGCATGTGGGCGTTCTTCTTCGCCCTCTTCAGCTGGCCGTACGTAGCACTGCTGCTCGGCGCCCTGGCTCTGTACTGGGCGATCAGCGCGCTGCGCGAGAAGCCGCGTCCGCCGGACCCGGACACCCCGGCGCCGCCGTCGCAGAGCTCGAAACCTCAGACCACCGCGGCGGTCAGCGGCCTCGTCACGGCGTCCCTCGCGCTCGCCCTGGTGGCGACGACGTTCACGGCACAGCTCGTGTACCGCGACTACTACACCTGCGTGAACGACTCCCTCACCAACACGGCGAAGAAGTCCTGCGACGAGCTGCTCCCGGAGCAGTTGCAGGGACTGCTGGGGGCCCGCAACTGACTCCTGTGACGGTGCCCTGTGCGGTGTCAGCACAGTGGCCCGAGCCGGCGGGGTGACCGGCCCGGCCCGTCCGCGCGGAGTCGCTCATCAGTCCGGGGGGTCGACCCGGTCGACGGGGGTGGACGCCCGCTTCAGCGCTGCCCAGCGGCTCTCGCGCGCGGCGTCGTCGTCGTGCCAGAGCGAACCGAAGGAGTCGGCGGGCGGCAGGAAGTCGTACGGCTGGAAGTCCGGGTCGGAGTCGCGATCCGCGCCTGAGCCGCGGTCCGAGCCGGAGCCGTGGTCCGAGCCGGAGCCGTGGGCGGGCTTGGGGGGCGTGCGCCGCCCGAACCGGAACCGCGACGACCAGGAGGCACGCGGGCCTCGCGGCTCGCGCCCCGAAGCGGCCGCCTGAGCCGCGGCCCGTTCCGTTGCGGGATTCCGGGTCCGAGGCGGCGGCGGTCCGTGCACCGTCTGCTCTTGGGCAGCCTGCGCCCCGGCTGACGGCTGCTCCCCAGCTGTCGGCTCCTTGCGGGTTGCGGGCCCCTTGCCGGCTGTCGGCTGCTGGCGGGCTGCCGGCTGTGTGTGGGCCGCCTGCTCGCGGATCGCCCGCCCGGCAACCGCTTCCCCCTGCTGACTCCGCCCACGTCGGCCCCGGAGTGCCCGGCCCCGGAGTCCGCCCACTTCGGGTGCTGTCGCGCGAGGCGCGTGGGTCCGGGGTTCGCGGAGGCGCCAGGCGCGCAGCGCCAGGGCCGTCGGCAGGCCCACCGCCGCGGTCCAGGCCGCCGCGGCCGGGCCCGTCAGCCACCAGACAGGGCCGAATTCGGCGAGCGCGGCCACCCCGAGGGGCCCGCCCGCCAGGGCGGCGAGCACCGCGAGGGCCAGACCGCACAGGACCGCCGCGAGCGTCAGGGTCTCGGCGGTCCGCCGGCACGACCAGGCCGCGGCGCGCCGCGCGGCCGGGGAACCCGCCTCCGCTCCCCCGGCCGTGGCCCCTGCCGGAGGCGTCCCGCCTCGCCCACGCTCGCGCCGCGGCACTCCCGCCCCGACCGTGAACCAGGCCACCACCACCCCGGCCAGCAGGGGCACGGCGCCCGCCGCCCAGTTGAGCGGTGTTCCCGGTCCGGCGTCCGGAACCGCCGCCAGCAGGGGAAAGGGCGGCATCCGTGAGCCGGGGTCCGACAGCAGCGGTCCCACCGCGTGTCCGGTGCCGAGCGCGAAACCGGGACCGAGGGCGTACGCGGCCCCCCACACCGCCGCGTTCGGGACGAGCGTCAGCGCCAGCAGCAGTACCGCGATCCGGCCCGACCAACTCTCCGTGAGCTGCAGGAACGACTGCCGCGCCGGACCCCCGTGCCACAGCAGCGAGGCACCGACGAGCACGGCCCCGCCGCCCACCAGTGACGCGGCCCCGGCGGCCGCGGCACGCGCGGCGGCGGGGAGCCGGGATTCGGTGGTACGGGAGCCGGGCGTGCGGGAGCCGGTGGTGCGGGATGCGGTGGTGAAGGGAGGCAGGGGGGCGAAGGGAAGACTTTCGAGGGCGCGGCGCAGGGACGGCGGAAGAGGTCCGGACGAAAGGTGCCCGAACGGCCGCCCGTACGCCGTCAGGACGCCCACTCCCGCCGCGGTCACCACGAGCAGCGGCGGCCACAGGACGACGGACGTCCACGACGGACGCGGTTCGCCGCCCGCGGCGTACACCGTGGCGGCTGCGCCGACCGCCAGGTAGCCGAGGACGGCGCCGCTCCACGCCGTGCGGACGGAGGGCGGCGCGGACGCGGCGGTGCCGTCCGCCGCGTCGCGTCCGGCGCGGTACAGCAGCCACGCGGGCAGCACGACCAGGAGCAGCGGCGTCACACCAATGGGTGCGGGTACGCCGGACAACGTGTCCGTGCGGACGAGTTCCGCGCCGTGCGCCAGCAGCCACAGCGCGGCGGCGACGTGCAGCGCTCCGTCGGGGCCGCTGTCCGGGTAGGGCGAGCTGACCCACAGCACCGTCACGAGTACGGCCATCGCTCCCAGTCCGAGGCCCGCCGCGAGCGCGCCGCCCAGCAGGCCGGCGGCCAGTCCGGGCGACCGTCTACGCAGCCGGGCGAGCTGCGGCGGCAACGAGGGACTGCGGTCCGGGCTGCGATCGGTCATCTGGGTCACGCCCGCCATGCTCCCAACGACACGCGCTTTCCCGTCGTAACAGGCGAACCTCCGATGTGTCGCCCAATATACTTTTTATGTGCTTTTACGTACGAAAGGGTGTCCGGTGACGCAGACCGCTGCCTCTGCTGCTGACGCTGCCCCGGCCGACACCGAGGCCGACACCACCCGGGCCGACGCCGCGGCTCGCGGTGACGACTCGGCGCCGGGTGACGGCCCGGCGTCCGACGACGTCCTGACGGCGGACGACGTCCTGACGCCCGCTCAGGCTTTCGACGCCCTCTACGTGTTCGCCGCCCCCGCCCTCGTACGGCAGACGTATCTGCTCACCGGGCGGCGTGAGCTGGCGCGGGAGTCCGTGGAACGGGCCTTCCATCTGGCGTGGCAGCGCTGGCCCGAGGTGGCGGTCGACCGGGACCCGGCGGGCTGGGTGCGTGCGGCGGCGTACGAGTACGCGATGTCCCCCTGGCACCGGCTGCGGCTGCGCCACCGCCTCCCGGAGACGCCGCCCGCCGCCCTGGACGACCGCCGGCTGCTCTCGGCCCTGCGGAGCCTGCCGCCCGCGTACCGGCGGACCCTGCTCCTCTACGACGGGCTCGGGCTCGGGCTGCCGGAGACCGCGGCCGAGACGGAAGCGAGCACTCCGGCTGCGGCGAACCGACTGCTCCACGCGCGCGCGGGCATCGCCGCGCGCCTCCCGGAACTGGCGGAGAACGAGGAACTGCGGCGCCGCCTCGCGGAGCTGGGCAGCACGGAACGGCTGCGCACCGCGCCGAAGCCCGTCGCCGTCCGCGCGGACAGCGAACGCCGGGCCCGCCTCTGGACCCGCGCGGCCATCGCCCTCACCGTGCTGGTCATCGGGTCCACCGCGGTCACACTCCACCGGGCCCCCGACCACTACGAGGCCCCGCAGGCGCCGGCCAAGACGGTGCCCGGGGTTCCGCCGCGCTCAGGGCCCGCCCCGCTGTCCGCGGAGGAACTGGCACTCCGCGCCAAACTGCGCACCCTCTTCGGAGTGGGCCCGGACAGGCTCCTGCCGCAGGCCCGCTGAGAGGCGCCCGGCAACGCCGACGGGCCCGCACCCCTCAGGGGGTGCGGGCCCGTCGGCGTACCGCGAACGGTGAACGGTGAAGGTGCCGGATCAGCCGGCGAGGATGGCGCGGGCCAGCTTCGCGGTCTCGGTCGGCGTCTTGCCGACCTTGACGCCGGCGGCCTCCAGGGCCTCCTTCTTCGCGGCGGCCGTGCCGGAGGAGCCGGAGACGATGGCGCCGGCGTGGCCCATGGTCTTGCCCTCGGGCGCGGTGAAGCCCGCGACGTAGCCGACGACCGGCTTGGTCACGTTCTCCTTGATGAAGTCCGCCGCGCGCTCCTCGGCGTCGCCGCCGATCTCACCGATCATGACGATCAGGTCGGTGTCGGGGTCGGCCTCGAACGCGGCGAGCGCGTCGATGTGCGTCGTGCCGATGACCGGGTCGCCACCGATGCCGACGGCCGACGAGAAGCCGATGTCACGGAGCTCGTACATCATCTGGTACGTCAGCGTGCCGGACTTCGAGACCAGGCCGATGCGGCCCGGCTTCGTGATGTCGCCCGGGATGATGCCGGCGTTGGACTGGCCCGGCGTGATGAGACCGGGGCAGTTCGGGCCGATGATGCGGGTCTTGTTGCCCTTCGACTTCGCGTACGCCCAGAAGGCGGCGGAGTCGTGGACGGCGATGCCCTCCGTGATGACGACCGCGAGGGGGATCTCGGCGTCGATGGCCTCGACGACGGCGGCCTTGGAGAAGGCCGGCGGCACGAAGAGGACGGACACGTTGGCGCCCGTCTTCTCGATGGCCTCGGCGACCGTGCCGAAGACGGGGATCTCGGTGCCGTCGACGTCGACCGAGGTGCCGGCCTTGCGCGGGTTCACACCGCCGACGATGTTCGTGCCGTCGGCCAGCATGAGCTTGGTGTGCTTCATGCCCGTGGCACCGGTCATGCCCTGGACGATGACCTTGCTGTCCTTGTTGAGGAAGATAGCCATGGCTGTTCTGTCCCTCGTCCCTTACTTCGCGGCCGCGAGCTCGGCGGCCTTGTCGGCCGCGCCGTCCATGGTGTCCACGCGCTGCACCAGCGGGTGGTTGGCGTCGGAGAGGATCTTGCGACCCAGCTCGGCGTTGTTGCCGTCGAGACGGACGACCAGCGGCTTGCTGACCTCCTCGCCCTTGTCGGCGAGCAGCTGCAGCGCCTGGACGATGCCGTTGGCGACCTCGTCACAGGCGGTGATGCCACCGAAGACGTTGACGAAGACGGACTTGACGTCCGGGTCGCCGAGGATGATCTCCAGGCCGTTCGCCATGACCGCGGCGGAGGCGCCACCGCCGATGTCGAGGAAGTTGGCGGGCTTGACCCCGCCGTGCGCCTCACCGGCGTACGCGACGACGTCCAGGGTGCTCATGACGAGACCCGCGCCGTTGCCGATGATGCCGACCTCACCGTCGAGCTTGACGTAGTTGAGGTTCTTCTCCTTGGCGGCGGCCTCAAGGGCGTTGGCCGAGTCCTTGTCCTCGAGCGCCGCGTGGTCCGCCTGGCGGAACTCGGCGTTCTCGTCCAGGGACACCTTGCCGTCCAGCGCCAGGACGTCACCGGAGGCGACCTTGGCGAGCGGGTTCACCTCGAGGAGGAGCGCGTCCTCCGCGACGAAGGTGTCCCACAGGGTCACGAGGATCTCGGCGACCTTCTCGGCCACCTCGGCCGGGAACTTCGCCTGGGCCACGATCTCGCGGGCCTTCTCGATCGAGACGCCCTCGACGGCGTCGACCGGGACCTTCGCGAGGGCCTCGGGGGTCTTCTCCGCGACCTCCTCGATGTCCATGCCGCCCTGTACGGACGCCATGGCGAGGAAGGTGCGGTTCGTGCGGTCGAGGAGGTACGAGACGTAGTACTCCTCGACGATCTCCGGAGCCGTCTCGGCGATCATCACCTTGTGGACCGTGTGGCCCTTGATGTCCATGCCGAGGATGTCCGTCGCGCGGGCGACGGCCTCGTCCGGGGTGGCGGCCAGCTTCACGCCGCCGGCCTTGCCGCGGCCACCGACCTTGACCTGCGCCTTGACGACGGACTTGCCGCCAAGTCGCTCGGTCGCCGCGCGCGCCCCTTCAGGCGTGTCGATGACTTCACCGGCCAGCACCGGTACACCGTGCTTGGCGAAGAGGTCCCTCGCCTGGTACTCGAACAGGTCCACGCGCGTCCGTCCCTATCAGGTAATTCGCGGTTCGTTGTCTGCGTGGGCGTGCCGCGAGGGCAACGTGACTGCGCGGTCACAAGGAGGGCGTGAGCACGGTGGCCGGCACGCGGCATGTCCGTCTCGCAGGTTATCCCCGCAGGCGGCGGGGCCCTAAATCGCAGATCACACCTGGGCGGTGATTACGGTCACAGAATGCCAGCCCTGAGGGCCTCACCAGGCTGGGGTTTGCCTGGTGAGGCCCGGCAATCAACCCCTGAAACAGGTTGCAGGGGCGTGGGGCGGCCGGACCTCACCCCAATGAGGTCCGGCCGCCCCGGACCGCAGGGTCTCGGCCGCACGAACCGAACGGCTTTCGGCCGTACGGGCCTGCGCCCTGCGGAGTCCTGAGGTGTGGGGGCACAGGGGGGCGCGGGGGGCGTGAAGGGGCCGGGGGCCGGAGGGCTGCCGTACGGCCGACCGTCGGGCCGGGCCTTACGACGGGAGGACCGCGTTCGCGGCCGGTACCAGGCAGTGCCAGCCGGAGCAGAGCCGGACTGGATGGTTCCGGACAGGTCGCGGACGTCGGGTCCGGCCTCCCCGGCCACCCGGTGCGGATCGCTCGGCCCGGTCGGCCACGGCTCACACGAACGGCTGAATGTCGCCCGTCACGTCGCCCACGGGCGACGCGCCGCCACCGATCCGCTGCCGCCGCCATCGACGGCACGACGAACCGGGGCACCCGGCGGAGAGGGCCGGAGCTAGCCGGGGGACGCCGGTATGTCCCGGTGCCGGTCCCGGGTCCCGGCCGCGGTGACGTCCTCCGCGGCGCCGGGCACCAGCGCCGACCGGAGCCTCTCGCTCGACGTGACGGCCTGCGCGTCGCCGTGCCTCGGCGACCCGCTGTCGGCCGCGGAGTGACCACCGGACACGCCCGCCGGGTCGCTGTCGGGAACCTGGTGCACGGGTGCGACCCCCGAGGCTGTGACGTGCCGAGGGTGCGCGCGGAGGCGCGCGCCGCTGTCGGCCGCCGCGAAACCGCCGGCGAACCGCGGCCCGAACGCCGCCGGCGCCCCGTTCTCTTCGCGCGACTTCCCAGGCACCTGCTCCTCGACCGCCTGCTTCTCGGCCGTCTGCCCGGCTGCCTGGTCCCCGTCCGTCGGTCCGTCCGGCCGCTGTGGCGCTCCCGTACCGGCCGGCGGGGTCTGGCCGGGCATCTCGGGCACCCCGGGCACCTCGGGCAGAGGCAGCCCCGGTGCTTCCGGGAACCCGGGGACGGGAACGTCGGGCAGCGGCGGCAGGTGCGGGAGCGTCGGCCACCCCTGCGGCGGGGCCGGCTGCCCGGCGATCCCTCCGGTGATCTGGTCCACCAGATCACCGATGGGCCGACCGACGGGTCGCACGACATGCCCGGCGGCCGACGGCACCACGACATCGGTGACCGGGCGGACGGCCTGCTCGGTCACCGGCCGCAGGATCTGCCCGGTGACCGGCCGCGGGACCTGCTCGGTGACCGGCCGCAGAACGCGCTGGACCTCCACGGTCGCGGCCCGGTGGTTCGAGCCCGCCGCCACACCCTCCGCCGCGCTCGCCTGCTTCCCCCACAGGAGCCCCAGCACGAACAACCCGCCCACCAGCAGCGCCACGTGCAGCGCACGCCGACCGACGGACCCGCGCGTCACACGCGGGGCGACACCGGGCGATGCGGCTGACAGGGCCAAGGCGGAGAGCTCCCGTGCGGAGGGACGAGACGGGGAGGGAAGGACGAGACGAGGGAGGCGCAACCAGGCGGGCGGTGAAGGGGAGTCGAGCAAGGGGCGGTCGGGCCGGGTGGTCGAGCGGGGTGAAGCGGGGCGCGGTGAAGCGAAGCGGGGCGCGGCCGTGCGGCTGCATGCCCCCCGAAAGCTCGCCGATCCTCGCACGGGACTCCCGAGGTTGCGCAAGCCCCCTGTTACCGATGGATACGCATGTCCGCTTTTTCCGCCACCTTGCGCCCTTCCACCCCCCGTCCACCGTCCCTCTACCGCCCCTGTCCTCCCCGTCGCCTCTACTGCCCGGGGCTGCCCGTGTCCGGTATCGGCAGCGGGCGCTTCTCGATCGCCGCGGCCATCACCTCCGGGAAGAGGTCGGGCGTACAGGCGAACGCCGGTGCGCCCAGCCCCGCCAGTGCCGCCGCGTGCTCACGGTCGTACGCGGGGGCGCCCTCGTCGGACAGCGCGAGCAGCGTCACGAACTGCACCCCGGATGCCTTCATCGCGGCGACCCGCTTCAGCATCTCGTTGCGGATACCCCCTTCGTAGAGGTCGCTGATCAGCACGACCACGGTGTCGGCGGGGCGCGTGATCTGCGACTGGCAGTACGCGAGGGCCCTGTTGATGTCCGTACCGCCACCGAGCTGGGTGCCGAAGAGGACGTCGACCGGGTCGTCGAGCTGGTCGGTGAGGTCGACGACGGCCGTGTCGAAGACGACGAGCCGGGTGTCGATGGACCGCATCGAGGCCAGGACCGCGCCGAACACCGACGCGTACACGACGGACGCCGCCATGGATCCCGACTGGTCGATGCAGAGGACGACCTCCTTCTTCATGGACTGCGAGGCGCGTCCGTATCCGATGAGGCGCTCGGGCACAATCGTGCGGTACTCGGGCAGGTAGTGCTTGAGGTTGGCCGCGATGGTGCGGTTCCAGTCGATGTCCTGGTGGCGCGGCCTGCTGATCCGCGCACTGCGGTCGAGGGCCCCCGTGAGGGTCGCCCTGGTACGGGTCGCGAGCCGCTTCTCCAGGTCCTCGACCACCTTGCGCACGACGGCCCGTGCCGTCTCCTTGGTCGTCTCGGGCATGGCCTTGTTCAAGGACAGCAGGGTGCCGACGAGATGGACGTCCGCCTCGACGGCCTCCAGCATCTCCGGTTCGAGGAGCAGGGTGGACAGGCCGAGCCGGTCGATGGCGTCCCGCTGCATGACCTGGACGACGGAGGACGGGAAGTACGTCCGGATGTCCCCGAGCCACCGGGCGACGGACGGCGCCGACGCCCCGAGCCCGGCCGAACGGTCCTGGCCCGCCCGCGCCCTGCCGCCCTTCCCGTTCCCGTACAGCGCCCCGAGGGCGCCGTCCATCGCGGCGTCCTGCCCCGCGAGCGCGCAGCCCGTGCCGTCCGCGTCCTCGCCGCCCAGCACGAGCCGCCAGCGCCGCAGCCGCTCGTGCGCGGCACCGCCCGCTCCGGCACCGTCGTCGGTACCGGCAGCGTCCGGCTCGGCCGTTCCCGTAGGTACGGCCCCCGTGTCCACAGCGCCGGTGCTCATCACCTCACCCCCGCAAGGTCGTTGTCCGGATGGTCGTTGTCCGCGCGGTTGTCGCCCGCGTGGTCGGCGTCGTCGAGGTCCAGGCCCAGCAGCAGGCGCAGGACCGGCAGTACGGCGTCGGCGCGGTCCGTGTCGAGGTCGGGCGCGAAGCCGGGTGGCCCGGAGACGCCGGCGGCGACGCTCCCGTGTGGTCCCGGGCCGCGCCGCACCAGCTCGCCCAGGGTGCGGCGCACCCCGGGCTCGTACGCCGAGAACGTGCGGCGCAGCAGCGGCAGTACGTCGGTGAACGCGTCCGCCGGCACGCCGGTCAGCCAGGAGTCGACCAGTGCGAGCAGCCGTTCGTCGTGCACGAGGAGCATGCCGCCGCCGGATCCGCCGCCGACGAACCCCTCGATCCAGGCCGCCGCGTCGCCGGGCGCTGTCCCGGGCGACAGGACAAGTCCCATGAGCCGGGCCGCCTCCGCCTGTCCCAGTTCCCCGTCGTCCAGCAGCAACCGGACGGCCCGCCCCCGGACGACACCCGGAACGGTGTCCCGTGCCGACAGCGTGCCCAGCACGGAGTGCCACCGGCCGCGTATACCGGCGCGGGAGTCGTCCTCGCTCCCTTCGGCCAGCAGCCCCACCGCGCCGTGCACGGCGTCCACGTGCCCCCGCATCTCCTCGGCGGCCTCGGCGTCGAGAGCGGCGCACGCCGGGGGCAGCCCGACGAAGACGCGCTCGGCGAGGCCCGCGGCGACCTCGGCCAGGGCGTGCGTCCCGGTGCCCCGGACGTCGCCGTAGCGCAGGGAACGGACGAGGGCGGGCAGTGCCTGGGCGAGGTGCCCCACGTCGGCGTCCAGGGCGGCGCGGTCGGCGAGGATCCGCATCACCACCGGGAGGGCGTCCGGCAGTTCGGCGAGGAGGCAGCGCTCGGCCAGACCCGTGACGTCGGCCAGGGACTGTGCGCCGACGGCGTCCGCCTCGGCCTTCGCGGTCGCGGCGGAGATCACCGTCGTGCCCCACACCCCGGCCTCGGCGACCCGCACCGCGAGCTCCGGCTCCCAGCGCAGCCGCCAGGTCTCCCGGAACGTACCCGTGCTGCCGCGTGAGGCCGCCGGCTCTCCCCACCCGACGCCGAGGAGGCGCAGCCGGTGCAGCAGTCTGCTGCGCCCGCCGTCGGTCTCCTTGCGCAGGTCCAGCTCCAGTTCCCGCTCCTGGGCCTCCGGTTTGAGGCGCAGCTTTCGCTGGAGCCGGGCGAGGTCGCGCTGCAGGGGGACCGCGGGCGCCGCCTCGGGCACCTCGCCCAGGACGTCGCCGACGACCAGCCGGTCGTGCACGAGCGCGAGCGGTACGTCCGAGCCCTCGCACATCACGGCCCGCACGGCGTCGGTGGTCTCGGTGAGGCCGGGCAGGGGCCGGCCCCGCATCGCCGCGAGCGTGTCGGCGAGCCGCACCGCCTCGATGACGTGCGCGGACGAGACGAGCCGGTCCTCGTCCCGCAGCAGCCCGGCCACCTTCGTCATCCAGCGCTCGACGGGGCGGTCGGCGGCGGCGAACAGATGCCCGTACCAGCCGGGTGAGTCGATGCCCGCCCCGTAACCACTCACGCGGGAGAGCCGGCGGTGGGTCCAGGGCACCCAGGTCATGTCGGCCTTCACCTTGGGGAGGCCCTTGAGCAGGGCCCGGTCGGCGGCGACGGTCGTCCGCCGGCGCAGCGCGGGCACGTGCCAGGCACCGCACACCACGGCCACGTCGTCCTCGAACTCCCGTTGCGCGGCCCGTATCTGGAGGCGCATGTGGGCCTCGCGGACGAGGTCCCTCTCGTGTCCGCCCGTGCCGTAGACCTCCCGCAGTGCCTCCATGGCCTCGCCGAGCACCTCGAACGGCGCGAACGCGTCCTCTCCCCGCGCCCCCCGGTGCTCGATCACGTCCTCCCACCACCGCTCGGGGTCGTCGTACCCGGCGGTCTCGGCGAGCACGGCGAGCGGGTCGATCCGCACGGCCTCCGCGGGTCCGTGGCGCGGCCCGTCCGGCTCCCCGTCCCCTCCGCCGCCCGCCGCCTCGCCCTCCCCCGGCGCCTCCTTCTCGCTCTCGTCGTTCTTGTCGTTCTCCTTCTTCTCGTTCTCCTCCTCGCGTCCCCAGGCGAGCGTGTGGGTGGCCGGGAGGTCGATGAAGCGGGCCGGTACCTCGTGTTCGAGGGCCCAGCGGATGGCCACCCACTCCGGTGAGAACTCGGCGAACGGCCAGAACGCCGACCGCCCCGGCTCGTCCACGACGTGCGCGAGGAGCGCGACGGGCGGCCGCATGTCCTCGTCGGCGGCCAGCGCGATCAGCGCGTCCGCCTCCGGTGGTCCTTCGAGCAGCACCGCGCGCGGCCGCGCCTCGTCGAGTGCCGCCCGTACCGCCCGCGCCGAGCCGGGTCCGTGGTGTCGCACCCCCAGCAGCAGGGGTCCGGGCGCCCGAAGGCCCCCGCTCGCCGCAGCGTCCTCGCTCACGCGCTCACCTCCCTGCACGCCCGGTAGAAGTCCTTCCAGCCGTCGCGCTCGCGGACGACCGCCTCCAGGTACTCCTGCCAGATGACACGGTCGGCCGCCGGGTCGCGGACGACGGCGCCGAGGATGCCCGCGGCCACGTCGCCCGCGCGCAGGACGCCGTCCCCGAAGTGGGCGGCCAGGGCGAGGCCGCCGGTGACGACGGAGATCGCCTCGGCGGTGGACAGCGTGCCGCTGGGCGACTTGAGCTTCGTACGGCCGTCGGCGGTGACGCCGTCGCGCAGCTCACGGAAGACGGTGACGACGCGGCGGATCTCCTCGAATCCCTCGGGCACGGCCGGCAGGTCCAGGGAGCGGCCGATCTGGTCCACCCGGCGCGAGACGATCTCGACCTCGGCGTCCGCGCTCTCCGGCAGCGGCAGGACCACCGTGTTGAAGCGGCGGCGCAGGGCGCTCGACAGGTCGTTCACCCCGCGGTCACGGTCGTTGGCCGTCGCGATGAGGTTGAAGCCCCGCACGGCCTGCACCTCGGAGCCCAACTCCGGTATGGGCAGCGTCTTCTCCGACAGGATCGTGATGAGCGTGTCCTGTACGTCGGCGGGGATGCGGGTCAGCTCCTCGACCCGGGCCGTCATGCCGTCCGCCATCGCCCGCATGACCGGGCTGGGCACCAGCGCGTCCCGGCTCGGGCCGTGCGCGAGGAGCTGCGCGTAGTTCCACCCGTAGCGGATCGCCTCCTCCGGTGTGCCGGCGGTGCCCTGCACGAGAAGGGTGGAGTCCCCGCTGACCGCCGCCGCGAGGTGCTCGGACACCCACGTCTTCGCCGTGCCGGGCACCCCGAGCAGGAGCAGGGCCCGGTCGGTGGCGAGCGTGGTGACGGCCACTTCGACGATGCGGCGCGGTCCCACGTACTTCGGCGTGATCACCGTGCCGTCCGGGAGCGTGCCGCCGAGCAGGTACGTCGCCACGGCCCACGGTGACATCCGCCAGCGGGCCGGCCGCGGGCGGTCGTCCTGCGCGGCCAGCGCGGCGAGTTCGGCGGCGAACGCGTCCTCGGCGTGCGGCCGCAGTTCCTCGCTCCCGGACGCGGACGCGCCGGCCGGTGCCAATGCGGGTGTTGATGCGGACTGGTGCTGGCTCGGCTCGACGGACGTCGGGTCGACGGACACGGACATGGAGCGGTCCCCCTTGCGGCTCGGCCGGTTCGGATCTGGTTCCACCGTGCACCACGCCACTGACAATCGGCTCTGACCTGCACAGACGCTGGCGCCACGGCCGATTGTCAGTGGGGGGATCTACCGTCGGTTGCATGACTCAGCAGGGGGTGCGCTGGACTGCGGATCAGGTGCTGGCACTGGCGCCTGACACCGCGTCACGCAAGGCGGGCAGCAAGCTCGGTGCGGCCGGGCCGTGGTCGGAGGCGGGCAGTTCTGACGAGGGGACGGTGTGGGGCCTGTGCAAGGGGAGCGGCAGCAAGCCGTACCGGACGGTTATCGACATCGCGGACTCCACCGGGCCCGCGTACAAGTGCAGTTGTCCGAGTCGCAAGTTCCCGTGCAAGCACGCGCTGGGGCTGCTGCTGCTCTGGGCCGGCGAGGACGGCGCGGTGCCGCGGGGGCAGGCGCCGGACTGGGCGGACGAGTGGCTCGAGGGCAGGAGGAAGCGCGCGGACGACAGACGCGCGGCGAGCGCAGCCGGTTCCCCGCCCGCGGGTGACCCGGAGGCGGCGCGCCGCAGGGCGGAGCGGCGGGCCGAGTGGATCACGGCGGGGGCGGCGGAGCTGGAGCAGCGGCTGACGGACCTGCTGCGGGGCGGTCTGGCCTCGGCGGAGCAGTCGGGGTACGGGATGTGGGAGGAGACCGCGGCCCGCATGGTCGACGCGCAGGCGCCCGGGCTGGCCGCGCGGGTGCGGGAGCTGGGGGCGATACCGTCGTCCGGCCCCGGCTGGCCGGTGCGGCTGCTGGAGGAGTGCGCGCTGCTCCACCTCCTCGACCAGGGGTGGTTGCGCCGTGAGGGACTGCCCGACGGCCTGGCCGCGACGGTCCGTTCCCGGATCGGGCTGCCCGGTGCGGCGGACGGACCGCCGGTGCGCGACCAGTGGCTGGTCCTGGCCCAGTACGACACCGCGGACAGCCGTCTCACGACCCGCCGCATCTGGCTCTACGGGGCCGAGTCGCGGCGCACGGCCCTGCTCCTCTCCTACGGGGCCGCAGGGCGCGCACCGGAGCTGGCGCTGCCTGTCGGGCTGACGCTCGACGCGGAGGTGTCCGCGTATCCGGGCGCGGGACAGTTGCGGGCGGCGCTGGGCGAGCGGTTCGCACCCGGGGCGCCCACGGAGTTCCGCCCGCCCGGCGTGGACGTGGCGCGGGCCGTGGCCCAGTACGGCGCGGCCCTGCGGGACGACCCGTGGCTGGAGTCCCGGCCGGTGACGCTAGAACGCGTCATACCGACCCCGGACGGCGACGGCTGGCAACTGGCGGACGCCGACGGGGAACTCGCCCTGCCGCTCACCCCGGCCGCCCGGTCCCGCTCCGGCCTGTGGCGCCTGGTCGCCCTCTCCGGCGGCCGCCCGGTGACGGTCTTCGGAGAGTGCGGCCACCTCGGCTTCACGCCGCTGACGGCCTGGCCGCAGGGCCCGGGCGAGGCGGTGGCCCTGTGCTGACGGCCCGGCGCTCCGGCCTTGCCGCCCCCCTATGGCCAGACCTCGCTTGGAAGGGACGTTCATGACCAGTACACCCGCTTCCGCACAGGCGCCCGACGGGAGCCACTGGGAGGAGCTCGTGACCGTGGCGCTGCTGGGGACGGCGCGCCGTGCGCCCACCGGGGTCCCGGCCGGGCGTGACGCGCCGACGGCGTTGCTGGACGCGGCGGCCGTGGAGACCGTGCGACGGCGGGCCGGGATGCGGCCGGGGCGGGCGGCCGCCCGGCTCGAACCGGCGGCGGAGGACGCGCGTCCCGCGCTGCCGCCGGCGGCGGCACGCAGGCTGACGATGCTGCTCGCCGACCGGCCGGGGGCGGGCAGCGGCGGCCGCAGGGGCACGGCGCCCGATCTCATGGAGTTGCTGCCGCAGTGGCTCGCCACGGCGAACCGGCACGGTTACGCGGCTCCCGCGCAGGCGCTGCCCGCGCTGCTGGACGCGGCGCGGGGGCGTACGGACATCCGGCCTGCGGTGCTGGCGTTCGCGGGACCGCGCGCCCTGTGGCTGGCCCGGCTGAACGCGGACTGGCGCTTCGCGCTGCGCTCGACACCGGGCGGCGGGGCGGCCCTGCCCGGCCCCGGGGAACCGGAGCGGGTGCGCGAGTTGTGGGAGGAGGGCCTGTTCGCCGAGCGGGTCGCGCTCCTGTCGGCGGTACGGGCACGGGACGCGGCGGCCGCCCGGGATCTGCTCGCCACGACGTGGGCGTCGGAACGTGCCGAGGACCGGCTGATGTTCCTCGACTCGTTGCGGACTGGGCTGTGTGCGGCGGACGAGCCGTTCCTGGAGCGGGCGTTGGCCGACCGGAGCCGCAATGTGCGGTCCACGGCGGCGGAGCTGCTGTCCGCGCTGCCGGGCTCGGCGCTCGCCGGGCGGATGGCGGAGCGGGCGGGGTCCTGCGTCGCGATCGACCACACGCACAGCGTGCCGACGATAGCGGTGGAGGCGCCGCACGAGTGCGACCCCGGCATGGAGCGGGACGGCGTGGTCGCCAAGGCGCCGGCCGGCCGCGGCGAACGGTCGTGGTGGCTGGGCCAGGTGGTGGAGGCGGCGCCGCTCGGCACCTGGTCGCGGCGGCTCGGCGGGCGTACGCCGGAGGAGATCGTGGCGCTGCCCGTGGCCGACGACTGGCAGGACGAGCTGCATGCCGCGTGGTGCCGGGCGGCGGTGCGGCAGCGTGATCCCTCCTGGTCCAGAGCGCTGCTGGGGACACCGGCGGCACCGGAGGCGGGCGGGCCCGGAGCGGTGTCCCTCGCCGAGCGCGCGAAGCTGCTCGGCATCCTGGAGGCGTCGGAGCGGGCCGGCTGGGTGGCGGGGTTCATCGCCATGCACGGGCTGTCCGAGGCGTTCCAGCTGCTCGGGGTGTGCACGGTGCCCTGGGCGGAGCCGCTGGGCCGGGCCGTGGTGGACGCGCTCAACATCGCGCGCGACGCGGGCAGCTATCCATGGAGCTTCAGCGGGGTCATGGGCCTGGCCGAACGCTGTCTGGACCCGGCGGAGGCCATCCGCCTCGAAGCCCTCACAGCCGTCCCCGACGAGTCGGAGGACGCGGCCCCGGGCGCCGGAGGCTACTGGTCCGAATCCTTCCAACGCCTGGTGACGACGCTACGCCTGAGAGCAGCCATGCAATCAGAACTGACCCCACCCTGACCCCACCAACGGAGCCGCCCCCCCCCAGGGGCGCGGGGAACGGCGCACCCAGCCCCAGCAAACCCGCACCAACCCACGAAGCCCGACCACGCCCCACCCAGGGGCGCGGGGAACGGCGCAATCAGCCCCAACGAACCCGCACCAAACCCACAGAGCCCCACCCCAACCCGCCCAGGGGCGCGGGGAACTGCGCGATCAACTCCAACGAGCCCGCACCAACCCACAAAGCCCGACCACGCCCCACCCAGGGGCGCGGGGAACGGCGCACCCAGCCCCAACGAACCCGCACCAACCCAGAGCCACACCCAAAACGCACGCAACAAAAACGGCAGCCCTAAACCGGCTGCCGCACATTCATCCGCACCCACTCCACGATCTCCGAAGTCGTCGCCCCCGGCGTGAAGATCTCGGCGACACCCTTCTCCTTGAGCCCCGCGATGTCCGCCTCAGGAATGATCCCCCCACCGAACACCTTGATGTCCGAGGCGTCACGCTCCTCCAGCAGCTCGATGACCGCAGCGAACAGCGTGTTGTGCGCCCCGGACAGGATGGAGAGCCCGATCGCGTCGGCGTCCTCCTGGATCGCCGTACCCACGATCTGGTCGGGCGTCTGGTGCAGACCGGTGTAGATGACCTCCATGCCCGCGTCCCGCAGCGCCCGCGCGATCACCTTCGCCCCGCGGTCGTGCCCGTCGAGCCCCGGTTTGGCCACCACCACGCGGATCGGACCGGCTGCCACACCCATCACTGCCTCCATGAACCGACTGCGCCCGATCTGCCGATCTGCACAGATCCGTGCCGAGTGAACGAACGTTATCTCCAGCATCCCGCAACCGGCAGTTTCGCGGTGGAGACCGAGGGGGAAATCACACGGTGGGACACATTCGCAGCGCACCGATCCCGCACACCGCGACACACGCGTCGCCGGCGGGACGAGCGCAAGGGAAACCGCTACGAGGTCTCCGCACCTCCGCGCCGTCAGCCGCGCGACGGGGTGGTGCGGCGCATCGGCGATCGCACGACGACGGTGGCCCCGTCGCTCCACCGGTGCCACCCACGCCGCACGTGCACCGTCGCCGCCCTCATCCATCGGCTTCCCACGAGGGCACACGGGGGAACAGAGGGTTCCTGCCGTGCGCCGACGGGAGGTCGGCCATGAAGGTCACCAGGGCATTACTGGCCCTGCTTCCACCGTGCCAGCGTCTGTTCCCCGTCAGACTGGCCGGACTCTCACCGACCCTGCTCAAGGCGACGGCCCTGGAGATCGCGATCCTGGCGGGCCACCTCATCCTCTATCCGTCCGGCATCGCCCCGGAGCGCCGCCCGTCCCCGGTCCCGCCGCAGGCCCTGGCACACCTGCCCGACGCGGACCTGGACCCGGCCGCCCCCGGCACGGGTCTCGGCACGGGCCCGGCCTCCGCCGCGGACACGACCCGGCTGCCCACCCCGACCAGGCCCCCGGTCGTCCTGCTGCACGGGTTCATAGACAACCGCTCGGTCTTCGTGCTGTTGCGCCGCTCCCTGGCCCAGCACGGCCGGCAGCAGATCGAGTCGCTCAACTACTCCCCGCTGACCTGCGACATCCGGACCGCGGCCGAGCTGCTCGGCCGGCACATCGAGGAGATCTGCGAGCGCACCGGCCGCCAGGAGGTGGACATCGTCGGGCACAGCCTCGGTGGACTGATCGCGCGGTACTACGTGCAGCGCCTGGGCGGTGACGTCCGCGTCCGGACCCTGGTCACCCTGGGCACACCGCACGCGGGCACCCGCGTCGTGCCGCTGATGAACGCGCACCCGATCGTCCGGCAGATGCGCCCGGGCTCCGGCGTGCTCCGAGAGCTGTGCGAGCCGGCCCCGCACTGCCGCACGCGGTTCGTGAGCTTCTGGAGCGACCTCGACCAGTTGATGGTCCCCCTGGAGACGGCGTGCATCGAGCACCCGGACCTGTTCGTGCGGAACATCCGGGTGAGCGGCATCGGACATCTCGCCCTGCCGGTGCACCCGGCGGTCGCGGCAGGCATTCGTCAGGCCCTGGACGCCGAGGAGGAGACCACCCGCGCCGCCGCCCACACCGGCGGCCTCACGGTGGCGTGACCGGAAGGGCTCAACCGGAGTGGGCGTCATCACAACGGCGTAACCGGAAGCGGACGTCCGGATGCGATCCGCCATGAACCGGGGCAACAGGGAACGACAAAAGGCGCCGGAGAGCGCCGCAAACGGAAGCCGTGCGCCGCTCCGGAGACATCACTTCTTCGAACACCCATCGAACGCCAGGCCAAAGCTGTGCCCATACACCGCCGAAAGGCGGCCGAATGCCCGTTTCCTGCGAGGAGGAAACCTGCTGAAGATTGTCGCGCCCTCGTACCGCCGGGTACAGTCGCCGCACTGCTCTGCCAGCCCCTGTCGTCGAGGCGAAAGAGAAGTTGGTGAACGACCGTCACCCGTCGGGGACCGTAACTCCCCCGGCTCCGGCTCCCGAGGCCGCCTCGGCGCACTACGCGTCCCACGGCCAGCAGGACGCCCTGTACGGCGACTTCACCACGTATGACGCGTACCCCGCCACCGGTTTTGAAACCGCCGCCGCCGACTCGTACGGCACGCCGGGCGGTTACGACTCGACGGGCGCCTACGCGACGACCACGTTCGCCACCGACCCCCTCTTCGGCGACCTGCCCGGCAACGGAAGCGGAACCGACGGCAGCGGTGGCGGAACGGGTTCGTACGACGCCACGTCGGGCACGTCCTCCAACGGCAACTGGGCGCAGTCCACGGGCAGTCACCAGACGCTGAACTACGACCCGTACGCGGCCCAGCACCACGCCGCCCACGAGACCGGCAGCTACGACACGAGCGGTGTCTGGCCGGACGCCGGTTACCAGCAGCTCGGTGAGATCCCGGCGCAGGCCGCGGGCCCCGACGGCACAGGTCAGTGGGACGCGAACGCCTGGCTCCAGGCGGACCAGTTCGACCCCACGCAGCAGTGGACGGCGCCGACCTTCGAGACGGGCACGTACGACGCCACGGCGTGGAACTCGGACGGCGGCGAGCAGCACCAGGCGCAGACCCAGACCCAGCTCCACCCCCGGACACAGGCACCTCCGCAGGCGGAGCACGAGTCGTACGACCAGCAGGCCACCAGCGCGTTCGAGCAGGTTCCCTACGAGGAACAGGCCACCGCGCAGGGCGAGTTCGACCACTCCGGCCAGGGTGCCGACATCGCCGACGCGGACACCGAGACCCACATCCACGTGCACGACGAGCCCTCGCTGCTCGACGGTGTCGAGGAGATCGCTCCCGCCGCCCCGGGCGGCCGTGCCGCGTCCCGCGCGGCGGGCCGTTCCGCTTCCCGCTCGCGCCGCCGCCCTCCGCCCAAGCGTTCCGCGCTGCTGACGATCGCCGTGCCGTCGGCATGCGTGATGGGGGTCGCCGGTATCGCCGCCGCGTCGGTGACCGGTGGCGAGAGCGGGGACGAGGTCCGCACGACCGCCGCCGCACCGGACGCGGCCGCGGTGCAGCCGTCGGTCGCGAACAACAAGCTGGACACCCAGCTGGAGAATCTCTCCGCTGACGCGGACGACTTCGCCGACCGGGCGAGCCGCACGCAGGAACGTATCGACCTCAAGGCCCAGCAGGCCGCCGAGAAGCAGCGGGCGGCTGCCGAGGCGGCCCGCAAGGAGCGGCTGCGCCCGAAGTTCGCGCTGCCGGTCTCGCGGCACGGGCTCAGCGCCTACTACGGTCAGGCCGGCATCAACTGGATGTCCGTGCACACCGGCATCGACTTCCCGGTCTCGTACGGCACGACGGTGATGGCCGCCACGGACGGCGTCGTCCGTACGCAGCTGAACAGCGCCTACGGGAACATGATCATCGTGACGGCCAAGGACGGCACGGAGACCTGGTACTGCCACCTCTCCACCTACAAGGTGGCCCCGGGGACGGTCGTGAAGGCCGGCGACCCGATCGCGTACTCCGGGGACTCGGGCAACTCCACCGGCCCACACCTCCACTTCGAGGTACGTCCCGGCGGCGGCTCGGCGATCGACCCGCTCCCGTGGCTGCGCAGCCACGGGGTGGACCCCACGTAGGCGAGTCCCGGACCGAGCGACCGCGGACCGACTGGTCCCGCCCCGGCCCTGCCGCTTCTCCGCCTACGGCTCCTCCTACAGCTTCTCCACCGGCGCGTACCGCAGCAGCAGGCGCTTGGGCTTCTCTCCGCCGAAGTCGACCGTCGCCTCCGCGTTCGCGCCCGTGCCCTTCACACCGACGACCGTGCCGAGGCCGAACTGGTCGTGCGTGACCCGGTCCCCGACCGTCACCGACACCACCGGCTTCTCCGCGGAGCCCCGCCGCGTCGCGAAGCCGGACGCGCCCGAGGCCGCCGAGCGGGAGCGGGAGGAGGACAGCGAGGCAGCCACCCCGGCCGCCGGACCGCCGGCCACCGGGCCCATGGAACCCCTGCGCTTCCAGTCCAGATGCGCGTCCGGGATCTCTTCCAGGAAGCGGGACGGCGGGTTGTACGAGGGCTGCCCCCAGGCGCTGCGCATCGACGACCGCGTCAGATACAGCCGCTCACGCGCGCGGGTGATGCCGACGTACGCGAGCCGCCTCTCCTCCTCCAGTTCCTTGGTCTGGCCGAGGGCGCGCATGTGCGGGAAGACGCCGTCCTCCATACCGGTGAGGAAGACGACCGGGAACTCGAGGCCCTTGGCGGTATGCAGGGTCATCAGTGTGATGACGCCCGAGCCGTCCTCGTCCTCGTCGGGGATCTGGTCGGAGTCGGCGACCAGGGCCACCCGCTCCAGGAAGGCGGCGAGCCCGACCGACGTCTCGCCCTCGCCGTCGTCCCCGCCGTCGCCCTCGGTCTCGCCGCCGGCGGCCTCCTGCTCGAACTCCAGGGCCACCGAGGCGAGTTCCTGGAGGTTCTCGATGCGGGTCTCGTCCTGCGGGTCGGTGGAGTTCTGCAACTCGGCGAGGTAGCCGGTGCGTTCGAGGATCGCCTGTACGACGGTCGCCGGGCCTGCGCCGGACTCGACGATCGTGCGGAGGTCCTCCATCAGCGTGTTGAACCGCTTGACGGCGTTGGTCGAGCGGGCCGCCATGCCGTATGCCTCGTCGACGCGGCGCAGCGCCTGCGGGAAGCTGATCTTCTCGCGCTGGGCGAGCGCGTCGATCATCGCCTCGGCGCGGTCACCGATACCGCGCTTGGGCACGTTCAGGATGCGGCGCAGCGGTACGGAGTCCTCGGGGTTCGCGAGCACCCGCAGGTACGCGAGGACGTCCCGGACCTCCTTGCGCTCGTAGAAGCGGACGCCGCCGACGACCTTGTAGGGCAGGCCGACCCGGATGAAGACCTCTTCGAAAACACGGGACTGGGCGTTCGTACGGTAGAAGACGGCGACGTCGCCGGCCTTCGCGTCGCCCGCGTCGGTGAGGCGGTCTATCTCGTCGGCGACGAACTGCGCCTCGTCGTGCTCGGTGTCGGCGACATAACCCGTGATGCGCGCGCCCGCGCCCGCGTTGGTCCACAGGTTCTTGGGGCGGCGGGACTCGTTGCGCTCGATGACCGCGTTGGCGGCGGTCAGGATCGTCTGCGTGGAGCGGTAGTTCTGCTCCAGCAGGATCGTCGTCGCGTTCGGGTAGTCCTCCTCGAACTGGAGGATGTTGCGGATCGTCGCGCCGCGGAAGGCGTAGATCGACTGGTCGGCGTCACCGACGACGCACAGCTCGGCGGACGGGAGGTCGCCCTCCGTCGGCGGGACGTCCTCGGGGTGCGCGACGGGGTCGGTGGCGGTGCCGACGAGTTCCCGGACGAGGGAGTACTGCGCGTGGTTCGTGTCCTGGTACTCGTCGACGAGGACGTGCCGGAAGCGGCGGCGGTAGTGCTCGGCGACGTCCGGGAAGGCGCGCAGGAGGTTGACCGTCGTCATGATCAGGTCGTCGAAGTCCAGCGCGTTCGCCTCGCGCAGCCGCGACTGGTACATCGCGTATGCCTGGGCGACGGTCTTCTCGAAGCCGTCGGCGGCCTGGGCCGCGAAGTCCTCCTCGTCGACCAGCTCGTTCTTCAGGTTCGAGATCTTGGCGCTGAAGGACTTCGGCGGGAAGCGCTTGGGGTCGAGGTCCAGGTCACGGCAGACCAGGGCCATCAGGCGCTTGCTGTCGGCGGCGTCGTAGATCGAGAAGGACGACGTGAAGCCGAGCTTCTTGCTCTCGCGGCGCAGGATCCGTACGCAGGCGCTGTGGAAGGTCATCACCCACATCGCGTTCGCCCGCGGGCCGACGAGCTGCTCGACGCGCTCCTTCATCTCGCCCGCGGCCTTGTTCGTGAAGGTGATCGCGAGGATCTGGCCGGGGTGCACCTTGCGCTCGCCCAGCAGGTGGGCGATGCGGTGGGTGAGCACCCGGGTCTTGCCGGAGCCGGCGCCTGCCACGATGAGCAGGGGTGAGCCGTGGTGGACGACCGCCGCGCGCTGGTTCTCGTTCAGCCCGTCCAGGAGCGCGGCCGGATCGACGAGCGGCCGTGGGGCGCCGTCGCGGTAGTGGCCGTCCCTGCTGGGGGGCACGTCGAACCGCCCGCCGAACAGGTCGTCCGGAACGGGGTCCGGCGCCTCGTCCTCGGGCGGCGGCGGGGACTCCGTCTCGTGGGCCTGCGAGGGTCCGAGGTCCGCCAGGAAGCTGTCATCAAAGAGGCTGCTCATCGCTCTACGAGTCTAGGCGTCCCCACTGACACCCCGCCGCCACCGCCGGAACCTCACCGAAAATCACGGCCCGTCGACGCCCCGTGGGAAGCCCGAGAACCGCGCGACCAGCACGCACGCACCCGCGGACCCACGGATTGCTCGCGGAAATCCCTTCCGCACGCCCCTCGCGCCACTTCGGGCACATCCACCCAGAACGCACCCAAATATCGACACCGAACGACGTTCACAGCTCAGGTCACGAAAATGTATCGGGCATATCGCACATCAAACTTCACAGGTGCCACACGAATTGGCTAACTTTCGCGTAGGTCGCTCGACCCGCACCGGCGAACAACGCCGGGCCGAGCGGCCTCCGCCGAATCCGGTACGCCCTCGTGGCCACCGGAACCGGGGACCCAACCGACATTGGGGTGAATCGGCCCGGCTCCCGCACGGGAATCAGGGCCGTAGGGCAAACCTTCCGAAGCATTCGCCCGAACCCGACAGCTAACTCGGTAGGCGGATGACGGAAGGAGACGCCCTCGTGGCGCCACACCGCAAGTCGCGGTCCGCCGGTTCCATGGGCATGCGGACGCCGGCTCTCGCCACCGCGGCCCTGACCTCGGTGGCCCTACTCTCCCAGACGGCGGACGCCGCGCCCGCCGCGGAGCCCAACCCGAGCATGGAGGAAGTCCGGAAGAAGGTCGACGACCTCTACCAGCAGGCGGGTACGGCCACCGAGAAGTACAACGCGGCCAAGGAGAGGACCACCAAGCAGCGCAAGCGCGTGGGCGGCCTCCTGGACGACGTGGCGAAGCGCACGGAGAAACTGAACAGCGCGCGCGAGGCGCTCGGGACCTTCGCCGCGGCTCAGTACCGCACGGGAGCCTCGGCCCCCGACACGGCTTCCCTCCTCCTCGCGGACGAGCCGCAGGACTACTTCGACCAGACCCAGCTGATGAACCGGCTGACCGCCCGGCAGAAGCAGGCCGTCGACGACTACGCGACGCAGCGGGCCGTCACGACGCAGAAGCGGCAGGAGGCGTCGGAGGGCCTGGAGACGCTGACCGCGACGCAGAGCACGCTGAAGACGTCCAAGGCGGACGTCCAGCGCAAGCTCGCCGAGGCGCGCGCACTCCTTTCCCGGCTGACCTCGCAGGACAGGGCCCGGCTCGCGGCGATCGAACGGGAGAGGCAGCAGGAGGCCCGCCGCAAGGCGGACGAGCTGGCGCGGCAGCAGGCGGCCGACGCGGAGCGCCGGCGCCAGGAGGCGGCGGCTCAGGCCCCGCGGGGCACGGGTGCCGCCACCGGCCCGGGCACCGGTACGGGGAGCGTCCCCGGCTCCGTCGCGACCGCCACCAAGGCGGCCAAGGCGCTCGCCTTCGCCCGCGCGCAGATCGGCAAGCCGTACGTCTGGGGCGCGAGCGGTCCCGGTTCGTACGACTGCTCCGGGCTCACCCAGGCCGCCTGGAAGGCCGCCGGTGTGACCCTGCCGCGCACGACGTGGGACCAGGTCGAGACCGGCACGACGGTCTCCGTGGAGAGCGCCCAGCCCGGTGACCTCGTCTTCTTCTACGACGACATCAGTCACGTCGGCATCTACGCCGGCGACGGCATGATGGTCCACGCCCCCAGGCCGGGCGCGTACGTCCGCGAGGAGTCGATCTTCTCCATGCCGGTCCACGGCGTGGAGCGGCCGGCGTAGCTCACCGGATTCCGGAGCTCATCGCCCTGCTCAGGTCCAGAGCAGGGCGATGAAGACGTTCACCGTGGTGAGGCCGCCCACGAGGGCGAACAGGCCCTTCTCGGCCCTCTCCTCGTCGCGCTTCACATAGACGAGGCCGAGGATCACGACCAGCAGGGCCAGCTTCACGCCGATCTTGACGTTGTCGACGCTCTGGTCGTCGGCCTGGTTGAGGCCGACGAGGACCACGCCGGTGACCAGCATGGTCAGCGCGCCGTGCAGCATGACGGGGGTGAAGCGGGCGGTGCCGTCCCCCATGGCCTTCAGCTGGGTGAGGAAACCGCCCAGCAGGGCGGCGATCCCGATGATGTGCAGGGCGACGAAGACATGAATCAGTACGTCCATGAGCCCGGACCCTAACCGGACCCCGGTACGCCGCCTCGCGCCGCCCCGGGCACGGGCACCCGCCACGGCCCACTCTCTCTCCGCGCCCTCCGCACCTCGTGCTCACGGAACCCGTAGCAGTACCCCGCCCGCCGCTCCCCCACAACGCGCGCATCGGTCACCGGACCACGCCAAGTCGGCGGAGCCGGGCCCGGATCACGGTCACACCCGGTCGCTCGGTGACCGAAAATCACCATCTCCATACATGCCGTTACCAGCCACGCGCATCCAGGTTTAGCGTCCTTCCCCAGGTGACCGGCTCCCCACCACAACCGCCCGGGTCAGGGGCGGCAGTCGGCACCACCGCCAGAAAGGTCCGGCGGCGACCCGCTCCCCCTGTGCGGGCCGTCGCCGGACGTGCACCCGGCCGTACGGAAGGAACGTGGAACGATACGTGGGAGCGCACCGCAGGCCCAGACAGCGTCCACTCGGCGGCGGTACGGTCCGCACCGCCCTCACCGTCGCCCTCGCGGGCGCGGCGGGCGCGACCGGCCTCAGCGGGACGGGGGTCGCGGCGCCCGAACTGACGCCGGCGCAGGTGAAGGCCAAGGTCGACAAGCTGTACCGGGAGGCGGAGGTCGCCACCGAGAAGTACAACGGGGCCAAGGAGGAGTCCACGAAGGCGGCGGGCCGGCTCGGCACCCTCCAGGACGAGGCCGCGCGCAGGACGGACCGGCTCACCTCCGAACGGGACGCGCTCGGTTCGCTGGCGACCGCCCAGTACCGGAGCGGAGGCATGGACCCCTCGCTCGGGCTGATGCTCTCCTCGGACCCCGACCAGTACCTGGACGGGGCCGCGTTCGCCGAGCGGGCCGGCAGCAGGCAGGCTTCGGCGGTGTCGCGCGTACGCGCCCAGCTCGGCGAGATCGAGCGGCTGCGCGGTGCCGCGCGCGTCGAACTCACCTCGCTCACGGCACGGCAGGCGGACCTGGAGCGGCACAGGAAGACGGTCACCGGCAAACTGGCCGAGGCGCGCCGCCTGCTGGCCCGGCTGTCGGACGAGGACCGGACCCGCATCGGCGCGGACGCCCCGGACACCGCACGCGCCTCGCGTTCCGGCCCGGCCCCGCGCGCACTCGGTGCGGGCCCCGCCGCGACCGTCCCCGACTCCCGTGCGGCGGCGGCGGTCTCGTACGCCTACGGGAAGATCGGCAGCCCGTACGTGTGGGGTGCCACCGGTCCCGACGCCTTCGACTGCTCGGGGCTGACGCAGGCCGCGTACCGCGCCGCGGGCATCACCCTGCCCCGGACGACGTACGCGCAGATCGCCGCGGGCCGGCGCGTCGCCCGCTCCGAACTACGCCCCGGTGACCTGGTGTTCTTCTACTCGGGCATCAGTCACGTGGGGCTGTACGTGGGCAACGGGCAGATGGTGCACGCGCCCAACCCCTCGGCGCCGGTGCGGGTGGCGCCGCTCGACGAGATGCCGTTCGCGGGGGCGACGCGGGTGGCGTGAGCGGGAGTGGCGTGAGCGGGGGTGTCCGTCCGGCGCCGTCACACCAGCCGTCGTGCCGTCGCCCAGCGGGTCAGCTCGTGGCGGTTCGACAGTTGCAGTTTGCGCAGGACCGCCGAGACGTGGGACTCGACCGTCTTGACGGAGATGAAGAGCTGCTTGGCGATCTCCTTGTACGCGTACCCGCGGGCGATGAGGCGCAGGACCTCGCGCTCGCGCTGGGTGAGGCGGTCCAGGTCCTCGTCGACCGGCGGGGCGTCCGTGGAGGCGAAGGCGTCGAGGACGAAGCCGGCCAGGCGGGGCGAGAAGACGGCGTCGCCGTCCTGGACGCGGAAGACGGAGTCGACGAGGTCCGCGCCGGTGATCGTCTTCGTCACGTAGCCGCGGGCTCCGCCCCGGATCACACCGATGACGTCCTCCGCGGCGTCCGACACGGAGAGCGCGAGGAACCGGACCGGCTGCTCGGCGTCGGCCATCAACGGCGCGCAGCGGCGCAGCACTTCGACCCCGCCGCCGCCCGGCAGGTGCACGTCCAGCAGGACGACTTCGGGGCGGGCCGCGGTGATGACCGTGACCGCCTGGTCGACGTCCGCGGCCTCGCCGACCACCTCGACGCCGGTCCGCTCGGTCTGCCCGATCTCCGCCTGGACTCCGGTACGGAACATGCGGTGGTCGTCGACGAGCACCACGCGCACCCGCCGCCCGGGCGCGGAACCCGCCGGGTCGCCGGCCGCGCCCGCTCCGGACGCCCCAGCCGCTGCCGCCGCTCCGGTCGGTTCGTTCGCGTCGCTCATGTCTCCGCCCTCTCCATCTCCAGCTCGACCTCCGTGCCGCCGTCCGGCACGGCGCGCAGCCGTGCCGTACCGCCGTTGCGCTCCATGCGGCCGATGATCGATTCTCTGACGCCCATGCGGTCGGCGGGTATCGAGTCCAGGTCGAATCCGGGACCGCGGTCCCGGACCGACACGAAGACGGTCCTTCCCTCGACCTCGGCGAAGACCTGCACCGCGCCGCCCTCGCCACCGTACTTGGCCGCGTTCACCATGGCTTCCCTCGCGGCCTGCATCTGGGCGCCGGTCCGGTCGTCGAGGGGGCAGTCGCCGACGACCACGACCTCGATGGGGACGCCGTGCTTGTCCTCCACCTCCGCCGCGCTGCGCCTGACGGCCTCGGCGAGGGTGTCGGGCTCCTCCGCCTCGTCCTTGCCGGTGCCCTCCGGTTTGTAGAGCCAGTTGCGCAGGTCGCGCTCCTGGGCGCGGGCCAGGCGTCGTACCTCGCTCGCGTTCTCCGCGTTGCGCTGTATCAGGGTCAGGGTGTGCAGCACCGAGTCGTGGACGTGCGCGGCGACCTCGGCCCGCTCCTGGGCGCGGATGCGCATGAGGCGCTCCTCGGAGAGGTCCTGGGTCATCCGCACGAGATACGGACCGGCCAGCAGCGCTATCCCGACGAGGACGGCGAGCGCGGCCTGCAGGACCGAGCCGAGGTGGGCGGCCGAGCCCTGCAGCACGAATATCCCGGAGACGCCGGCGGCGACGAGCAGGACGCCGGCCGCGGAGCGGAGCAGGGTGATCGTGCGCTTGCGGCGGCCGACCTCCATCCAGCGGGCCCGGCGCGCGTTGTCCGCCTGGCGCCAGACCAGGGCCACGCCCGCGCCGACGAGGACGGTGGGCCACAGGTATGCCTTGGCGCCACCGCTCAGGTCGACGTTCCCCACGAAGACCAGGGCCACGACGACCATCGCGAGCAGGGCGACGATCTGCCCCTTGTCGGGCTTGCGGGCCACCAGTCTGCGGCGGCCGTCGGGGGCGGTCTCGGTCGCGAGGGCGGGGGGCCGCCCGGCGTCCACGCCGCCGACGCCGAGAGGGACGAAGAACCAGAACGACGCGTACAGCAGCGCCCCGAGGCCGTCCGCCATGAACAGGCCCACGAAGACGAGCCGCACCCAGGTCACGGGCAGGCCGAGGTGCCCTGCGAGCCCTCGCGCCACGCCCCCGAGCCAGCGTCCGTCGCTGCTGCGGTAGAGCTTGCGCGGGGGCCGCGGGTCCTCGACGGTCAGGGGTGCGGCGTCCGGCATGCCATCGATGTTCACATGCCGGGCGGCACCGGGCATCAGGGTCGACCCCCGAGACTCCCCTGATCTTCACATCCGTGCGGGGCACGGTGGAGGGGGCCGCGGGCGGGGCCGTGTCCAGCCGGCGCAGGGCGGGCCGTCCCCGGCCGGTGCCGCCTGGCGTAGGGGTCGTCCCCGGGGTCGAATTCAGGGTTCGGCCAGGGTCGTACCGACTCCCGCCGGGCCGTCGTGGCCGTCACCATGGACGTATGAGCGATCAGCAGCACGCGGCGGCGGGTCCGGCGCCCGGACCGGGCGCCGGACCGCAGGACTCCGTGCCCGCGGCGGACGCCCCGGCGTCGGCGGGCGAGCAGCCGCGCGCGCCGGGGGCGAGAGGGGGGCCCGAGGACCCGGCGGTGCCCGAGATCCCGCGCAGGTTCCGGCGCGACCGGCGGCACAAGATGCTGAGCGGGGTGTGCGCGGGGCTCGGACGGCAGTGCGACATGGACCCGGTGATCTTCCGGATCGTGCTCGCGGTGCTCTCGGCGACCGGCGGCCTCGGCCTCATCTTCTACGGCTTCGCCTGGCTCTTCGTCCCGTACGACGACGACGAGGAGAACGAGGTGCGCAAGCTCCTCACCGGCCGTGTCGACGGCCAGGCCCTCACGGGTGTGCTGTTCGCCCTGGTCGGCTGCGGTGTGTTCCTCTCCATGCTGAACAACGGAGGGGTGCTGACCTTCGCGGCGACGCTGGCGCTGCTCCTCGCGGGCGCCGGCTACTGGTCGCGGCAGCGCGGCGCCGAGGACCCCGAGCCCTTCCCCAGTTCCCGGCCGCGGGCGGGCAGGGCGGGTCCGATCGCCGCGCAGGCCGTCGCCGACGCGCCGCCGGAGGCCCAGGCGCCGCCCGTGCCCTCGTCCTTCCCCTCCTGGTGGCGCGAGCCGATCGTCAAGGACGGGACGTACGTGGGCGGCACTGGCTATCTGTGGGGTCCCGGGAGCACACGGGACCGTGACATCGCGGCGGCGATCACCATCGCGCACGGCGGCGCCGGCCGGGGCATACGGCCGCGGGACGTCAGGCCGCGCGGTCCTCGCGGAATCGGCGGCCGGGTGTTCGTGCTCGCCGTCGTCGCGGGCGTGCTCGGGACGAGCCTGACGTGGGAGGACCAGACCCTCGGCACCAGTCTCCAGACCGGTCTGGCCTGTGCGCTGGTCGTGCTGGGCCTGGGCATCGCGGTCAGTGCGTTCATCGGGCGCACGGGAGCGGGGACGGTCTTCCTCGGGGTCCTGACGGCGGGGCTGCTGGCGGCCTCGGCGGCACTGCCGAAGGACATCACGACCCACTGGGAGCGTACGGAGTGGACGCCCGCCACGGCCGCCGCCGTACGGGAGCAGTACGACCTCGGCTCGGGCGTCGGCACGCTCGATCTCCGCCGGGTCGACGTCGGCAGGGGCCGGACCGTCGCGACGAACGCAGAGGTGGGGATGGGACAGCTCAAGGTCCTCATACCGAAGGACGCGACGGTGAAGCTGCTGGTGGAAGTGGGCGTCGGTGACATCCAGTTGCCGGGTGACGACGAACAGGACGTGGACGTGGCGCCCGGCAAGCACAAGGAAGTGACGCTCGCGCCCGCGGTCGGCGGCAAGGGCGGCGGCACACTCGACCTCACGCTCGAAGTCGGCCTCGGACAGGTGGAGGTCACCCGTGCTGCGTCATGAGTTCAAGCCCGGCCGACTCGTCGCGGGCCTCTTCCTGGCCCTCGCGGGTCTCGTCTACGCGGGCGACGCGGGCGGCCTCTGGGAGACCCCGTGGTTCGCGGTGATCCCGCTCGTCACCGTCGGGCTCTGCCTGGCTGCCGTGACGGGGAGTCTCGCCCACGGGATACGCCGCCACCGCCGCCGCGAACGGCCCGCCGGGGCCGGGGCCGGGGCCGGCACGCGGGCCCGGGTCTGACCGGCGCCCCGCCCGGCCGACGCCGCGGTCTGACCCGCGTTCCGCCCGGCCGACGCCCCGGACCGACCCGGGCCCCGACCGGCCGACGCCCCAGACCGACGCGCCCGCCCCGGACCGACGCGCCCCGGGCTGATCCCGGCCCCGGACGCCCGGAGCGGGCAGGCGCGTTCGGCCCGGTCTGCGTCCGGCTCGGTCCGCTGGCTCGGTCCGCGTCCGGCTCGGTCGCCGATCGGGCTCGATCACCGGTCGGGGCGGAGGCGAGTCGGACGAAGGCCCCGGTTGCCGTCCGGCTCAATCGCCGGTCGGGACGGAGGCCGGTCGGCACGAAGCCCCGATTGCCATCCGGCTCAGCCGCCGATCGCGGCTAAGGCAGATCGGGACGAAGGTCCCGGTCGCCGCCCGTCGGCCGCCGGTCGAGGCGGAGGCCGGTCAGGACGACGGCCGGTCAGGGCCGAGGCCAGTCGTGACGAAGACAGGTCGGAACGAAGACAGGTCGGGACGAGGCCGCTCGGTGCGGAAGCCAGTCGTTGCGGAAGCCGGCCAGGGCAGGGCCAGTCGGGACGAAGGCCGGTCGGGGCAGAAGCCGGTCAGGACGAGGCCGGTCAGGACGAGGCCGGTCAGGACGAGGCCGGTCGGGGCGGCAGCCGGTCGGGGCGAAGGCCCGTCCAGGTGAAGGCCCGGCTAGTGCGTGCTCGGGCGGTTCCTTCGGCGGGCGCGGAGTTTGGCGTCGAGGGAGAACACGCCCGCTCCGGCGAGCACGAGGGGCAGCCAGGCCATCAGGTAGGGGAGGTCGTTGCCGTAGTAGTACGGGTCCGCGGCCCAGCTCATCGTCAGCCAGAGGCTGAGGGAGATCAGTGCCCCGCCGACCGCGGCGAGGCGGGCCAGCAGGCCGATCAGGGTGCCGATGCCCACCGCGAGCTCGCCCAGGGCGATGGCGTAGCCGAAGCCGACGGGGTTCTTGAGGGAGAGGTCGATGAGGGCGGGGACGGCCGACGAGTCGCGGACCGCGCGCATCATGTCGCCGATCGAGCCCGCCCCGGCGTCGGACATGAACGCGCTGTCGGTGAGTTTGTCGATCCCCGCGTAGATGAAGGTGACGCCGAGGAAGACCCGCAGCGGCAGCAGCGCGTAGCGCGTGGCGGTGTCCCGCCAGTCACCGCCGCCGCCGTCGTCCGCGTAGTCGGAGTGTGTGTCCATCCGCATGCCGTGAGCCATAGCCTTCCGCCACCTCTCAACCGCCGAACGGTTCACCCCTCAACAAGACAATACGTACGAGGGCGGGCTCCCGCTCACGACAGGGCGGACAAATTTCCACCACGTCCACCCGAACGTCCCCCCCTTCGACCCCTTACGATCCCCTCTCATGCCCTCTGATCCCCTTCGATTCGCCCTGGTCCTCTTCGGGGCCCTCGGGGCTCAGTCCGTCACGTCGATCTCCACGCGGTTCGTCTCCACGCCCGCCGCGGTGACGACCTGCACCTCCACCCGCCCCGGCTCCACGTCCGCGGGTACCGGCACGGTGAGTACCGCGTCGGACGGGTTGCGGAACCCGCCGGGCACCGGGACCAGCGGCACATGCACGTGCACCGCGCCGATCCGCACCACCATCCGCGACAGCCGGTCCGCGCCCTGCGCTCCGGGCGGCACGAAGCCGGCCCCCCGGATCTCGATGTCGTCCCCGGTCCGGATCGGCGCGTCCAGGTCCCCGGCCTCGCGCGCCCGTACGACGGAGAGGATCACCGGCCGCCCGCCCTCGGCGTACTTCGCGGCGACGTACGTGGCGGCCGAGATCAGCACCATGACGGCGAGACCCCACGGCAGGTCCGGCAGTTGTTCGGGCCGCCGGGCCAGCCGTACCGCCGCGAACACCAGCGCGACGGCGCCCAGCACCACGTACTGCGTGTCCGCGAAGCTGCCGCGCCCGGAGTCGTCGGTCAGCAGGTCGGCGGCCCGGGGCCGGTCGGCGCGTACCTTCTGCAGCCGCTGCCCGAGGACCCGAAGCCCCACCACCCGCCGCACCAGGACGGCGATCGCGCACACCACGGCGAGGACGGTCACGATGCCCGCCCCCCGGGCGAGTTCGAGGCCCGCGATGAGGGAGTCCCGCTCGGCGTGCGAGGACGCCCCGGCGAGCCGTCCGGCCAGCACCAGCACCGCGTAGACGACGAACAGCACCCAGCCGGCGGCCACCACGCGGGAGGTGGAGAGCCGGTTGTCCTCGCCGATGACCGGCGCCAGCACCCCTCCCCGCGCCCGGTGGAACCACGACGCCACGGTCAGCAGCACGGCCACGACGACCGCCGCGAGCAGCCCCGCCGTGCGCGCGGACGTCCAGCCCGCCCCGATCGCGGTGAGCGACTGCACCAGCAGCAGGACCGCCACAAGTCCCCACACGGCCAGGACGGTTCGCCGCCACACGAGGCCGAGCCAGACCTCCCCCTCGGCCCGGCCGCGCTCGGCGACGAGGCCGGCGGACTGGGTCAGCGCGTCCGACACCCACTGCCGCGAGGCTCCCGCCGAGTGGGCGACCGCGGCGGGCAGCCCGTGCCCCGACGCCAGTTCGTCCCGCTCGGCGAGGAACGCGGCGACGGCCCGCCGGTGCCCCTCACGTGCCCCGTGCGGACAGCCCCCGCAGGTACAGCCGCCCTCGTGCCCGCCCCGCAGGGCACCCCGGCCGGCGTCACGCCCCGTGCCCTGTCCAGCCTCCTGCACCGCCACGCCCGTTGCCGCCTTCCGCACCGCTCTTGTCGAATGTCCATCGCCCGTACACGCGCCCACCGCACACCCGCGCAGCCGTACAACTGCCTTGTGACGACGACGCATTGTGCCGTACCCCACACCCCCCGCGTCCGCCAGGTCCGGTCAGCGCCGGTGAACCCCGCACGCCCGTGTTGACCCGCCTGCGAGAATTTCCGTATGGCCGAGATCATCCAGCGCGACGGGACCTGGGTCTTCGACGGCAGCACGGTTCGGATCACCCCGGGACTGCACCGTTCCGTGCCGCTGTTCCGGCAGACGTACGGGGAGATCGCCGTACCCCTCGAAGCGGTCGCCGGCGTCGTGTACGAACCCGAACGCAAGCGCGGTCGCCTGCGGCTGAGACTGCGCGAGGGCGCCGACCCGCTGCTCCAGGCGACCGGGGGCCGGCTGCCCGACGCGGCCGATCCGTACCGGCTGGCGGTGGACATCGACCGTTCGGGGGTCGCCGAGTACGTCGCCGAGGAGATCCGGCACGCCCTGCTGATCGAACAGATACCCAAGGAACCGGCCGCGGCGTATCTGCTGCCCGGCCCGCCCGTGCCCGTCTCGGTCCGTTCCAGCGACGGCACGGTCTCCTTCGACGGGGCCGGGGTCCGTATCGACTGGAGCGACACCTCGGACCGGGTGAAGCGGGCGACGGGCCCGCGCATCATCGCCCTGCCGGACCTCGTACAGGTGGAGTGGCTGCCCAACTCCGGCTACGAGGACGGTTTCCTGCGCTTCGTGACGCACGACTCGGTCTTCTCGAAACTGCCGCCGGAGAAGGACCCGTTCGCTCTCGACCTGTGGGGCAGCGCGCGCCGCGATCTGCTCACGGCCCTCGTCGCGACCGCGGTCACGGCCCGGCTCCCGCACCCGTCCACCCGCGTCGGCGAGCACGCCCGGGCGGATCCGTCCGCGCTCCCGCCGGCCCCCGAGGACTCCGTACCGTCGCGCCCGCCGCCCCGGACGCCTCGAAGGTCCCCTGTGCCCCACACACCCCGCCCGCTCCAGGGGCCTCCTCAGGACATTCACGACATCCTCCTGCGCCGGCTGCGGGAGCTGGGTGAACTGCACCGCGACGGGGTGCTCACCGACGAGGAGTTCGCGATGACGAAGGCGGCCGTGCTGCGCGACTTCTAGCAGCGCGAGCCGCGTGAGCGGGGTGCGTCCGGTATGCGGGGCGCGTCCACCGAGTGGCGCGCGTCCGGACAGCTGGTGCGGCACGTCAGGACAACAGATCCGGTTCGCTGCGGCTGATGTCCTGCCACAGCGGCTGGTAGTTGATCCACGCCACCAGGTCCCCGCCGGCCTGCTCCCGCGTCGCGACCGCCTGCTTGTGGTCGATCAGCACCGGCCGCCCCGCCGCCCGCGCGGTCAGCTGCACCTGGCAGGACCGTTCCATCGACAGGAACCACCAGGCCGCCGCGTCCACCGAGTCGCCGACCGTCAGCAGCCCGTGGTTGCGCAGCACGAGTGCCTTGTACGAGCCGAGCGCCGAGGCGATCCGCCGCCCTTCCTCGGCGTCCACGGCGACGCCCGAGTAGGCGTCGTACAGCGCGTGGTCCTCGTAGAACGCGCAGCTCTCCTGAGTGATCGGGTCGAGCAGGTCGCCGAGCGCGGCCAGCGCGCGCCCGTGCACCGAGTGGCAGTGGGCGACCGCGACGACGTCGGGCCGGGCGGCGTGCACCTGGGCGTGCACGGTGAACGCGGCCTGGTTCACGTGGTAGCGCCCCTCCAGCACCTGCCCGTCCCCGTTGGCCAGGACCAGGTCGCCGACGGTGACGTGCTTGAAGGGCATCCCGAACGGGTTGACCCAGAAACAGTCGCTGTACTCGGGGTCGCGCGCGGTGATGTGACCGGAGACCCCGTCCTCGAAGCCGAGCCGCCCGAAGAGCCGCAGCGCACCCGCCAGGCGCTCCTTGCGGTGCCGGCGTTCGTCGTCGAGCGACTCGTGCATGGGCGGCATGGCGAACCGCAGCCTGTCCGTGGGAAGCGGCAGGGGCGGCTTGGGGCCGTGCATATGTCCTCCAGCCCTGAGGAAAGGACTCCGTACGTCGTTACGGGCGGGAAGTTACCGGCGGTCCGCACGGGAGAACAGAGATGTCGGAGAAGAGGGTGCACAACCGTTGTACGGGGTTACTGGTCTGCCTGACCGGAGCCGACACCCGCGTCGGGCATTCGGCGCCGACGCCCTCTGGAGGGACCCCCCGTGCACCGCCTTCCCCACACGCTCCGCGGACCGCGCCCCGCGACCGCATCGCCGTCCCGAGTCCCGCTCCGCCCATGAAACGAGCCGAGCGCCTCATCACGGACATGCTCCGACAGATCGCCACGCGCGATGTGGTGGTCCTCGACGACCTCGGCGGATCCCCCCGCCGCCTCGCCGCCCTCACCTACATCGCCGTGCAGTACGGCTTCCGGTACGAGGGCACGAACCGACTCGGCCAGACACTCCAGGTCCGGCTGGTCCGGGATCCCCGCCCCGAGGCCCGCGAGCGCAGCACCGCGGCTCTCGGCCGGCTCGCCGCCGGACGCGCCCCGGGCATGCGGCCCGGCACACTGAAGCCGTTGCCGGACGTGGCGCCGGTGGTGAACCTGCTCAGGGCCCGCATCGAGTTCGACGCCATGGACGAGGATCTCGACCTGCGCCGCAAGGCCGTGTTCATGACCGCCAGTGCGGCCCTCATGGCGGTGGTGCTGATTCCGGCCGGCTGGCGGGCCTCGCTCGCCGCGAGCGCCACGATGGCCGCGGTGTTCGCGGTGTTCCTGCGTCTGGAGTCGGTGCGCAAGGACCGGCTGGCCCGGCGGCTGCGGTCGGCGGGCCGGAGCGTCACCGGGCGCACCGCACGCGGCTCGCTGCCGAAGAGACGACACTGAAAAGCCGACGCTGAAAGACGACAGAAGATGTCGGGTATCGGCGTCAGACTCGTCGCATGACTCGTACGACGTCGAACTGGGCGGCCTTCGTCGCCGCGGAACCGGAACTGGCCAAGGCCGTCGAGGAGCGGTTCGCGGCCTTCACGCACCATGTCGTGGCGACCCTCCGCAAGGACGGATCGCCCCGCACCTCGGGCCTGGAGGTCCGGTTCCTCGGCGGGGAGGTGTGGCTCGGCATGATGCCGGACTCCGTCAAGGCGCTGGACCTGCGCAGGGACGCGCGGTTCGCGCTGCAGGCGAATCCCGGTCCTGGCACGGGGATGGGCGGCGGCGACGTACGGATCGCGGGCCGGGCCGTCGAGGTCCACGATCCGGCGGTCAGGGCCGGGTACACGGAAGAGGTGGAACCGCCGGAGCCGTTCCACCTCTTCCGCACCGAGCTGACGGAGGTCGTACGGACCTACGTCGAGGACGACACGTACCTGGTCGTCGAGATCTGGAAACCGGGCGTGCCGGTACGCACGGTCCGGCGGACCTGATCCCTCCAGGACATGGCCTGGAGGGATCAGAAGGGCTCAGAAGGGTTCAGGACGTGGGGGTGGGGGGGTTACTCCCACTCGATGGTGCCCGGCGGCTTCGACGTCACGTCGAGGACGACCCGGTTGACCTCCTCGACCTCGTTCGTGATGCGTGTCGAGATCTTAGCGAGGACGTCGTACGGCAGCCGCGACCAGTCGGCCGTCATCGCGTCCTCGGAGGAGACGGGCCGCAGCACGATCGGGTGGCCGTACGTGCGGCCGTCGCCCTGGACCCCGACGGAGCGGACGTCGGCGAGCAGCACGACCGGGCACTGCCAGATGTCGCGGTCGAGGCCGGCGGCCGTCAGTTCCTCGCGGGCGATGGCGTCGGCGTCGCGGAGCAGGTCGAGCCGCTCCTTGGTGACCTCGCCGACGATCCGGATCCCGAGCCCGGGCCCGGGGAACGGCTGGCGCTGGACGATCTCCTCCGGCAGGCCGAGCTCCTGTCCGACCATGCGGACCTCGTCCTTGAAGAGCTGGCGCAGCGGCTCGATCAGCTGGAACTCGATGTCCTCGGGAAGCCCGCCGACGTTGTGGTGCGACTTGATGTTGGCGGTTCCCGTGCCGCCACCGGACTCGACCACGTCGGGGTAGAGCGTGCCCTGGACCAGGAAGGCCACCTCCGGGCCCTCGTCCGCGATGATCTCCGCCTGGGCCTGCTCGAAGACCCGGATGAACTCGCGGCCGATGATCTTCCGCTTCTCCTCGGGGTCCGAGACGCCCTTGAGCGCGTCGAGGAAGCGCTTCTCCGCGTCCACGACCTTCAGCTGGACGCCGGTCGCCGCGACGAAGTCCTTCTCGACCTGCTCGGTCTCGCCCTTGCGCATCAGTCCGTGGTCGACGTACACGCAGGTCAGCTGCGAGCCGATGGCCTTCTGCACGAGGGCCGCGGCGACCGCGGAGTCCACGCCGCCGGAGAGGCCGCAGATGGCGCGCTTGTCGCCGACCTGCTCGCGGATCAGCGCGACCTGCTCCTCGATGACGTTGCCGGTGGTCCAGTCCGGGCTCAGGCCGGCGCCCCGGTAGAGGAAGTGTTCGAGCACCTGCTGGCCGTGCGTGGAGTGCATGACCTCGGGGTGGTACTGGACCCCGTACAGCTTCTTCTCGTCGTTCTCGAAGGCCGCGACCGGGACGACGTCCGAGGAGGCCGTCACCGCGAAGCCCTCGGGGGCCGCGCTGCAGGCGTCGCCGTGCGACATCCACACGGACTGCTCGTCCGGGGTGCCCTCGAACAGGGTCGAGCCCGACTTCGAGACGTGCAGCGGTGTACGGCCGTACTCGCGGGCGCCCGTGTTGTCGACCGTGCCGCCGAGGGTGGTCGCCATCAGCTGGAAGCCGTAGCACATGCCGAAGACGGGGACGCCGGCCTCGAAGATCGCGCGGTCGAGGCTGGGGGCGCCTTCCGCGTACACGGACGAGGGGCCGCCGGAGAGGATGATCGCCGCCGGCTCCTTGGCGAGCATCTCGTCGACCGGCATGGTGCTCGGGACGATCTCGCTGTAGACCCGGGCCTCGCGGACTCGGCGGGCGATGAGCTGGGCGTACTGCGCTCCGAAGTCGACGACCAGGACGGTGTCGGGGGCGGGGGCGACGGGGGACGCTTCTGGCACGGTTTGCCTTCCGGCGGTTTTGCGGGGCTGTGGGTCTGATTCTAACGGGGGTGACGGGGCGAGTGCCCGCGCCGGGTTTCTCGCCCCCGCCGCCCCTACCCGTTCCCGTACCCGACTCGGGGGCGCTGCCCCCGAACCCCCGGTCCTCAATCGCCGGACGGGCTAGATACTTCTAGCCCGTCCGGCGATTGAGGACGAGCGCGCAGCGCGATTGCGGGGGCCTGGGGGCGGCAGCCCCCAGGGTCGGGACGGGAAGGGGCGGCGGGGGCGAGGGCGTGGGCGTGGGCGTCTCAGGATGCGGGCCGGGTTGGCCGGTCCGGCCCGGCCGGGCATACTGCTCCCATGCTCACGCACCAGACCTTCGTCTTTACCTATGGCATCCGGCCCACCGGCTGCCATGGTCGTGCTGCTTGAGCAACTGACAAGCGACTTCCCAGGCGCCCCGGGCCGACAAGGCCCGGGGCGCCTGCGTTGTCCGGACCTTGCCGCTCCGGGGCACCCCACCCGAACAGGAGCCCGGCAGATGAGCACCGCAACCCCCGACAGGACCGGCGCCCGCACCGAAGAGGCCGCCGGCGTGATCACCGGCGCCCGCGAACGCATCGACGCCCTCGACGACCGCATCATCGGCCTGGTCCAGGAACGCATGGCCGTCTCGGCGGTCATCCAGGAGGCCCGGATCACCTCCGGCGGCCGCCGCGTGAACCTGTCGCGCGAGATGGAGGTGCTCGGCCACTACAGGGAGGCCCTGGGCAGGCCCGGCACCTCGCTCGCCATGACGCTGCTGGAGCTGTGCCGCGGCCGCGTCTGAGCGCGAACGGCACGGCGCACCGCTTCCCGTACGGCAGTACGCCTGTACGACAGCCGCGTACGACGGACGTCCGGTGCACGCACGTACGCATGCCTCCTCACTCGTACGGCGCGTGACCGTCCGGCGGCCACCCCCGTTGTCCCGGTGTCCGTGCCGGCCAGGGACGGGCCCGGAGAACCACGCGTGGCTCCGCCGGGACGAGAGGCGTACGGATGTGCGCCGTGGGACCTCGTTCCGGAGAAGTGACCGGACGGCAGGGGACAGCGGCCCGGTCACGTCAGAGAAGGTCGGCTCCGGGGACGCCCGGAGCCGACCGGCGGAATCTGTGCAAGGGGCGGAATCTGTCCAAGGGCGGTCGAAACGGTTGCGGAGGCCGTGGCCCATCGAGCACGATGCTGGAACAACCCCGAGTCCGCAGCAGACATCCGTATTGCACCGCCCTACCGCCATTGGTCGACACCACTCGCACCCCCCCCGGTGCGCCGGGGCGCCGACCGGCGGACAAGCCAGAAGCGGCGCTACCCCCCCCGGCGCCGCTCCCCAGGCACCGGCGCTGCCCTGACGTCGGTGCTGACCACGAAGGGCCCCGCGGATCGTCCCGCGGGGCCCTTCGCCCGTCGTCCCTCTGCGCCATATCCCAGGACTGCCCGTCAGGACTGCCTGTCGGGACTGCCTGTCCGGCCCGGGGCACGTCAGCCGGCCGTCCTCGCCAGCTTCGCCAGCTGCGCCTTCACGAGCTTCACCGGCACCTCGGCCTTGTCCGCGTCCAGCATGTTCATCGAGCTGAAGGCCACCAGCGTCGTACCGTCGCGGACGACCGTGTACGCGGCGGGGACCTCCGCCCCCTCGATCGAGGCGACCAGCCGGAACGCGACGGACGCGTCACCGAGGTCCGGGGCGGCCAGCGCCTTCACGTCCCGGTAGTCGTAGTCGGCGTGCCGGTACGCGGTACAGTTCTTCGCCGCCGAACGCAGGCTCTTGATCACCTCGTCCGCCGCGTCGGACCCGCCGGACCCGCCGGGCTCGTACGAGAGGAGGGTGAGCGTGGTCACCGAGGCGTCCAGGTCGTCCTTCGAACCGACACCGCGGCTGACTCCGGCCTTCGGGACGGGGTCGGTGGTGAACAGGAACATGTCGGCGATCGGCTGGCACGCCGACGGGGTCGCCGGCACCGACTGTCCCAGCAGTTCCGCGCCGTCCGACTCCTTGACCTCGTAGCCCTTGACGTCCTCCGTCACGAGGGCGGCCTTCTTCAGTTGCGCCTCACTCAGCGGACCGGCCGCCTTCCGCGCGTCCGGGGTGCCCGGCGTGCCCCGCCCGTCCGGGGCGGCGGAGGTGCCGTCGGCCCCGGGGCTGCGAGGGGCGGGCCGCCTCGCCTTCCTCTCGCCGTCCGCCGTCCGCTGGCCCGCCGTTCGTTCGGCCGCCGCCGGACGCGACGGCTTCCCGTCCTGGCCGGTGGACCCCGAACCGCACGCCGCCGTGCAGCCGAGGACGGCCGCGACCGACACGGCCACGAGGGGCCGCGAGATCCCGATGTTCATCCTGGTCATCATGTCCGCGACACCGTCCCACACGTCTCGGCTCCGGAGTCGTCGATCTCCCGGCTTCGGTCGTACGGGTCGACCGGGGGCCCGCTCGGGGGCGGGTCCGTGGCCTCCGTCGTGGCCAGCCGCGGGTGCAGGAAGCCGTCGTGGGCGAGGCAGGCGGAGTTGAAGATGTCGTTGTCGTTGCTGACGACCGCCAGCCTGCCCGGTGTGACCTGGTACTTCGCCGGGTCGGCGAGCCGCAGGTCGATGACCCGGCGGACGATGGTGCGGGCCACCTCGGTGGAGTCCGGGTCGGCCGGGGCCACCGCGTAGACGAAGGTGTAGTCGGTGTGGATGTCCACCGCCCCGTCCTCGCCCGCCTCGAAGGTCGTACGGCCACGGGTCTTGACCACGTCACCGACGAGCCGCACCTCGTCGGGGTCGAAGCGGCTGACGAAGTGCAGCGGATCGTGGCCCTTGCCCGGCTTGCGCAGCTGGGACCGCAGGTCGTCGATCATCTCGGGCTGCTTCGGGTCGAGCACCTTGTCGAGCACGGTCTCGGGAGTGCCGCCGAGCAGCGTCACGCGGTCGAGGTTCGCGTCGACGAGCAGCGCCCTGGTCTGTTCCAGGGCCCGGGCGACCTGGTCCTTCGAGAACACGCCGACCGCCTTCGCCTCCGGCAGGACGATCCCGTCGGCGCCGTCGGCGTACCGCACGGCCGGGGAACCGGCGAAGGGCTCGTCCAGGGTGGGCGTCCCGGGCACGGAGCCCGGGGCCGCGGTCTCGGGGGCGGTCTCCGCGGGCAGCGGAGCCGCGGACCGGGAGCCCGCGGCGGAGTCCGAGGCGGTGCCGAAGGGGTCGCCCGGCAGCAGGGACGGCTTGATGGCCACGACGGCCACCGCCGCGGCGAGCACGACACCGATGGCCGTCCACACCTTGCGGCGCCGGGCTCCCGGTCCGTGCGTCCCGTGTCCGGCGGGTCCGGTACGCCAGCCCTGGGGGAGTTCGCCGCGGGCCTCCTGCTGCCGCAGCCGCTCGGTCACCATGCGGGCACGCGCCGACGGTTCCTTGGGTGCCTGAGAGGCCCGGATGTCCTGCTCGCTGTCCTGGACGAACCGCGCCCACACGTCGTCCGGTACGGACGGGTCGGGATCCACGCCCGCTCTCTCCGCGGGCACTCCGGGTATGCCGGGCACCTCGGGTTCCCCGGGTGACGTCCCGGACGGCTTCTCACTCACGGCGCTCGTGCCTCTCCCCCATCGACAGCCCAAACGAAGGTCAGTTGTATGGCGTGGACACGGATGTTCACAAGTCGAACTCAGATGTGACTCAGCGCACATAAAAATTGTGTGAGTTCCAGGACAACCCTTCACAGGCGTCACAGGTCTCACTTGCGGAATCAACGGCCATACCCGCGACCGCCACGCGTTGGCCTCCCAAATCTCGCGCCGCTGCGTAGCGGCGCACCGGACTTTCCGAGGTCTTCATGAAGATTCGCCGTGTCATGGCCGCTGCCGCCACGACGGCTGTCATAGCCCCGCTCGCACTGCTGTCGGCTCCGGCCGCGTTCGCGACCACCCCGACCCCGAGCGCCTCGGTGTCCGAGTCGGCCAGCCCGTCCGCGTCCGTCTCCGAGTCGGCCTCCCCGTCCGCCTCGCCGAGCACCTCGACGTCGGAGTCCGCCACCCCGTCGGCGAGCCCGAGCACGTCCGCGCCCGCGTCGAGCCCGGCGCCGAGCACCTCCGCGCCCGAGCCGTCGGAGACTCCGGACCCGGAGCCGTCGGTGTGCGAGGAGACCTCGGTCGACGTCAGCATCACCGGCCTGCCCGGCAAGATCGCCGTGGGCAGCGGCTGGCACAAGTTCTCGCTGAACGTCCTGAACTCCTCGGACTCGACGCTGCAGAACCTCGACTTCCTGGCCGGCGCCTCCGCCGACGTGGACGGCACGGACCTCTTCAAGAGCAAGCAGGTACAGCTCCAGGCGTGGAACCCGGACGCCAAGGTCTGGGAGAACCTCGACGAGGAGGGTTATGCGGTCGGCTTCGTCGGTTACACCGACGAGCTCAAGCCCGACTACGAGGTCAACGTCCCGCTGCGTATCAACGTGAAGGCCGACGCCCCGGTCGGCGCGGGCTTCTCGCTCGGCGCGACCATCTACGGCGACGACGACGCGCAGTGCACCGGCTTCGGCGAGGTCGCGTACAAGTTCCAGATCGTGGCCGCGGGCACGGACACCGACGGCACCGAGCCGCAGGAAGGCGGCAAGGCGCCGATCTCGGACCAGAAGCCCGACCGGACCAACACGCCTGAGGTCACCGGCAGCCTCGCCGAGACCGGCTCCGACTCCGCGCTGCCGACCATCGGTCTCGTGGGTGGCGTCGCGCTGCTCGCCGGTGCGGGTGCGGTGGTCGTCGCTCGTCGCCGTAAGGCCGGCGCCGACGCGTGATCGCTGCCCGCGAGGGGGCGGGGTTCGGCTGCGGGCCGGTGGGGGCCGCTCGCGCCGTTCCCCGCGCCCCTTGCGGGGCCCGGGTCCCTCACGGGGCCCGTTGAAGACGCGTGAGGCGTGAGGCGCTGTATGCGCAACGGACGAAGGACCTGCACTCGGAGGGGGGCGCAGGTCCTTCGTCTTTCTCTCTTCGGTTCTCTTCGGTTCTCTTCGGTTCTCTCGGTGGCTACTTCTTCGGTGGCATCGCGGGCATGCCGAGGAACGGGAGTTTCAGGGCGCCGAAGGCGTCCGCGGGGACCGCCGGCGCGAGCGGTTCGACCGGCTTCAGGCGCTCGTACGCGGTGCCCTGCGCGGGACGCGGGTCCGCCTCCCCGTTGTTGGGCCAGTACGACATCGCGCGCTCGGCCTGAGCCGTGATGGTCAGCGACGGGTTCACGCCCAGGTTCGCCGACACCGCGGCGCCGTCGACGACGGAGATGCCCGGGTGCCCGTACAGCCGGTGGTAGGGGTCTATGACGCCCTCGTCCGCGGACGCGCCGATCGGGCAGCCGCCCAGGAAGTGGGCGGTCAGCGGCATGCCCATCAGCTCGCCGACGTTCGAGCCCGCGAAGCCGTTGATCTCGGCGGCTATCGCGTCGGCACCCGCCGACGCCGCCTTGATCTGCTTCGGGTTGGGGGCGCCGTGGCCCTGGCGTGCCGTCAGCAGCCCCTTGCCCGCGCCCTTCGGCTTCAGGTACGTGGTCAGGGAGTTGTCCAGGGACTGCATCACGAGGCCGATGATGGTCCGCTCCGACCAGCGGCGGTTGGACAGCGAACGGGCCATCCGGCTGGGGTGCCGCACCGCGTTGGCCAGCCAGGCGAGGACGCGGGAGGAGCCCTCCGTGTACGGGACCTGGAGGATCGACAGGCTGCCCATCGAGTTCGAGCCCCTGCCGTAGCGGACGGGCTCGATGTGGGTGTTGGCGTCCGGGTGGATCGAGGAGGTGATCGCGACCCCGCGGGTGAAGTCGACCTTCGCCTGACCGGTGGCCTTGCGGTACCGGCGGTTGTCGGTCTGCGCACCCACCAGCGCCTCGGAGTTCGTACGGGTCAGCTCGCCCAGCCTCTTCGACAGGTGCGGGAGCCGGCCGCTCGCCTTCATCCGGTGCAGCAGGGTCTGTGTGCCGTACGTGCCGGCGGCCAGGACGACCCGGCGGGCCCTGAAGACCCGGCCCTCGTCCTTGCGCCCGCGGTCCGTCGGGAGCGTCGAGACGGCGTACCCGCCCCGCGAGTCGTCCGTGACGGCCACGACGGTGGTCAGGGGGTGCACGACCGCGCCCGCCTTCTCGGCGAGGTACAGATAGTTCTCGTTGAGGGTGTTCTTCGCGCCGTGCCGGCAGCCCGTCATGCACTCGCCGCACTCGGCGCACGCGTTGCGGGCCGGGCCCACGCCGCCGAAGTACGGGTCCTCGACCTGTTGTCCCGGCCGCGCCTCCACAGTCCCGTCGGCGTCCCTGCCGTCGCCGAAGAACACACCGACCGGCGCCAGGTGGAAGGTGTCGCCCACGCCCATCCGCTCGGCGGCCGCCTTGAGGTGGACGTCCGACGGGGTCATGGTCGGGTTGAGCCGTACGCCGAGCATCCGCTGCGCCTGGTCGTAGTACGGCTGCAACTCCTCCTGCCAGTCGGTGATGTCCTTCCACTGCGGGTCCTCGAAGAACGGCTTCGGCGGTACGTAGAGGGTGTTGGCGTAGTTGAGGGAGCCGCCGCCGACGCCCGCGCCCGCCAGCACCATGACGTTGCCGAGGAGGTGGATGCGCTGGATGCCGTACATACCGAGTTTCGGCGCCCACAGGTAGTTCTTGAGGTCCCAGGAGTTCCTAGGCAGCGTGTCGCGGGTGAAGCGGCGGCCGGCCTCCAGGACGCCGACGCGGTAGCCCTTCTCCGTCAGGCGGAGGGCGGTGACGGATCCGCCGAAGCCTGATCCGACCACGATGACGTCGTAGTCGTAAGTGTCCTGAGGCACGTGTGCTCCTCGTCGAGTGTCCGTGCGGGTGGTATGTGGCTGGTCGCGCAGTTCACCGCGCCCCTCTTCAGGGCGCCTGCCTGGAGTTTTCGGGGCGCCTACCTGAAGCGGAGCGCCTTCATGAGCCTGAGACTGCGGGTCATGAACCGGGCGTACTTCTCGTCGTCCATGCCGAGGGACGGGGCCATCGGCAGCAGACGCTGCTGGGCCACCGTCTGGGCCTCCGTGTACTTGAGGATGCCCTCGGAGCCGTGGCGGCGGCCGAGGCCGGAGTCCTTCATGCCGCCCATCGGCGACTGGACGCTGCCGTACGCCGGCCCGTACCCCTCGTTGATGTTGACCGTGCCGGTACGCAGCCGGGCCGCGACCGCGGCGCCCCGGCGGCCGTCCTTCGTCCAGACCGAGGAGTTGAGGCCGTACGCCGTGGCGTTGGCCGCCTCGATCGCCTCGTCCTCGTCCGTGAACCGGTAGACGGAGACGACCGGGCCGAAGGTCTCCTCGCCGCAGACCGCCATCGGCGCCTCGACGCCGTCGAGGATCGTCGGCTCGAAGAAGTACGGGCCGATGTCCGGGCGCGCGACCCCGCCGGCCACGACCGTCGCGCCCTTGGCGACGGCCTCCTCGACGTGCCGTGTCACGGTCTCCAGCTGGCGTTCGCCGACCAGCGAGCCCATGTCGGCGCCGTACGCGAGGGACGTGCCGAGCCGCATCGCCCTGGTCCGCGCGGCGAACCGCTCCAGGAACGCCTCCGCGACCGACTCGTGGACGTACAGCCGCTCGATCGAGATGCACAGCTGGCCGGCCGACGAGAAGCAGGCGCGGACCGCGCCGGCCGCCGCCTTGTCGATGTCGGCGTCCTGGAGGACCAGCATGGCGTTCTTGCCGCCGAGTTCCAGGGAGACGCCGACCAGCCGGGCCGCCGCGCTCTGGGCGACCTCACGGCCCGTGCGGGTGGAGCCGGTGAAGGAGACGTAGTCGGCGTGCCTGACGACCTCCGGGCCGATGACGGGACCCTCGCCGAGGACGACCTGGAAGACGTCGGCCGGCAGACCCGCCTCGATCAGCAGGTCGCGGGCCCACAGAGCGGTGAGGCAGGTCTCGGTGTCGGGCTTCATCACGACGGCGTTGCCCGCGACGAAGGCGGGCAGCGCGTCACCGACGGAGAGCTCCAGCGGGTAGTTCCAGGGGACGATCTGGCCGACGACACCTCGCGGGTGGCGCAGCTCGGTGACCTTGGTGAGGGTCGGCATGGCGCCCGCGTGCCGTTTGGGGCGCAGATAGAAGGGGGCCCTGCGGCCGTAGTGGCGGGCCGCGACGGCGACCGCCTGGACCTCTTCGTGGGCGTGCAGCCGGGCCTTGCCGGTCTCCAGCTGGATCAGGTCCAGCACCTCGGCCTGGCGGGCCAGCACCAGGTCGTGGAAGCGCAGGAGGACGGCCGCGCGCTCCCTGACGGGGGTCAGGGCCCAGACGGACTGCGCCGCACGGGCCCGCCCGTACGCCTGCTCCACGTCCTGCGGGGTGGACTCGGGCAGGTCGGCCAGCTTCTCGCCGGTGAAGGGCGTGTGGCTGGCGGTACGGCCCGAGCCGGCCACCCCGCGGGTGAGCTGGGCTATGAGCTCGGGCGTGACCACGTCGGCCGCCGTGCGGGCGCCTTCGGGGGCGGGCGCGAGAGGGTTGGTGCCGGTCGTTGCCGGGGCCTGTGCAGGGGCCTGCGAGTCCGTCATGAGCGGCAGGGTATGCCCGTTCGGGCACTTTGGGTACCCGCCGGTAACAGGGTTTCACCGACTACACACACGACGCCAGTGATCACTGGCAATGATTGGCCTGATCAGGATGTTGTCCGACAGCGGTCAGGGCAGGGCGGAGACTGCGGAGTCCGTGGTCACGGCTCGATCTCCAGGCGTTCCCGCCCTCCTTCGAACACCGCCGTGCCCCTTTTCTCGTCCGGGGTGCCCTTGGGCATGTCCACCCACAGCTCGTACATCCGGCTGTCGTCGGTGAGGATCATCAGCCCCATGACGCGGGTCACGGTGCCCTCGGTGTCGTAGCCGAACCTCGATGACCTCGTCGTTGTCGAAGAGCGCCAAGCGCGGCTGGTCGTCGGCGCCGCCCTGCTCGTGGAAGCGAGGTACTGCTGGTGCGCCCAATGTCCCGTGCCTACCGCGCGAAGGAGGAACTCGTCGATGTCGACCCCGACGTCAAACCGCCCGCCGCCAGGCCGACCGCCGTCAGGCGGGTCGCCGACGAACCGGCCGCTGTCAGGCGGGTCGCAGACGACCGGTCGCCGCCAGGCGGGTCACCGCCGGACCGGCCGCCATCAGGCCGGTCACCGACGGCCGATCGCCGACATACCGGCCGCCGTCAGGCCAGCCGCCGACCGCCGGTCACCGCCAGGTCGGCCGCCGCCGGACCGGCCGCCGTCACGCCGGTCGCCGACGGCCAGTCGTCGTCAGGCCGTCGGCGGGGTCCGGTGTTCGGGCGCGGTCTCTTCCTTCGGCAGGGCCCGCTGTCCGGGCAGGGCCGTGCGGCCCACCGCCGCCGCGAGTTTGCGCAGCCGGCGCCAGTCCAGGGGCGGCTTGGTCTCCGGGACCCCCGGCCGGTTGCCGGGGACGCGCACCCGCAGGGCGCCGGGCTCGATCCGGCACCGTACCGGCGTGGGGAGGACGAGCGCCTCGCCGTCCACGCCGACCTCGATCTCGGCGCGGTCGGCGTCCACCAGCACCTCGCGGGCGGTCAGCACCGTGAGCCCGGTGGAGTGCCGGCCGAGCAGCAGTCCGGCGGCCTCCGCGGCGTTCTCGACCCTGATGCCGAGGACGCCCAGCACGCCGGACTCCAGCCGCTCGCGGTAGCCGAGCCCGGCCGGATCGTCCACGCGGTAGGGGTTGTTGCTGACCAGCAGGGCCTGCGGCGCGTCGATGACGGCGGCCCCGGTGCCGCCCTCCCCCTCCAGGCGGGCCGTCAGCCGCGGCCCCCGCTGGTGCGTCAGCAGTTCGGGCAGCAGCTCCAGCGTCGTACGGACCTTGTCGTCCCGGTACTCGGGGCTCTGCACGACCACCGCGTACGCCCCGAACGAGGCGTTGTTGACGAAGGGGTGCGTGTCGGCGAAGCCGAGGTCGACACGGAGTTCGACCCCCTCGTCGGTGAGGGCGTCGAGGCTCGCCGCCGGGTCGTTGCGGTCGAGACCGAGGTCCATGGCGAAGTGGTTGCGCGTTCCGGCGCTGACGACGAGGAACGGCACGCCGTGCTCCGCGGCGACGGCGGCGACCAGCGCCTGCGTACCGTCCCCGCCCGCGACCCCGAGCAGGTCGGCGCCGTCCGCGACGGCCCGGCGGGCGAGTTCGCTCACGTCCTCGCGCCGCTCGGGGTCGAGGAGGTGGACCCGGGCGCCGAGCCGCTCGGCCTTCTCCTTCAGCCCGAACCGCTCGACCTTCCCGCCCCCGGACCGCGGATTCATGATGAGGAAGGCCCGGACGGGCGCGGGAGTCCGGTGCTCCGGCACGGTCACGGTGTGCGACCTGGTGCTGCTGAGCGCGAACTTCCCGGTCCAGACGGCGAACCCCCACAGGCCCAGGGACACGCTGACGACCCACAGCAGGTTCTCGGCGGCGAAGAACCACACGACGGCGGCGGGCGTCGTGACGGCCAGGACCACGGCCGCCGCGCGGGCCGTCCCCCGCAGGGTCAGCACCCACCACAGCGCGGCCACGGTCAACGCCGTGCCGAACGCCCCGACCGCGACGAGCAGCAGGCTCTCCACCCTCGCGTACCCGAGCGGCAGCAGCACCGCCACACCGGCGGCGGCCAGCGAGCTGCGGGCCGCCCACCGCTGCCGGGCATGCGCCCGCCCGTCAAGATCCAGGCTCACGCCCGCCGCCTCTCTCCGCGTACCGAGGGCAGCAGTATGCCGGTCCCGGAACCGACTTGACGTTTCCTTGACCGAGCCACAGACTCCTGCTTCAGCTCAGTACCACCGAAGGAACATTCGAATAATGAAGAGATTCGCGCTGCCGCGTACCGGCGCCGCCGCCGTCGTGTCGGTCCTCTCGCTCGCCCTGGTGACCGGCTGCTCGGACAGCGGCTCCGACTCCGGGTCGGACTCGGGCTCGGGCGACAAGGCGGGCGCCAAGGACCCGGCGGCGGCGAAGGTCCTCAGCGACGGCGAGCTGGAGAAGCTGATCGTCGCCACGGCCGACGTCAAGGGCTTCAAGATCGGTCCGGCCGACGGGTCCGAGCAGTTCGCGTCCTCCAAGAAGGACATCGAGGTCGTCGACGAGAAGTGCGCGCCCCTCGCGTACGTCATGGCCGGCTTCGCGCCGGGCGACGAGGTCTCGTACGTCAACCGCATGGCGCAGGAGGACCCCGCCGCGAAGGCGAGCGCCTCCCCCACCAAGGACCTGGAGGACATGACCGAGGAGGAGCTCGACGACGCGATGAACTCGATCACCGACGCCCTCGGTTCGACGATGACCGTCGTGTCGCTCTCCTCGTACGAGGGGGACGGCGCCGAGAAGACCATGTCCTCGGTCTCCGCCGCGATCGACGGCTGCGGCGGCGGGTTCACGGCCACGGCGAAGGACGAGCCGCAGAAGTTCAAGAAGATCGCCGGCGAGAAGGCGTCGGGCAAGGGCGACGAGTCGGTGGCGTTCGCGGCGACCGCCGACGCCGACGGCAGCCCGGTCGTGCACGCGGAGGTCGCGCGGCACGGGAACACCGTCGCCACGTACTTCACGCTCAGCCTGGCGGCCTTCGCCGACGACGCCAAGGTCTCCGACTACGAGATCCCGGCCGCGCTCGTCGAGGCGCAGACGGCCAAGCTCGGCTGACGGCGGCCGGCCGGGGGGCGGGCGCGGACACGCCGGACCCGCCCGCCCTCCCGCCGGTTCACAGCCTGTCGATGTCCAGGTTCGCGATGGCCGTCCTCGCGACCTCGCGCCCGCGCTCGGTGAAGTCGCCCTTGCCCGGGTAGCCGATCATGAGCTTGTACATGTCGCCGGACCCGGTCCGGTAGTAGAGGACCTGCATCTCGCGCGGACGCGGGTCGGTGGTGTCCGTGCTCGAGTAGACGACCGTGTTCCTGGCGGCCTTGCGGTCCTTGTACGTGACGTCCGCGGGATCGCTCCTGGGCGCGGGGTCGGAGTCCATTCCCAGCCCGTAGGCGCCGTTCTGCTTGTAGGCGGTGTCGTCCTCGTACATCTCCGCCGACGCCGTCGAGGCGATCTCGTCCGTGGTGTCCTCGCTCTTCCTGTCCAGCGAGAGACTGACCCACAGGGTGCCGCTCGGGTCGGTGAACTGCACCCAGTGCTCGTCCTTGGGCGCGTCCGGCTTGGGCACGGTCTTCTGATACCCCTCGGGTACGGCCACCGTCGCGCCCAGCGCCTTCAGGTCCGCCTTCCTCCAGCCGTCCGGCAGGGGGCCCGCGAACGGGTCCGCGACCATCAGGTACGCCGCCACCGCCACCGCGACGACCACGGCGCCGAGGCCGGTGCCGATGCCGATCCACGCCCTGCGGCCCAGGCGGCCGGCGCGGTGCGGTCCCCCGCCGGGTGCCGCCGTCCGCACGACCTGCGTGGGCTCAGGCCGGGGAGGCCGCGCGGCCTGCTCCAGGAGCGTGCGCACGCGGGCCGCGTCCGGGCGCCGGTTCGGGTCCTTGTCGAGGAGGCCGCCGATGACCTCCGCGAGCGGTCCCGTGGCCGCGTTGGGCGCGGCCGGCGTGGCGTTGAGGACGGACTGCAGCGTCGCGGGTGTGTTGCTGCGGCGGAACGGCGAGACGCCCTCCGTGGCCGCGTACAGGACCACGCCCAGCGACCACAGGTCCGACGCCGGGCCCGGGCGCTGGCCCAGCACCCGCTCGGGCGCGATGAACTCGGGTGAGCCGACGAAGCCGCCCGTGTCGGTCAGGTTCGTCTCGCCCTCGATCTGGGCGATGCCGAAGTCGGTGAGGACCACCCGGTCGCCCGTGCCGAGCAGGACGTTGTCGGGCTTGACGTCGCGGTGCAGGATGCCCGCCGCGTGCGCCGACTCCAGCGCGCCGAGCACCTCCAGGCCGATTCTCGCCGCCTCCCGGGCGCCGAGCGTGCCCTCCTGGAGGGCGGCGCCCAGCGAACGCCCCCGGACCAGCTCCATCACGATCCACGGCCGGCCGTCCACGACGGCGACGTCGTGGACGTTCACGACCGCCGGGTGGTCGAGCCGCGCCGCGGCGCGTGCCTCGCGGCGCATCCGCTCGTAGACATTGGCTCGTTCGCGTTCGGGAAGATGGTCCGGTACGCGCGGCTCCTTGACCGCGACCTCCCGGTCCACCGTCTCGTCCTTGGCCCGCCACACGGTGCCCATCCCGCCGTGGCCGAGCTTGTCGAGCAGCCGGTACCGGCCCGCGACGAGCCGGCCGGCGCCGGGGTCCTGCGGCGGCCGGGACGACGGGGACGGCGGGACCGGCCGAGCAGTCCCCGGGTGGGGCACCCGCGCGTCGGGCACCACCTGGGCGGGTGTGGCGTACGGGTTCCCCGGGTGCGGTACGGCGACCGGCGGGCGCGGCGGTTGCAGACCGAAACTGGTGGGCTCGTCGGGTCCGTAAGGGGCTCCCCCGTTGCTGCTCATGGGGTCCATCCTTATCGCGGCGGGCGCCTCCGCTCCACCCTGGGCGCTTTCCGGTCACAGACCCGTGACGCACGGCGCGCCTTATGCGCCGTTTATGTGGCGATGCGGCGCATGAACCGGGCCGTACGGCTCATCGACCGGCGTCACTCGGCCCGTCCGCCGACCCCGTCCGCCGGCCCCGTGCGGGTCAGGAACCCGTGCGGGTGAACGTGTCGACGGCCACGTCGAAGTACTCCCGCGCCTCCCGCGCCTGGCCCGTCGGAGCCGACACCAGCACGTCGTACATCCGGCCGCCCTCCTCCCAGCACAGCTGGTAGGCGTGCCGCGCCCCCTCCGCCGCGCTGAACCCGTTCCAGGTGAACTCCCAGAGCGCGGCGGGACGTCCGGAACGGGTCGTCTCGGTGACCCGGCCGTCGCGGTACCCGGGGTTGGTCTCCGGCCCCCCGGCCGCCGCGCGTTCCATCACCGCGAGCGGGCCGCCGGGCTCCGGATCGGACACCTTGACGCCGATACGGAAGGTCTTCGCCGCCGACAGGTAGGAGATCCGCTCGCCCTGCGCCTCGCGGGTGAAACCCACGGGGACCGCGAGCGAGAAGCCCGTGTCCTTGGCCAGACGGTATCCCGTGGGCACGGTACGGCCCGCGGAGGCCGTCGGCCGGGAACCGGTGACGGTGGGTCCGGGGCCCCCGCTCGTCGCGGCCGTACGGGACGAGGAGGCCGAACCCGTGGGCAGGCCCACTCCGTTGCCGCCGTCGCCCATCAGCAGCGCGGCCGCCGACACGCCCGCCACGGCCATCGCCGCGACGAGGGCGGTCGCGATCAGCACGTTGCGCATCGAGGAGGAGACGGCGAAGGAGGGCCTCGGCGGGAGCGCGGGCCCGGACTCCGGGGCCGCCGGCGCCGGGGTGCCGGGGTCGCGCCCGGCATCCCACCGCACCGGCGGACCGCCGGGCGAGGACAGCGGCATACGGCCCGTGTCGAGGAACGTCCGCAGCAGCCGCTGCGCCTCGGCCGCGCCCATCCGCCGTTCGGGATCGCGTTCGAGGAGCCCGAGGATCACCGGGAGCAGGGGTTCGGCGGCCGGGGGCGGATAGATGTCGTCGACCACGACCGCGTGCAGGATCCCGCCCAACGAGTCGCGCCGGAACGGCGATTCACCGCTGAGCGCCGTACAGAGCAGCGCCCCGAGCGACCACAGGTCGGACTCGGGACCGGTCCTGACGCCCGACATCCGCTCGGGTGCGGTGTACTCGGGCGACCCCACGAACGACCCGCTCTCGGTCAACGTCGTCGCGCCCGCGACCTGCGCCGTCCCGAAGTCGGTGAGGACGACCCTGCCCTCCAGGTTGAGCAGCACGTTGCCGGGCTTCAGATCGCGGTGCAGGACACCGGCGCCGTGTGCCTTGCTCAGCGCGCTGAGCAGGTCGATCCCCATCCGCGCCGCCCCGACGGCGTCGACGGGGCCGTCCCGGGAGATGCGGTCGGCGAGCGAGCCGCCTTCGAGGAGGTCCATGACGATGTACGGGCGTTCGTCCTGCTCGACGACGTCGTGCACGACGATGATGTGCGGATGCCGCAGTTGCGCGATCGCGCGTGCCTCACGCAGGGTGCGCTCCCGCTGCAGCCGGGCCTCCTCCGCCGAGAGCGAGGTGTCGACGGGGAGTTCCTTGACCGCGACCTGCCGGGCGAGCAGCTGGTCCGTGGCCTGCCACACGACACCCATGCCGCCTCGGCCGAGTCTGGCTCCCAGGCGGTAACGGCCCGCTATGACACGGGCGTTGTCCTCCGGTCTCTGCCCCTCGGTCCCCATGCGCCCCATCATGCCGCACCGGACTTACCCCTTCCGGGCCCACGCACCGGCCCTGGCCGACAACCGACGTACCCCACCAGGTACGCACCCGGCGAAGAGCCCCGCAAGAGGCACCGCGCAAGGGACGCCCCGTGACGGGCGCCCCGCGAGGGGCGCGGGGAACGGCGCGTTCAGCCACGACACACCCGTGGACACCTACGAACCCGGCGCCCGCCACCCGCGCAGAATCGTGTCGAACCGCGCCCGGGCCGTCTCCCAGTCGCCCGCCGGCGCCGACATGTAGATCACGTACTCGACCCCGTCACGGCTGTAATACGCCTGCTCGATCGCCCGGCGAGGCCCGGGAAACTCCGTGTCCTTCGGCAACGCGGTCCAGGTGAAGTCCCACAACGCCCCCGGACGGTCGCGGAACGTATTGGCCTCCAGACCGATCCGCCGGTAGTCGCTCAGCCACTCCAACTGCTGTTCGAGATCGACGAGATGACGGTACGGGCTGTCGAAGTCCGGCCCGTCGTCGACGGCGATGCGCACGAAGTGCTCCCCGCCGTCGGGCGTGTAGTCGATCTGGCCCTCATCGACCTGACGCTTCCAGCCCTTGGGCAGCACGAGGCTGAAGCCCTGCGCGTCGTCGACACGCTCCCAGCCCTCGGGCACGTCACCGGTCCCGGTCCCCCCGGTCTGCTTCCCGTCGCCCTCCCCGGTGGAGGGGGAGGGGGAGGGGTCCGTCGACGACGAGGGAGAGGAGGACGACGAGGACGTGGAGCGGTCCGAGGACCTGGACGAGTCGCCGTCCCCCCGCCCCTGCGCGTACAGCATCGCCGCCACACCACCGCCACCGACGAGCGCGGCCGCCAGCACGACCGCGGCGACCGTCCGGAACCGACGGCGCCCGGTCCCGCCGACCACGGCGGGCTGGTGCGCGGTGGCGACGGCCGGGTCGGGCGCGGGCCGGCCGTGACCGCCGTACGTGTCACGGCCGGCCGGCCCACCGAAGGCGCCCTGCGCGTACGGGCCGCCCTGAACCCCGTGCGCCCCCGAGGCGCCGACGCGAGTGGCTTCCTCGGGTCCGGGCCCGGGCCCGGACAGCCCGTGCTGCGTGGGCACATACGCCTGCGCCGAACTCGGCGTCCGTCCCTCCGCCACCTCGGCGAGCAGCTGCTCGGTCTCCTCGGACCCGGGCCGCTCGGCGGGATCCTTGCGCAGCAGGGCGGTGATGACGGAGGCGAGCGGGCCCGCGTGTTCCAGGGCCTCCGGCTCCTCGCCGACCACGGCCTGCATGGTGGTCAGGGGCGTCGTCCGCCGGAACGGCGACCTGCCCTCGACGGCGGTGTAGAGCGTCGCGCCCAGCGCCCACAGGTCGGCGGACGGACCCGGATCCTGCCCGCGGATGCGCTCCGGCGCGAGATAGTCGACCGAGCCGACGATCTCCCCGGTGCGCGTGATCGTCGTGTCCCCCTCGACCTGCGCGATCCCGAAGTCGGTGAGCAGCACGCGCCGGTCGTGGGAGAGCAGGACGTTGCCGGGCTTGATGTCGCGGTGCAGGACGCCCGCGGAGTGCGCGGCCCGCAGCGCGCGCAGGACCCACAGTCCGACCCGGGCCGCCTCCCGCGGCTCGATGCGCCCCGACTCCTTGACGGCGTCGGCGAGCGAGCCCCCCTCGACGAGCTCCATCACGATCCATGGCCGGCCGTCGTGTTCGAGCACGTCGTGCACGGTGACGACGGCCGAGTGGTTGATGCGTGCCGCCGCCCGTGCCTCGGCCCGGGTGCGGGCGAGGAGGACGGCCTGCTCGCTCTCGGACACGTAGAGCGCGGCCGTCAGTTCCTTGATCGCGACGGCGCGGTGCAGCACCTCGTCACGCGCACGCCACACGCGGCCCATGCCGCCACTGCCGATGGAGTCGACGAGCCGGTAGCGCCCCGCCAGAAGCAGGCCCTGCATCTGATTCACGTTTCCCCGCAATGGTCTTGACAGGGTCAGACTAAGGACCGGCACCCGCCCAGGGAACCGGCGGGGTCCTACGGAGACAGCACTGTGACGGTCGCCGCGCAGTTGAACGAGCGGTTGCCGCCCGGTGATCAGGCGTTGTGCGCCGAGCGCGGGCCGCAACCCACGGATATCCCGGCCGAACCGTCGTCACGGACGTACAAGGGCGCTGTCAGCACAGTGTCATGACGCCACATCAGCCGGTGATCTGGTAGGTCGACGACGCCTGCTCGTACAGCCGCGTCACCTCGTCCCGCTCGGCCTCAGGACCGCGCACCTGGAGCACGTGGTACCGCCCGCCCGCGATGATCACGAGGTTCCGTACGAAGACTTCCTGGCCCGACGCGTCCTGCCAGGTGAACTGTCCCTCGGCCATGGCCCGTCCGCCCACGTCGATCCGCCGCATCCCGCTGGACGTGGCCCAGGTCGAGTCGCGGAACGGCTGCAGCTCGCGCTCGTCCTCGCGCTGGTAGGTCATCGGGTCGGTGCCGTACTCACCGGTCGTGTCGCGTCCGGGGACGACGAGCAGCTCGAATCTGCCGTGCGAGTAGACGACCTGGCCGCGTCCGTTCTTCCCGGTCCGCTCCCAGCCGTTGGCGACGGCGACGCGGAACCCTTCCGCGTCCTTGCGCAGGGTGAAGCCCTGCGGCAGCTCGGGGCCGGTGGTCTGGGTCGTGGAACTGGACGAGCGCGTCGGGCTGCTGTCCCCGCTCGGCGTCTTCTCGTCCTGCGGATCGGTCCCCGAGTTCCCGTCCGGGCCGCCGCCGGTGTCCGAGGACGGCCCGGGGCTGACGACGTCCCCCGCGGAACCGGTGCGCTCACCGCCGCCGGAGTCGGTCTTCGGCATGAACGCCACGGCGTACGCGACGGCCGCGACCATGGCGAGCAGGATCAGCAGCAGCAGGGTGCGGCCGAGCCGCCGGGGCTTGACCTCCTTGCCCTGCTTGCCCCGCTTGTGCCGGCCGTGCGGGCTGGTGGCGGGCAGCCCGGCACGACGCCTGCGGACGATCTCGCCCCGGCGGCGTACGACGGGGAGCCGGGTGGGGTCCATCGGGGGCGCCGCGACGACGTACGTCCCCGCCTCGGGCTCGGGCGCCGACCGGACCAGAGACCGCAGCCAGCCCCGGAGCTCCTCGAAGTCCAGCCGCTCGGTGGGGTCCTGGCGCAGCAGTGACTCCACGACCGGCCTGAGCGGACCGCACTCCTCCGCGAACGCGGGCGGCTCCGCGCACACCAGCTGCACCAGTTCGGCGGTGCTCTCCTCGGGGTAGGGCGCGTGGCCCTGGACGGCGCGGAACAGCAGCGCGCCCAACGCCCACAGGTCGGTCGCGGGACCGATGGGCGCCGCCAGCTGCCAGTTCTCGTGCACGGGCCCGGCCTGCTCGGGCGCCCAGCGCTCGGTGACGGGTCCCACGACGGCCATCCGTGCCTGCCGGGCCCGCTCCGCCGCCAGCGCGGTGGCCGGTCCCCGTCCGTCCGGGGCCGGGGCCGGGGTGGGAGTCAGCTGACTCCACGAGGTGGGGGCCGCGCCCGCGCCGGGGTCCGTACCCGTGCCGGTGGCGCGGTCGGCCGACGGCGCGTACCCGGCGCCGTACGCGGCGGTCTCCGCCGTCCACGCTCCGGTCGCGTTGCCGTGGCCGCCGGCACCGCCGTGGTTGCCATGGCCGCCGTCGCGACCGCCCGGCAGCGCGGGGGTACGGTCCTGCCCGGGGGTTCCCACCACGGGTGCCGGGCCGCGCGGCGCGGCACCGTGCCAGGAGCCGGCCGTGCCCGACGGCCGCACGCCGTACGGGTCGGCGATCTGCCCGGGCGGCGAGGTGTGCTCCACCCCCCGCCCCGTGATCTGCCCGGAGAGCTGCCCTGCGGCCGGACCCTCGATCTGCGCCGGGACCTGACCTGTGCCGTGCCCCGCGCCAGGTCCGGGCGCTCGGCCGGAGATCCCGCCGGTCCCGGTGTCGCTCCCGGCGGGCCGGGGCCGCGCGGCGGGCAGCGCCGCGTTCCGGCCGTCCCGCTGCTCCTCCTGCACCCGGGCCGCGGCCCGCGCGCCCGCGCGATAGGCCGCGATGGCTCCGGCCCGCGCGGCCCGTACGTCGCCGCCCGCGTCCAGCGCCCGCTGCGCCATGTCCGACGCCTGCGCCTGGGTCCGTGCCTGCGTGACGGGCAGCGCGCCGCCGCCGCGGACGGCCTCCACGGCGGCACGGTCACCGTCCGGTCCGCGCGCTCCGGGAACCGTCTGCCCACCGGACCATCCGGCGCCACCGGCCCGGCCGAGCTGCGCGGGGGCGCCACCGGGCGGGCCGGCCGGCCCGGACGAACCGGACGGGCCCGCCGCATCGCCGCCCGTCGTCCCGGACCCGCGTGTCCCGGTCTCGCCCTCGGCGGCCGGCACCGGGTCGTATCCGCACAGGGCCTCCTCCGCGGCTCCCGCGGCGAGCCCCGTGAGCATCACGCGCCCGTCGTCGCAGACGAGTACCGTGCGCTCGGTGATGTTCCGGTGCACCCAGCCGTGCGCGTGCAGCACCCGCAACGCGGTGAGCACGTCGGAGGCCACCTCGGCGGCCCGGTACGGACTCAGCGGCCCTTCGGCGAGCAGTGCCGAGAGCTGCCGCGCGGGCACCGACTCGCTCACTATCCACAACGACCCGCCTTCGGCGAACACGTCGAAGACCTGGTCGAGCCGGGGGTGGTCGGGTATCTGCGCCGCGGCCTGCGCCGCCTCGATCGCCCGTCGCACGGCGGGTTCGGCGGGCCGCCGGGTGGTCCGTGCGGAGGGTCCCCGCACACCGGCGTCCCGTGCCACGAACCCGTCGGGCAGCCCGTCCGCGTCGAGCACCTCCGCCTCGACGACCTCGGGCAGCGGCACCTGACGGACCACGACCTCCTGGCCGCTGTACGTGTCGAAGGCCAGTGACTCGGGGGCGAACTCGTACTCGTCCGACGGGGGGAGCGGCAGGCGGTAGCGGTCGGCGAGTACCCGTCCCGCATAGTCGTCCACGGTGCCTCCCCCGCCGCCCGGTTGGTCAATTCCGTTCGTTCCGCGTCCCGTTGTGGCCGCCGTTGTGGCTGCGTACGGTCCGCAACCACTCACGATACGTGCCGGAGGCAACTCACCATGAGGAGATACGAGATCTCAATTGTCTCGTGACCCTCAGGACTTCGGTGTGAACGACGTCGTCAGCGTCCGCCACGTCTCCTTACGCAGCTCGGTGTCCCATTTCGAGCCCTTCGCGGTGTACATGAGTCCATATCCGAGGCTGTCGTTGACGACGAACCCGCGGTCAATGGACCGGTATTCGGTGCCGCTCTCCACGTAGGTGAATTCCCAGTCGGCCGTGTTCCAGCCGCGGTAGTCCACCTTCTCTATTCGGATCCGCTGATACTGCGCCCGCTGCATGTACTGCTCTTGGTTCTTCCAGTCGGCCACCGGGTCGGCCTTGGGCGTCGAGGTCCAGCCGACCAGCAGCTTCTGCCCGTCAGGGCCGGCGAAGCGGGCCCCGGCCGCGCTCGTGGACTGGTATTTCCAGCCCTTGGGCAGCCCTATCGAGAAGCCCTGTCCGTCCTTGTGCGTCGACTCGGCCCCGCTGCCCGAACCGCTGTTGGAGCCGCCGCCCGAACCGCCCGAACCGCTCGACTCGCCGGTGGCGCTCGCGCTGGGCGAACTCTCCTTCGCCCCGCCGCCGCCGGAGGAGTCCGACTTCTCGTCGTCGCCCTTGTCCGTGCCGCTGTTCTCGTCCTGTCGGGTGTCGCTTCCCGCGTTCGCCCCGCTGGACGTGGAGGTGCCGTCCCCGCCCTTGTTCTCGTTCGAGCCCGAGTCGTCCCCGCCACCCAGCGTGACGGCGAGCACCGTGCCGAGCACGGCCAGCGCCACGACGACGGCGATGATCATCAGTGTCCGCCGGGACACCGCGTCGGTGAGCGACGCCCTGGACGTGGTGGTCCGCGGGGGCGCGCCGCCGGAACCGCCAGAGCTTCCGCCCACCGCACTGGAGTTCAGTACGGAAGCGGCAGGCTCCTGCTTCTTCGCGGCAGCGGGCGCGGTGGCCGCGCCCGCTCCGGCGGCAACGGCGGCGAAGCCGGACCGGGCGCCCGAGCCGGAGCCCTGACCGGATCCGGCTTCGTCCCCGGCTCCGGTTTCGGTCCTGGTCCCGGAATCCGTACCGGAACCAGCACCGGATTCGGAGGCCGGCGTGGCGGCCGCGGGAGCCTCGGACGCCGGGGCGGCCGCGGCGGTCTTCCCGCCGGGCGCCTCAGCCGGGCGGTCGGCGGCGGCCCCGGCGCCTGCGGTCCCGGCACCTGCGGCTCCGGCGGCCGCGGCGGCGACGGCCGGCGCACCGCCCTTCCCCTTACGCACCGAGCGCAGCGCTCCGAGCAGCCCGTCCGCCGGTTCCTCGCTCTTCCTGCCGCCGCCCGGGCTCTTCTTCTTCGACGAGCTCTCCGAGGGGAGGTCCGGCAACGGCACGACCTTCGTCGCGTCCACCGGCTCGTCCCCGGGCTCGGGCGTGTTGATCACCTCGGTGAGCATCGCCCGCGCCCCGGCGTCGTCGAGCCGCTGCTCGGGGTCCTTCACGAGGAGCCCGTAGATGACCTTCTCCAGCGGTCCCGCGTTCTTCGGCTGCTCCACCGGTTCCGTCATCACCGCGGTGAGCGTCGCGATGGCGGACCCCTTGTCGTACGGCGGCACGCCTTCCACCGCCGCGTACAGCAGACCGCCGAGCGACCACAGGTCGGCCGCGGGGCCCGGTTTGTGTCCTCGCGCCCGCTCCGGCGAGATGTACGAGGGCGCGCCGACCAGCATGCCGGTCGAGGTGACGGACGGGTCGCCCTCGACCTGGGCGATGCCGAAGTCGGTGAGCACGACCCGGCCATCGTCGTCGGCGATCAGCACGTTCGACGGCTTCACGTCACGGTGCAGGATGCCCTCGCGGTGCGCGGAGCGCAGCACGTCGAGAATGGCCAGCCCCACCTCCGCCGCGCGCTTCGGCGTCAGCAGCCCGTCCTCACGGATCACTTCGGCGAGCGACTTGCCCTCGACGAGTTCCATCACGATCCACGGCCGGTTGTCCTCGTCGACCACGTCGTAGACGGTCACCGCGCTGTTGTTCCGGATCCGCGCGATGGCCTTGGCCTCGCGGAAGGTCCGGGTGATCAGCCGGCGCTTCTCGTCCTCCTCGATGCGCGGCGGCAGCCGCAGTTCCTTCACGGCGACCGTGCGCCCGAGCGTCTCGTCCTGCGCCCGCCACACCGTGCCCATGCCGCCCCGGCCGAGGACTCCTCCCAGCCGGTACCGCCCGGCGAGGAGACGTTCACCATCGTCCTGACGGGATGCTCCCACCTGCTCCGCCTCCGACATGCGTCCCCTCATGCAACCCGCCCTGACAGAGCCTCCATTGTCCCCCACTCGGACACCGCCCGGTGCCCCGGGTGTCCCTCGTGGAAGCAGCGCTTCCCCGAACCGTCCCGCATCCGGGCCCCACCTGCCGTCAGGTCCGGGCCGTCCCCCGCCATGAGCTGCGACGAAGGAGGATCACGATGCCGGAAAGCAGGACCCGACTGCCGCCCTGCCAGTCCGTTGAAGGTTCGCCTACCCAGTTCGACCCGGCGGAAGCGGAAGTTGTCGCGAAACCGGCCACCGCCGCACGGGACGCGCCCGCCTGACGCGGTGACAGGTCCCGCTGCCGGGCCCGCCCCGCGCGTCCTACAGCGGCACGATGTCCGGTGCCCCGAGCCGGGCCGCGTCGGCCGTCAGGTCGTCCGGCTGGCGCTGCGACTCGCGCTCCGCCTCCACCCGTTTCTGATAGTGCTCGACCTCGCGCTCGATCTGGTCCTTGTCCCAGCCCAGCACCGGCGCCATCAGCTCCGCCGCCTCCCGGGCGCTGCGCGTGCCCCGGTCGAAGGTCTCGATCGAGATGCGCGTCCGCCGCGTCAGCACGTCGTCCAGATGGCGCGCTCCCTCGTGCGAGGCGGCGTAGACGATCTCGGCGCGCAGGTAGTCCTCGGCGGCGGGCAGCGGCTCGCCCAGCGAGGCGTCCGCGGCGATGAGGTCGAGCACCTCCTCGGCGAGCGACCCGTACCGGTTCAGCAGGTGCTCCACGCGCACCACGTGCAGGCCGGTCCGCGCGGCGATGCGCGCTCGCGCGTTCCACAGGGCCCGGTAGCCCTCGGCGCCGATCAGCGGGACGTCCTCGGTGACGCACTCCGCGACCCGCTGGTCGAGACCGTGCACCGCCTCGTCCACCGCGTCCTTGGCCATCACCCGGTACGTCGTGTACTTGCCGCCCGCCACGACCACCAGCCCCGGCACCGGATGCGCCACGGTGTGCTCGCGGGACAGCTTGCTCGTGGCGTCCGACTCCCCCGCGAGCAGCGGCCGCAGGCCCGCGTACACACCCTGGACGTCGTCCCGTGTCAGCGGCACGGCGAGGACCGAGTTCACATGCTCCAGCAGGTAGTCGATGTCGGCGCTGGACGCCGCCGGGTGCGCCTTGTCCAGGTCCCACTCGGTGTCCGTCGTCCCCACGATCCAGTGCCGGCCCCACGGGATCACGAACAGCACGGACTTCTCGGTGCGCAGGATCAGCCCGCTCGTCGAATGGATCCGGTCCTTCGGCACGACCAGATGGATGCCCTTGGAGGCCCGGACGTGGAACTGGCCCCGCTCCCCGACCATCGCCTGGGTGTCGTCCGTCCACACCCCGGTGGCGTTGACCACCTGCCTGGCGCGGATCTCGTACTCACCGCCGCCCTCGCCGTCCTGCACGCGGGCGCCGACGACCCGCTCGCCCTCGCGCAGAAATCCGGTAACCCGCGCGCGGTTGGCCACTTTCGCCCCGTACGCCGCCGCCGTGCGCACCAGGGTGGCCACATAGCGGGCGTCGTCCATCTGGGCGTCGTAGTACTGCAGGGCACCGACGAGGGCGTCCTTCTTCAGCGCGGGGGCTACGCGCAGCGCGTGGCGCCGGGAGAGGTGGCGGTGCACCGGCAGGCCGCGTCCGTGGCCGCGCGCCATCGACATCGCGTCGTAGAGCGCGACGCCCGAACCGGCGTACAGCCTCTCCCATCCCTTGTGCTGCAGGGGATACAGGAACGGGACGGGCTTCACGAGGTGCGGTGCGAGGCGCTCCAGCAGCAGCCCGCGCTCCTTCAGCGCCTCCCGCACGAGGGCGAAGTCGAGCATCTCCAGATAGCGCAGGCCGCCGTGGACGAGCTTGCTCGACCGGCTCGACGTGCCCGACGCCCAGTCACGCGCCTCGACCAGGCCGGTGGACAGGCCGCGGGTCACGGCGTCCAGGGCGGTGCCCGCGCCGACCACGCCCGCTCCCACGACCAGCACATCCAGTTCGTGCTCGGCCATCGCCGCGAGTGACTCGGCGCGCTCCGCCGGTCCCAGTGTCGCTGTCCGCACAGTTGCCTCCCGCTGTCGTCCGCGCCGGGCTCACCCGTCCGGCGAGGCCCTGCTCACATTCCCCATGCCCAGATTCTGACCGCGTTGCCCGACATCGGCCACCACCGGCGGTCCGCCTGTGGATATCTCTCGGCGACTTGCGGAGAAACACAACCGAGCAATCCCGCATATCGGTCATATTTACTCCTAGTCTGACATTGCGCTCGCCCGTTCTGTCCACAGGGCTTGCCCTCTCGTCCCACTCCGGCTACAGGGAAGGACGGCCACCGCCGTGCCCGCAGATCTCGCCGTCATCGGTCTCGGCCAGCTCGGCCTGCCCCTGGCCCGGGCCGCCGCCACCACCGGCATCCCCACCCTCGGTTACGAGTGCGGCGACCCCGCACCACTGGTCGCCGCCGACCTGCGCCGGATGCTCTCCACGGGATTCCGGCGGGCCACCGACCCGGCCGAACTCGGCCGCGTGCGCACCGCCGTCATCTGCGCTCCGACCCCGCGCGGCGCGGACGGGACGCTCGATCTGGGGCAGGTGGCCGCCGCCGCCCGCTCCCTGGCCGCGCACCTGCGCCCGCACACCACGGTGATCCTGGAGTCCCCCGTGTACCCGGGGACGACAGAGGAATTCCTCCGGCCGCTCCTGGAGGAGGGCTCCGGACTCCGCGCGGGCCGCGACTTCCATCTCGCGTACTCGCCCAGCCGGGTCGACCCGGGCAACCGCGACCACGGCCCCTCGAACACCCCGAAGGTCATCGGCGGGCTCACCCCCGCCTGCACCGAGTCGGCCGCCGCGTTCTACGGCCGGCTGACCGACAAGGTCGTACGCGCGCGTGGGCCCCGCGAGGCGGAGACCGTGCAGCTCCTGGAGACCAACTACCGGCACGTCAACATCGCCCTGGTCAACGAGATGGCCGTCCTCTGCCACGACCTCGGCGTCGACCTGTGGGACGTCATCCGCTGTGCCGAGACCAAGCCGTTCGGCTTCCAGGCGTTCCGCCCCGGCCCCGGCGTGGGCGGTCACGCCGTCCCCCGCGACCTGGCGGGCCCCCGGACCCGGGCCCTGCGCATGGTCGAACTGGCCCAGCAGGTCAACGACCACATGCCCCGATACGTCATCCAGCGCGCGGCCGCCCTCCTCAACGAACACGGCAAGTCGGCCCGCGGCGCGCGCGTGCTGCTCCTCGGCGTCACCTACAAGGCCGACCACGCCGACCAGCAGGGCTCACCCGCCCAGGAGATCGCGACCCGCCTGATGGAACTCGGCGCCACCGTCAGCTACCACGACCCGCACGTCCCGTCCTGGAACGTCCTCGACCGCCCGGTCCCCCGAGTGGACTCCCTCTACGAGGCAGCAGCGGACGCGGACCTGACAATCCTCCTCCAGCAACACCGCACGTACGACCTACAGGGCCTGTCGGTAAAGGCCCAACTCCTCCTGGACACCCGAGGAGCGACCCCTACGGGGGCGGCGCACAGGTTGTGAAGGGGGCGCCCGCTCACCATCCGAGAATCCACCTCCTCCGGCACTTCACCGTCCGCAGACGGATCCGGTCCCAGCGGGTGGGCTTGCGGTGGCGGCCCATGGGCGGCCCTCTTCCACGACGCCACCCATCGGCCGAAGGCCACCGTGCGCCCCCGAACGCGGAACACGCCCCCACCGGGGCGTTCGGGCACGCAAAGGGGCCCGGTCACTCACCCCTGTGAGTGACCGGGCCCCTTCGTTCGTCTCCGCTCAAGCCGAGCGCAGCGTCACGTCAGCGCTTGTGCTGGGCGTCCGCCACCGTGACCTCGACCCGCTGGAACTCCTTCAGTTCGCTGTAGCCGGTCGTGGCCATCGCGCGGCGCAGGGCGCCGAAGAAGTTCATCGAGCCGTCGGGCGTGTGCGAGGGGCCCAGGAGGACCTCCTCGATGGTGCCGACGGTGCCGAGGTCGACCTTCTTGCCGCGCGGCAGCTCTTCGTTGACGGCCTCCATGCCCCAGTGGTTGCCGCGGCCGGGCGCGTCCGTCGCGCGGGCCAGCGGGGAGCCCATCATCACCGAGTCCGCGCCGCAGGCGATCGCCTTGGGGAGGTCGCCGGACCAGCCGACACCGCCGTCCGCGATCACGTGCACGTACCGGCCGCCGGACTCGTCCATGTAGTCGCGGCGGGCGGCGGCCACGTCGGCGACCGCGGTCGCCATCGGGACCTGGATGCCCAGCACGTTGCGCGTGGTGTGCGCGGCGCCGCCGCCGAAGCCCACCAGCACACCGGCGGCGCCCGTGCGCATCAGGTGCAGGGCCGCCGTGTACGTGGCACAGCCGCCGACGATGACGGGCACGTCCAGCTCGTAGATGAACTGCTTCAGGTTCAGCGGCTCGGACGCGCCGGAGACGTGCTCCGCCGAGACCGTCGTACCGCGGATGACGAAGATGTCGACGCCGGCGTCCACGACGGCCTTGGAGAACTGGACGGTGCGCTGCGGGGAGAGCGCGGCCGCGGTGACCACGCCCGAGTCGCGCACCTCCTTGATGCGCTGCCCGATCAGCTCCTCCTTGACGGGAGCCGCGTAGATCTCCTGGAGACGGCGGGTCGCGGTCCCGGCGTCCAGGTCCACGATCTCGTCGAGGAGCGACTGCGGGTCCTCGTGCCGCGTCCACAGGCCCTCCAGGTTGAGGACGCCCAGACCGCCGAGCTCGCCGATGCGGATGGCGGTCTGCGGGGAGACGACCGAATCCATGGGAGCGGCCAGGAACGGCAGCTCGAAGCGGTAGGCGTCGATCTGCCAGGCGATCGAGACCTCCTTCGGGTCCCGCGTACGGCGGCTCGGGACGACGGCGATGTCGTCGAAGGCGTACGCCCGGCGGCCGCGCTTGCCGCGCCCGATCTCGATCTCAGTCACGTGTGTGGCCTTTCCCTCTTCGGTTCTGCGCGTTCCAGTATCCCCGACACATACGGCACATACGGCGAGGGCGGTCCCGGAAGCCCCGGGACCGCCCTCGAACGTGTCGCTGCGGGCCGCCGCTACTGGCCGCGGCTGTAGTTCGGTGCCTCGACCGTCATCTGGATGTCGTGCGGGTGGCTCTCCTTGAGGCCCGCCGAGGTGATCCGGACGAAGCGGCCCTTGGTCTCCATCTCGTCGATGGAGGCGGCGCCGACATAGCCCATGGTCTGGCGCAGCCCGCCGACGAGCTGGTGCAGCACGTTCCCGAGCGGGCCGCGGTACGGGACCTGGCCCTCGATGCCCTCGGGGACGAGCTTGTCGTCGGAGGCCACCTCGGCCTGGAAGTAGCGGTCCTTCGAGTACGACCTGCCCTGGCCGCGGGACTGCATGGCGCCCAGCGACCCCATGCCGCGGTACGACTTGAACTGCTTGCCGTTGATGAAGAGCAGCTCGCCCGGCGACTCCTCGCAGCCGGCGAGGAGGCTGCCGAGCATCACGGTGTCGGCGCCGGCGGCCAGCGCCTTGCCGATGTCCCCGGAGTACTGCAGACCGCCGTCGCCGATCACCGGGACACCCGCGGCGCGGGCCGCGAGGGCCGCTTCGTAGATGGCGGTGACCTGCGGGACGCCGATGCCGGCGACCACGCGGGTCGTACAGATGGAACCCGGTCCCACGCCGACCTTGACGCCGTCGACACCGGCGTCCACCAGGGCCTGGGCGCCGTCACGGGTGGCCACGTTGCCGCCGATCACGTCGACGCCGACGCTCGACTTGATCTTCGCCATCCAGTTGAGGGCGTTGCTGTTGTGCCCGTGCGAGGTGTCGACGATCAGGAAGTCCACACCGGCCTCGGCGAGCGCCTGCGCCCGCTCCAGGGCCTCGGGGCTGGCGCCGACGGCGGCACCCACGAGCAGCCGGCCCTCGGCGTCCTTCGCGGCGTTCGGGTACTTCTCGGCCTTGACGAAGTCCTTGACCGTGATGAGGCCCTTGAGGAGGCCCGCGTCGTCGACCAGCGGGAGCTTCTCGATCTTGTGGCGGCGCAGCAGCTCCATCGCGTCGTTCCCGGAGATGCCCACCTTGCCGGTGACCAGCGGCATCGGGGTCATGACCTCGCGCACCTGACGGGAGCGGTCGTTCTCGAAGGCCATGTCGCGGTTGGTGACGATGCCGAGCAGCTTCTTGTTGCCGTCGGTGACCGGCACACCGCTGATGCGGAACTTGGCGCACAGGGCGTCGGCCTCGGCGAGCGTCGCGTCCGGGTGCACCGTGATCGGGTCGGTGACCATGCCGGACTCGGAGCGCTTCACGAGGTCGACCTGGTTGACCTGGTCCTCGATGGAGAGGTTCCGGTGCAGTACGCCGACGCCGCCCTGGCGGGCCATGGCGATCGCCATCCGGGACTCGGTGACCTTGTCCATCGCCGCCGACAGCAGCGGGATGTTCACCCGCACGTTGCGGGAGATGCGGGACGAGGTGTCGACCGCGTTGGGGAGCACTTCCGAGGCGCCCGGCAGCAGCAGCACGTCGTCGTAGGTCAGCCCGAGTGTCGCGAATTTCTCGGGCACTCCGTCGACGTTTGCAGTCATGACACCTTCCCCAAATGGCCTTGATCGGTGCGGATGCCCATGCTAACGGGAAGCGGGGCCCGCTCATTCCACGGTCGCTCCACGGTCACGGGCGGGCCACGGCCTCATGTCTCCGTACGGACCGGACAGCGGCGCCGTTCACCCCCGTACCGACGCCGGCCGCCCCCGCGACGACCGCGCCGGAAGGACCTACTGCTCCGCCAGTGCCCGCAGGCGGCTGAGAGCCCGGTGCTGGGCGACCCGGACCGCGCCGGGTGACATTCCCAACATCTGTCCGGTCTCCTCGGCCGTGAGGCCCACCGCGATCCTCAGCAGCAGCAGCTCCCGCTGGTTCTCGGGGAGGTTGGCCATGAGTTTCTTGGCCCACTCGGCGTCGCTGCTGAGCAGGGCGCGCTCCTCGGGGCCGAGCGAGTCGTCCGGCCGCTCGGGCATCTCGTCCGACGGCACGGCCGTCGAGCCGGGGTGACGCATCGCGGCCCGCTGCAGGTCGGCCACCTTGTGCCCGGCGATGGCGAAGACGAATGCCTCGAAGGGGCGCCCGGTGTCCTTGTAGCGCGGCAGCGCCAGCAGCACCGCGACACAGACCTCCTGTGCCAGGTCCTCCACGAAGTGCCGCGCGTCCCCCGGGAGCCGGGACAGCCGCGTACGGCAGTAGCGGATGGCCAGCGGATGGACATGGGCGAGCAGGTCGTGCGTGGCCTGCTCGTCGCCCTCGACCGCACGATGGACGAGCGCACCAATCGCCCCTTGGGCATTGGTGGCCTCGTCGTCACGCATCGGTCCATGGTGCCTTGGCGTCGTTCGATCCGTGGCACCGCGTCCGTAGTTGTGCACCGAAGCGTTATGAGCAGGTGCGCCGGAACTCATCTCCTGCGCCCTCCCCTCCCGCTCGACCGACTCGTTCCCGAGGAACTCCACACCTCAAGGATGCGGCATCCGCCGGGAAACGGGGATCGACTGTCCGAACGGCCCCGTCCGATCCCCTGTCGGGCCCGGCCCCACCCGCCCTTGGGCGGGCGGGGAAACCCGTACCCCCGCGGCGGTTCACCTAGCGGACCAGGCCCCATCGGAACCCGAGCGCCACCGCGTGCGCGCGGTCCGAGGCACCGAGTTTCTTGAAGAGCCGGCGGGCGTGCGTCTTCACCGTGTCCTCGGAGAGGAACAGTTCACGCCCGATCTCCGCGTTCGACCGGCCGTGACTCATGCCCTCGAGGACCTGGATCTCCCGTGCGGTGAGCGTCGGCGCCGCGCCCATCTCGGCCGACCGGAGTCTGCGCGGGGCGAGCCGCCAGGTCGGGTCGGCGAGGGCCTGGGTGACGGTCGCCCGCAACTCCGCGCGGGAGGCGTCCTTGTGGAGATAGCCGCGGGCGCCGGCGGCGACCGCCAGGGCGACACCGTCCAGGTCCTCGGCGACGGTGAGCATGATGATGCGCGCACCGGGGTCGGCGGACAGCAGCCGACGGACCGTCTCCACGCCGCCCAGACCGGGCATGCGTACGTCCATCAGAATGAGGTCCGAACGGTCGGCACCCCAGCGGCGGAGGACTTCCTCGCCGTTGGCCGCCGTGGTCACGCGCTCTACGCCGGGCACGGTCGCCACCGCGCGGCGGAGCGCCTCTCGGGCAAGCGGGGAGTCGTCGCAGACGAGGACGGATGTCATGGCCGTCCTCCGCAGCTGATGCGCGTCACCTTGAGCCTCCAGGCTGGTACGAAATCGTCACCTGTGCGGTCGACCGTCTCGGACGCCTGCCCGAGCTCTTGTTCCTTCAACCGCCTCGCACACTCAACGACGGTCACCCGAAAGAGTTACGGGGCCGTGAGCCACGTTCGGCACTCTACGTGAGGGCGCGGACACGGCGCAGACACCCGCGACAGACCCACAAGGTTTCATCACAAGCAATGCCCCATTTAGCCGCTTTTCGTTCCATTTGCTGGTGTCTGAGGCTAGATTCCCAATGAGTCATATTTTCATCTCCTTAGATCATAGATGTACGGTGATGGGCACGTAACCGACCAAAACGGCTACAAGAGGACACAGCAATGGCAGATTTCTCCCGCCTTCCCGGACCGAACGCGGATCTGTGGGACTGGCAGCTCCTCGCGGCCTGCCGTGGGGTCGACAGCTCGCTCTTCTTCCACCCCGAGGGCGAGCGCGGTGCGGCACGGAGCGCTCGTGAGAACTCGGCCAAAGAGGTCTGCATGAGGTGCCCGGTACGGGCGCAGTGCGCGGCGCACGCCCTGGCGGTGCGTGAGCCGTACGGCGTGTGGGGCGGCCTGACCGAGGACGAGCGCGAGGAACTCATGGGCCGGGCGCGCAACCGCCTGGTCTCGGCGTCGGGCGGAGGCGAGCCGTCACCCCACTGAAGGAACGTTTCTCCGTACCGACACGCCCGCACATGCCCCTGTTTTCCGTCCCGAACCGCATACGGCCGTCCCACGGGGCCCCGTCCCGGCGGACCGGTCCGCCCTCTCAGCGGGCCGCGGCCCTGGCCAGTTGGTCCAGCGTCGCCGCCACGGCGGGCACCTGCGCCAGATCCGGCAGGGTGAGCGCGACGATCTCCCGCCGCAACGCCGGCTCCACCGTCACCGTGCGTGCACCCTTGGGGCGTACGGACTCGATGGCCAGCTCCGGCAGGACCGCCACCCCGAGGCCCGCCCCGACCAGACCGACCACCGCCGGATAGTCGTCGGTCGCGAAGTCGATCCGGGGGGTGAAACCCGCCCTCTCGCAGACCTCGACGAGCTGGCCCCGGCAGCGGGGGCAGCCGGCGATCCACGGCTCCCCGGCGAGATCGCCGATGGCGACCGCTCCGGCCCGGGCCAGCCGGTGCCCTTCCGGGACCAGACCGACGAGCCGGTCCCTGAGCAGCGGGCGGATCACCAGGTCGTCCCACTCCTCGGCGCCCGCCGCGCTCTCGTACCGGAAGGCGAGCGTCACGTCGCAGTCGCCCTCGCGCAGCATGTCGACGGAGCGCGGCGGCTCGGCCTCCTCCAGGGAGACCCGCGTGCCGGGGTGTGCCGCGCGCAGGGCGGCGAGCGCCGTCGGCACCAGCGTGGAACTCCCGCTGGGGAACGAGACCAGGCGCACCCGGCCCGCCCGCAGACCCGCGATCGCGGCGACCTCCTCCTCCGCGGCGGTGAGCCCCGCGATGATGCCTGCGGCATGCCGGACGAGGGCCTCGCCGGCCTGGGTCAGCCGCATCTCGCGGCCCGTGCGGACGAGCAGGGGGGTACCCACGGATGTCTCGAGTGCCTTCATCTGCTGGCTGACGGCGGGCTGGGTGCAGCCCAGTTCGCGCCCCGCCGCCGAGAAGGAGCCGGTGGCGGCGACGGCACGCAGGACGCGCAGATGGCGGGCCTCGATCACCCTCCGAGCATAAGCGCATCTTGGACACGGCCACCAATATCGCGTCGACGCTTTGGCCCGGCATCGCCTAGCGTGCCGTCATGAAGCTTCTCTCTCTGAATCTGGGCCGGGCCCGGGCGGTCGGCTACACCAGCCAGGCCGAGGGCCTGACCGGTATCGACAAGCGGCCGGTGGACGGACCCGTGCGGGTGGCCGCGCCCGGGCCCAAGGGTGTCGGCGGGAGCGGTCTCGCCGGGGACGCCGTGTGCGAGCGGCGCCACCACGGCGGGAACGACCAGGCCGTGTACGCCTTCGCGCGCGAGGACCTCGACGACTGGGAACGCGAACTGGGGCGCGACCTGACCAGTGGGGTGTTCGGCGAGAACCTCACGACGGAGGGGATCGACGTGTCCGGGGCGAGGATCGGGGAGCGCTGGCGCGTCGGCTCCGAGGTCGTCCTGGAGGTGACGTCCGGGCGGGTGCCCTGTCTCACCTTCCAGGGCCACCTCGGCGAGAAGGGCTGGGTCAGGCGGTTCACGCAGAAGGGCGTGACCGGCGCGTACCTGCGGGTGATCGAGCCCGGGGAGATACGGGCGGGCGATCCGATCGAGATCGTGCACCGGCCGGACCACGAGGTGACCACCGCCTTCTCGTTCCGCGCGGCCACGCTCGAACGGACGCTGCTGCCCCGGGTGTTGGCGGCGGGGGACGCCCTGCACCCGGAGATACGGGACATGGCGCGGAAGTACGTCGAGAAGCACGGCGGCGGCGAGGTGTGACCGGGGCGGTACGGCGGCCGTTTCTGGGGTCGTCCCGGGCTGAACGACGTGCCGCGGGTCACTAACCTTGGGCCATGACAACGGCTCTGATTACGGGATCGACAGCGGGTATCGGTGCCGCCTTCGCGCGGCGGCTGGCCTCCGACGGGCACAACCTGGTGCTGGTGGCGCGTGACACGAAGCGGCTCGGCGAACAGGCGACGGAACTGCACGACCGGCACGGCATCGAGGCGGAGGTGCTGACCGCGGACCTGGCGACGGACGAGGGCATCGAGGCGGTGGCCGCCCGCGTCTCGGACCGCAAGAACGCGGTCGATCTGCTCGTCAACAACGCGGGCTTCGGCAACAAGGGCGTGTATCTGGACGTACCGCTGGAGGACGAGCTGCGGATGCTCAAGGTGCACTGCGAGGCGGTGCTCCGGCTGACGTCGGCGGCGTCCGAGTCCATGCGCACCCGCGGACGCGGCGGTGTCGTCAACGTGGCGTCCATGGCCGCGTTCACCCCGCGCGGGACGTACGGGGCGTCGAAGGCGTGGGTCGTGCAGTTCACCCAGGGCGTGGCACGGGACCTCGTGGGCAGCGGCGTCCGCCTGATGGCGCTGTGCCCCGGGTTCGTGCGGACCGAGTTCCACGAGCGGGCCGGGGTGGGCACGGAGAACATCCCCAACTGGATGTGGCTGGACGCCGACAAGGTGGTCGCGGCCGGTCTGGCCGATCTGGCCCGGGGCAAGTCGTTGTCCATCCCGGACGCGCGCTACAAGGTCCTGGCCGGCTTGTCGAAGCTGCCCCCGCGGGGACTGGCCGGCGGGGTCAGCGCGAAGACGGGACGCAAGTACGGGCCCAAGTGATCCGCCGGAACCTCCGGCACGCACCACGAAGGCCCGGCCCCCGCCTGAGCGGGGAGCCGGGCCTTCGCCTGGAGCCACCGTGCCCCTCAGGGGCACGAGGAACTGCGCGAGCAGCCCTTACCGGGCCCGCGGTTCACCACCGCGGGCCCGGCGGAGCGCCTAGTGGGAGTGGCCGTGGCCGCCGTGACCGGCGTCGGCCTCTTCCTCGGCCGGCTTCTCGACGACCAGGGTCTCGGTCGTGAGGAGCAGGGAGGCGATGGAGGCGGCGTTCTCCAGGGCGGAGCGGGTGACCTTGACCGGGTCGATGACACCGGCCTTGACCAGGTCGCCGTACTCGCCGGTCGCGGCGTTGAAGCCCTGGCCCTTGTCGAGCTCGGCGACCTTGGAGGTGATGACGTAGCCCTCCAGGCCGGCGTTCTCGGCGATCCAGCGCAGCGGCTCGACGGCGGCCTTGCGGACGACGGCGACACCGGTGGCCTCGTCGCCGGTCTTGCCGAGGTTGCCCTCCAGGACCTTCACGGCGTGGACGAGCGCGGAGCCACCACCGGAGACGATGCCCTCCTCGACCGCGGCGCGGGTCGCGGAGATGGCGTCCTCGAGACGGTGCTTCTTCTCCTTCAGCTCCACCTCGGTGGCGGCGCCGACCTTGATCACGCACACGCCGCCGGCCAGCTTCGCGAGGCGCTCCTGGAGCTTCTCGCGGTCCCAGTCGGAGTCCGTGGACTCGATCTCGGCCTTGATCTGGTTGACACGGCCGGCCACGTCGGCGCTGTTGCCGCCGCCGTCGACGATCGTCGTGTCGTCCTTGGTGACCGTCACGCGGCGGGCGGTGCCCAGCACGTCCAGGCCGACCTGGTCGAGCTTGAGGCCGACCTCCTCGGCGATGACCGTGGCGCCGGTGAGCGTCGCGATGTCACCGAGCATGGCCTTGCGGCGGTCGCCGAAGCCGGGGGCCTTGACGGCCACCGCGTTGAAGGTGCCGCGGATCTTGTTCACGACCAGGGTCGACAGGGCCTCGCCCTCGACGTCCTCGGCGATGATCAGCAGCGGCTTCGAGGCGTTGGCCTGGATGACCTTCTCGAGCAGGGGGAGCAGGTCCTGGATCGAGGAGATCTTGCCCTGGTGGATCAGGATGTACGGGTCGTCGAGGACGGCCTCCATACGCTCCTGGTCGGACACCATGTAGGGGGACAGGTAGCCCTTGTCGAAGGCCATGCCCTCGGTGAAGTCCAGCTCCAGGCCGAAGGTGTTGGACTCCTCGACGGTGATGACACCGTCCTTGCCGACCTTGTCCATCGCCTCGGCGATGAGCTCGCCGACCTGGCTGTCCTGGGCGGACAGACCGGCGACGGCGGCGATGTCGGACTTCTCGTCGATCGGGCGGGCGGTCGCGAGGAGCTCCTCGGAGACCGCGGCGACGGCGGCGTCGATGCCCTTCTTCAGGAGGGCGGGGGACGCGCCGGCGGCCACGTTCTTCAGGCCCTCGCGTACGAGCGCCTGGGCGAGCACGGTGGCGGTGGTCGTACCGTCACCCGCGATGTCGTTGGTCTTGGTCGCCACCTCCTTCACCAGCTGGGCACCGAGGTTCTCGTACGGGTCGTCGACCTCGACCTCACGGGCGATGGTGACACCGTCGTTGGTGATGGTGGGGGCGCCGAACTTCTTGTCGATGACGACGTTGCGGCCCTTGGGGCCGATCGTCACCTTGACCGTGTCGGCAAGCTTGTTGACGCCGCGCTCGAGGGCACGACGGGCGTCCTCGTCGAACTTCAGGATCTTCGCCATGGAGCTGATTCAGTCCTCTCGAAAAAACGAACAGCGCCCCCAGCACCCGGCTTTTTAGTACTCGCGGGGGCCAGGGGCGCAGTTCAAAGCAAACCTGGGTGAATTACTTCTCGATGATCGCGAGCACGTCGCGAGCCGAGAGGACGAGGTACTCCTCGCCGTTGTACTTCACCTCGGTGCCGCCGTACTTGCTGTAGAGCACGATGTCGCCGGTCTTCACGTCGAGCGGAAGACGCTCGCCGTTCTCGAAGCGGCCCGGACCCACGGCAAGGACGACGCCCTCCTGGGGCTTCTCCTTCGCGGTGTCCGGAATGACCAGGCCAGAGGCGGTGGTCTGCTCGGCGTCGAGCGGCTGGACCACAATGCGGTCCTCGAGCGGCTTGATGGCAACCTTGGAGCTGGTGGTCGTCACGATCCGACCTCCCCCTTCGGAGATCTCACGGGGTTAACTGTCTGAGGTGGCGACCAGGTGGATCCGTCGTCGCGGGTGCCGGACCTGCCCGTCGCTATTGGCACTCTCCTGCGGTGAGTGCCAGAGCTGAGACTATGACTGTGATTAGCACTCGGTCAAGCGGAGTGCCAGTTGCCTCCGGCGGATGGCGGCGATCCGGGCTCGGCCGGGCCCGGGTGAACGCCCCTGGGGCTGCGCCCCCGGACCCCCATCGGTTTCGTCTGCGGGCCCGGCGGGGGCTGATCGCGCAGTTCCCCGCGCCCCTAGGTGCCTAGGGGCGCGGGGAACTGCGCAACGGGGGTCCGAGGGCGGAGCCCGCACGAGGATTCCTAGAGGTAGTCCTCCAGGCGGGCCACCGTCAGGCCCGCCTCCTGGACGCGGCGCAGCAGCGCGACCGTCGCAGCCGTCAGGCTCGTGCCGTCCCGGCCCTCCGGGGACGGGGACGGGAGGATGTCGCCGGCCCGGAGCGGACCCCCCTCGCGCGACAGGACGACCGCCGCGATCCCGCAGTCCCCCGCCGCCCGCACCGTGTCGTCGTCGTACTTCCCGTACGGCGGCCGGAACAGCCGCGGCCGGATCCCGAAGCGCTGCTTCAGCTTCTCCTGCTGGCCGCAGATCTCGGCCCGCTGGCCCGCGTACGGCAGGCCGGGCAGGTACGGATGGTCGAGGGTGTGGTTCTGCACGCTCGCGCCGGCCGCGCGCAGCCGGCCGAAGTGCGCGTACCCGGGCCCGGCCACGCTGTCCGTGAGGAACACCGTGACCGGTAGCCGCAGGTCGCGCACCAGGTCCACGAACCGCGGGTCCTTCTCGGCGCCGTCGTCGAAGGTCAGGAAAACGACCTTGTCGCGTGTGGGGACACGGTCCACGACGGGCGGAAGCCCCGGCCCGGCGGCGCGTACCGCGGGCCGCCGGGCGGGCGGGCGCGGCGCCGGGGCGAGCGGGGCCCGCAGGCCCCAGCGGCGGTACGCGTCCACCGGCGGCCCCTGCGTGCGCACCTTCCGCCCGGCGTCCTCGCCCGGCCGTGCGCCGGGCTCCACGGACCGGGCGCAGCCGGCGAGGGCGGACAAGCAGAGCGCGCCCGCGAGCAGAGCGCCGGTGACCGCCCGCTGCCTCACAGGTAGTCCTCCAGGCGCGCCACCGCGTACCCCTTGTCGGTGACCAGGTTCAGGAAGCGGCGGACCATGTCGGGCATCGTGCCGTCCCAGTCCTCCTCGCCGCGGAAGTGGCTGAGGACGATGTCCCCGGGGCGCAGGTCCCGGTTCCACTCCCGGTAGTCCCAGCGGTCGACGAAGACCTCCTCGTTCCAGAGGGGCACCGCCTTGATGCCGCAGGCTCTGGCCGCGCGCAGGGTGTCCTCGTTGTAGTTGCCGAAGGGCGGGCGGAAGAGGGCCGGGCGTTTGCCGTACCGCTTCTCGATCACGTCCTGCATGCCGCAGATCTCCCGCTTCTGCGCGTCGTACGAGAGGTCCGGCATGTAGCGGTGGCTGAGGGTGTGGTTGTTCAGGACGACACCCGCGGCCTGCATCTTCTTGAAGTAGCCGTAGTCCTCCTTGACGAGGTAGTCGCTGAGGAAGGCGGTGTACGGGATCTTCAGTTCGCTCATCATGCGCAGGAACGCCGGGTCCTTCTCGGCGCCGTCGTCGATGGTGAGGAAGACGACCTTGTCCTTGGTGGGGACGGTGGTGAAGACGGGCGGCAGACCCTCGTGGTCCTCGACCGCGAAGCCCTCACGGGTGGTGATGCGGGGCTTCTTCGCGGGATCGGGGGGCGGGGGCGCGGGCAGGGGCGGCTCGGCCAGTCCCCACTTCAGCGCGGCGCGGGCCTGCCGCTCCTGGCGGAGCTTGCCGGCGGCCTGCTGGCCCGCGGCCGGCTCGGCGTTCCCGGGTGCGGGGCTCCCCTCCGAGCAGCCGGTCGCCAGCGCGGTGGCCGCGAGGAGGACGAGTGCGGTGCGCACTGCGTGGTGCCGGTGGATCGCGCGCTGCGGGCCGGTGGGGGCTGGTCGCGCCCACGCGGCGGAGCCGCACATGTCGGAGTCCCGCGCCCTTTCAGGGGCGTCGTCATTTTGTCGTACAAGTTGCATGGATCTGGATCTTCACAGGTCAGACACCCCCTGGCCCCCCGACACAGGGAGTGCGCGCCCGCCGTCCACCGACTGGCCCACAATGGGGCCGTGAACGACCTTGATCCGCTCGACTCCTTCGCCGCTCTGCTCACCTCCGAGGGACGTGACCTCCTCGACGAGGTGCGCGGTACCGACCCGGCCCGCGAGCTGGCCGTGGCGACGAGGCTGCGGCGCGAGCACCCCGTCGGGCTGGTGTCGGCCGCGATCGGGCAGGCGCGGCTGCGGCAGCGGGCGGTCGTGAAGTTCGGAGCGGCGGACGCGGACCGGATGTTCTTCACGCCGAACGGGGTGGAGCAGTCCACCCGGGCGAGCGTGGCCGCGTACCGTGCCGCGCGGTTCCGGGCGCTCGGCGTGCGGTCCGTGGCCGACCTGTGCTGCGGCATCGGCGGTGACGCGATCGCGCTCGCCCGGGCCGGCATCCGGGTCCTGGCCGTGGACCGGGACCCGCTGACCGCGGCCGTGGCCCGCGCGAACGCCGAGGCGCTGGGGCTCGACGGGCTGATCGAGGTGCGCGAGGAGGACGTCACCGAGGTGGCCACCGCCGGGTACGACGCCGTCTTCGTGGACCCGGCCCGCCGGGGCGGACGGGGGCGGATCTTCGACCCCGAGGCGTACTCGCCGCCGCTGTCCTGGGCCGTCGAGGCAGCCCGCACAGCGCCCGTCGCCGCCCTGAAGGTCGCTCCGGGCATCCCGCACGAGGCCGTGCCCGCCGGCGCCGCGGCCGAGTGGATCTCGGACTCCGGGGACGTGAAGGAGGCCGTGCTGTGGTTCGGCACACGGGAGGCGGGATCCGTCCGCGCGACCCTGCTGCCCGGACCGCGCACCCTCCACGGTCGCGGACTGCCCGATCCCGCGGTACGGCCCGTGGGGCGTTTCCTGTACGAGCCCGACGGCGCCGTCATCCGCGCGCACCTCGTCGCAGAAGTGGCCGCGGAACTGGACGGCGGCGGGCTGGTCGACGAGACGATCGCCTACATCACCGCGGACTCCGCGACGGCCACCCCGTACGCCACCGCCTACGAGATCACCGACCGGCTCCCCTTCGGCGTCAAGAAGCTGAAGGCTCTCCTGCGGGAGCGGGAGGTCGGCGTCCTGACCGTGAAGAAGCGCGGCTCGGCGGTCGAGCCGGAGGAGCTGCGGCGCAAGGTGAAGCCGCAGGGGCCGCACTCCGCGACGGTGTTCCTGACGCGCGTGCAGGGCGCCCCCACCATGCTCCTGGGGCACCCCGCCACGCTCGCGGACTAGCCGTCCAGCTGCTCCAGGGTCGCGTTCGACGGGCCGCGGCGGGACTGCTCGTCGCGCGCCACGTCCTCCGCGGCGCCCAGCACCCGTACCGAGTTCTGCCAGGTCACCTTGGCCAGGTCCGTCCTGGACCAGCCGCGGTCCAGGAGCTCCGCGATCAGGTTCGGGTAGCCGGACACGTCGTCGAGGCCCTGCGGGGTGAACGGGGTGCCGTCGTAGTCGCCGCCGATGCCGAGGTGGTCGACACCCGCCACCTCGCGCATGTGGTCGAGGTGGTCGGCGACCGTCGAGACGGTCGCGACGGGGCGCGGACGGGACTCCTCGAAGGCGCGGTGGACCCGCATCGCCTCGGCGGTCGAATCGAGGGGGTGGAAGCCCTTCTCGCGCATGTTCTCGTCCGCGGCGACCGTCCAGTCGACGGCCGCCTGGAGGACGAACTTCGGCACGAACGTCACCATCGCCACCCCGCCGTTGGCGGGCAGCCGCTCCAGCACGTCGTCCGGGATGTTGCGCGGATGGTCGCAGACCGCGCGCGCGGACGAGTGGGAGAAGATCACCGGCGCGGTGGACGTGTCCAGCGCGTCCCGCATGGTCGTGGCGGCCACATGGGAGAGGTCCACCAGCATGCCCAGGCGGTTCATCTCGCGGACGACCTCGTGGCCGAAGGGCGACAGACCGCCGACGGCCGGCTCGTCCGTCGCCGAGTCCGCCCACGCGATGTTGTCGTTGTGCGTGAGGGTCATGTAGCGGACCCCCAGTTCGTACAGGCCGCGCAGGGTGGCGAGGGAGTCGTCGATCGAGTGGCCGCCCTCGGCGCCCATCAGGGAGGCGATCCGGCCCTCGGCGCGGGCCGCCTCCATGTCGGCGGCGGTCAGGGCGGCGCGCAGGTCCTCCGGGTGGCGCTCGATGAGCTGCCGTACGCAGTCGATCTGCTCCAGGGTCGCCGTGACCGCGCCGGGCAGGTCCGAGCGCACGTACACCGACCAGTACTGCGCGCCGACGCCGCCCGCGCGCAGCCGCGCCAGGTCGGTGTGCAGGTGGGCGCTCTGGTCGGCGGCGATGTCGCGGGCGCCGAGGTCGTAGCGGACCTGCTCGCGCAGTGCCCAGGGCAGGTCGTTGTGACCGTCGACCACGGGAAACTCGGCGAGGAGCGCACGGGCGTCGTCGAGAGAGGGTATGTCTGCCATGTCTGTCATGCCTGCCATCTCCGTCACTTCCCGAAACCGAAGCCGTTGCCCGCGCCGCCCTCGACCTTGGAGCGCAGCCGCCTGCCCTTCTCGGTGGCCTGGTCGTTCAGCTCCTGCTGGAAATCGCGCATCCGGCCGAGCAGCTCCTCGTCCTGGGTGGCCAGGATCCGGGCGGCCAGCAGACCCGCGTTGCGCGCGCCGCCCACCGAGACCGTGGCGACCGGGACACCGGCCGGCATCTGGACGATCGACAGCAGCGAGTCCATGCCGTCCAGGTACTTCAGCGGGACCGGTACGCCGATCACGGGCAGCGGGCTGACCGAGGCGAGCATGCCGGGCAGGTGGGCCGCGCCGCCCGCTCCCGCGACCAGCACCTTCAGGCCGCGGCCGGCCGCCTCCTCGCCGTACGCGATCATCTCGCGCGGCATCCGGTGCGCGGAGAGCACGTCCACCTCGTACGCGATCTCGAACTCGTCGAGGGCCTGCGCTGCCGCCTCCATGACGGACCAGTCGGAGTCCGACCCCATGACAATGCCTACGACAGGGCTCATTCGGTGATCGTTCCTCTGAGGTAACCGGCTGCGTGACGGGCGCGTTCCAGCACGTCGTCCAGGTCGTCGCCGTAGGTGTTGACGTGGCCCACCTTGCGGCCGGGCTTCACGTCCTTTCCGTACATGTGGATCTTGAGCTGGGGGTCACGGGCCATGCAGTGCAGGTACGCGGAGTACATGTCCGGGTAGTCGCCCCCGAGGACGTTCACCATGACCGTCCAGGGCGCGCGCGGGCGGGGGTCACCCAGGGGCAGGTCCAGGACCGCGCGGACGTGGTTGGCGAACTGCGAGGTGATCGCGCCGTCCTGGGTCCAGTGACCGGAGTTGTGCGGGCGCATGGCCAGTTCGTTGACGAGGATGCGGCCGTCGCGGGTCTCGAAGAGCTCGACGGCGAGGTGGCCGACGACGCCCAGGTCCTTCGCGATGCGCAGCGCCAGTTCCTCGGCCCGCAGCGCGAGCTCGTCGGAGATGCCCGGCGCGGGCGCGATCACCGTGTCGCAGACCCCGTCGACCTGCTGGGACTCGACCACGGGGTACGCCACGGCCTGGCCGTGCGGCGACCGTACGACGTTGGCGGCCAGCTCGCGCGCGAAGTCGACCTTCTCCTCCGCGAGGACCGGGACGCCGGCCCGGAAGGGGTCCTCGGCGTCGGCCGCGGAGCGTACGACCCACACGCCCTTGCCGTCGTAGCCGCCGCGGACGGTCTTGAGGACGACCGGGAAGCCGTCCCCCTCGGCCCCTTCGGGAAGCCCTTCCGCCGCGAACGCGGCCACGTCGGCCGGATCGCTCACGATCCGGTGCCGTGGGCACGGCACACCGATCTCGACGAGCTTCGCGCGCATCACGCCCTTGTCCTGGGCGTGCACGAGCGCGTCGGGTCCGGGGCGCACGGGAATGCCGTCCGCCTCCAGTGCCCGCAGATGCTCGGTGGGTACGTGTTCGTGATCGAAGGTGATCACGTCGCAGCCCCGCGCGAAGGCCCGCAGCGTGTCGAGGTCGCGATAGTCGCCTACGACGACCTCGCCGACCACCTGCGCCGCAGAATCCTGGGGGGTGTCACTGAGGAGCTTGAACCTGATGCCGAGCGGGATGCCTGCCTCGTGTGTCATACGAGCGAGCTGACCGCCGCCGACCATGCCGACTACCGGGAACGTCACGCTCCCAGGGTATCGGCCATATCGAGCCACTCCCGTCGCCGGCATGATCATCGCAAGCTCCGCCTGCTCGTCACATCACGGCCACATCTTCCCGTGCGGGCCGGGCACCCGGGGGAACCGCTGGTTAGCATGGCGGAGTCGACGAAGGTTGACGAAAATGACGTATCCGACGAGACGGGGGCTGGGCGACACCATGGGCAAAGGTGGTAAACGCAGGGCTCATGCCAGGCCGCCCAGTGCCGTCCGGATGCGAATCGACCGGCTGACCAGGGAAGTCGCCAAGTTCGGCGCGGTCGGCGGGGCCGGTCTGCTCGTCAACCTGGTCACCTTCAACCTGGTGCGCAGTACGACTGATCTGCAGGTCGTACGGGCCAGTGTCATCGCCACCGTCGTCGCGATCGTCTCGAACTACATAGGTTTCCGCTACTTCACGTACCGCGACCGCGACAAGAGTGGCCGGACCAAGGAGCTGACGCTGTTCGTGCTGTTCAGCGCGATCGGCCTCGTCATCGAGAACGGCATCCTCTACGCCGCCACGTACGGGCTGGGCTTCGACAGCCCTCTGGCGAGCAACGTCTTCAAGTTCGTCGGCATCGGCATAGCCACGCTCTTCCGCTTCTGGTCCTACCGCACCTGGGTCTTCCGGGTCGCGCCGGCGCACGAGGCGGTGGCCGGCGCCGAATCGTTCCTGGAGGATCCGGCGCCGTATCTTCTGGACGAGGAGCGTCCGACGCGGGCGTTTCGCCAGGTACAGCGAGTTCGCTGACGCCGCGGGTGTTGTGGGCGCCGTATGTGTTGTGGGTGTCCGGGGCTCGTGGGTGGGTGCGGCGCCGCTGGGGCTGGTCGCGCAGTTCCCCGCGCCCCTTGAAGGATTGCGCCGTTCCCCGCGCCCCTAAAAGACTGCGGCGTTCCCCGCGCCCCTCGAAAGACTGCGGCGTTCCTCGCGCCCCCCTGAAAGACTGCGCCGTTTCCCGCGCCCCTGAAGGCAAAGGACTGCGTTTTCAGCGGACCGTGGGTTCTCCGCCTTGTCGGGGGGAGCGGAGTGGGGTGCGGGAGAGGAACAGGCCGAAGACCGGTGGGTGTGCTTGGAGCATCTCCAGGCGGCCTCCGTCCGCCTCCGCGAGGTCCCGGGCCACGGCGAGGCCGATGCCCGTGGAGTTGCGCCCGCTGATGGCCCGCTCGAAGATCCGCGCGCCCAGGTCGGCCGGCACACCCGGCCCCTCGTCGGTGACCTCGATCACCGCCTGGTTGCCGGTGACCCGCGTGCGCAGGGCGACCGTGCCCCCACCGTGCATCAGCGAGTTCTCGATGAGCGCGGCCAGGACCTGGGCCACCGCCCCCGGCGTCCCGACGGCCTGCAGATCGTGCTTGCCCGAGCTGACGATGGCGCGGCCCGCGTTGCGGTAGGCCGGGCGCCACTCCGCGAGCTGCTGCTTGATGACCTCGTCGAGATCGAAGGTGACGGCCGAGCCGGTCCGCGGGTCACGGGCGTTCGTCAGCAGCCGTTCCACCACGTCGGTGAGCCGCTCGACCTGGCCGAGCGCGATGGCCGCCTCCTCCTTCACCGTGCTCGGGTCGTCGGTGAGCGTGATCTCCTCCAGCCGCATGGACAGCGCGGTCAGCGGCGTGCGCAACTGGTGCGAGGCGTCGGCCGCCAGGCGCCGCTCGGCGGTGAGCATGCGCGCGATGCGCTCCGCCGAGCTGTCCAGTACGTCCGCGACCCGGTCCAGCTCCGGGACGCCGTACCGCTTGTGACGCGGCCGGGGATCCCCCGAGCCGAGGCGCTCCGCGGTCTCCGCGAGGTCGGTCAGCGGGGAGGTGAGCCGGTTGGCCTGGCGCACCGCGAGGAGCACCGCGGCGATCACCGCGAGCAGGGCCACCGCCGCGATGATCAGCAGTGTCCGGCCGACCTCCCGGGTGACGGCCGAGCTGGCCTCCTCCACCGTGACCGTCTCGCCCTCCTCGCCCTTGCGGCTGGCCGTGATCACGTCACCGGTGGGCTCGGTGCCGATACGGATCGGGGCGCGGCCCGGGATGTCGATCCGCGCGAACCGGTCGCCCGTGACCTGGTCCTTGAGGACACTGGCGTTGATCTGCTCGTGGCCGATGAGCCGGCTGTCGACGATGCTGACCAGCCGCACCGCTTCGGAGTCCACCCGTTCCTGGGCGCTGTTGCTGATCGTGCGGGTCTCGACGATGACGAGCGAGACCCCGAACACGGCGATCACGACGAGCACGACGGCCAGCGTGGAGTTGATGAGACGACGACGCACAGGTCCCTCCGGGCAGATGACTTCCCAACCAGTGTGACCCGGCGGGAGCGCCCCTCGGGGGCGCGGGGAACTGCGCGACCAGCCCCCACCGACCCGCAGTCGCCCACGTCCCGGGGCACACCGGTGACAAGGCGCCCCGGCCGGGCTCAGCGGAGCGGGACGGTCAGCTCTTCTCGAAGCGGAACCCGACCCCGCGCACGGTGGCGATGTACCGCGGATTCGCCGCGTCGTCGCCCAGCTTCTTCCGCAGCCACGAGATGTGCATGTCGAGCGTCTTGGTGGACGACCACCACGTGGTGTCCCAGACCTCCCGCATCAGCTGGTCGCGCGTGACGACCCGCCCGGCGTCCCGCACCAGTACCCGCAGCAGGTCGAACTCCTTCGCCGTGAGCTGGAGCTCCTCGTCGCCCATCCACGCCCGGTGCGACTCGACGTCGATCCGCACCCCGTGCGTGGCGGGCGGCTGCTGGGGTTCGGCCGCGCCGCGCCGCAGCAGGGCCCGGACCCGGGCCAGCAGCTCGGCGAGACGGAACGGCTTGGTGACGTAGTCGTCGGCGCCCGCGTCCAGACCGACGACGGTGTCCACCTCGTCGGCGCGCGCGGTCAGGATGAGGATCGGCACGGTCTGGCCCTCGGCGCGCATCCGCCGGGCCACCTCCAGACCGTCCATGCCGGGCAGCCCGAGGTCGAGCACGACCAGATCGATACCGCCCTGGATGCCGGCGTCGAGCGCGGTGGGTCCGTCCTCGCGTACCTCGACCTCGTACCCCTCCCTGCGCAGGGCGCGGGCCAGGGGTTCCGAGATGGACGCGTCGTCCTCGGCGAGCAGTACTCGGGTCATGAAGTGATGGTAGTCCGCGGTGGACCGGCGCAGTGAGGGTGATCGACAACTGCGCGCGCTCCGAACCGTACGGACCGTCCGACCCTTTGGTTGAGGATGTAAATCTGTGAACAGCCTTGGATTCGACTGCACGGTTCCATCAGAGCCTGTGATCCATCTCTCAAGTCATGGCATATGCGGCATTGGCATGGCGTGTGGCCTTATGGTGACCAGACGCCTGTAGCACCACACGGGGACCTTTGGCGAAAGCTTCACGCTGAAGGTCTCTTTTGTGTGCGGGCTGGTGTCTACACGCGCACCCCTCCCCCGAACCCCACCCGGGCTCGAACCGGAGATCCGCACCGCACCGCGCCCCGACGAGCAAGGAACGACCATGGCGTCCAGCCTGACGAAGGACTCGGTCTCACCGGGCACCCCCGGTTCCGAACACACCTTCTTCGGCCACCCCCGCGGACTGGCCACACTCTTCATGACCGAGATGTGGGAGAGGTTCTCCTACTACGGCATGAGGGCACTGCTCCCGCTCTACCTGGTCGCCCCCGGCGGCCTGAACCTGAGCGCGACCACCGCGACCGCGATCTACTCGGTGTACCTGTCGCTCGTGTACCTGCTCGCCCTGCCCGGCGGCTGGTTCGCGGACCGCGTGCTCGGCCCCCGCAGGACCGTGGCCGTCGCCGGACTGGTCATCATGCTCGGCCATCTGACGCTGGCACTGCCCTCGTCCGGCACCTTCTACGCGGGTCTCGGCCTCGTGGCGATCGGCTCGGGGCTGCTGAAGGCCAACATCTCGACGATGGTCGGCCACCTCTACCAGGGCCCGGACGACCCGCGCCGCGACGGCGGTTTCACCGTCTTCTACATCGGCATCAACCTGGGCGCGTTCGCCGCTCCGCTGGTCATCGGCACCATCGGCGAGAACGTCAACTGGCACCTGGGCTTCGCGCTCGCCGCGCTCGGCATGGCGCTGGGTCTGGCCCAGTTCCTGATGGGCCGCCGCCACCTCGACGCGCGCTCCGACGTCGTCCCGACGCCACTGTCCGCCGAGGAGAGGGCCTCGACCCTGAGCAAGGGCCTGCTGTGGCTGGCCGTCGCCGCGGTCTTCTACGGCGTCGTCGGCTTCTCCGGCCATTACACGCTGAACTGGATCCTGGTCCCGCTCACGCTCATCGGCCTGATCGTCCCGATCTGGGTCATCGCCCGCATCAAGCGGGACAAGTCGCTCGACCGCGTCGAGCAGTCGAAGATGTCCGCGTACATCTGGTTCTTCGTCGCCGCCGCCGTCTTCTGGATGATCTACGACCAGGGCGGCTCCACGCTGTCGATCTTCGCCGAGTCGTCGGCCGAGAACAGCGTCTTCGGCTGGGAGTTCCCGGTCTCCTGGTACCAGTCGGTCAACCCGGTCATGATCATGGCGCTCGCCCCGGTCTTCGCCTGGGCGTGGCTGGCGCTGAACCGGGCCGGCAGGGAGCCGAGCACGATCGTGAAGTTCGCGTCGGGTCTGGTGCTGGTCGGCGCCTCGTTCTTCCTCTTCCTGGCCCCGCTGACGATCGCCGGGGACGGTCAGAAGGCCGCCGCGATGTGGCTGGTCGCCATCTACTTCGTCCAGACCGTCGGCGAGCTGACCGTCTCACCGGTCGGCCTCTCCGTCACCACGAAGATGGCCCCCGCGAAGTACGCCTCCCAGATGATGGGCGTCTGGTTCCTCGCGGTCACCGCGGGCGACGCCACGACGGGCCTGCTCTCCATCGCGGGCGTGGACCTGAACGGCAAGGGCATCGTGGCCCTGGAAGCCACCCTCGCGGTGATCGCCGGAACAGCGGTCTACATGTACCGCAACAAGGTCAAGTCCCTCATGGGCACCGTCAACTAGCCCCACCGGCCCCGAGGGGGCGCGCCTGTAAGGGGCGCGGGGAACTGCGCGACCAGCCACAACGCCCCCGCACCCCTCACCCCTACGGCGCCCTCTCAAGGATCGCGGTGCTCTTCGGCCCCGGTGGCCCTTGGATCGGTGTCGGGCGTGAACCAGGGCAGCCCCGTATGCGTACGGGCCCGTGTACGCGCACCGGCGCCGGTGCGTGTATCGGCATCCGTGCCGGCACCGGCGGGCTCCCTGGAGACCGGCGGACGGCGCATCTTCGGTACCCGCAGGGCGACTTCGGGCAGCCGCAGCCCCCCGCGGCGGACACCGTGCGCGCCCCGTCCGGGTCGCCCCGGACGTCCGTCGCGGCCCGCTCCCGGGCCGGAGCGGCCGCCACGAGCGGCGGACGGTGGCCGCATCCGGTCCACCGCGGCCATCCCCATCCGGAACAGCGCGGCCGGCACGACGACGCAGACCAGGACCCAGAACAGGGTCACACCCCAGGGGCGGCCCACGCCCCACGGCTGCTCGGCGAGCACCTTGCCGCCGAACTTCAGGGAGACCGTGTAGTCGCCGTGCGCACCCCCGGTCAGCTCCACCGGCAGGGAGATCCGCGCCTTCTTGCCGGGGCCGATGGTGCCGCGCCACTGCTGTTGCTCCCACTGCGGGGCGAACACGCCGTGCGAGGTGCCCACATGGAAGACCGGGTCCTTCACGGCGGTGGTACCGACGTTGCCCACGGTGAGGACGAGTGTGCGGGCGGGCGGTGCCCCGAACCAGGTGAGCAGGCCGCTCGAACCGTCGAGCCGGGTGTCGGTGAGCACCGAGAGCCGCTCGCCGGCCTGTCGTGCGGGCAGCGGCTCGACCTCGTGTCCCGCGACCAGGAAGGGGGCGTCCGCCGCCGCCTTCGCGCCGGTGACCGTCGCGACGTGCACCACGCAGGGGCAGGGTTCGGGCGGTTCGGCGACCGGCAGCTTCTTGCTGAACCGGCCCTTCGCGTCGGTGGTGACGGCCCGCCCGTCCGCGTTGGCGCAGGAGTCGGTGCCGCCGATGACCCCCCGGTCGGTCGAGGACCGGCCGCAGACGAGCATCATCAGCAGGGCGCCGGCCCGCCAGCCGGTACCGGTCACCGTGATCGACCCGCCCGTTCCCGCCTGGGACCTGGACAGTTCCACCGTCGGCTTTTCCGCCGCGAGGGCGGTGCCGCCCGCCGGGGGGAGCAGGACGAGGGCGAGCATGGCCACCAGCGCGGGGACCCGCGCTCCCCTGCCCGCACGACACCGACGCGCCCCTCGGACCGGGCCGCTCGCGTCACCGCTCCCGTCACCGTTCACGTCGCCGCTCCCGTCGGCTCGACTTCCGTACGCGGCTGCCGGGCGGCCCGGGTCTGCCGGGACCGCCTCCGACGTCGTACGGACCAGTGGGCGGCGGTTCAGCCGCGGGCCTGGTTCCTGCGGGTCAGCCACAGCACGCCCGCCGCGCCGGCCAGCAGCACGGTGCCGCCGAGCGTGCCGAGTGCGACCGCGGAGTCCATGGGGCCGGTCCGCGGCAGTTCCTCGCCGCCCACTGGGGCGTCCTGCGAGGAGCCGGTGGTGCCGCCCCCGGCAGCCGTCACGTCCAGCTCCAGCGAGGGCTTCGGATCGTTGGAGGGCGTGCACGTGGTGGTCGTACCGAGGGCGCCGATGGTCAGCACGCCCGCGGTGAAGGTGACCTTGCCGGTCCCCTTCGGGGTGTACGTCCCGGTGAGGTCGGTGATCTTGATGGGGGTATCGGCCGGGATCGCCTCCGGGTTGGCGGGACCCTTGACCGACACGGTGCCGCTGTCGGCGCCGCCGACCTCGATGACCGCACTCGGATTCATCGCGCCCTTGCCCAGTTCCACCGGGCTGGAGGAGACGCCCTTCTCGAAGGTCATCGTCAGCCGGTAGCCGCTGCCGCTCCTGACGCTCCTGATGTCGATCGGAGAGACGGCGGACTTGTCACCGATCGGGGTCTTGCACTGGTAGTTGACGTCCACCACGTCGGCCCGGGCTGCGGGGGCGGCCAGCAGCACGGCCGAGCCGGCCAGGGCCGCGGCGGACGCGAGCGCCGCGGTTCGTTTCTGGTACGTCCGGTATGACACGGTCCCCTCATTCCCGAGGCGTTCTCGATGCCGTTCCTGACGGAACATCAGATCGGCCGTCAAGGTACGCCCGGGCCCTTACGGAGGGAAGACACAACGCGCGCCCAAAACAAGCAGCCCCCACCACGGGGCATCCGGAAGGGGCGCGGGGAACGGCGCGACCGGCCCGCGAACACGGCCAGACCCCGCGGACGGCCACGCCTCACACGGCGGACGCTGCGCGAAGGAGCGTCACGTGGAGGAGCGTCACGCCGAGGGGCATTGCGCGGAGGAGCGCTACGCGGGGGCGCCGAGCTCCGCCCAGACCGTCTTCCCCGCGACTCCCGCCGTACGGATGACACCCCAGTCCAGGCACAGCCGCTGCACGATGAACATCCCGTGGCCGCCGGGGCGGCCGGCTCTGTGCGGAGTCCGCGGCGCGGGCTGCCCCGCGCCCCGGTCGGAGACCTCCAGCCGGAGGACCTTCTTGTCGTAGGAGATCCAGAGCTCGTCGGGGCCCTCGGCATGCAGGCAGGCGTTGGTGACGAGTTCGGAGACGACCAGCAGGACGTCCTCCGCCGCGGCCCGCTGGTCGGCGGTGGCCGCGGGCAGCCAGCCCCACTCGTGCAGCGCCTGCCGGGCGAAGTCACGCGCGAGCGGGACGACTCCGCTCTCGCCGTCGAAGCTCAGCCGGCGGGCCCGACGCCCGGCGGGCGTACCGCCCGGAGAGGTCCCGGAAGCGCCGCCGTCGCCCGGTTCCGGGCCGCGGTCGCCCGGCGGGTAAGGCCGGGTGGTGCTCATCAGCGCTTCACCTCACCGATTCACCAGTTCATGATTCAAGACGTAAGTTCCCAGCACACTCAGCACGCCGGGAAAGCTCAGGACACTCGGGATCCGGGAGTCGTCCGGGACTGCCGCGCGCTTGCCGTTCGGCCTGTTGACATATTCAGGATGTCTCCTGCCCGACCGAACCGTCAGAACACCCACTTATCCGGTACGGATGATGTGACTCTGATAACGCGTTGATCACAGACGGGCACTCCGGGCTCAACTCTGCCGCAGGACAGGGCATCGGGGCGGCTATTCACCCTGATCGGCCGCGGGCCGATCGGGCCCGGACGCGCCGGCCTCGGGCGCCACGGCGCCGCCCGCCCCGGACCCGTCCTTGCCACCGCTGTCCCGCAGGGCCTCTTCGAGCGTGTCGTGCACGGTGAAGACGGCCTCCGCCCCGGTGATCTCGAAGACCCGGGCCACCACCGGCAGCATGCCCGCCAGATGGACGCCGCCACCCGCCGCCTCGGCCCGCAGCCGGGCGCCGAGCAGGACGTTCAGCCCGGTGGAGTCGCAGAACTCCAGCCGTGAGCAGTCCACGACCAGACGCGCGAACCCGCGGTCGAGGCATTCCTCGACCGGTTCGCGCAGAAGATCCGCCGTATGGTGATCCAACTCACCCGCCGGGGTGACGACGGCACTAGTGCCCTCTTCTCGCACCTCGACCAGAAGCCGGCCCGACTGTGCGCTGCCGACCGTCCCGCGGTCCATGCCGTCTCTCTCTTCCGACCGTTGTGGTTGCTGATTGACGCTCTCGAACCCTACGCCTTCCCTGCACACTCTGACACCCGAACAACCGCCAAGAATCGGACATTTCACCGCATAACTCACTTGCGAGAGAGTCACGAAAGCGGGTAGGGCTAGTAGTGACAGTTTTCGAGACGGCCGGCTTTGGAGGCGCCGCACACCGCAGTGCACGTATCGGCATCGGCAGCCATATGCCGAGAACGATGGAGGACATCATGTCACCCCGGCTCGACGAATCGCATACCCAGAGGGCGACGTCGACACGCCCCCTGGAAGAAACGGAAGACGAGTCCGCCGTCGAGAACGCCGGCCTGGCCGGACTTCCGGTGATCCCCCCCTTCGCCGAGGTGGGGCCGGTGGACGCGCGGGCCCTGTCCAAGACCCTCTTCGAGCGGCTGGAGTCGCTGGAGGAAGGGACGTCCGAGTATTCGTACGTCCGCAACACCCTGGTCGAACTGAACCTCGCCCTGGTGAAGTTCGCCGCCTCCCGGTTCCGCTCCCGCAGCGAGCCGATGGAGGACATCATCCAGGTCGGCACCATCGGCCTGATCAAGGCGATCGACCGCTTCGAGCTCAGCCGTGGCGTCGAGTTCCCGACCTTCGCGATGCCGACCATCGTCGGCGAGATCAAGCGCTTCTTCCGTGACACGTCATGGTCCGTACGCGTGCCGCGCAGGCTTCAGGAACTCCGTCTCGACCTGGCCAAGGCGGGCGACGAACTCGCACAGCAACTGGACCGCGCTCCGACGGTGGGAGAGCTGGCGGAGCGTCTGGGGCTGTCGAACGAGGAGGTCGTCGAGGGCATGGCGGCGTCCAACGCCTATACGGCCAGTTCACTGGATGCCCAGCCCGAGGAGGACGACTCCGAGGGCGCGCTGGCGGACCGTATCGGGTACGAGGACCACGGGCTGGAGGGCATCGAGTACGTCGAGTCGCTCAAGCCGCTGATCGCCGGGCTTCCGCAGCGCGACCGGCAGATCCTGTCCCTGCGCTTCGTCGCCAACATGACCCAGTCGGAGATCGGCGAGGAACTGGGCATCTCGCAGATGCACGTGTCGCGCCTGCTGTCGCGGACGCTGGTGCGGCTGCGCAAGGGCCTGACCGTCGAGGAGTGACACCTTCGCCGCACGTGGTGCGCGGGTGAATGCGCGCGGGGTCGAACCGGCCAGTCCGGTTCGGCCCCGCGCGCCTTCACCGCTCACTGCTCACCGCTCACCGTCCAACGTGCGGCGTTCGCCGTACCGAGTCCAGTGGCATGACCCTGCGGTACACCGGCACCGCGATCACCGCGACCGCGAGGTGCATCACGAGCAGCGCCGCCACACCGGTCACCTCGCCCTCACCGAACAGGAAGAAGTCCGGGACGAGGGAGATCACGACGACCGACGGGACGAGTCGGCGGAGCAGGCGTTCGGGCTCCGGGGAGAGCCTGCGGACGACGCCCCATCCGACGGCTCCCGCCAGCACACCCAGGGCGGTCGGAAAGACGTAGGACGGAAACTCCAGCGGCTCGAAGTCGTCCGGCGCGCCCATCGCCAGCGCCAGCACGGCGATCAGCGCGTTCACCGAGGAGGCGAGCAGGAAGGCGACGAGGACGCCTCCCGCCACCACCAGCGGACCCGGGCGTGAAGGCAGGGTCTCGGGAACAGCGGACATGGCAACTCCAGTTCGTGGAATTCGCGGAACTCATGACATTCATGAACGCGTGAAAGGGGACGTGGTCAGTTCCTGGGACCGCTGGTCGCGTCCAGGCGCGGAAGGGGACGGCCGGGCTCGGAGTCGGCGCCGCCGTGGCCACGGCCGGAGCCGGCGTCCCGGCGGCCACGGTCGGAGCAGGCGTCCCCGCGGCTACGGTCGGGGCCTGCGTCCCCGCGGCTGTCGGCCGCTCGTCGGGTCGCCGCGAGGAGGTGGGCGAGGGCGGCCGCGAGGACCAGCAGCGCGGTCCAGCCGTTCAGGCGCAGGCCGAGGATGTGGTGGGCCTCGTCGATCCGCAGGTACTCGATCCAGAAGCGGCCGGCACAGTAGGCGGCGGCGTACAGCGCGAAGGAGCGGCCCCGGTCGAGGCGGAAGCGGCGGTCCGCCCATATGACCAGGGCGGCCACACCGAGACACCACAGCGACTCGTACAGGAACGTGGGGTGGTAGGTGGCCAGGCCGGAGGTGGCACCGGGCCGGTGCGCGCGGTCGATCTCCCACGCCCAGGGAAGGGTGCTGGCCCGCCCGTAGAGTTCCTGGTTGAACCAGTTGCCCCAGCGGCCGACGGCCTGCCCCAGGGCGATGCCGGGGGCGACCGCGTCGGCGAACGCGGGCAGGGGGACACCGTGGCGGAGGCAGCCGATCCAGGCTCCGACGGCACCGCCCGCGAGGGCGCCCCAGATGCCGATGCCCCCGTCCCAGACGAAGAGGGCCCTGAGCGGATCGCCGCCCTCGCCGAAGTACGGCTCGCTGGACGTGACCACGTGGTAGAGCCGGGCGCCGACCACCCCGAAGGGGACCGCCCACAGGGCGACGTCCGCCACGACGGCCTTCTCGCCACCGCGGGCGGCCCAGCGACGGCCGCCCAGCCATACCGCCGCGGCGATTCCGAGGATCAGCATCAGTGAGTAGCCGCGCAGCGGCAGCGGACCCAGGTGGATCTCGCCGATGGGCGGGCTGGGAATGAAGGCCAGGGGCACTGGTGGTTCCTCGCGGGGTGCGGTGGAGCTCGGCGGCCGGGTGCGGAACCGATCTTCACCGCCCGCACGGGCTGGCACATCGACCGGTCGACGCATCGTCCGCCCACCGATCGGTGGACCCCGTCCGCACCGGACGGTGGACCCCGTCCGCGCCGGTCGGCCGATCCTCCGGCTGCCCGGCCGCACGTACGCTGAGGCCCATGACACCGCGACAGGTACGGCAGGGGGCACGGTGGAAGGCCGCCGCGCAGCACGCCCTCTTCGCCGTCGTGCTCGTCCTGTCCGTACTGGGTGCGCTGGCCGGGACGGACCCGACGGCCGGCACGGCACTGCTGCGGATCGGCCCGGCGGTGGGACTCGCGGTCTGGTACGCGTACTGGATCGCGCTGCGCGGCGGCACCGGTCGCCCTCCGCTGCCCTACCTCGTCGGGGCGTTGGCGGCGTGGGTGGCCATGTCCGTGGTGGACTTCGCGCTGCTCCCGGTCGCCGTGGCGGTGCTGGCCCCGTACTGGCTGCGACGGGCCTGGTGGTCGGCCGGCGGGGTGCTGGTGCTGGGCGGCGCCTGGTCGTGGCAGCGCTTCACCACCGACGGCCCCGCCGACGTGCGGACACTCACGGGCTGCGCGCTCGGCGTCGCGCTGGCGGTCACCATCACCTGCTACGTCGCCACCCTCGACCACGAGAGTCACAGGCGCCAGCGACTCCTGGACGAACTCACCGCCGCCCAGGCGGAACGAGCGGCGGCGGAACGTCAGGCGGGCACCCTGGCCGAACGCCAGCGACTGGCCCGCGAGGTCCACGACACCCTCACCCAGGGCTTCGCGTCCATCGCCATGCTGCTGGACGCCGCACGCGACGACCTGCCACCCGCCTCTCCGGCGGCCCGCCGCGTCGGGCAGGCCATGCGGACCGCCCGGGACAACCTGGCCGAGAGCCGCCGCCTCGTGCACGCCCTTCGCCCGGCGCCGCTGGACGGTACGCACCTGGCGGAAGCGGTCCGCGAGCTCACCGCCCGGCTGGCGGAGGAGACCGGCATCGAGGCTTACACGATCGTGACCGGCCGGCCGGTCGCGCTGGCCGCCGGCAGCGAGGGCGAGGTGCTGCGGATCGTGCAGGAGGCGCTGACCAACGCCCGGCGGCACGCCCGTGCGGAGAGCGTGTCCGTCACGCTGTCCTACCTCGGCGACGTCCTGGCCGTGGACGTCCAGGACGACGGCAGCGGTTTCGCGCCCGCCGCCCGGCATGCCGGGATCGGCCTGACCACCATGCGTGAGCGCGCCGCCGCCCTGGACGGCACGTTCACGCTGGAGAGCGTCGCGGGCGAGGGTACGACCGTCGCCGTCACGGTGCCGCTCCCGACCGAGCCCTCGGTCCCGACCGAGCCTCCGGCCTCCGCGCCATCGCCCGCAGTCGGTCCCGAGCGGATGGCCCCGGCGTCATGAGCGCTTCGGTCACTCCCCCGATCCGCGTCCTCCTCGCCGACGACCACCCCGTGGTCCGCGACGGGCTGGCCGCCATGCTCGCCACCCAGCCCGACCTCACGGTCGTCGGCGAGGCCGCCACCGGTGCCGAGGCGGTGCACCGGACCGCGTCCCTCGCGCCCGATGTCGTCCTGATGGACCTGCAGATGCCCGGCATGGACGGCACCACCGCGACCGCCGCCATCCGCGCCGCCCATCCCGAGGTCCGGGTCCTCGTCCTGACCACCTACGACACGGACGCCGACATCACCGCCTCCATCGACGCCGGCGCGGTCGGCTACCTCCTCAAGGACACCGGCCGGCACGAACTGTGCGAGGCCGTGCGCACCGCCGCCCGGGGAGGAGCGGCACTGTCCCCCACGGTGGCCGCCAAGGTCCTCGCCCATATGCGCGGCGACCGGCGAGCCGGTCTGTCCGGCAGGGAACTCGAAGTGCTGTCCGCCGTCGCCCGCGGGCAGAGCAACAAACAGATCGCCCGCGCCCTGCGCCTGTCCGAGGCGACGGTCAAGACTCACCTGCTGCACATCTACACCAAGCTCGACGTCACCGACCGCACCGCCGCGGTCACCGCCGCGCTGGGCCGCGGAATCATCCGAACCTGACGAACACGGACATGTCCTTGGAGCCCGCGGCGTCACGGGACTTCGTCCACCGTGTGAGCAAGGAGATGTGAGCCGCACATGAAGCATGTACTGCGTTGGCAGAGGTTCACGTTCTCCGGTGGCGGCGACGGCAACACCTGCATCGAGATCGCGACCACATCCACCGCGCTCCACCTCCGCGAGAGCGACTCCCCCGGCACCGGACTCACCACCTCGACCGCCCCCATGGCCCACCTCATACGCGGGCTCAAGACAGGTCGGACCCGTCCCGTCGGCGCAGGCCGTCGAGGATGACGTTCATCAGGGGCCGCGCCGTCGATTCCCATTCGTCCCGGTCCAGCCGGCCCAGGTAGGCGATGAGCAGGAGGGTCCCGCGGGCGTCCACGTCCGTACGGATGGACCCCGCCGCCTTTCCCGCGTCCAGCAACTGCCGCAGGGCGCCTTCGACGGGGTTCTGGCTGTGGGCGACGAGGTTGTGCCATGCCGCCGGTTCGAGCGCCGCCAGAACGCCGTACTTGATCTCGGCGTAGTCGATCACCCGGTCGAGCCAGTGACGCAGGGCCTCCACGGGCTCGTGTTCCGCGAGGAGGGCGGAGGCGGCGGTCACGAGTTCCTCGACGTCGCGCCGGTAGACCTCGGCGAGGAGCGCTTCGCGGTTGGGGAAGTTCCGGTAGAGGGTCCCCTGCCCCACACCCGCGCGCTTGGCGATCTCCTTCAGGTGGACATGGTCGGACTCGGCGAGGGCCGCACGGGCGGCCTCCACGATGCGGGTCCGGTTCTGTGCCGCGTCCGGACGGCGCGCCGACGTGTTCATGGACCTCTCCTGACGTTCCGACCATCACAAGTGGACACGGGTCCGGTAGGGTGGGCAATGCACCGGACACGTGTCCACTTTAGCTGGAGGCAGCAGTGCTCTCTCTTGAAGACAAGATCGTCGCGATCACCGGAGCAAGCGGCGGCATAGGCGAGGCCACGGCCCGTCTCCTCGCCGGGCGCGGCGCCGCGGTCGTCCTCGCGGCGCGCCGCGGTGAGCGCATCGAGGCCATCGCGCGGGACATCCGGGAGGAGGGGGGCCGTGCCGCCGCGTGCGTCGTCGACGTCACCCGCGCCGAAGACCTGCGGCGCCTGGTCTCCACCACCGTCGACCGGTACGGCCGCATCGACGTACTGGTGAACAACGCCGGTATCGCCCCGCTCAGCCCGCTGGCCGAGCTCGACACCGAGAACTGGTCGGCCATGATCGACGTCAACCTCCGCGGCACGCTCAACGGCATCGCCGCCGCCCTGCCCGCCTTCCGCGAGCAGGGATCGGGCCACCTCGTGAGCATCGTCTCCGTGGCCGGCCTGTACGGCGCGTCCCCCACGATGGCCGTCTACGCCGCGACCAAGAACGCGGTCCGCACCGTCCACGAGGGGCTGCGTACGGAGTCCACCGACGGGGTGGTGCGCACGACGGCCATCTCGCCGGGATACATCCGCACCGATCTCGCCGACTCCATGACCGACCCGCGCGTCCGTGAGCGGATACGCGAAAGCATGGACGCGGTGGGCATCTCTCCGGGGGCGGTCGCCCGTGCGGTGGCCTTCGCCGTCGAACAGCCCGGCGACGTCGAGATCGGCGAGATCAACGTCCGTCCCACCGTCCAGGCGTGACACTCGCCGTCACCGGTCGAGCAGGACGGCCGCCGTCTCCTTCCGTACTGCTCAGCGCCCGGTGCCGAGCCCTCGTCCGGCCACCTCCACGCCCCTCCGCCACACCGCTGTCACCAGCGGCACCCCCGGCCGGTACGCCAGATGCACGTGGCTCGGGGCGTCGAGGAACGTCAGGTCGGCGTACGCGCCGGGGACCAGGCGGCCGACGTCCTCGCGGCGCAGGGCCGCGGCCCCGCCCGCCGTGGCCGACCACAGCGCCTCGTCCGGGGTCATCCCCATGTCCCGTACCGCCAGCGCGATGCAGAACGGCACGGACGACGTGAAGGACGAGCCCGGGTTGCAGTCCGTCGAGAGGGCGACGGTGACGCCCGCGTCGAGGAGGCGGCGGGCGTCGGGCCACGCGGCGCGGGTGGAGAACTCGGCGCCGGGCAGCAGCGTCGCCACCGTGCCGCCGCTCGCGAGGGCGTCCACGTCCGCGTCCGTGAGACGCGTGCAGTGGTCGGCGCTGGCCGCGTCCAGCTCCACCGCGAGCTGCACGCCGGGGCCGTAGGAGAGCTGGTTGGCGTGGATGCGGGGGTGCAGGCCCTTCGCCCGGCCCGCCGTGAGGATCGCGCGGGCCTGGTCCCCGTCGAAGGCGCCCTCCTCGCAGAACACGTCGATCCAACGGGCGTACGGGGCACACGCGTCGAGCATCTCGCCGGTGACGAGCGCGACGTACGCGGCGGGGTCGTCCGCGTGGTCCGGGGAGACGATGTGCGCGCCGAGGTAGGTGACCTCGTCGGTGTGCGCGGCCGCGATGCGCAGGGCCCGTGCCTCGTCCTCGACCGTCAGCCCGTAGCCGGACTTGGTCTCGAACGTGGTCGTGCCCTGGCGGAGCGCCTCGTCGAGGTAACGGGTGAGGTTGCGCTCCAGTTCCTGGTCCGTCGCGGCGCGGGTGGCGGCGACGGTCGTACGGATGCCGCCGGCGCTGTAGGCCCGGCCGGACATCCGGGCGTTGAACTCCTGCGTGCGGTCGCCCGCGAAGACGAGGTGCGAGTGGGAGTCGACGAAGCCGGGGATCACCGCGCGTCCACCGGCGTCGACCCGATTGTCAGTGGCGGGTGCTTCTCTTGAGTCACCGGTCCACGCGATGCGGTCGCCGTCGACGACGACGGCCGCGTCCTGGATCAGACCGAGGGGGGAGTTGTCACCGAGGGAGGGGTCGTTGGTGACCAGACTGGCGATGTTGGTGATGAGGGTCGTGCCTGCGCTGGTGGTGCCGGTCGTGCTGCTCATGGCGTCCTTGAGGGTGATCGGCGCGATCTCGTCGATGAGGTCGGGAGCTGGGGCCGGGACGGGCGTCAGGCGCGCAGGGCCTCGATCGCGTCCGCCAGGGCGCGGGGCACGTCCGGGACGAGGGTGTGCGCCCCGTCGCGTACGACATGCCGGCCGCCCACGACCGTATGGCGCACGTCAGCCGCTGTCGCGGCGAATACGGCCGTCTCGGCGCCGAGCCGCGGCAGCGTCCCCGCTGTTCTGACCGAATCGAGCGCGATCGTCGTGAAGTCGGCGAGCGCGCCCTCTTCCAGGGTGCCCGCGTCGGACCAGCCGAGGGCCGCGTGACCGTCCGCGGAGGCGGCCCGGAGCAGGGCCGCCGCCGTCCAGTGGCCCCGGGTGCGGCTGCGCAGGCGCTCGTTCAGCTCCATCGCGCGCGCCTCTTCGAGCAGGTCGACGACGGCGTGGCTGTCGGAGCCCAGGGACAGCGGGGAGCCCGCCCGCTGGAGGGCGACGGCCGGCCCGATGCCGTCGGCGAGGTCGCGCTCGGTGGTCGGGCACATACAGGTGCCGGTCCCGGAGCGGCCGAGCAGCGCGATGTCCTCGTCGGTGAGATGGGTGCTGTGCACGGCCGTGGTGCGCGGGCCGAGCACCCCGTGGTCGGCGAGCAGCCTGGCGGGCGTGCGGCCGTGGGCCGCTAGGCAGGCGTCGTTCTCCGCTGTCTGCTCGGACAGGTGCACGTGGAGCGGGGCCCGCCGCTCCTCGGCCCACCGCGCCACCGTCGCCAACTGCCCGGCGGGCACGGCCCGTACGGAGTGGACGGCCGCCCCGATCCTCGCGTGATCCCGGTCCTTGAGAACTGAACAGCGTGTCGCCCATGCCTCCGCGGTGCCGTCGGAGAAGCGGAGCTGGTGGCGGTTCGGGGGCTGCCCCCTGCGCGCGTCGAGCAGACCGGCGGCGAGGTAGACGGTGTCCAGGAGCGTGATGCGGATGCCCGCCTCCGCGGCGGCCTCGACGAGCGCCTCCCCCATGGCGTTCGGGTCGGCGTAGGGGGTGCCGCCGGGCGCGTGGTGCACGTAGTGGAACTCGCCGACGGCCGTGACGCCCGCGAGGGCCATCTCGGCGTACACCGCGCGGGCGAGGGCGTGGTAGGTGTCCGGGGTCAGCCGGTCCGCGACGGAGTACATGATCTCGCGCCAGGTCCAGAAGGTGCCGGAGCCGACCTGGACGGTGCCGCGCAGGGCCCGGTGGAAGGCGTGGCTGTGGGTGTTGGCGAGGCCGGGGAGCGTCAGGCCGCGCAGGATCTCCGCCCCGGGCGGCGGGCTGTCGGCGCCGGTGCGGACGGCGGCGATCCGGCCGTCCGTGCCGACGTCGAGGGTGACGCCCGGCTCCACGTAGGAGTCGAGCCAGGCGTGCTCCAGCCAGTACGTCGTGCCTCGCGCGCTCACTTGCAGGCCAGCCCTTCCAGTACGTCGGCGAGTGCGGTCACCCCGGCGACGCAGTCGTCCTCGGCGGCGTGCTCGGCCGGCGAGTGCGAGACGCCCGTGGGGTTGCGTACGAACAGCATGGCGGTCGGGACGGAGGCGGAGAGGATTCCGGCGTCGTGTCCCGCGCCGGTCCCCAGGACGGGCACCCGCAGATCCGCGCTGTCCTCCTTGCCCAGGAGGCGGACGATCTCGTCCCGCAGGGCGTGCTCGAACTCGACGACCGGGGTGAACGACTCCCGGACGACGTCGAGGTGGACGCCGTGCGCGTCGGCGTACTCGCGGGCGGCCTTCTCGATGCCGTGGACGACCGTGTCGAGGGCCGCCTGGTCGGCGGCGCGGGAGTCCAGCCAGCCGCGTACGAGGGAGGGGATGGCGTTGACGCCGTTCGGCTCGACGGAGATCTTGCCGAAGGTGGCCACGGCGCCCGCGAGCTGTGCCTCCCGGCGGGCCGCGAGCACGGTCTCCGCGTACGACAGCATGGGATCACGGCGGTCCGCGAGGCGGGTGGTGCCCGCGTGGTTGGCCTCGCCCCGGAAGTCGAACCGCCACCGCCCGTGCGGCCAGATGGCGCCGGCGACGCCGACCGGGTCGCCGGTCAGGTCGAGGGCCCGTCCCTGCTCGACGTGCAGTTCGACGAACGCGCCGATGCGGGCGAGGCGTTCGGGGTCGGGACCGATGGTGTCCGGGTCGTACCCGGCGGCCTCCATGGCCTGCGGCAGGGTGATCCCGCCGGCGTCGGTGAGCCGGTGCGCCTGCTCGACGGTGAGGTGTCCGGCGGCGAGCCGCGAGCCCACGCAGGCCAGCCCGAAGCGGGCGCCCTCCTCGTCGCCGAAGTTCACGACGGCGAGCGGTTTGGTGAACCGTGCGCCCCGGCCGCGCAGTTCGTCCAGCGCGGCGAAGGAGGACACGACACCGAGGGGTCCGTCGAAGGCGCCGCCGTCCGGCACCGAGTCGAGGTGCGATCCGGTGACGACTGCGTCCCCCGCCGAGGGGTCACCGAGCCAGGCCCACTGGTTCCCGTTCCGGTCCAGCTCCAGGACGAGCCCGCGCGCCTCGGCCTGTTCCCGGAACCAGTCCCGGCAGTCGGCGTCGGCCCCGGTCCAGGCGAACCGCCGGTAGCCACCGGAGCCGGGGTGGCGCCCAATGGACCCCAACTGCCGCCACATCTCGAGAAAGGAGGAGGGCCCGGTCCCTTTCAGCCCGTCCGACGCCTGCGGACGAGGCTGTGCGGCAGGCATCTTCAGCCCGTCCGGCGTGTGCGGACGAGGCCGTTCAGGCCGGTCGGGGGTCAGGGGGCGGAGCCCCTGGCCGGGCCCGGGGGTGGGGCCCCCGCCGGACGACGACCCGCTCACTCGCCCTCCCGCATGGGAACCCGCACGCCGCGCTCGTCGGCGACGGACTCCGCGATGTCGTACCCGGCGTCGACGTGCCGGATGACACCCATTCCGGGGTCGTTCGTCAGCACGCGCCGGATCTTCTCCCCGGCCAGCGCCGTGCCGTCGGCCACCGTCACCTGGCCCGCGTGGATGGAGCGCCCCATACCCACGCCGCCGCCGTGGTGGATGGACACCCAGGACGCCCCGGAGGCCACGTTCACCATCGCGTTCAGCAGTGGCCAGTCGGCGATGGCGTCCGAGCCGTCGAGCATGGCCTCGGTCTCGCGGTACGGGGACGCGACGGAACCGCAGTCGAGGTGGTCGCGGCCGATGGCCAGGGGAGCCGCCAGCTCACCCGAGGCGACCATGTCGTTGAAGCGCTCGCCCGCCCGGTCACGCTCCCCGTAGCCGAGCCAGCAGATGCGCGCGGGCAGCCCCTGGAAGTGCACCCGCTCGCCGGCCAGCTTGATCCACCGGTGGAGGGACGCGTTCTGGACGGAGTCGCCCTCGGGGAAGAGGTCGAGGATCGCCTTGTCCGTCTTGTGGATGTCGGACGCCTCGCCGGACAGGGCCGCCCAGCGGAAGGGGCCCCTCCCCTCGGAGAACAGCGGCCGGATGTACGCGGGCACGAAGCCGGGGAAGGCGAAGGCCCGCTCGTAGCCGGCTAGTTGCGCCTCGCCGCGGATGGAGTTGCCGTAGTCGAAGACCTCGGCGCCGGCGTCCATGAAGCCGACCATGGCCTCCACGTGCCGGGCCATGGACTCGCGGGCCCGGGTGGTGAAGCCGGCCGGGTCCTTCGCGGCGTACGCGGCCATGTCGTCGAAGTCGACGCCGGAGGGCAGGTAGGCCAGCGGGTCGTGGGCCGAGGTCTGGTCGGTCACGATGTCGACCGGGGCACCCTCGGCGAGCATGCGCGGGACGAGGTCGGCGGCGTTGCCGAGCAGGCCGATGGAGAGCGGGCGGCGGGCGTCGCGGGCCTCGACGGCGAGTTGGAGGGCGTGTTCCAGGGAGTCGGCCCGGACGTCCAGGTACCGGTGTTCGATGCGGCGCTCGATGGCGCGCGGGTCGACGTCGACGCAGATCGCGACGCCGTCGTTCATCGTCACGGCGAGCGGCTGGGCGCCGCCCATGCCGCCGAGACCGGCCGTCAGGGTGATGGTCCCGGCGAGCGTGCCGCCGAACTTCTTCGCGGCGACCGCGGAGAAGGTCTCGTAGGTGCCCTGGAGGATGCCCTGGGTGCCGATGTAGATCCACGACCCGGCGGTCATCTGCCCGTACATGGTGAGGCCGAGGGCTTCGAGGCGGCGGAACTCCTCCCAGTTCGCCCAGTCGCCGACCAGGTTGGAGTTGGCGATGAGGACGCGCGGCGCCCACTCGTGGGTCTGCATGACGCCGACCGGGCGGCCGGACTGGACGAGCATCGTCTCGTCCTGCTTCAGCGTCCGCAGCGTACGGACCATGGCGTCGAAGGAGCGCCAGTCGCGGGCGGCCTTGCCGGTGCCGCCGTAGACGACGAGTTTGTCGGGGTGCTCGGCGACCTCGGGGTCGAGGTTGTTCTGCAGCATCCGCAGGGCGGCTTCCTGCTGCCATCCCAGGGCGCTCAGTTCCGTGCCTCGCGGTGCTCGGACAGGGCGGGGTCCTGACATGGTCTGCCTCCCGGCGAAGCGGCACAGTGGATATTCACATCCTGAGCTCCTGAATAGAGCTAGTCAATACCCCCCGGGGCCAGCAGGGGCGCCGCACGGGTGTTTGGCTGAATGCATGGCTGCATACGACACGGGCACAGCGGACAGGGACACGACGGGCGATCGGCCGGACGGGGGCACGGGCGCGGGCATCGACCGGGGACCGGACAAGGACACGGAGGCGGCCGCCGACGGGGCCGCGCGGCGTCACGACGCCGTGCGCGCGGCCGTGGAGCAGGGACTGGTGGGTCCGGACACTCCCCTCGTGGGGCTCCTCGACATCGCCGGCATCCGGGCATCGGCGGCGGCCCTGCGGGCGGCCTTCGACGCGGTGACGGCTCCGGGTACGCCCGTACTGCACGCGTTCGCGGTGAAGGCGACCCCGCTCGTGCCGGTGCTGCGGCTGCTGCACCAGGAGGGCATCGGCATGGAGGTCGCGAGCCCGGGCGAACTGGCCCTGGCCCGCGCGGCCGGGGTGCCGCCGGCCCGTACGGTCCTCGACTCGCCCGCCAAGACCCCGGCCGAGCTGCGGGAGGCCCTCGGCCTGGGCATCGCGGTCAACGCGGACAACCCCCAGGAGCTGGCACGCCTCGACGGGCTGGTCCGGTCGGCGACACCCCTCTCACCTTTGGGACTGCGAGTGAACCCCCAGGTGGGCGGGGGTTCGATCGAGGCCCTGTCCACGGCGACGGCGACCTCGAAGTTCGGGGTCGCGCTGCGGGACGAGGGTGCGCGCGAGTGGGTCGTGCGGGCATATCTGGACCGGCCGTGGCTGACCCGGCTGCACACGCACTCCGGTTCTCAGGGGATGCCGCTGGAGCTGATGGCACGCGGGGTGGCCGAGGCGTACGGGCTCGCGGAGGAGGTCAACGAGCGTGCCGGACGGCGGCAGATCGACACGCTCGACATCGGCGGCGGGCTGCCGGTGAACTTCGGCTCGGACGCCCACACCCCTGCGTACGGGGAGTACGCGCGGCTCCTCGCGGCGACCGTGCCGGGGCTCTTCGACGGACGGTACGGGCTGGTCACGGAGTTCGGGCGGTCACTGCTCGCCAAGCACGGGATCGTGCTGGCGCGGGTCGAGTACGCCAAGTCGGCGGGCGGCCGGGCGATCGCGGTGACGCACGCGGGAGTACAGGTGGCGGCCCGCACGGTGTACGCGCCCCGGTCGTGGCCGCTCAGGGTGGCCGCGTACGACGCCGAGGGGCGCCCGAAGGCGGGGCCCGACGTGGTGCAGGACGTGGCGGGGCCCGCCTGCTTCGCGGGTGACCTGCTGGCGGAGGGCCGGTCGATGCCGCCGCTCGACCAGGGCGACTACGCGGCCGCGCTGGACACGGGGGCGTACTACTTCGCCCACCACTACGGCTACAACTCGCTGGCCCGCCCGGCCGTCCACGGCTTCGGTCCGGACGGAGCGGGCGGGGTGCGCTTCGCTGTGGTCCGCACGGCGCAGACCCTCGACGAGATCGTGGCCGAGTCGGGAGGAGCGCACGCGGAGTCACTGACCGGCGCCTTCTGAGGTGCCCGCGCCGTCCGGGCCATCCGGAAGCTCCGGGCCGCAAAGACCGGAAGGTCTGATAATCAGCTGGGCAATCGACCCACACTAGCCAGCAACTGGCATGTTCCACAGGAAAATGCCCTATCTCTCACCTGTCGTGCACACCGTGCGTAGCTTCTACGTCACTCAGCTGAACCGACGGGCGGGAGGGAAGCACCGTGCCCGGAATCGACGAGTGCCTGCTGGAGGCCATGAGGCTGCCCGGAGCCCGGGGAGCCTCGGTGGTCGACTGGACCAGCGGGCTGGCTCTGGGCACGGTCGGGGACTCACCCAACGGCGACCACGAGGCGACCGCCGCCGAGTCGGCGGAGCTCGCCCGGATCGCCGCGGAGCACAAGGCGTTCGCACCCGAGGAAGGAGCCGACTGGTCCGGCGGTCAGCCGCCGGTGGAGGACCTCATCATCAGCAACAGGGACAGCTACCACGTCCTGCGTTTCGTCCGGACGACCTTCGACAGCAGCGTGTTCCTGCATCTGTGGCTGGGACGCTCGGACGGCAATCTCGCACTGGCCCGTATCCGCCTGGGCGAGATGGCGGAGCGGCTGGTGGTGGGGTGACCACGATGGAGGCGACCCCCCTGCCGGATCTGCCGGACCTGGGCAGATCCGGCCGCGGTCCCGACGACCGCGCACAGGACCGCACCGACACCGGGAGCCCACAGGACCGCGCCGGCGCCGGGAGCCCGCGGATTCGCGCCGACGCCGGGGCCCCGTCCGTGCTCAGCCCCATGCTGAGCCGTCTGGCGCAGGAGCGGGCCACCGGTGTCCTGACGCGGGAGCGCGGCGTGCTGTACCTGGTCGAGGGCCAGGTGGTGCACGCCGAGAGCCCCGCGACGCCCGGGCTCGACGTGCTGCTCACCCGCCGCGGGGCGCTGGGTTCCGAGGGCTGGTGGGAGGCGGTCTCGCAGGCGGGGGCCGAGCGTCGCGTCGGACGGTTCCTGGTGGACAGCGGCCGGCTCGCCGCCGGCGCCCTGGAGCTGTGCCATCTGGGCGCGCTGTACGACGCCGCGTTCTTCACGCTCGGCACCAGCAGCGGACCCGCGCGGTTCCGGTACGGGGTCGCGCACTGGATCGGCCCCGTACGGCCGGTGTCCGTGGACGCGGTGGAGCGCGAGACGCTGCGGCGCCGCGCGCTGCTGCACCGCATCTGGCCGGACCCCGGCACGGACACCGCGGAACTGGTCCGGACCGGCCGTGCCGTCGACGCGGTCCTCCCCCCGCGGCAGCGCACGGTTCTCGACCAGGTGGACGGGGCGCGGACGGCCGCGGACATCTCGCTGGTCCTCGGCCGGCCGGGATTCCACACCCTGGTCGACGTCCGCAGGCTGACGGCGGCCGGGATCGTGACACCGCGGGTGCGGACGGTGGAGTCCCCGACCCCGGGCGCCGGCCCATCCGCTCCGTCCCCCGTCTCCACCGCGACCATGCGGGCGGCCCAGGCCGCGCAGGCGTCGGCGGATCCCGACGTGGCCCTGCTGCGCCGGCTCAGAGACGCATTGGAGGCCCTGTGATCCGCGCGCTCCGACAGCGTGCCGAAAGGAGACAGCTGATGGCGGCCGAGGCGGAAGTCCGCGACGAACTGCACCGGTTACGGGCCCGGGTGCCCCAGCTGACGGGTGCGCTCGCGGCCAGCGTCGACGGTCTCGTGCTGGCCCAGGACACTCCGGGCGTGGAACCGGAGGGGCTGGCCGCGCTCACCGCCGCCGCGCTGGGGGTCGCCCTGCGCATGGCCGACGCCACCGGACGGGGCGACTTCCGCGAACTGCTGCTGCGCGGCGAGCACGGCTACGTGGCGACCTACGCGGCGGGCCCCTCCGCCGTCCTGACCCTGCTGGCCGGCGACCGGGCGAACGTCGGCCGGCTGCACCTCGAAGGGCGCCGGGCCGGTACCCGGATCGGCGAACTCGTCGAGGCCGCCGCGGAGGCCCAGCCGGCCCCGGTGGCCGGGCCCGCGCCGAAACCCGCCACCCCCCGAACCAGAACCGCGCGCACCGCGCGCACCATCACCGGGCCGACCGGCGAAAGCCGTTGAGCACGGTTCACCGAACCGAAAGGACGGGCACGACCATGGCCAACACCGAGACCGCACTGAAAGAGGCACTCGCCTCCATCGAGGGCGCGACCGGCGCCGCTCTCGTCGACTACACCACCGGCATGGCGCTGGGCACGATCGGCGGCAGCAAGAGCTTCGACCTCACGGTCGCGGCGGCGGGCAACACCGACGTCGTCCGCGCCAAGATCCGCACCATGGAGCACCTGGGCCTCAAGGGCGAGATCGAGGACATCCTGATCACGCTGTCCGACCAGTACCACCTGATCCGGCTGATCAAGGGCCGCGGCGGCAACGGTCTCTTCCTCTACCTGGTGCTCGACGGCAAGCGCGCCAACCTGGCGATGGCCCGGCACCAGCTGAAGCGGATCGAGAGCGACCTGGAGGTCTGAGGTCCCCGCGGGGATCCGCGGGGACCTGCGTAGACCCGCGGGGGTCAGACCAGGACCCCGCCCCGGCGCCGCGCCCCACCGGGCGCGGCGTCGCCCGCGGCGATCCCGGTGGCGCGGTAGCCCTTGACCGGCCTGCCCGCCGGAACGCCCGCACCCCGCCCGAGCCAGTCGACCCGCACCCACAGGAGCGACTCGGCCGCCCGTTCGAGCCGGCCGATCCAGGCCGCCTTGAGACGCAGGCCCACCCCGGCGCCGGCCAGCAGCATCCCGCCGGCGGCCGGCACGGCGAACGCCGAACCGAGCGCCGCGGCGAAGGCGAGCAGCACCCACCACCGGTGCCCGCGGCGCCAGTTGCGTACGGACACGGCGCGGTCCTGGAGCACGTCGTGCTTGCTCGCGCGGGCGGCGCCCCGGGCGAGCGCCGCGTACCGCTTGCGCCGGGTCAGCAGGACGGCCGCCGCCGCGACGAGGAAGAGCGCGGCGCCCGCCAGCACCCCGATCCGCCGTCCCGTGATCCCGGGCACCAGTACGCCCACGCCCGCCGCGACGACCCCGAGCCATCCCAGCGGTGCCGCTCCGGCCCGTACGACGACGGCCACCCGAGCCAGTCCCTGCCCTCCGCGCGCCACGATCCGCCTCCTCACCAGACGCTGCAATTGGCGGGCAGAGTAGCGGCCGAACGTGAGACGAATCTGAGAGAGCGCCGAGAAAATCCGCCGGTTTCTCCCACCCGGCTCTCCCGCCCACCCCCGTCCGCCGCCTGCCTTCTACTCCACGAACAGCCCCCGCGCCGCGGCCCGCGCATCGAACTCCTCCAGGCGCGCCTGCGCGTCCGGCAGCCCGTCGCACATCGCCTCCAGCAGCACGCGCCCCAGCAGCATCGGCGCACAGGCCGTGTCGAAGGCGAGCCCCGTCCCGACCGCGGCGGGCAGCAGCAGGTCGGACACCTTGGCGACCGGCGCGAACGCGGAGTCCGCGACGGTGACGACACTCAGCCCGGCCTCCTTCGCGTACGCGAGGGTGTCCACGACCTCCCGCGGATGGCGGGGCAGCGCGAAGCACAGCAGGGTGGTGGCGCCGGCCCGCACCGCCGCGTCGATCCGGTCGTGCGCCATGGTCCCGCCCTCGTGCAGCAGCCGTACGTCCGGATGGACCTTGGCCGCGAAGTACGCGAAGCCGTACGCCTGGGACGCGGCGGCCCGCAGGCCGAGCACCGGCAGCGGGCGCGAGGCGGCGAGGAGCCGGCCCGCCCGCTCGACGGGACGCGGGTCCGCCAGCACGGAGGCGAGATGGCGGAGGTTCTCGATCTCGGCCTCGACGGCCTGCTGGTACTCGTTGTACGAGCCGGTGTCCGCGGTGGGTTCGGCCGGGGCCACCTCGCGCAGGTGCTTGCGCAGGGCCGGGTAGCCGTCGAAGCCGAGGGCGACGGCGAAGCGGGTGACGGAGGGCTGGCTGACCCCGGCGAGTTCGGCGAGCTCCACGCTCGACAGGAACGGCACGTCGGCGGCCCGGCGCACCATGCAGTGGGCGATGCGGCGCTGGGTCGGGGTCAGCCGGTGCCCCTCGAAGAGCGACTGCAGGCGGCCGGCGGGACCGTCGCCCGCCTGCGGACCGCCGCCGCCCGCGCTCCGGTCGTCCGCGCCCGCCGTGTCCTCCGGGCCCCTGTCCCTGTCCCTGTCCGCGTCCATGTCCCTGCCCATGCCCATGTTTCACGCCGGTGTTCCCGTCCACGCTCATGCCCCGCTCCCACTCCAGATGTCCGTGAACCGGTCGAGCAGCGCGGCCGCCGCCGTCACGTCGTCCGTGAGCGGCCGGTCGGCCGGATCCGCGTCGAGCACCGGCTCGGCGATCTCCAGCGCCCTGCCCACCGGCAGCTCCGGGTCGGGACGCAGGCCGCGCTGGCGCAACGCGCGGACGGCGGCGACGAGTTCGCAGCCGACGACGAGACGGTACGCGTCGCACGCCCGCAGGGTCTGCCGCGCGGCGAGCGAGGCGAAGCTCGCCTGCTCCTCGACGCCCCGGGAGAGCACGGCGTGGCCGAGCGAGGCGGGCGCGGAGAAGGCCCGCAGATCTCCGAGGGCGGCCCCGGCGGCGTACTCCAGGATCATCACGCCGGAGGAGGCGGGCTCGTGGTCGGCGAGGAAGGGACGCAGGCGGGTGTAGGCGGGTTCGTTGAGGGTCGACAGGCGGGAGGTCGACAGACGGGCCACCTGGGTCAGGGAGAGCCTGAAGTGGTCCAGTGCGAGGGCGAGCTGGGCCTGGTAGAAGCCGCCGTGGTGGTAGGCGGCCATGTCCTCGGCGCAGATCAGCGGATTCTCGGCGGCCGCGTTGATCTCGACGGTGAGGACCGCCTCCAGTGCGTCGGCCGCGTCCTGGGCGGGGCCGTGGATCTGGGGCAGGCACCGGAAGCCGTACGGGTCCTGGATGCGGCCGAGCGGCGGCGTCGGGCGGTCGACCGCGCCGATCAGCTCCCGCATGCGCCGGGCCACCTCGGACGATCCGCGGTGCGGCCGGGCGGCGTGTACGGGAGCCGCGTACGCCTCGTGCGAGCCGTCGACCGCGACCAGTGACAGCGCGGCGACGACCTGGGTGGCCCCTATGAGTCCGCGCAGCTCGTGCAGGGCGAGCGCCGACTGGCCGAGGGTGAGGGCGTTGCTGCTGATGAGCGCGAGGGCGTCGTTGTTGTCGAGCGGCTGGGGCTCGGGCGCCCGCACGGTGTCGAGGACACCCGCGCCGCCACCGGACCGGCCACCTGACCGGCCACCCGGCCGGCCGGCCGGCCGGAAACCGGCCGCGCCCGGACCCCGCCAGGGGTGTTCCCCCGCCAGCGCCAGGCCCACCTGGGCCAGTGCGGCGATGTCGCCGGTGCCCACCGAGCCGAACTCGTTCACGACGGGGTACGCCCCCGTCTCGAGCGCCTCGCACAGCGCCGTGACGACGCTGGGGCGCAGACCCGCCCCGCCCGCGAGGAGCTGGTTCGCCCGCACGGCGAGCATCGCCCGGACCTCCCGGGCGGGCAGTTCCTCGCCGACGGCCCCGGCGTGGCTGCGCAGCAGGCGCAGGCCGTGCTCGGCGGCGGCCTCGGTGGGCACGTCCTCGTTGCGGTTGGCGCCGACCCCGGTGGAGCGGCCGTACACCCGGCCGGTCGCGGCGATCCGGCGGGCGGCGTCCCAGGACTCCTCGACGCGCTTCATCGCCTCGGAGCCGGGGACGGGCCGCGCGGACCCGTCGGCGAGGCGGACGACGTCGGTGACACCCGTGCTGTATCCGTCCAGCACCACGAGGCCGGTCGTCACCGCGGTCGGTGTGTCCACATCCCGAGACGGCATAGAGCGCGAACTCCCCTCAGTCCGGGCGTGGGGGTCTTGCCTGACGGCCACGGGCAGCCGCCTTCACCACCGCGCGTCGGCGGGCTATTCAAGTACGGAGAACTCTGCATGACCATATGCAGCCGGGCAAGGGCCGACCTCCCCCGAACCTCCGTGATCACGCCCACGGCCGGGTCCCGGTGGGGCGGAGCCCAGGGGGGACAGGGGGGCTAACCCCCGTGCCAAGCGCGCCCCGCCTGCCTACCGTGGACCCCATGACCGGTATGGAAGCGCGCGACACCGAACTCAAGAAGGAACTCGACGCCACCTTGCACATACGCAAGGAACTGGGCGAGGAGTACGAGTCCGCGCTGGTCGACTCCTTCCTGGAGAAGGTCGAGCAGCGCCTGGACGGCGCGGTCGACCGCCGGGTGCGCCGACAGCTCGCGGAACAGCAGATGGTGGTGGCCCGGGACGCCCGTTCCCCGCAGGGGTCCTCGGACTCCTGGGGCGAGCGCTTCGGGTTCGGGATCGTCTCCCTCGTCGTCGCCATCCCGCTGTCCGCCATCGGCGGCGCGATCGCCGACCTGCCCGGCCTGCTGGTCGCCTGGACGGGCATCGTCGGGGTGAACGTGGTCCAGGCCGCGCGCCTCTCGCCGAACCTCTTCGGCCGGGGCGAGGAGAAGCCGGAGTCGGAGAAGTCCGACGTGGACTGGTAGGTCCGCAGCGGAGCCACAGCCGACCACGGCCCATCACGCACGCTCACGGCCCGGCACGACGGTCACGACCCGACACGGGCGACCACGGGCAGCACGGGACACCGAAGGGCCCGGTACCTGTCAGGTACCGGGCCCTTCGTGAGCTTGCGCGGGGACCGCCGCACCCCCGTTGCCGGGGGGCGGGACGACGGCGGTCCCCGCGAGGGACGCGGGCCGGGTCAGGGCCGGGCCACGCGCCCGTGGCGTCCAGGGAGGCCCGGGAGCCGCTCCGGTTGTCCTTGGCGCCGTTTCGGTGCCGGCCGGGGCGGGGAGCCTCTCCCCGTGCTGCACGCCTGGGAGGCACTCCGTCGCCCTTGCCGACATCCCTTACTGTGCCGGACCCGTGTTAAGCGTGTGCTGCGCGGACGTGACGCGCTCGTACCACTTCCACGAAGTTCCTCCGTGACCGCGCACGCCGGAGGTTCCCGCCGGCGTGCGCGGTTCACCGGGCGTCCTACTGCCGTCCACCCTTGGCGAGGAAGGACAGCAGGTCCTGCCGACTGACGACTCCGGTCGGCTTGCCCTCCACCAGGACGATCGCCGCGTCCGCCGCACCGAGCACGCTCATCAGGTCGCCCACCGGCTCGCCGGAGCCGACCTGCGGCAGCGGCGCCGACATGTGCTTCTCCAGCGGGTCGGTGAGCGAGGCCCGCTGGGTGAACAGCGCGTCGAGCAGCTCCCGCTCGACCACGGAACCGACGACCTCGGCGGCCATCACGTCCGGGTGTCCGGCGCCCGGCTTCACGATGGGCATCTGCGAGACGCCGTACTCGCGCAGCACCTCGATCGCCTCGCCGACCGTCTCGTCCGGGTGCATGTGGACGAGCTGGGGCATGGCGCCGTGCACCTTGTCGCTGAGGACGTCGCCGACGCGGGCGCTCGGGCCCTCGTCCTCCAGGAAGCCGTAGTCGGCCATCCACTCGTCGTTGAAGATCTTGCTGAGGTAACCGCGGCCGCTGTCGGGGAGCAGGACGACGACCACGTCGTCCGGGCCGAGCCGCTCGGCCACCCGCAGCGCCGCCACGACGGCCATACCGCAGGAGCCGCCGACGAGCAGGCCCTCCTCCTTGGCGAGCCGCCGGGTCATCTGGAAGGAGTCCTTGTCGGAGACCGCGACGATCTCGTCCGCGACCGTGCGGTCGTACGCGGTCGGCCAGAAGTCCTCGCCGACGCCCTCGACGAGGTACGGCCGCCCGGAGCCGCCGGAGTAGACGGATCCCTCGGGGTCGGCGCCCACGACACGCACCTTGCCGTCGCTGGCGTCCTTCAGGTACCGGCCGGTCCCGGAGATGGTGCCGCCCGTCCCCACGCCGGTGACGAAGTGGGTGATCCGCCCCGCCGTCTGCTCCCAGAGCTCAGGGCCGGTGGAGTGATAGTGCGAGGCGGGATTGTCGGGGTTGGAGTACTGGTCGGGCTTCCAGGCTCCGGGCGTCTCACGGACCAGCCGGTCGGAGACGTTGTAGTACGAGTCGGGGTGCCCGGGGTCGACCGCCGTGGGGCAGACGACGACCTCGGCCCCGTACGCGCGCAGTACGTTGATCTTGTCGGTGCTCACCTTGTCGGGGCACACGAAGATGCACTTGTAGCCCTTCTGCTGGGCCACGATGGCCAGACCCACACCCGTGTTGCCGCTGGTCGGCTCGACGATCGTGCCGCCCGGCTGCAGTGCGCCGCTCTTCTCCGCGGCCTCGATCATGCGCAGGGCGATGCGGTCCTTCACGGAGCCGCCGGGGTTGAAGTACTCGACCTTCGCGAGGACGGTCGCCTGGATGCCGGCGGTCACGCTGTTGAGCCTCACCAGCGGGGTGTTGCCGACGAGACTGATCATCGAGTCGTGAAATTGCACCGTTGTCTCCGGAGCTGCAAAAGAAGTGGTCGGGGTGGTCCCGTCAGCCTAAGCCCCTCCTCGGCGTTCACACCGCGTGGAGATTGGCCGACCGTCTGTACGGGGCAAGGAAGTGGTGTACGGCTACAAGGAGGTGGCGGCTTCGCATGTCGAGCTGGTCGAAGGTGAGGGTGGCCCGGCGGATCGCCGCGGGCGCGGCATACGGCGGCGGCGGGATCGGGCTGCTGGGCGCGGCGACGGCCGGGGTGGTGCTGGCCGAGCTGCACCTGGCGAAACGGCAGGTGGGCAACGGGCGCAGTCCCCATCCGCCGAGCGCGGACGGACTGTACGGGTACACGTACGCCGACGGTGAGGAACCGTTGCGCCTGACGATGCTCGGCGACTCGACGGCGGCGGGGCAGGGCGTGCACCGGGCCCGCCAGACACCGGGCGCGCTGCTCGCGTCGGGCCTCGCGGCGGTGGCGGAGCGGCCGGTGCGGTTGCGGAACGTGGCGCTGACGGGCGCCCAGTCGGACGATCTGGACCGCCAGGTCGTGCTGGCGCTCTCGGATCCCGACGGGGCGCCCGAGGTGTGCGTGATCATGATCGGCGCGAACGACGTGACGCACCGGATGCCGGCGACACGATCGGTCCGGCACCTCTCGGCCGCGGTACGCCGGCTGCGTACGGCCGGTGCCGAGGTGGTCGTCGGCACCTGTCCCGACCTCGGCACCATCGAACCGGTCCAGCAGCCGCTGCGGTGGATCGCGAAGCGGACCTCCCGTCAGCTGGCGGCCGCGCAGACGATCGGCGTGGTCGAGCAGGGCGGGCGGACGGTGTCGCTGGGCGACCTGCTGGGACCCGAGTTCGCGGCGAACCCGCGGGAGCTGTTCGGGCCGGACAGCTACCACCCCTCGGCGGAGGGGTACGCGACCGCGGCGATGGCCGTGCTGCCCACGGTGTGCGCCGCGCTCGGGTTGTGGCCGGCGGAGGAGGAGCGGCCGGACGTGTCGCGCCGCGAGGGGTTCCTGCCGGTGGCGCAGGCGGCCGTGGAGGCGGCCGCGGAGCCGGGTACGGAGGTCGCCGCCGCGATGCCCACGGGGCCGCGGGGGCCGTGGGCCCTCCTCAAGCGGCGTCGGCGTCGGCGGGTCCCGGCGTCGGACCCGGCCCCGACGTCCGCCTGACCGTCGCCGCGCCTCGGCAGTTCCCCGCGCCCCCGGACACCCGGGGGCGCGGGGGCGCGGGGGCGCGGGGGCGCGGGGGCGCGGGGGCGCGGGGGCGCGGGGAACTGCGCGAGCAAGCCCCACCGGACCCGCAGCCGCTCCACGACCTGCGAAACACAGAGCAAGGCGCATCACAAACCAGGGCGGAGCACAAAGCAAGCGCTTGGAAAGTGCGGTCCGTGTCACACGCCCATACCCGTGACCCGCCCCGTACGGGCGGGTAGCTTCCCCCACAGGTCCGCCCACACCCCCGCAACGCCCATGGAGCCGCAGATGCCCGAAGCCGTGATCGTCTCGACCGCTCGCTCGCCCATCGGCCGCGCAGGCAAGGGCTCCCTCAAGGACCTGCGCCCCGACGACCTCACCGCCACCATCATCCAGGCGGCCCTCGCCAAGGTCCCGGAGCTCGATCCGAAGGACATCGAGGACCTGATGCTCGGCTGCGGCCTCCCCGGCGGCGAGCAGGGCAACAACCTCGGCCGCATCGTCGCCGTGCAGATGGGGATGGACCACCTCCCCGGCTGCACGATCACCCGCTACTGCTCCTCCTCGCTCCAGACGACCCGCATGGCCCTGCACGCCATCAAGGCGGGCGAGGGCGACGTCTTCATCTCGGCGGGCGTCGAGCTGGTGTCGCGGTTCACGAAGGGCAACTCCGACAGCCTCCCGGACACCCGCAACCCGTTCTTCGCGGAGGCGGAGGCCCGCACCGCGGAGGTCGCCGCGAGCGAGGGCGCGTCCTGGCACGACCCGCGCGAGGACGGCCTGGTCCCGGACGCGTACATCTCGATGGGCCAGACCGCGGAGAACCTCGCCCGCGTCAAGGGCGTCACCCGCCAGGACATGGACGAGTTCGGCGTCCGCTCGCAGAACCTCGCCGAGGAAGCCATCAAGAACGGCTTCTGGGAGCGCGAGATCACCCCGGTGACCACCCCGGACGGCACGGTCGTCAGCAAGGACGACGGCCCCCGCGCCGGCGTCACGCTCGACGGCGTGCAGGGCCTCAAGCCCGTCTTCCGCCCCGACGGCATGGTCACGGCCGGCAACTGCTGCCCGCTGAACGACGGCGCCGCCGCCCTGGTGATCATGTCCGACACCAAGGCCCGCGAGCTCGGCCTGACCCCGCTGGCCCGGATCGTCTCGACCGGTGTCACCGGCCTCTCCCCCGAGATCATGGGCCTCGGCCCGGTGGAGGCGTCGAAGCAGGCCCTCTCCCGCGCCGGTCTGACCGTCGGCGACATCGACCTGTTCGAGATCAACGAGGCGTTCGCGGCCCAGGTGATCCCCTCCTACCGCGACCTGGAGATCCCGCTGGAGAAGCTGAACGTGAACGGCGGCGCCATCGCGGTCGGCCACCCCTTCGGCATGACCGGCGCCCGCATCACCGGCACGCTCATCAACTCCCTCCAGTTCCACGACAAGCAGTTCGGCCTGGAGACCATGTGCGTGGGCGGCGGCCAGGGCATGGCGATGGTCATCGAGCGCCTGAGCTAGGCCGTGCAGGCACCCAGCAGGGCGCCGACGCCGAAGCACGGCCGCCGTAACCGCAGTTGAACGCAGCATGAACGAAGCGACCCGGATCCCCGTACCCCCTGGGGCTCTGGGTCGTTTTGTGATCGAATCTCCCCCAGGATGTGACCTAACTCCCTTCGGAAAGGGATTCACGCAGGTCAGCGCTACCGAGCAGATGAACGCCAGGGCTAAAGTCCTGTCCCTTTCGTGACGTTACGCACTGACAGCTGGTTAGTCCGCCCTTCAAGCTGATGTAGGAAGTCGGGGGTCGACTTTGAACCGGGAGTACGTCAGTGAGCACCACGTTTCTCGCTCTGCTGCTCGCCACAGCCACCACCACGGCCGTGGGCGTCGCCGTTCTGCGCACCCTGCTGGCGCTGCGCCGCCAGGTGGCGGCCCTGCACGCCGAACTCACCGGGAGCCGCGCCGCAGCCGCCCGCGGGCGCGTGCCGGCCGCCCGCCGGTCCACGGACGCCGACGAGATACGCGCCGCCGTGGCCGAGGCACTCGCCGAGGAGCGGGAGCGGGAGCTCGCCGAGGCCCGCGCGTTCTGGGCCGCCCAGGAGGCGCGCGACGCCGGTGACGCGCCGACCCTGCTCGGTCTGCCCGACAGCGAGCTGTTCCTGCCCCGGCAGTCGGACTTCGCCGGTCTCGAACACCTGGAGCCGGTGACCGAGCCGCCCGTCGACGCCGACGAGTTCGCCGGGGACTCCCCCGAGCTGGCCGCGGCCCGCCGGCGCCACCCCTCGCACCCGGACTTCGTACCGGTCCAGTCGCCGATGGTGAACGACCACGAACGCACGGTCGCCTGTCTCGAGGAACTGGCCGACGCGCGCACGGAGCTGGCGGACGTCCGCCCCGGGCCGCTGGGCACCCTCGACGTCTACGTCTTCGCCGACGGCACCACCCTCTGCATGACCCCGGGGCACCGCGAGACCGCCGAGCGCCTCGCCGAGTCCCTGCGCGCCGGTCATCCGCCGTTCCTGCTCGGCGGCTCGGGAGTCTCGGGCGCCTACGCCCTCACCTTCGCGTGCGGCCAGGAGAACGTCTACGTCCTGGCGGACAGGGTCATCGCCTCGCTGTAGGCGCCGGTTCGCGGCTGTCCGTGCACGGTCAGACGCCTGCCCGCCGCTGCGCCTCCTCCACAAGCACCAGCGCCTCCGCCAGTTCCGCCTCGGTCCTCAGTACGAGTGCCAGGTCGTGGACGGCCACCGTGATCTGGTCCGCCGACGCGAACATGCCCGCGTCCGGCATCTCCCGCGGAGTACCCTCGGGGTCCTCCAGCCGCTGGGCACGCAGTGCCAACTCCCTGGCCAGACCCAGTGCCTCGGCGGCGGCCCCGCGTTGCAGCCGGCTCTGCGGAGCGGCCCGCAGCCGGTCGGCGAAATGGTCCACGGCACGCGTCAACGGCGTCGTATCAAGCACGTCGCGAGACTACGCGTCGTACCTGGACTGTTGCCAACGACCGAACGCTCAGGCACGGTGGCGTGAAGGACCGGCTTACATCCCCTTTGCGTCCGGAGGCGCCGATGTCCCAAGTCTTCTCCGCGGAGACCCATCGCAACCTGCTCGCCCGCATCCCCCACTGCACCGGTCGTGAGATCTCCGACTGGCTGCGCACCGTCGACGAAGGCCCCGCTCTCCACCGCTTCGAGGAAAAGGTCAGCTGGCTCCGCGCCGAGCACGACCTCGCGTACGGCCACGCCAAGGCGATCATCCACGAGTACGACCTGAGGAGGGCGGCGCGCAACCTGCGCTGAGCGCGCCCTCACCGCCCCGGCGCCGAAAAAGAATGAAGGGCCCCGCGAACCGAGGTTCGCGGGGCCCTTCGTCGTGCGCCTTGCCGTGCCCCCTCAGGGGCGCGGGAGCTAGTCGTTGCCGCTGAAGATGGCGACCAGCCGGAGCATCTCCAGGTAGATCCAGACGAGGCTCATGGTCAGGCCGAACGCGGCCAGCCAGGCTTCGTCACGCGGCGCGCCGTAGGCGATACCGTCCTCGATCTGCTTGAAGTCGAGCGTCAGGAAGAAGGCGCCCAGGACGATCGCCAGGATGCCGACGATCGCGCCCAGCGGGCCCATGCTGCGCAGTCCGCCGTCGTCGGCGACGCCGAAGACGACCAGCAGCAGGTTGACCGCCATGACCAGCACGAAGGCGATCGCGATGGCCATACCGATGCGCGCGTACCTGGCGGTGACGCGGATCCAGCCCGCCTTGTAGACCAGCAGCGTGGCGCCGGAGACGGCCATGGTGCCGAGCACGGCCTGGAAGGGCGCGCCGGACCACCTGCTGTTGAACATCTCGCTGATCACGCCGAGGAAGACGCCCTCGAAGGCGGCGTACGCCAGGATCAGCGCGGGCGACGCCTTGCGCTTGAACGCCTGGACCAGCGCGAAGACCATCGCGATGAGAGCCGAGCCGATGGCCAGGCCGAAGCTGCTCGACGTGACCGGCAGCAGGACCCAGGCGAGGACGGCACCGACGGTGACGGTGCCGAGGGTCATGGCCGTACGCGTGACGACATCGTCCATCGTCATGCGGCCGGCGGCGGGCGGGGCCTGCGGCGGTGCGCCGTGCTGCAGGTCCTGCGGGGCGTACGGGTTCTGAGCGTAAGGATTCTGCGCGTACGGGTTACCGCCCTGCGGGGCGCCCGGGGCACCCTGTGCGTACGGGTTCCCCTGCGTTCCGACAGCGGGGCCCCCGGCCTGAGGCGCCGCGTTGAAGCCCGCGTAGCCGTTGTCGCGGCTGAACCCCCGTCGCGAGAAGACCGGGTTGCTGCTCCTCATTTCACTCCTCCATGGCCACCCTGCGTGGCCTTGGCTCAAGAGTAATGGGTAGGCAAAAGAATGCCTCTAGTGCCTGGGGAGGATCTTTCCCCTCTTGTGACCGGGAACACCAGGTCTCACCCGGGCATTCCCCGCACCGTAAGAACGCCGGTACGTACCCCTCCGGTTCCCCCACCCGTGGCCCGTTACTCCAGGGCGAAGCCCGTGTACCCCTCGGCGAGGTCCTGCTCGGCGGCGCGCGCGGAGGCCAGCCGTTCGAGCCTGGCCAGCTGGATCCGGTCCTCGAAGGGCGTCGCGCCGGGCGAGCGGTGCAGCATCGTCGTCATCTCGTACGAGAACCGCTCGGCCTGCCACACCCGCCGCAGGCAGGTCTCGGAGTAGGCGTCGAGCAGGTCGTCCGATCCGGTCTCCCGGCGGTGGACCAGCGCCCGCGCGAAGGTCACCACGTCCCCCACCGCCAGGTTCAGCCCCTTGGCGCCGGTCGGCGGCACGATGTGGGCGGCGTCCCCGGCCAGGAAGAGCCGCCCGTGCCGCATCGGCTCGCGCACGTGGCTGCGCATCGGGGTGACGGACTTGGCGGTGACGGGCCCCCGCCGGAGCCGCCAGTCGTCGGCCGTCTCGAACCTGCGCTCCAGCTCGTCCCAGATCTCCTCGTCGCTCCACGTCCCGGCGTCCGTGCCCGCGGGCACCTGGAGGTAGAGCCGCGAGACGACCGGCGACCGCATGGACAGCAGGGCGAAACCGCGGTCGTGCCGGGCGTAGACGAGCTCGTCGTGCGACGGGGGCACGTCGGCGAGGATCCCCAGCCACCCGAAGGGGTACGTCCGCTCGAAGACCCGGGTGAGTTCCTCGGGGATCGCCCGGCCGGCCACCCCGTGGGAGCCGTCGCACCCGACGACGTACGCGCACTCCAGGACGTCCTCACGGCCCTCGCGGCGAAAGCGCACCCGGGGGCTGTCGGTGGCGGCCCCCTCGACGGCCAGCGCCTCGGCACCGAAGAGCAGCGGACCGCCCTCCTTGAGCTGCAGCGCGATGAGGTCCTTGCACACCTCGGTCTGGGCGTAGACCATCACGGACCGCCCGCCGGTGAGGGCCGGGAAGTCGACGCGGTGGCGCCGGCGCGCGAACCGCAGTTCGATGCCGTCGTGACGCAGCCCCTCGCGGTCCATGCGCTCCCCGGCGCCGGCGGCCCGCAGCACGTCCACGGTCCCCTGCTCCAGGATCCCGGCGCGCTGCCGCTGCTCGACGTACGCCCTGTCCCGGCTCTCCAGCACGACGGAGTCGATCCCCGCGTTGTGCAGCAGCCTCGCCAGCAGCAGGCCGGCCGGTCCTGCCCCGATGATCCCGACGGTGGTACGCATCGACACACCCTTTGTTCTCCTGGTGAAATTTTATTCACCATCTCGCCCACGTGAGTCTCGGACCCACGGAACCCGCTGTCAACGGTCACGTGGTCAAGTATTCAATGAAGGGTGCACCCTTCACGGGGATACGCCGGGAAGAGCTGAAGTGTCGGAGGTGCCCGGAACCGGACTTGAACCGGTACGCCCCGTGAGGGGCAGCGAGGTTTAAGCTCGCCGTGTCTGCATTCCACCATCCGGGCAGGCCATGGGCTCCGCTTCGAGTGCTCCGAGCCTATCGGGACAGATCCCCCGAACAGCGGTGGGGCGACCCGATGTTGTCTTATTTTATTGGCGTCTGAGGGAGCATCAGCCCACGGTATGCGCCATCCGCACATGCCACATGCCCTCGGAAGGACGCTGGACGGCGCACGGGGAATGACGTGATTTCACCGCCCGAACGAGCGGAACCCGAACGAGCGGAACCTGACGGACCGTCGCCGATTCCCGCTCCCGGGGGCCGGAGTCATCCCCAGGTATGACGTGGGGCCGCGTGGTCCGCCCCGAGTCTGCCTCCGATACCGGAACAGCGGGTGACTACACGGCGGGGATCGGCGTCGACGATGGAACTGTCGTCCACTCGTCGTCGTACCGACAAGGAGCACCCTTCCGTGACCACCACGCCCCTCGCCGAACGGACCACCACGGTGGCCGCCCGCGCCACGGAACTGTCGAAGGTCTACGGACAGGGGGAGACCCAGGTGGTCGCTCTGGACCGGGTCTCCGTCGACTTCCGGCAGGCGGAGTTCACCGCGATCATGGGACCCTCCGGCTCCGGCAAGTCCACGCTGATGCACTGCGTCGCGGGTCTCGACAGCTTCTCGTCCGGTTCGGTCCGCATCGGGGAGACCGAACTCGGCTCGCTCAAGGACAAGCAGCTCACCAAGTTGCGCCGGGACAAGATCGGTTTCATCTTCCAGGCGTTCAATCTCCTGCCCACCCTCACCGGGCTGGAGAACATCACCCTCCCGATGGACATCGCGGGCCGCAAGCCCGACAAGGAGTGGCTGAACACGGTGATCGAGATGGTGGGGCTCGCCGACCGGCTCTCGCACCGGCCCTCGCAGCTCTCCGGCGGACAGCAGCAGCGCGTCGCCGTGGCGCGGGCGCTGGCGTCCCGCCCGGACATCATCTTCGGCGACGAGCCCACCGGGAACCTGGACTCGCGGTCGGGGTCGGAGGTGCTGGGCTTTCTGCGCAACTCCGTACGGGAGTTGGGGCAGACCGTCGTCATGGTGACCCATGACCCGGTCGCGGCGGCGTACGCGGACCGGGTGATCTTCCTGGCGGACGGGCGGGTGGTGGACGAGGTGCTGGATCCGACGGCTGACGCGGTCCTGGACCGCATGAAGCGCTTCGACGCAAAGGGTCGCACCAGTTAGTGGGGCGGGCCCCTCTTCCGGCCCCGACCGCGCCTCGGCCCCTTACCTGCGGGCCGGCGGTGGCTGGTCGCGCAGTTCCCCGCGCCCCCAAAGGGGCGCAGCCCCGCTTTCAAGGGGCGCGGGGAACGGCGCGATCAACCCCCACCGACCCGCACACCACCCGCAACCCGCCACCCCCAGCCCTTCAGGGGCGCGGGGAACGGCGCGACCAGCCACCGCGGGCCGGCACGGGACCCCCAACCCCAGCCGGCAGCTCCCCAGGGGCGCGGGGAACTGCGCGTTCAACCCCCACCGGCCCGCACACAACCCACCTGGACTGAGAAGACAATGCTCCGTACCGCTCTGCGCAACGTGCTCGCGCACAAGGCCAGGCTCTTGATGACCGTGCTCGCCGTGATGCTGGGCGTCGCGTTCGTCTCCGGCACCCTGGTCTTCACCAACACCATCTCCGACGCCTACCAGAAGAGTTCGGCGAAGGGCTTCGACCAGGTCGACGTGGCCGTCCAGCCGGAGTACACCGAGGACAAGGGCGACAAGCTCGGCAAGGACCCGGAGCTGACCCAGGCACTCCTGGAGAAGGCCGAGAAGGCCCCCGGCGCCGAGAACGCCATCGGCGTCGTCAGCGGCTTCACCGCGATCGCCGGCAAGGACGGCAAACTGATCGGCGGCGGCTTCCAGTCGCAGGGCGGCAACTACTGGAGCGACAAGGACCCCCGCTACCCGCTCAGCAGCGGCAGGGCCCCGTCCGGCAAGGACCAGGTAGCCATCGACGCCGAGACGGCGAAGCGCGCCGGCTACCAGGTCGGCGACAAGGTACGGCTCTCGATCGACGGCCCGGTCCTCACCCCCACCATCAGCGCGATCTTCACCACGGACGACGGCAACGTCGCCGCCGGCGGCAGCCTCGCCCTCTTCGACACGGCCACCGCGCAGCAGCTCTTCCACAAGACCGGCACGTACGACGAGATCGACGTGAAGGCCGCCCCGGGCACCAGCCAGACCGCACTGCAGGCCAGCCTCGACAAGGTCCTCCCGAAGGACATCGCGTCCACGATCACGGGCCAGGAACTCGCCGACGACCAGGCCGTCCAGATCGAGGCGTCGATGAGCGGCCTCAAGACCGGCCTGCTGGTCTTCGCCGGCATCGCCCTGTTCGTCGGCACGTTCATCATCGCCAACACCTTCACGATGCTGGTCGCCCAGCGCACCAAGGAACTGGCGCTGCTGCGCGCGGTCGGCGCCTCCCGCAGGCAGGTCACCCGCTCGGTGCTCCTGGAAGCCTTCCTGGTCGGCACGGTCGCCGCCGTCACGGGCCTGCTCGCCGGCATCGGCATCGGCGCGGGCCTGCGCGCCCTCATGGGCACGCTGGACGCCGCCGTCCCGGCCGGACCGCTGGTCGTCACCCCGGGCACGGTCGGCACGTCGTTCGCCGTCGGCATCCTGATCACCATGCTGGCCGCCTGGCTCCCGGGCCGCCGCGCCGCGAAGATCCCCCCGGTCGCGGCCATGAGCAGCGTGCACGCCGCGGCGACCACCAAGTCGCTGGTGCTGCGCAACACCCTCGGCGCCCTGTTCGCCGCGGCGGGCGTCACCGTCGTCCTCTACGCCACGACGATGGACGGCTCGGACGGCCAGGCCCCGATGGGCTTCGGCGCGGTCCTGCTGATCATCGGCGTGTTCATCCTCACCCCTCTCCTCTCCCGCCCGCTGATCGCGAGCGCCGCCCCGGTCCTGCGCGTCTTCGGCGTCTCGGGCAAGCTCGCCCGCCAGAACTCCGTACGCAACCCGCGCCGCACCGCCGCGACCGCCTCCGCCCTGATGATCGGTCTGACCCTCATCACCGGCATGACGGTGATGGCGGGCAGCCTGCAGAAGTCGATCGACAAGATGGCCACGTCCGCGCTGAAGGCCGACTACGTGGTCTCCATGGCGAACTACAACTCCCTCTCGCCGGACGTCGAGAAGAAGCTCGCCGGGACCGACGGCGTCACCTCCATCACCTCGCTGCGCAACGCGCCCGCCCGCATCGACGGCGAGACCGAGTACCTCACCGGGGTCAAGGGGTCCGCGATCGGCGACCTGACCGACCTCCCGGTCGACGACGGTGCCTTCGAGGTCGGCGGCACCCGGGTGGTCGTGGACGACGGGACCGCCGAGGACCACGGCTGGAAGGCCGGCTCGACGTTCTCGGTCTCGTACGAGGACGACAAGAAGCAGCAGCTGACGGTCGCCGGTGTCTACCAGGGCAACGAGATGATCAGCGGCATCATGCTCGACACCGCGACCCTGGCCCCGCACCAGACGGACCCGGGCGACATGCAGGTCATGCTGAAGACCTCCGGCGGCCCGTCCGACGCGACGAAGGACCGGCTAGAGAAGGCGCTCGGCGACAACCCGGCCGTCAAGGTCCAGGACAAGCAGGACGTCTCCAACGACATCGCGCAGATGTTCACGCTGATGCTGAACATGCTGTACGGCCTGCTGGCGATGGCCGTCATCGTCGCCGTCCTCGGCGTCATCAACACCCTCGCCATGTCCGTCTTCGAGCGGTCGCAGGAGATCGGGATGCTCCGCGCGATCGGCCTCGACCGCAAGGGGATCAAGCGGATGGTCCGCCTGGAGTCCCTGGTCATCTCCCTCTTCGGCGGTGTGCTCGGCGTGGGTCTCGGCGTGTTCTTCGGCTGGGCCGCGGGTGAGCTCCTGGCCGGCAGGATGGCGACGTACGAGCTGGTGCTGCCCTGGGAGCGGATGGGGGTCTTCCTCCTCCTTGCGGCGGCGGTCGGCGTCCTGGCCGCCCTCTGGCCGGCCCGTCGGGCGGCCCGCCTGAACATGCTGACGGCGATCAAGTCCGAGTAGCGGCGGCCGCGCCCATACGCCGGAGGGGCCCCGTTCCATCAGGAACGGGGCCCCTCCGTCAAATCGCCCGCCCCGCCTCTCAGTTCCAGGTGCGGGCCCGCAGCGGCATGCCCGAGGCACCCGTGCCGGGCGTCCGTACCGCCAGGACCTGGTTGACGCCGATGCGGTTGCGTTCGAAGGCGAGCGCCGAGGCGGCCATGTAGAGGCGCCACACCCGCGCCCGGCCGGGACTCGTGAGGCGCACGGCGTGCGGCCAGTCCGCCTCCAGGTTCGCCACCCACCGCCGCAGGGTGAGCGCGTAGTGCTCGCGGATCGACTCGACGTCACGGACCTCGAACCCGGCGCCCTCCAGCTGGGTCACGGTCTCGCCGATCGGCGCGAGCTCCCCGTCCGGGAAGACGTACGCGTCGATGAACCCGTTGATCTGGTAATTCGATTCGTTGCGCCACGGCCGGCGCCCGATCTGGTGGTTCAGGAGCCGTCCGCCCGGCTTCAGGAGGGCGTACAGGTTCCGGGCGTACTCCAGATAGCGTTCGCTGCCGACGTGTTCGGCCATCCCGATGGAGGAGATGGCGTCGTACGGCCCGTCGATGACGTCGCGGTAGTCCTGCACCCGGATCTCGACCCGGTCGGTGAGCCCCTCCTCCGCGACGCGCTTACGGGCGTACGCGGCCTGCTCCTGCGACAGCGTCACGCCGACGACGCTCACGCCGTGCTCACGGGCGGCGTGGATGGCCATCGAGCCCCAGCCGCAGCCGACGTCGAGCAGCCGCATGCCGGGGCGGAGGTCCAGCTTGCGGGCGACGAGGGAGAGCTTGTCGCGCTGGGCGTCCTCCAGGGTGCCGTCCGGGGACTCCCAGTAGGCGCACGAGTAGACCATGGACGGTCCGAGGACGGTCTCGTAGAAGTCGTTGCCGACGTCGTAGTGGTGGCTGATCGCCCGCCGGTCGCTGTGCTTGGTGTGCAGATGGGACAGGCGGGAGTGTCTGCGTACCTCCTCGTCGGGCGGGGCGGGCGGCAGCGGCGACCCCGCCATCCGTACGAGTCCGCGGACGGCGGCCCGTACGTCGGGGTTCCGCAGGGCCTGTCGCGCTCCCCCGCCGTTCTCGCCGTGCTCCCACACCATCTCGGCCATCGCGTCCAGGGCGGCGTAGAGGTCGCCGTCCACCGTCAGGTCGCCCGCGACCCAGGCCCGTGCCCAGCCCAACTCCCCTGGCTTCCAGAGGAGTCGGCGCAGGGCCCGCCGGTTCCGTACGACGAGCACCGGGGTGCCCGGCGGTCCGGCCTCCGAACCGTCCCAGGCACGAATCCGTACCGGGACCGGGGCTCCCAGCAGCTGTTCCATCAGCGCCTTGAGCCGAAGCGCCGCGTCCTGCATGACGCACACCTCCGTGACGAGGAATTCCCACAAACTCGGACACCACGTAAACACCGATGGGGCCGCGGCGCAGTCCTGCCAAAGGGTTATGTCTGAGCAAAATACATGCAGGCGCCACGTAGTTCGCCGGGTTTTTCGCCCCCGCCGCCCCTACCCTTCCCGTCACTACTCGGGGGCTCCGCCCCCGAACCCCTGGTCCTCAAACGCCGGACGGGCTGAAAGATCACGCCCGGCCGCGGAATCTTCAGCCCGTCCGGCGTTTGAGGACGAGCGCGCAGCGCGATCGCGGGGGTCTGGGGGCGCAGCACCCAGGGACGGGACGGGTAGGGGCGGCGGGGGCGGAAAACGCCGAAGGGACCCCCCGCACCACGGATGGCGGAAGGCCCCTTAGGACAGATGAAACAGTGGAGCGGAACGGGTCAGGAAGCCTTGGCCTTCTCCTCGGTCTTGGCGACCACAGCCGGCGCCGGCGCCGGCTTCGCCGCCTCGTAGAACTCCTCACGAGGAGTCTCGATCGCCCCGAGCGAGACGACCTCACGCTTCAGGAACACGGCCAGCGTCCAGTCCGCGAACACCCGGATCTTCCGGTTCCAGGTCGGCATGGCCAGCCCGTGGTAGCCACGGTGCATGTACCACGCCAGCCGCCCCTTGAGCTTGATCTTCATCTTGCCCATGACGATCATCGCAACGCCCTTGTGCAGCCCGAGCCCGGCGACCGCACCCTTGTTGGCGTGGCTGTACTCCTTCTGCGGGAAACCCCGCATACCGGAGATCACGTTGTCACCGAGGACCCGCGCCTGCCGCAGCGCGTGCTGCGCGTTCGGCGGGCACCAGGCGTTCTCGTTGCCGGCCTTGCGGCCGACGAGGTCCGGCACCTGCGCGTTGTCGCCGGCGGCCCAGACGTAGTCCGTGCCCTGCACCTGGAGGGTCGTCTGCGTGTCCACGTGCCCCCGCGGACCGAGCGGCAGGCCGAAACGGGAGAGCACCGGGTTCGGCTTGACGCCCGCCGTCCACACGATCGTGCTGGAGTCGACCTCCAGGCCGTTCTTCAGGACCACGTGGCCGTCGACGCAGGAGTCCATGGAGGTGGAGAGGTAGACCTCGACCCCACGCGCCTCCAGGTGCTCCTTGCCGTACTGGCCGAGCTTGGGGCCGACCTCGGGGAGGATCTTGTCCGCGGCGTCGACGAGGATGAAGCGCATGTCCTCGCGCGACACGCTGGAGTAGTACTTGGCCGCGTCCCGGGCCATGTCCTCGACCTCACCGATGGTCTCCGCACCGGCGAAGCCACCGCCGACGAAGACGAAGGTCAGCGCCTTGCGGCGGACGTCCTCGTCGGTCGTCGAGTCGGCCTTGTCGAGCTGCTCAAGCACGTGGTTGCGCAGGCCGATGGCCTCCTCGATGCCCTTCATGCCGATGCCCTGCTCGGCGAGGCCGGGGATCGGGAAGGTACGGGAGACCGCGCCCATCGCGATGACGAGGTAGTCGAAGGGCAGCTCGTACGCCTCGCCCACCAGGGGGGCGATCGTGGCGACCTTGCGGTCCTGGTCGATGGTGGTGACCCGGCCGGTGAGGACTTCCGCCTTGGGCAGCACGCGTCGCAGCGGGACGACGACGTGCCGAGGCGAGATGCTGCCGGCCGCGGCTTCGGGGAGGAAGGGCTGGTAGGTCATGTACGACCGGGGGTCGACGACCGTGACGGTCGCCTCGCCGTAGCGCATCTTCTTGAGGATGCGCCGAGCTGCGTACAGTCCTACGTACCCACCGCCTACTACGAGGATCCTGGGACGCTCCGTGGTGCTCATGCCATCGAGTATCCACCCGGCTCAGGGGGGTCGCTCGTGCGCCCCTTCACAAGCTCCTACACCTCCTCTGCTACACTGCGCGGCCCGCGTGACGTACGTCATGGTCGAACAGGGGAACCAGTGCATGCGGCGAGCCGTTGTCAATGGCGCCTGAGCTGCCACTCCTGACCTTCCGGCACCCTGGACCAGTGCCTGTCACCGGCCGGTCGCAGCACCCGCGAAACACCCCGTTGATCATGCCGTGACCCCCTCCGGACCCCCGGAAGGACCCGGAGGGAGGGAATCCTCCCCCGACAGGGCCCATTCTCTTGTGAAGAACTTCACGAAGTTTTCCGACGGGGCACTTCCAAGGTCGTTTCACACGCTCCGCACAGCCCGCCCACACCGCTCATACGTCGCCCCACCTGCTCAGCTGTCCATGCTGCGGACCGCGACCACTGTCCATGCCACGGAGCGCTGTCTAGGCCACGGACCACGCGATGCCGTCGAGGATGTCGTGTTCGCTCACCACGACCTCCTCGGCGCCGGACCTCTCCATGACCGCGAGGAGGACGAGCGCGCCGGCGCCGATCACGTCCACGCGGCCCGGGTGCATCGAGGGGATCGCCGCCCGCTCGGCGTGGGTGGAGGCGAGCAGCCGCTCCGTGATCTCACGGACGCGGTCGCGGGAGACCCGGGAGTGGTGGATGGCCTCGGGGTCGTACTCCCGGAGGTCCTGGGCGATCGCCGAGACGGTCGTGACGGACCCGGCGAGCCCGACGAGCGTGCGGGCCGCACGCAGCGGCACGGCCTCCTCGGCGAGGTCGAGGGCCGCCTCGATGTCGGCGCGGATCGCCCGGATCTGCTCCCCGGTCGGCGGGTCGGTGACCACGCCGTCCCGTACGAGGTGCCGTTCCGTCATCCGCACGCAGCCGATGTCCACCGAGCGGGCGCCGCGGACGTGGTCGTCGCCGACGACGAACTCGGTGGAGCCGCCGCCGATGTCCACCACGAGGTAGGGCTTCGCCAGGTCGTCACGGCCCGTCAGCTCCTTCGTGGCGCCCGTGAACGAGAACTCGGCCTCCTGGTCGCCGGAGATGACCTCGGGCTCGACGCCCAGGATGTCGAGGACTCCGCGGACGAAGTCGGCGCGGTTCTCGGCGTCCCGGGAGGCCGAGGTCGCCACGAAGCGCAGGCGCCGCGCGCCGTGTTCCTTGATGACCTCGGCGTACTCACGGCAGGCCGCGAAGGTACGGTCCAGGGCCTCGGGGGCGAGGCGGCCGGTCCGGTCGACGCCCTGCCCGAGCCGGACGATCGTCATCCGGCGGTCCAGATCGGTGAGTTCACCGGTCGTCGGGTCCGCGTCGGCGACGAGCAGGCGGATGGAGTTGGTGCCGCAGTCGACGGCGGCGACGCGAGTCTTGATGGTGATCTCCTGTACCAGTCGTTCGTCCCGCTCAGGGGCTCCGCCCCCGAACCCCCGTTTGCGCAGTTCCCCGCGTCCCTCAAAAGACTGCGCCGTTCCCCGCGCCCCTGGATGTCCGGGATCCGCCGCGATGAAAGGCCGGGGCGCAGCCCGTCCTTCAGGGGCGCGGGGAACTGCGCGGCCCGCCCCCACCGGGCCCGCAGCCGACGACGCCCCGGGCCGCCCGGTTCACCCCGCCGTCGGCACGACACACGCCCCCTTGCGCCACCACTGCGGCAGCATCGCGATCGCCTCGTCGCCCAGGGGGTTCACTCCCGGCCCCGCGGCCAGCGAGTGGGCGACCAGGACGTGCAGGCACTTCACCCGGTCCGGCATCCCGCCCGCGCTGGGAAACCCTGCGAGCACCTCGATGGAGTCACGGCGCGCGAGGTAGTCCTCGTGCGCGGCCCGGTACGCCGCGGCCAGCTCGGGATCCGTGGCGAGACGGTCCGTCATCTCCTTCATGACGCCGTTCGCCTCCAGCGTGCCGATCGCGGAGGCCGCACGCGGGCACGTCAGGTAGTACGTCGTCGGGAACGGCGTCCCGTCGGGCAGCCGGGGAGCCGTCTCGACGACGTCCGGCTGCCCGCACGGGCAGCGGTGCGCGATCGCGCGCAGCCCGCGCGGCGGCCGCCCGAGCTGCTGCTTGAACGCCTCGACGTCGTCGTCGGTGGGCTCGGTACGCGGAGTGGACGGCGGGGGCGTCTGCATGCCTTGGGTCTGTGTCTTTCTGGTCAGTCGGTGATCGGTCGGTGAGAAGGGAGCAGGGAGCAGGAATCGGTGGGTGCGCGGGCGACGTCCCGGTTCACGGGTGAACGCGTCGGCGTTCACCGGGTGGACGCGTCGGCCTTGTCGACGCCGTCCCAGACGTTCGCGTACCAGGCCCGGTCGGCCGCCGTGCGGTTCGTGCGCGTCTTCTTCGCCGCGTCGGGATCGATCACGATGTAACCGGTCTCGCCCGGCATCACATAGTGCAGCCGCTCCCGGATGCGCTGCTCGGCGTACGCGTCGTCCTGCCACCGCGCCTTCAGGTCGCGCAGCTGTTCCACCCGCTCGCGGGCCTGCTCGCGTTCGCGCTGCAGTTCGGCGACCTCGGCGCGCTGAGAGACGTACTGCCTTATGGGATAGGCGAGCGCCACGACGAGCGAGCACAGGACGAGGGCGAGGAGCGCCGCCCGGCCGGTCAGGCGCGAGCGGCGCGCCTGGCGCTTGGTCTGGGAGCGGTAGACACGGGCGGCGGTCTGCTCACCGAGCGCCCGCAGCCTGGTCGCGGTGGAGAACCGGTCACGGTCCTTCACAGCCATCTGTCCCGCCTCCCCGATACGTGCGTACGTCCCCGCACACGGTACGGGACCGGGTACGGGGACGTACGTACGACGCTTCCTGCAAGAGGGTCAGCCCTTGAAGCGGGGGAACGCCGAGCGGCCCGCGTACACCGCCGCGTCGTCGAGGATCTCCTCGATGCGCAGCAGCTGGTTGTACTTGGCGACGCGGTCAGAGCGGGCCGGGGCGCCGGTCTTGATCTGGCCGCAGTTCACCGCGACCGCGAGGTCGGCGATGGTGACGTCCTCGGTCTCGCCGGAGCGGTGGGACATCATGCACTTGAAGCCGCTGCGCTGGGCCATCTCGACGGCGTCCAGGGTCTCGGTCAGCGAGCCGATCTGGTTGACCTTGACGAGCAGGGCGTTGGCGGAGCCCTCCTCGATGCCGCGGGCGAGGCGCTCGGGGTTGGTGACGAAGAGGTCGTCGCCGACGATCTGCACCTTGTCGCCCAGCTTCTCGGTGATGACGTTCCAGCCGGCCCAGTCGTCCTCGTACAGCGGGTCCTCGATGGAGACCAGCGGGTACGCGGAGACGAGCTCCTCGTAGTACTCGGTCATCTCGGCGGCCGAGCGGGACTTGCCCTCGAACTCGTACGAGCCGTCCTTGTAGAACTCGGACGCGGCGACGTCCAGCGCGAGGGCGACCTGCTCGCCGGGGGTGTAGCCGGCTTCCTTGATGGCCTCGATGATGAGGTCGAGGGCCTCGCGGTTGGAGCCGAGGTTCGGGGCGAAGCCACCCTCGTCGCCGAGTCCGGTGGACAGGCCGCGCTTCTTCAGGACCTTCTTGAGGGTGTGGTAGACCTCGGCGCCCCAGCGCACGGCCTCGGAGAAGGACTCCGCGCCGATCGGGGCGATCATGAACTCCTGGATGTCGACGTTCGAGTCGGCGTGCGACCCGCCGTTCAGGATGTTCATCATCGGGACCGGCAGCAGGTGCGCGTTCGGGCCGCCCAGGTAGCGGAAGAGCGGCAGGTCGCTGGCCTCGGAGGCGGCGTGGGCGACGGCGAGGGAGACACCGAGGATCGCGTTGGCGCCGAGCGAGCCCTTGTTGTCGGTGGCGTCCAGGTCGATCATCGCCTGGTCGATGAGGCGCTGCTCGGTGGCGTCGTAACCGACGAGCTCCGGGCCGAGCTGCTCGATGACGGCGAGGACGGCCTTCTCGACACCCTTGCCGAGGTAGCGGTTGGGGTCCCCGTCGCGGAGCTCGACGGCTTCGAAGGCACCGGTGGAGGCGCCGGACGGAACGGCGGCACGACCCGTGCTGCCGTCGTCGAGGCCGACCTCGACCTCGACCGTGGGGTTGCCTCGGGAGTCCAGGATTTCCCGGGCTACGACGACGTCGATGGACGGCACGAGCATCTCCTTCTGGGATGTGACGCAAGCTGTGCCGGGCCGGAGGCCCGGTTGGGTGCAGGCCGTGGTGGCCCCGCGGGATGAGCCTAACCGGCTGCCGGGCGTCACCGGGCCCCCGGCCGCCTCGTGGACGGAACCGAGAGGAAATTGTTTCCGAACGGAACAAAGACGGGGACAGAAAAAGCCCCGCCCCGGTGCGTACGGGGGAACACGCACCGGAGCGGGGAGCCCGTGGGGGACGGGGGTGGCCCTCACGCGGCCTCCACCATGGAGGACACGGATGTGAGAGCGCTGTGGTTCAGTCGCGACGCGGCTGTGGACGCGATCGCCGGCCGGGCCGGGGCCGAGCGGCCAGAACCCCGACCCGGGACGACGTCCGGCCCGCCGAGGGGGCGCGACCGCCGGGGTCAGCTGAGGTGCAGCTGCTGGCCCGGGAAGATGAAGTCGGCGTCGTCGACGATGTCGTCGTTCAGCTTGTAGAGCTTCGCCCAGCCGCCCTTGACGTTCTTCTTGTCGGCGATCTCGCTGAGGGTGTCACCCTTGACGACCTTGTACTCGCCGTCACCCTTCTTGACCTTCTTGCCGGTCGGGGTCTCGACGGTCTTCTTCGCGGCCGGCCGCTCCTGCGAACGCGAGGCACGCTCCTCGGCGGGCTGCGTGTTCTGCCGCTGCTGCGGCTGCGAGGTGCTCTGGCCGGAGCCGTTCGAGTTCGACGAGCCGGAGTCCGAGGGAGCGGTGTTGCCGGTCGAGGCGCCGGACAGGCCCACGCCACAGCTCGGCCAGGCACCCTTGCCCTGGCTCGCCAGCACCTTCTCGGCGACGGCGATCTGCTGGGACTTGGACGCCTGGTCGGCGGTGGAGGCGTACGCGTTGCCGCCGTACGCGGCCCAGGTGGAGGCCGAGAACTGCAGGCCGCCGTAGTAGCCGTTGCCGGTGTTGATCGACCAGTTGCCGCCGGACTCGCACTGGGCGACGGTGTCCCATTCGGAGGCGGTCGCGGCGGACGCGTTGCCGGCCGCCATCAGCGGGGCGGCGATGGCGGCACCGGTGACGCCGGCCAGTGTGGCGATGCGGGTGGCCTTGGACGGACGGCGGTGCTTGCCCTTGTTCGAAAGCAGCATGAAGCGATCCCCTCACCGACGCCTGCGAGGTGAGCTGTCGGGTTCGGGCCGAGTGAGTTGCCCGGCCGCGCGACACTGCTGTCACGCGGCTTAACCCCAAGCCGTGCCCGGTCTCGTCCCGACGACCGGGTCCGGCACTTACCTGGGTCCCCCGCTCCTGCCTACGGCGCTTTACGCGACGACTGTTCCCGTACGGCCGTTGGCAGGATTCGGCGTGCGACCGTCGGGGCCCACCAATGGCGAGCGGTCACGACCGTAGACATGCGGTCCGCCGAATTTCAAAGACGATCAGGGTGGTTGAGATCCATCTCTCACTTCACCAAATCGGACATTCACCGCGAACTACCGCTGGTTTTGGCCCGATTCGGCGCCTTGGTCACTACTTGCTCGCGGCCGCCGTGTCGTCGACGACGATGCTCTGACCGGGGATGATGAGGTTCGGGTCGGCGCCGATGGTGTCCTTGTTCGCGGCGTACAGCTCGCTCCATCCGCCCTTGACGTCCTGGGAGTCGGCGATGGCCGAGAGACTGTCCCCGTTGCGGACCACGTACGAGCCCTCGGGGGCGAGGACGCGCGAGTCGCTGTCCCCGCGCGAGGCGTGCCGGCCGGCGTAGTCGTCCGCGCGGGGAGCGGTGTCGGCCGCCTCGGCGCTGCCACCGCGGTGGCGGCCGGAGCCCTCGGTGTCCACCTCGGTCGAAGCGTCGTCGTTCTGGGCGGACTTGTCCGAGTCGTCGGTCTTCTTCGTACCGCCCGTGGAGCCGCTGTCCGTTCTCTGCGCGCCCGAGCCGGAGTCGCCCACGGAGGCCGGACCGCTGTCCAGGGACGCGTCGGACTTCGTGCCGCCGCTCTCCTCCGTACCGTCCGTGTCGGACGGCGCGTCGGCGGAGTCCTTGGCGAGGCCGGTGTCGACGTTCGCGGAGTCGGAGTCCTCGGTCAGGCCGGCGAGCAGGCCGCAGGTCGCCCAGGCGGTCGTCCCCTGGTCCGCGAGGACCTTCTCGGCGACGGCTATCTGCTGCGAGCGGCTGGCCTGGTCGGCGCTCGGCGCGTAGTCGAGGCCGCCGTACCCCTCCCACGTCTCCTGGGTCATCTGGAGCCCGCCGTAGAGGCCGTTGCCGGTGTCGGCGCTCCACGAGCTGCCGCTCTCGCACTCGGCGACCGCGTCCCAGGTCGTGCCGCTGGCGGCGCTCGCGCCGGTCGCGCCGAGCAGGGGGATCGCGATGGCCGATCCGGTCACGCCCGCGGCGACGAGGAGCGCCGGAGCCTGGCGGGGGCGACGATGACGGCCGTTCCCGGAGAGCATGCGATTGCCTTTCGCGTGACAGCAAGGAATACGCACAGGACACAGCGATGAGCTGCGCTCGTGACTGCTGCGACCGGCGAGACCTGCCGCATTGATGGGTGAACGTATAGGCACTCGAACTCTTGTCACAAGTCGATGCAGCGTAGATAACGTGAAGATCACAAAGTTGACGGAGACTCACCTTCAGGTGCCCCGACTGCTACCGCCTGCCAGACTTCGCGACCGGGGTGAACTCCACCGGAAGCGTGCGCAATCCCCGCATGATGAGCCCTCCCCGCCACCTCAAATCGGCGGAATCCGCCGCGAGTCGCAGGTCGGGCAGGCGGGTCAGCAGCGTGGTCAGCGCGGTCCGGCCCTCCAGCCGGGCGAGGGGCGCGCCGAGGCAGTAGTGGATGCCGTGGCCGTAACCGAGGTGCGGGTTGTCACGCCGGGAGAGGTCGAGGGTGTCGGGGTCCCCGAACCGGTCGGGGTCACGGTCGGCCGCCGCGAGCACGACGAGTACGGGATCTCCGGGGGCGATGTCCTGCCCGCCGACGCTGAGGTGTTCGGTCGCGAACCGCCAGGTGGCCAGCTCCACGGGCCCGTCGTAGCGGAGCAGTTCCTCCAGGCCGGTCTCCAGCAGGTCCGGCCGGCCGGCCGCGAGGGAGTCCTGCAGCCGCTGCCGCTGCCCCGGGTGGGTGAGCAGGGCGTAGGTGCCGTTCCCGATCAGGTTCACCGTGGTCTCGAAACCGGCGAACAGCAGGATGAAGGCCATCGCCGCGGCCTCGTTCTCGGTGAGGTGTTCGCCGTGGTCGGAGGACCGGATGAGACCGGAGATGAGGTCCTCGCCCGGGGCGGGCACATCCGTGAGCTCTTCGCGTTTGCGATGGATGAGCTCGGCGAGGTAGCCGCGCATCTTCTTGACCGACCGGGCGACACCGCCCCTCGGCCCGCCCCCGTGCCGGATCATCATCCCGGCCCAGTCGCGGAAGTCGTCCTGGTCCTCGCGCGGGACGCCCAGGAGGTCGCAGATCGCGTAGATGGGGAGCGGGAAGGCGAACTCGTGGATGAGGTCGGCCTCGCCCTTCTCGGCGAAGGCGTCGAGCAACCCGTCCGCCAGCTCCTGGACCCGCGGCGCGAACTCGGCCACCCGCCGCGGGGTGAACGCCTTGCTGACGAGCCGCCGCAGACGGGTGTGGTCCGGCGGGTCGATGTTGAGCAGGTGCGTCATCAACTCGGCCTTCCGCTCCCCCGGAATGCCCGTTTTGCCCTTCGCGTGCGCGGGCTCGTCGTGGTGTGCCGGGTTCTTGCTCAGCCGGGTGTCCGCGAGGGCCTGCCTGGCGTCCGCGTACCGGGTCACCAGCCACGCCTCCACCCCGCTGGGCAGCGTCGCCCGATGCACGGGAGCGTGTTCACGGAGCCAGGCGTACGCCGGGTAGGGATCGGTTGCGAACTCCCAGGTGAAGAGTTCGGGGGCGGGGTGCCCCGCAGGCGGCTGTGCAGGTGTTTCGGTCACTCCTCGACGGTATCGGGAGGGGCGGCGGGAGCCTGTCCGGCGTCCTGCCGCGGGGCTCACCGCCCGTGGTTCCGCACCGGACCCGCCGCCGATTCGGCCCCTTTTCGGGATTTCACCCGAGGCTGTCCCGGAATGGACTGTCCCTTGACCGTGCGGCGTCCGGGCTCTCTACTGTCGCGCCCGTGGACCCCGAAATTCTCCGGACCAGTTTCGCGGTCGTCGAAAGGCGGGCCGAGTTCGCGCTCAAGTACTTCTACTCGCACCTCTTCTGGCACCACCCCGATGTGCGCGCCCTGTTCCCGCTGGACTCCCCCGAGGACAAGGAACGCCAGCGGGACCGTCTCTTCACCGCCCTGGCACTCGTCATCGCGCGCCTGGAGGGGCCGGGGCTGCACGAGTACCTGCGGGACCTGGGGCGCGACCACAGGAAGTACCTGGCGCGGCCGGAGCACTACACGGCCGTGGGGGCCAGTCTGATCGCCGCGTTCGCCGCCGTGTCGGGGTCGGCGTGGAGCTCGGAGGTGGAGAAGGCCTGGGACGAGGCGTACGAGGTGATCGCGGACGCCATGCTGGACGGCGCGGGGCAGGCGGAGAGCCAGGGGGAGCCGTCCTGGTGGGACGCGGAGGTCGTCGGGCGCACCGGGCACGGGGACGACCTCACCGTCCTCACCCTCCGCCCGCAGCGGCCGCTCCCCCATGTCCCGGGCCAGTACGTGAGTGTCAGCGACCCCCGATTACCGGGCGTCTGGCGTCCCTACTCCGTCGGCAACGCGCCCCGCTCCGACGACACCCTGGACCTGCACGTCAGCCTCGTCGAGGACGGCGTCCTGTCCCCCGAGCTCGTCCGGCGCACCCGCACGGGCGATGTGCTGCGGCTCGGTCCGGCGTGCGGCCGGCTCACCCTCCGTACGCCCGTGGAGCGACCTCTCACGTTCATCGCGGCCGGCACCGGCTGGGCACCGGTGAAGGCGCTTCTCGAACAGCTGGCGTCCGAGCCCGGGCCGTACGACGAGGCCCGGCTGTTCGTCGTGGCGCGCGACACCGCGTACCTCTACGACCGGGCCGCGCTCGGGGCGTTGCGCACGCGGCTGCCGCGGCTGGACGTCACCGTGATCACGCCTGCGCCGGGGCGTCCCAAGCTGCAGGCGACCGAGCGGTTGCTGACCGCTCTGGGCAACCGTGCCAAGTGGGCGCGCCACGATGTCTACTTGGCGGGTCCGCCCGGGCTGGTGGAGGAGATCACCGAGGTGCTGCCGGGTCTGGGGGCCGTCCCGGACCGGGTGTTCCGCGACGATCTGCCGCCCACGGGGCGGGGGCGGTCGCTGGGCACGGGGGAGTGGCTCCTGCGGCGGCCCCGGCCGCGCTGGCATCATTCGCCGGGCCGGGGCGGAGCGTGACGCTCCGCCCCGGCCCGCCGGGGGTCGTGCATCACCTGCGGGCCGGTGGGGGCTCGTCGCGCCGTTCCCCGCGCCCCTTCAGGGCGCCTCGCCGACCCCCCGTTCAGACCTGCGGATCCGCGAGGGCTGAGCACGCCGTTCCCCGCGCCCCTTCAGGGCGCCTCGGCGGCCCCCCGTTCAGACCTGCGGATCCGCGAGGGCTGAGCACGCCGTTCCCCGCGGGCCTTTGGGGTGGTCGGGGGCGTCAGGGTTCGGTTGTTCTTATGGCTTCTCGGTAGGTGCGGGCCGCTGCGCGCAGGGCCGCTTCCGGGTCCACGCCGTCCGCCTCGGCCTGGACGGCCAGCGCCAGCAGGGCGTAACCGACGCCCTCACCCCGCGGGAGGGGCGTCTCCAGTCCCGCCGTGCGCGCGCGGGACGCCAGCTTGGCGGCGAGCGCGAGGCCGGGCTGGCCGAGCGGGACGCCGTCCGTGACCGACGTGCGCCGCTTCTCCTCGGCCTTGGTGCGCAGCCAGTGCTCCTTGACCTCCTCGGGTGTGGAGGCGGTCTCGTCGCCGAACACGTGCGGGTGGCGGTGGATCAGCTTGGTGACGATGCCCGCCGCCACGTCGTCGATGGAGAAGGGCTCCGACCCGTCCTCCGGGTCGCCCTCCTCGGCGATCCGGGAGTGGAAGACGACCTGGAGCAGCACATCGCCGAGTTCCTCCCGCAGCTCGTCCCGGTCGCCCTCCTCGATCGCCTCGACGAGTTCGTACGCCTCCTCCAGGCCGTACTTGGCGAGGCCCTTGTGGGTCTGCTGGGACGACCAGGGGCATTCGAGGCGGATGCGGTCCATGACCTGGACGAGGTCGAGGAGGCGGGCGCCCGGGAGGTCGTACGAGGCGGGGAGCAGTTCGAGGTCGGGCATCGGGACGCGCCCGGTGCCCGCCAGCCGGGCCAGGCCGTCGGTCAGGCGCGGTTCGCCCTCGCCGGTGGCGACGACGGTCACCGTGCGCCCGCCGGCGCAGGCGTCGACCAGCTCCTGGGCGTCGGGCGCGGCCTCGTCGACCCGGACGCCGGCCTCGCGCAGATACGGCAGCTGGGGGTGGGCGCCGTCCGCGCACAGGACGCGGTCGGCGCCGTGCAGCGCCTGCCAGGCGGGCCAGGACAGGAGTCCGGGGGCGACGCGGTGGCTGGTGGTGAGCAGGACGATGCGCCCCGGACTGGATGCGTTCACACCCCGAACGTAACCCACGCCACCGACATCATGGTCACGGCCTGTGGACGGGGTGCGTGGGCGACGGTCACGCCGGCTGCCGGCCGGCCGCCGTGACGTCACGCACCCACGGCAGCTTGGCGTCGACGCGGCTGCTCTTCTCCACGTCCCAGGTGCCGTAACGGGGGTTCAGGTCGACGTCCAGCTTCTTGGACGCCTCGGACAGCGACTTCCAGAAGGCCGGCTGGCTGGTGTCCGTGCCGAGGGCGGCGGCGAGCTTCTGGGCCTCGATCTGGACACGGAGGTTGCTGTCGAGCCGCTGGGGCGGCACCCCGTACTGCTGGAGCCAGCTCACCTCCAGCGCCTTCGCGTCACCCGCCTGCTGTTCCAGCCCCGCGCGGGCCTCCTGGACCTCCTTGCGGGTGACGGTCACGCCCGCGTCCCGGGCGGCCCGGTGCAGTACACGGTCCAGGACCATGCCGTGCAGGGTGTCCCGGGTGAGGCCGCCGGACTTGGCGATGGCCTGCTCGTACTGCGCCTCGCCGGTGGTGGCGGCCCGCTGCGCGGTCCGTACCTCGTTCACCCGGTTCTCCAGCTGGGAGACCGTGATGCGGTCGTCGCCGACGACGGCCGCGGCACCGGGATGCGCGTCGTTGCCGCAGGCGGTCAGGAGGGGGGCCGCGGTGAGGAGCGCGGCGGAGAGGAGGAGCGCGGTGCGACGGCGGCGGTGCAAGGAGGACCTCCTGTAGGAGCTTGTGCGACGGTGCACAAAGTCTTGCGGTGATCGATGGTAGGCAGGGGACCGGCTCTCGGCCACCCATTCGACCCAACGATTCGCCCGGACTTCGGGCACCGCCTCCCGCGTACGCGGTTCAGCCGCGGACCTGGCCCAGCCACTGGAGGGTCCGGCCGATCTCGGCGACCAGCGGATGGCCGGGGCCCCGCAGCCGTTCGGCGTCGTACCGGAGCCGGGCCAGCGTGTCGTGGGCGGCGGCCCGGTCGCCGAGGGCGAGGAGCAGGTGGCCGATGCGGCGGCGTACCTCGAAGGAGAGTTCGGCGTCCTGCGCCACGTACTGGTTCTCGTAGTACGGCAGCAGGGCGCGGTACTCGGCGAGCGCGGCGGCCGGTTCGCCGAGCTGTTCGAGGCACTGGGCGGCCTCGTAGCGGAAGCGCAGCGACTGCGGGTCGGCCTGCCCGGCCTCGGTGGCCCGCTCGTCGGCGAGGCGGCGCAGTTCGGGCAGGGCGCGCCGGTACTGGCCGTCGTCCATCAGCGTGGCCGCGTACTGCTTGCGCAGCGTGCGGACGACCGGCGAGTGCTCGCCGTGCTGGGCGGCGGCGGCCGGGAGTATCTGGCCGAGGATGTCGACGGCCTGCGTGATGCGGCCCTCTCCGAGGAGGCGTTTGACCTCGTCGACCGCTCCCGCGACGTCCGGCCTGTCGACGGCGGGCGCGGCCTGCGGCTGCGCCGCGGGGGTGCGGGCTCGGTCCGGCCAGGGGGCGTGCGGGCGCAGGAACGGGCGCGTGGGGTCGAGCGGTCCGCCGGACGGGATCCCGCGCGCGGGCAGCAGCGGCAGCAACTGCTCGTACGTCTCCTGGGCTGAGTCCGGGCGGTGCTGCGGGTCCTTGGACAGCAGCCGCAGCACGAGGGCCTCCAGCGCCTCGGGCACCTCGGGGCGCAGCCGGCGGACCGGCAGGGGCGGCTCGTAGAGGTGCCGGTGCAGCACGCCCAGGGCGGTGGAGCCCGAGAACGGCACGTCCCCGCTGAGCAGTTCGTGCAGCAGCACCCCGAGCGCGTACAGGTCGGTGTACGGGCCGACCGCTCCGCCCATCGCCTGCTCGGGTGCCATGTAGGCGGGCGATCCGATGGGGGAGCCGGTGTGCGTGAGGCGGGTGGTGTCGGTGTCCATGACGGACGCGACGCCGAGGTCGAGGACGGTGACCGTGCCGTCCTGTTTGATCATCACGTTCCGCGGTTTGAGGTCGCGGTGGACGATCGGCACGGCGTGCACCGCGGAGAGCACGGCGCACAGTTGCGCGGCGACCGAGACGGCCCACTGCCAGGGGTAGGGGTCGTGCTCGGCGAGGTGGTCGGAGAGGTCGGCCCCGTCGACGTACTGCATGACGAGGAACAGCTCCTCGCCCTCGCTGCCCGCGTCGTGCACCGTGACCAGGCCGGGGTGGTCGACCTGGGCGGTGACGCGGCACTCGCGCACGAAGCGGCGGCGCAGCTCGTCGGCCTCCTGGCCCGCGACCTTGTCCGGCCGCAGCAGCTTCACCGCGACGCGCCGGTCCAGGCGCTGGTCGTACGCCGTCCAGACCTGGCCCATGCCGCCCTGCCCGATGAGCGTGGACAGTTCGTAGCGGCCGGTGATCACTCGCCCCGGCGCCACCGTCACCTGCCGTCCTCCTGCTTGCGGAGATAGTCGCTCAACTCGTCGAGCTCGGCGCGCACCTGGTCGATACGGGCGGGCGCGGGACGCTGCGGCGGCGGGGTCGGCGCGGCGGGCCGGGACTGGGGCTGCGGTACGGCGGGCATCGGCGGCACCGGGGTGTGCGGGCCGGCGGTGGCGGCGTACGGCGGCTGCGGGTAGCCGTACGCGGTGGCCGGGGGCTGCCGGCGCGGGGCGTACGCCGCGTACGCGTGACTCTGCTCGTGGAAGTGGCGGATCTCCGCCGCGAGGTAGTACGAGATCACGGGGACGAGCGAGCCGAAGAGCAGCGCGAGACCCGTCCAGCCGCCCGGGGTGTGGATCTCGTCGCCGGGCTCGGTGCCGATCAGGACCAGTCCGAGGGCCTCGGCCGCGAACGTGGCCACGAGCAGGCCCCAGTCGAGCGACTTGCGGGTCACGAGCGCCAGCCGCAGCATCATCGTCCAGCCGAGGAGACCGAAGCTGCACACGGAGACGACCACGAATGACACACGCAGGAAGACCAGCAGCCCGGTCGAGGGGGGCGGCTTCACCGGCTGCGCCTGGCCGTGGCCTTGCATGGTTGCTCCTGGAGACCTGATGGGGACGGAGGGCGGTACGGACGTACGAGTGCGGAGTCCGAGCGTATAGGCCGACAAGGACAACCGGTCCAGGGTTGTACCGAACCGTTGTCGTGCTGGTCACCGCCTCCGCCCCAGCAGCTCCCGGGAGCATCAGTCCGGCTCGACCGTGCCGTCCGCCAGGCCGTCGTACATGCCGCGGACCAGTTGCTCGCCGAGGCGCCCCGCGAGCCGTAGCGCCTCCTCGAACTCGGCCAGCGCGCGGAACCGTTCGCCGTACGTGCGCTGCTGTTCCAGCGGCAGCCGCGGCAGTTGGAGGCGGCGCACGTCGAGCCGGGTCGCGGTGGACGCGTAACTGCTGGCCCGGCGGTTGTTGGCGGTGCCGCGCAGGAAGCCGGCGAGGAACCACGGGTCGAGCGCGGCCGGGTCCGGCCGCAGCAGCGCGAGATTGCGGCCGAGGGCGGCGCCCGCGGTCGCCTCGTCGACCACGCGCGCGATGGAGCCGCCGCCGAGCACGGGGACGACGACGTCACCCGGCTCGGTGAGCACGGGCTCCTCGTCGCTCGCGGACGGTGTTCCGTAGAAGGCCGATCCCGCTCCGGAAGGGACTGTTCCGGGTCCGTGGGCGGCCGTTCCCGATCCGTGGGCGGCCGTTCCGGACGGTCCGGTGCCGGCGAGGACGTCGTGGTCGGTGAGGACGGGCACGCGCGCGTGCCCGTCGCCGCCGCCCGCCCGCGGCTCGTTCCCTCCGGTACGCAGCCGGAGTGCGCCCCCGCGCGCGAGTTCACCGATCGTGGTGAGCGGCCAGCGGGCGGGCCCGCGCGCACCGGCGGGGGGCGGGGTGAGGCGGGCGGTCAACCGGAGGGTCTCGCCCAGCCGGTCGCGCACGTCCGCGAGGTGCTCGGCGCCGCCGCCGGCCTCGGGGGGCGGCAGATGCCGGGCCGGGGCCAGGTCCACGTCGTCGTCGAGGAGGTCGATGACCGGCACGGAGCGGCTGAGGCCCGGCTGCTCGGGCGCGGTACCGGTGCGGTCGAAGGGGTGCCAGGCGTCGAGGACGGCGGTGCGCACGGCCTGCCAGTCGAGGCCGCCGCGGCTGTCCGCGGCGAACACCCCGGTGTCGGCGAGCAGCACCTCCGGCTGCGCGGGCTGGGCGGTGACGGCGGGCCTGCGCAGCACCCACAGGTGCAGCGGGAGATTGTGCGGAGGTGCCGCGCCCGGCGGCAGGGCGATCACGGCACGCAGGGCCCCGCGGCGCAGCAGGTCGGCGCGGACCCGGCGGCCCGAGCGCCGGGAGGCGGCGGCCGGCGGCATCAGGAGGACGGCGATCCCGCCTTCCTTCAAGCGGGCCAGGGCGTGCTGCACCCAGGCCAGTTCGGACTCCGTGCGGGCCGGGAAGCCGTACTCCCAGCGGGGGTCGTAGGCGAGTTCGTCGTGGCCCCAGTTGCGCTCGTTGAACGGCGGGTGGCACAGGACGGCGTCCGCCCTGAGGCTGCCGTACGCGTCCTCGCGCAGGGTGTCGGCCGCGGCGGTGCGCACGGTGGCCCGGGTGTGGAGGGCCAGGCGCAGTGCCGTCAGGGCCGCCAGCTCGGGCGCGCTGTCCTGCCCGTAGAGGCGCTGGTCCTCGGTGGCCGACTCCCCCTGTGCGGCGGCCACCGCGCGCAGCAGGGCGCCGGTGCCGCACGCCGGGTCGAGGACCGCTGCGGCGGGTCCGGCGAGGTCGGCCATCAGGGCGGCGAGGCCGGCCGGTGTGAGCGTGTACTGGCGCGGGTTGGCGTCGAGGTGCCGGCCGAGCAGGAACTCGTACGCCTTGCGCGCGCCCAGTTCGGCGGCGAGGTCCGCGGCTGCGCGCAACAGCGGTGCGGAGGGCAGCAGCTGGGCGGCGGTCGGCGTGTCGACGGCCCGTCTGCGGAGCACCCCGAAACGGGGGTCGAGGACCTGGTCGAGGGGTGTGGGCAGCAGCTCGGCGAGGCGTCCGTCCGAACCGGCGCTCACCTCCAGCCAGACCGTGGGGCGGTCGTGGACGAGCAGCAGGGCGCAGCCGACGTGGACCAGGGCGGTGACGGGGCCCCGCGGATGTCCGGCGATCCGCTGCCAGACGCGTTCGCGCAGCGGGACCTCGGCCAGTTTGCCCTGGGCGCGCAGCCAGTCCTCGACCTCGGCCAGCGCGAAGGAGGGGCTGGTCTCGCTGCCGCCGACAGGTCTGGGGAAGTCGGCGTGGCGGCGGCGCCAGTTGCTGACGGCGGCGCGGCCGACTCCGGCGAGCCTCGCGATCCCGGCCGCGGTGACCTCTGTCCCGTTCTCCTGCACCCGCTGGGCTCCCGTCGTCCGGTGTGTGGCGTCGAGCATAACGGCGTACGCAAGAGCCATCCATTCACGACCGTGTATGGCTGCCCCTTCGTGAACCGTGTTGACTCGGTTCACAAGCTCTGTTCTGATTGACCCATCGGATGAGCGGCCGTCGAAGAACGCTTCTCACCTGTCGCGTCTGACCTGTCGCGTCTCACCTGTCGCGTCTCACCTCTCACTTCCAAGGAACCCGTATGCGTCGCACCGCACTTCCCGCCCTCTGCCTCGCCGCCGCGGCCACCGCCTCGCTCACCGGCTGTCTGCCGGGCGAGGACAAGGCGGACAGCGCGCCCAAGGGCCCGTTCGCCGGGCTGACCGGCGGCGAGATAGCCGACCAGGCCGTGGAGGCCACCTCGAACGCCTCGTCGCTGCGCATGAAGGGCGGCATGAAGGACGACGACGGCAGCCTGGTCGACCTGGACATGGCCCTCGACGAGAAGGGCCGGTGCGCCGGCACGATGAGCGCGAACGGCCAGGGCGAGGCCGAGCTCAGGATGACCGGCGACACCCTCTACATGAAGTACGACGAGAAGTTCCTGCGCGCCCAGGACGAGGGCGCCTCCAAGGAGGAGACCGACTCGGTGGTGGCGATGCTGGCCGGCAAGTGGACCAAGATGTCCGCGACCGGCTCGGACGCCAAGGACATCGCGGGCTTCTGCGACCTCGACACCGTCCTGGCGGACTTCGAGGACGTCAACTCCGACGCCACCCGCGGCAGGACGACCACGGTCGACGGCAGCCCGGCGATCGTCCTGCACGAGAAGGACGGCAAGGACGCGTACACGCTGTACGTCGCCACGGAGGGCGAGCCCTACCTGCTGAAGGTGGTCAGCAGGTCGGCCGAGGACCCGGGCACGGTCACCTTCAGCGACTTCGACACGCCGGTCCCGGCCGAGAAGCCGAAGGGCGAGGTCATCGACCTGGACGCGATGAACGGCTGACGCCTCGAAGGGGACGCCTCGGACGGGACGCCTCCAAAAGGGGCACCTCAAACCTGACGCCCCGCCAGAAGACCACGTCGGGACGGCCCACCGGCGCGGCCCGTCGGGACGGCCCGCTCAGTCCGCGTGGAACCGGCTCGGTGCCCGCGTCGAGGTGCCGCCCGAGGGGAGCCGCTCACCGGGGCAGCCGGACAGCACCTTCTTCATCGCGGTCTTCTCCGCCTGCGTGACCCACAGCCCGTACTTCTTCTTCACGGCCACCTGCCGGGCCACATACGTGCACCGGTACGCCTTGTGGGGCGGTAGCCAGGTCGCGGTGTCCCCGTCGCCCTTGCTGCGGTTGCGTCCGGCGTCGACGGCGAGCAGGTTCAGCGGATCGTTGGCCAGCGCTATCCGCTTGCTCGCGTCCCACTTCTGGGCGCCCTTCTGCCAGGCGTCCGACAGAGCGACGAGGTGGTCTATGTCGACCTCGCTGCGCCCGCCGCGTACGAAGGTGACGTCCTTGTTCGTGTACGGGTCGGGATCGAGCGTCCCCGACCGCACACTGCACTCACCACCGCTGAACCGAACCTCCTTCAGGTCCCGTTTGAGGATGTCGTCGCGGGTGTCGCAGCCGTTCGCGTCGGTGTCGGCCCAGGGGGTGCCGAACTTGTCGCGGTCGTAGCCCGTTCTGGGCGCCCTGCCCTTGACGGTCAGCGAGTCGACGGCGGTGAGGGCGGCCCCGCCCGTGCCCGCCGTCTCCTGCGGCCCGGCGGCGCCGGTGGGTTCCACGGTGCAGCCGGCCGCGGCGAGCAGCAGGGCCGCGACGCCGGCGGTCCTGGTCCAGAACGTCACGGGCGCTCTCCCTCTCTTCGCCGGCCCCTGTCCGCCCCGGCCGGGGGGTCCAGTTGGACCTCACCGTACTGGCCCGGGGCCGGGGCGAGAACGGCGGGAGAGCGGACGCGTGCGGCTTCGGCGGCCGAGTGGCGCACCACCGGCGTGACCGAGGTGGTGCACACCCCCGTCCCCCGGGACCTGTTGTCCCGCATCGCGCCCCTCACACCTTCCGGCCCCTCACCCCGGCCCCGGCGTCAGGAGCCCCGGACCGGCGTCAGGACCCCAGGATCGAGGTCAGGAACTCGCCCGTCCATCCCAGCAACTCGCGGCCGACCAGCGGCTTCCCGCCGACCTTCGCCGTCTTGGGGCGCGGGACCAGGACCTGGTGGGCGGACGGCTTGATGACCGTGCCCGGGTACAGGCGCTGGAGCCGCAGCTCCTGCGACTCCCGCAACTCCACCGGCGCGAAGCGGATGTTGTTGCCCTGGAGGACGACCTCGCCGACCCCGCACGCCCGTGCGAGCATCCGCAGCCCGGCCACCAGGAGGAGGTTCTCCACCGGCTCGGGCAGCTTCCCGTAGCGGTCGACGAGTTCCTCGCGTACCGCCTTGACGTCCTCCTCGGAGTTGACCGAGGCGATCGCGCGGTATGCCTGCAGACGCAGCCGCTCGCCGGGCGCGTAGTCGTGCGGGACGTGCGCGTCGACCGGCAGCTCGATCTTGACCTCCAGCGGCGGCTCTTCCTCGACCCCGCCGTCCATCTGGGCGCGGTAGTCGGCCACCGCCTCGCCCACCATGCGTACGTACAGGTCGAAGCCGACCCCGGCGATGTGCCCCGACTGCTCGCCGCCCAGCAGGTTTCCGGCGCCGCGGATCTCCAGGTCCTTCATGGCCACGTACATGCCCGCGCCCATCTCGGTGTGCTGGGCGATGGTCGCGAGGCGTTCGTGGGCCGTCTCCGTGAGCGGCTTCTCCGGGGGGTAGAGGAAGTACGCGTAACCGCGCTCGCGGCCACGGCCCACCCTGCCGCGCAGCTGGTGCAGCTGGGAGAGGCCGAAGTTGTCGCCGCGCTCCACGATCAGCGTGTTCGCGTTCGAGATGTCGATGCCCGACTCCACGATGGTCGTCGAGACGAGGACGTCGAACTTCTTCTCCCAGAAGTCGACGACCACCTGTTCGAGGGCCTGTTCGGACATCTGGCCGTGGGCCGTCGCGATCCGCGCCTCCGGCACGATCTCACGCAGCTTGGCCGCGGCCCGGTCGATCGACTCGACCCGGTTGTGGATGTAGAAGACCTGGCCCTCGCGCAGCAGCTCCCTGCGCACCGCGGCGCCGATCTGCCTCTGCTCGTACGGGCCGACGAAGGTCAGTACCGGGTGCCGTTCCTCCGGCGGCGTGGTGATCGTCGACATCTCGCGGATGCCCGTCACCGCCATCTCCAGGGTGCGCGGGATCGGGGTGGCGGACATGGTCAGGACGTCCACGTTCGCGCGCAGCTTCTTCAGCTGCTCCTTGTGCTCGACGCCGAACCGCTGCTCCTCGTCGACGATGACAAGGCCCAGGTCCTTGAACCTGGTCTCCGAGGAGAACAGGCGGTGGGTGCCGATGACCACGTCCACCGAGCCCTCCCGCAGTCCCTCCAGGACGGCCTTCGCCTCGGTGTCGGACTGGAAGCGCGACAGGGCCCTGACCTTGACGGGGAACTGCGAGTAGCGCTCGCTGAACGTCCCGAAGTGCTGCTGGACGAGCAGGGTGGTGGGGACGAGGACGGCGACCTGCTTGCCGTCCTGGACCGCCTTGAAGGCCGCGCGGACCGCGATCTCCGTCTTGCCGTAGCCGACGTCGCCGCAGATCAGCCGGTCCATCGGGACCGTCTTCTCCATGTCGTCCTTGACCTCGGCGATGGTGGTGAGCTGGTCGGGCGTCTCGGTGTACGGGAACGCGTCCTCCAGCTCGCGCTGCCACGGCGTGTCGGCGCCGAAGGCGTGCCCGGGGGCCGCCATCCGGGCCGAGTACAGCCTGATGAGGTCCGCCGCGATCTCCTTGACGGCCTTCTTGGCGCGCGCCTTGGTCTTCGTCCAGTCGGCGCCGCCGAGCCGGTGCAGAGTCGGGGCCTCGCCGCCCACGTACTTGGTGATCTGCTCCAGCTGGTCCGTGGGGATGTAGAGGCGGTCGCCGGGCTGGCCGCGCTTGGCGGGCGCGTACTCGACGACGAGGTACTCGCGGGTCGCGCCCTGCACGGTCCGCTGCACCATCTCGATGTAGCGGCCGACGCCGTGCTGCTCGTGGACGATGTAGTCGCCCGCCTCCAGCGTCAGCGGGTCGATGGTCTTCCTGCGGCGGGCCGGCATCCGGGCGCCGTCCTTGCCTGCGGCCTTCTGCCCGGTCAGGTCGGTCTCGGTGAGGACGGCGAGCCGGAGCGCCGGGTCGACGAACCCGTAGTCGATCGAGCCGCAGGACACCTGCACGACCGAGGGGACGAGCCGGTCGAGGGGCGACTCCAGACGGGCCGCGATGCCCTCGCCGCCGAGCACCTCGACGGTACGGGCCGCCGGTCCGTGCGCCTCGGTGACGAACACCGTGCGCCAGCCGTCCGCGAGCCAGCCCTTCGTGTCGGCGAGGGCCTTCGCGGTGTCACCCCGGTAGGTCTCGGGCGCGTGCATCCCGAGCTTCAGTGTGTCCGCGTCCCCCGCCGCGTCGGCGGCGGAGGCGAACGTCTCGTCGGCCGCGAACTGCGACACCGACCACCACATCATGTCCAGCTCGCGGGCCCGTTCCCGGACGTCCGCGATGGACCACAGGGACGCCGCGCCGACGTCGATCGGGGCGTCGCCTCCCCCGGCGGTGGCCGCCCAGGACGCCTGCAGGAACTCCTGCGAGGTCGCCACCAGGTCCGCCGCGCGCGTGCGCACCCGCTCCGGGTCGCACACCACGGCCATGGAGCCCTTGGGCAGGACGTCGACGAGCAGTTCCATGGCGTCGACGAGGACCGGCGCGAGGGACTCCATGCCCTCGACCGCGATGCCCTCGGCGATCTTGCCGAGCAGTTCGCCGAGCTCGGGGTGCTCCTCGGCGAGCCGGGCGGCCCTCGCCCGTACGTCGTCCGTGAGCAGCAGTTCCCGGCAGGGCGGCGCCCACAGTCCGTGCTCGGCGACCTCCAGGGACCGCTGGTCGGCGACCTTGAAGTAGCGGATCTCCTCGACGTCGTCGCCCCAGAACTCCACGCGCAGCGGGTGTTCCTCGGTGGGCGGGAAGACGTCCAGGATCCCGCCGCGCACGGCGAACTCGCCGCGCTTCTCGACCAGCTCGACGCGCGCGTACGCGGCGGCCGCGAGGGCCTTCACGATGTCGCCGAGGTCGGCGCTCTGCCCCGTCCGCAGGGCTACGGGCTCCAGGTCGCCGAGGCCCTTGACCTGGGGCTGGAGGACCGAGCGGACGGGGGCGACCACGACGGAGACCGGGCCGGTCTCCGGGTCGTCGGGGCGGGGGTGGGTGAGCCTGCGCAGGACCGCCAGCCTGCGGCCCACGGTGTCGCTGCGGGGGGACAGCCGCTCGTGCGGGAGCGTCTCCCAGGAGGGGTACTCCGCGACCGTGTCGGCCGGCAGCAGTGAGCGCAGCGCCGCCGCCAGGTCCTCGGCCTCGCGGCCGGTGGCCGTGACCGCCAGCACCGTGCGTCCCGCCTCCCGGGCCAGGGCCGCCACCGCGAAGGGCCTGGCGGCGGGGGGGCCGACCAGGTCGACGTGCATGCGGTTGCCGTCGCCGGCGGCCTTCACCGCTTCGGTGAGGGCGGCGTCCTTGACGACGGCGTCGAGCAGACCGTGCAGGCTCATGGAGGGGTTTCCGTCCGGGGGTCGTGAGGGGTACGGGTGGGGGTCGTGGGCAACACGGACCGCCCGACACGTCTGACGGGCCGGGGGTGTCCAGGGTACGACGCCCCGGCCCGCCCCGCCCGCGCCTGTGCACACCGCCCCCGGGGCTGCGCCCCCGGACCCCCATTGCGCAGTTCCCCGCGCCCGCAGATACCTGGGGGCGCGGGGAACTGCGCGATCAGCCCCCACCGACCCGCACCCGACGAACAACGGACAAGCGGCCCGGTGCCGGACGAGTCCGAAGACTCGCCGGCACCGGGCCGCTTGTCCGTACAGCCGGCGGCAGCTACTCCGTCGCGATGGCGTTCAGGACGTTCATCCGGCCCGCCCGGAACGCCGGCACCAGCGCCGCGAACAGTCCCACGAAGGCCGAGCCGACGAAGACTCCGATGATCGTCGGCCAGGGGATGTCGAGGACCTTCAGCCCCTCCAGGGCGAGGAGCTGCTGGGCGGTGGCGCCCCAGCCCATGCCCAGGCCGAGACCGAGCAGCGCTCCGAAGAGGGCGATGACGACCGACTCCAGCCGGATCATGCGGCGCAGCTGCCGGCGGGAGAGGCCGATGGCGCGCATCAGGCCGATCTCGCGGGTCCGCTCGACGACCGAGAGGGCGAGGGTGTTCACGACGCCCAGGACCGCCACGATGATCGCGAGGGCCAGCAGGCCGTAGACCATGTTCAGGAGCTGGCCGATCTGGTCCTTGAGCTCCTGCTTGTAGTCGGTCTGGTCACGCACCTGGTACTGCGGGTACGGGTCCAGGGCCTTCTTGAGGGCCGTGTACGCCGCCTTCTCCTCGCCGTCCTCGGCGGTGGCGAACATGATGTCGTTCGGCGGGACGGCGTCGGCCGGGACGTACTGCCGCATCGTGGTGATGCTCATGTAGCGCGAGCCCTTGTCGATGGCCACGTCGTCGTCGGTGATCGCCGCGACCTTCAGCTTCGCGGTCCGTCCGCCCTTGAAGGCGACGGTCAGCGTGTCGCCGACCTCCACCCCGTGCTTCTCGGCGTACAGGGAGCCGACCGACATCGCGTTCTTCCCGTACGCCGCCGACAGCTCGCCGGCGATCGTCTCGCGGCGCAGATCGTCCGCGTACGTCGGGTCCGCGGCCGTGACGTCGCTGTCCTCGGTCTTCCCGTCGGGCGAGGTCAGCTTGGCGTCGATCATCTTGTAGCTGGTGACGTGCTCCAGGCCGGGCGTGTCCTCGATGGCCTTCTGGGCCTGCGGCACGATCCGCTGGTTGCCCTGGACGATGAAGTCCGTGCCGACCGACTTGTCGAGCTCCTCCGTCGCGGAGGCCACCATCGAGGAGCCGACCACGGAGAGGCAGGCGACCAGCGCGAGCCCGATCATCAGGGCCGCTCCGGTGGCCCCCGTGCGCCGCGGGTTGCGCAGCGCGTTCCGCTCGGCGAGGCGCCCGACGGGGCCGAAGCCGCGCAGCAGGACCGCGCTGATGGCGCGGACCACACCGCCGGCGAGCAGCGGGCCGATGATGACGAACCCGATCAGGGAGAGCACCACACCGGCGCCCAGCATGAGCGAGCCGTCGCTCGCCTTGTCCGCGCCGGCCGCCGTGAAGAGGGCGGCACCGCCGGCGGCGGTGAGGACGAGGCCGATCCCGCCGCGGATCCAGCCGGCCCTGCCGTCGGCCGGTGTACCGGCGTCGCGCAGTGCGGCCATCGGGGAGACCTTGCCGGCGCGGCGGGCCGGCAGGTAGGCGGCGAGGACGGTGACGACGATGCCGAGGATCAGGCCGACCACAGGGGTCGCCGTCTTCACCGTCAGGTCGGACGTGGAGAGGTTCATGCCCATGCCCGACATGAGCTTCATCAGGCCGACCGCGATGCCGACGCCCGCGGCGACGCCCAGGACGGAGCCGACGACGCCGAGGAACAGTGCCTCGACGAGCACGGAGCGGTTGACCTGCTTGCGGGACGAGCCGATGGCCCGCATCAGGCCGATCTCGCGGGTGCGCTGGGCGACCAGCATCGAGAAGGTGTTGATGATCAGGAAGATGCCGACGAGGAAGGCGATGCCGGCGAAACCGAGCATGGCGTACTTGATGACGTTCATGAACTCGCCGACGCCCTCGCGGTTCTCGTCCGAGAGCTCCTTCTGCGTCTGGACCTTGAGCGCCTCGGCGGAACCCGTGAGCGCCGCGGAGACGTCCTTCTTGAGCCGGGTGTGGGTCACCCCGGCGTCGGCCGTGACGTTGACCTGGGTGAACCGGCCGGTGGCGCCGAGCAGTTCGCGCTGGGCGGTGGCGGTGTCGTAGTAGACGACGGCGGCGCCGGGGTTGGTCACCTTGAAGGTGGCGATGCCGACGATCTTCGCCGTGAAGTCACCGGTGACGGCGATGGTGCGCAGCTCGTCACCCATCTTCAGGTGGTGCTTGTCCGCGGTGTCGGCGTCGACCATCACCTCGGTGGGCCCGCGCGGGGCGTGCCCGGAGGTGATCTCCATCGAACGCAGGTCGTTCTTCGTCCAGTTGCCCGCGATCGTCGGGGCGCCGGTGCTCGACCCCATGTTCTTGTTGTCGCTGTTCACGACGGTCACGTTCAGCGAACTGACCGCACCCTCGGCCGACTTGACGCCGTCCACCTGCTCTGTCCGCTCGACGAGCGAGGCGGGCAGCGACTCGGGCCTGCCGTTCTGCGAGTCCTCGTTGTTGTTGGCGGCTCTGGGCGTGACCGTGACGTCGGACGAGGTCGTCGAGAAGAGCTTGTCGAAGGTCGTGTTCATGGTGTCGGTGAAGACGAGCGTGCCGCACACGAACGCCACCGACAGCATGACGGCGACGGCCGACAGGGCCATGCGTCCCTTGTGCGCGAAGAAGTTGCGTCTCGATGTCTTGAAGACGGTCATGACGTGCGCCCCCGGGCGTCGAAGTCCTTCATGCGGTCGAGGACGGCGTCGGCCGTCGGCCGGAGCATCTCGTCGACGATCCGCCCGTCGGCCAGGTACAGCACGCGGTCCGCGTAGGAGGCGGCGACCGGGTCGTGCGTCACCATGACGATGGTCTGGCCGAGTTCGTCGACCGAGCGGCGCAGGAAGCCCAGCACCTCGGCGCCGGCGCGGGAGTCGAGGTTCCCGGTCGGCTCGTCCCCGAAGATGATCTCGGGTCGCGCGGCCAGGGCGCGGGCCACGGCGACGCGCTGCTGCTGGCCGCCGGAGAGCTGGTTCGGCCGGTGCTTCAGCCGGGAGGCGAGTCCCACGGTCTCGACGACCTGGGCCAGCCACGCCTTGTCCGGCTTACGGCCGGCTATGTCCATCGGCAGGGTGATGTTCTCCAGGGCGTTCAGCGTCGGCAGCAGGTTGAACGCCTGGAAGATGAAGCCGATCCGGTCCCGGCGCAGCTGCGTGAGCTTCTTGTCCTTGAGTCCGGTGATCTCGGTCTCGTCCAGGTAGATCTTCCCGGCGGAGACGGTGTCGAGACCGGCGAGGCAGTGCATGAGCGTGGACTTGCCGGACCCGGAGGGACCCATGATCGCGGTGAAGCGGCCCCGTGCGATGTCCACGTCGACCTGGTCCAGGGCGACGACCCGGGTCTCCCCGGATCCGTACGCCTTCACGACCTGCCGGGCCCGCGCGGCAACGGCCGTACGCTCTCCAGTGCCCCCGTGCCTGGGAATGGTTACAGCCGATGTCACGGTATGTCTCCTAAGTCGGTCACCGCTGGGCAGTGACGATCTGCGGTTGTCCGCCTCTCGGCGGTGCGTCCCCGTCGTGCGGTCGTGGTGTGCTTACAGCGACAAGTCTGGTGGCGTCGGGCGGTCCCCCGCGCTGGTGCCCAGCGCAGTCTTCTGCTGGGGAAAACCCCACCCCCGAGGGTGCGGTTTTCATCGGTGGACCGCCCTCAGCGGCATAGAGCCAGGTTAAGGAGCGCGCGGGCCCGTCTCGTCCTCCGGCGGTACGAACCCTCCCCGACCCCTGGTACCGAGGTCCCCCTAGGGGGTGTACGCCCTTCGGCGGAGTCCTTCTCAGGGATGCCTCCACCTCGGAGCCGACCCGATGTCCGCCCTCCCGCGACACGAGGCTCAAGTGGGAGAGTGGCCCCGGCAGATAGGTGCAAGGGGAAGGAATCCTGTGGGCCAGGGGGACACCGAGATACCGGCCGTGACGGAGGAGGGGCCCGCCTCGGGGCGGGCCGTGGCCCGCAGGCGCCGGGCCGTCGTCGCCTCGCTCATGCTCTGCACGGGGCTGGCCGCACTCGACTCCACGATCGTGTCGACCGCCGTTCCGCAGATCGTCGGCGATCTCGGCGGATTCTCCGTCTTCTCGTGGCTGTTCTCCGGGTACCTGCTCGCCGTGACGGTCACGCTGCCCGTCTACGGCAAGCTCTCCGACACCTTCGGCCGCAAGCCGGTGCTGATCGCCGGCAGCGTCCTCTTCCTGCTGGGCTCCCTGCTCTGCGCGCTCGCCTGGAACATGGCCGCGCTGATCGCGTTCCGTGTCGTCCAGGGGCTCGGCGGCGGCGCCCTGCAGGGCACGGTCCAGACGCTCGCCGCCGATCTGTACCCACTCGCGCAGCGGCCGAAGATACAGGCCAGGCTGTCCACGGTGTGGGCGACCTCCGCGGTGGCGGGCCCGGCGCTGGGCGGGCTGCTCGCCGCGTACACGGACTGGCGCTGGATCTTCCTCATCAACCTGCCGCTCGGCGCGGTCGCCCTGTGGCTCCTCGTCCGCCACCTCCACGAGCCCCGGCGGGCCGCCCCCGCCCGTCCGCCGCGCATCGACTGGGCGGGCGCGCTCACCGTCTTCGCCTGCGGGGGTGTCCTCCTCACGGCCCTGGTGCAGGGCGGGGTGGCGTGGCCCTGGCTGTCGGCGCCCTCGATCACCCTGTTCTGCACGGGACTCGGGCTCGTGGCCGTCCTCGTCCTCGTCGAACGCCGGGCGGCCGAGCCGATCATCCCCGGCTGGGTCTGGCGCCGCCGCACCATCGTCGCGGTGAACCTCGCGCTCGGCGCCCTGGGTCTGATCATGGTCGCCCCGACGGTGTTCCTCCCCCTGTACGCGCAGTCGGTGCTCGGCCTCGCCCCCATCGCCGCCGGATTCGTGCTCTCCGTATGGACGTTGAGCTGGCCCGTCTCGGCGGCCCTCAGCCAGCACGTCTACCGGCGCATCGGCTTCCGCAGCACGGCGATGCTCGGCATCGGCACGGCCACGCTGCTCCTGTCCGCCTTCCCCTTCCTGCCCTACCCGGGCGAGGCATGGCAGCCCACTCTCCTGATGCTCCTCCTCGGCGCGGCGCTGGGACTCTTCCAACTGCCCCTGCTCATCGGCGTGCAGTCGACGGTCGACTGGGCGGAGCGGGGCACGACCACCGCCTCCGTCCTCTTCTGCCGCCAGAGCGGTCAGACGATCGGCGCCGCCCTGTTCGGCGCGGTCGCCAACGGGGTCCTCGCGTCCCGGCTGGGCGGCGCGAGCGACCTGGACTCGCTGACCGCGTCCCTGGAGTCGGGCGCGCCCGCGGAGCACGTGAGCCGGGCGGTCGCGGAGGCGGTCCACTCCGTCTACTTCGGCGCGGCCTGCGCGGCCGCGGTCGCCTTCCTGGTCCTGCTGTTCGTGGCCCCGCGCCGCTTCCCGATCCTGAAGGACCCGGGCGACTGACGGACCCGGCACGGGCTCCCTCGCGACCGTCGCCGCGGGCTCCGACCCCGGGCGGGCCGGGCCCGTTCGAGGTCGGCGCGACGATCAAGGAGGGTTATCGCGGGTAACACCCGAGGTCAGCGAAGTGGATGTCTACCGACCAGCCAGTTTGTCGAAACCCTCGCCTCACTCGCTACCTACGAGTAGCGTGCGTGCTCGCTCACCCCCCGCTCCCTGCGGTCCACACCGGGCCCGAGCCACGCAAGGAGAACCGGGATGTCCTACGACACGTCCCCGTCGTACCCCGTTCCACCGCACCATCCGCCGCACAACCCGTCCCCGTCCCCCTCCCACCACCCCTGGGCCCTCCCGCGGACGGAGCCCGAACCCGCAGGACCGCACCGCGCCCGGCACGCCGCACCCGGACAGCACAGCGACCTCCGCGTCCTGCGCACCGCGTACCGGTGGCAGCGCCGGGTGGCGACCCTGACCGCACTCGGCTACTTCACGCTGTTCCTCGTCCTGTCGGCGTCCGCGCCCGCACTGATGACGGATCAGGTGACGGAGGGCCTGACCGTGGGGCTGCTCCTCGGACTGCTGCAGGTCCCCGTCACCTGCGTGGCGATCGCGCTGTACGAGTACACCGCCCGCCGCGGCGTGGACCCGATCGCCGAGCGCATCAGGAAGCAGGCCGAGCTGGACACCAGGCGCGCGGAGGCCCACCGGTGACCGGCTTCAGCAGCTCCGCCCAGGCGATGTCCCTGGTGGCGTTCACCGTCGTGGCCACCATCACCCTGCTGCTCTGTGTGATGACCGGCCCCGACCGCGACGACCTCGACGAGTTCTACACCGGCTACGGCAGCCTCTCCCCCATGCGCAACGGGCTCGCCATCGCCGGTGACTACATCTCCGCCGCGACGGTCCTCGGCACCGGCGGCGTGATCGCGCTCTTCGGGTACGACGGAGTCGTACTCGCCCTGAGCACCGCCCTGTCCCTGATGCTCCTGATGTTCCTGCTGGCCGAACCTCTGCGGAACGCGGGCCGGTTCACCATGGGCGACGCCCTCGCCCGGCGGATGCCGGGCCGGACGGTACGGATCACGGCGTGCGCGGCGACGCTGACCGCACTGCTCCCGCTCATGCTCGTACAACTGGCCGGCACCGGCGACCTGCTCGCCTTCATCCTCGGCTTCTCCAGCGACGGGCTGAAGACCGGCTGCATCGTCGGCCTCGGCCTCCTGATGATCAGTTACGCGGCGATCGGCGGGATGAAGGGCACCGCGCTCATCCAGATCCTGAAGATCGTGATGCTGCTCGGCTCGGGAGCCGTCATCGCCGTCCTCGTCCTGAACAGGTTCGACTGGAACCTCGGCGGCCTGTTCGACCAGGCGGCACGGAACAGCGGGGCCGGGTCCGCGTTCCTCAGCTCCGGACTGCAGTTCTCGCACGGGCCGAGTCCGCGCCTGGACATGATCAGTTCGCAGCTGACGGTGGTGCTGGGCGGAGCCTGCCTGCCGCACATCACCATGCGCATGTACACCGCGGGCAGTGCCCGCCAGGTACGCCGGTCGATGTCCTGGGCGGTACCGGCCGTGGCCCTGTTCGTCCTCGTCATCACGGTCGTCGGCTTCGGGGCGACGGCGCTCGTCGGACGGGAGGCGATCGCGGGCGCGGACCCGCAGGGCAACACGGCGTACCTGCTGGGCTCGCGGGCCGCGTTCGGGACGGACCTCTCGACGGCGGAGACGTTCCTGTTCACCACCGTCACCGCCGCGCTCTTCCTGACGGTGCTCGCCTCCGTCGCCGGCATGATCCTCGCCTGCGCCAACTCCCTCGCCCACGACGTCTTCGCGCACGGCAGGCACCAGCTCTCGCCGCGCCGCGAGATGACGCTGGCCCGGGCGTCCGCGGCGGCGGTCGGCATACCGGCGATCGTGCTGGCCACACTCGTCCAGCACCACAGCCTGCAGCCGCTGGTCACGCTGTCGTTCTGCCTGGGCGCCTCGGCCATCGCCCCCGCGCTGGTCTACAGCCTCTTCTGGCGCCGCTACACCCGGACCGGTCTGCTGTGCACGCTCATCGGCGGCACGCTCGGCACGCTCGTCCTGATGACCGGCACGAACCTCGTCTCCGGCTCGCCCATCTCCGCGTTCCCCGGCCACGACTTCACGTGGTTCCCGTTCACCACGACCGGCCTCGTCTCCATCCCGCTGGGCTTCGCCCTCGGCTGGCTCGGCACGGTGGCCTCCGGCCGCGGGAAGGCCGAGCAACACCGCAGGCAGTACGAGGCGGTGGAGGGCCTGATCCTCGCGGGGGCGATGCGCAAGGACTGAACGCGCTGCCGGGCGCACCGCGGGCCGGTGAGGACTTGTCGCGCGGGGAACCGCGCGCTCGGCCCCACCGGCCCGCGGAGACCGCTACTCCGCCGCCGCCCGCCCCGTCAGCGCGGCGAGACTGCTGCGCACGTGGTCCATGTGGGCCCGTACGTGGTCCCACTCCTCGCCGTGCTCACGCAGCACCCGTTCCGTCTCGCGGGCGACGCGCTCCTCCTGGACCCGGGCCTCGGCGAGGAGTTCGGCCGCGCGGGCGTCCGCGTCCTCCTGGAGGTGACGGGTCGACTCCTCCGCCTCCGCCAGGGCCCGCCCCGCCTCGGCCAGGCCCTCCTCGGCGCGCGCGACGAGCTCCGCGTGGCGCGCGTCGAGCGCGGTCTCCCGTTCGACGGCCTCACACCCGGCCCTCTCCCAGCGCTCGGCGTGCTCCTTCTCCTGCTCGGCGAGCAGGGTCTCGCTGCGCAGCCGCGTCTCGCGCAGCGCCGCCAGCGACTCGCTGCGGCTCTCCTTCACCTCACGCCGCGCGGAGATCCGCATCTCGTCCGCCTCGGCCTGAGCCGTGAGCAACCGGTGCCTGGCCCACTCGTCGGCCGCACCCCGCACCTCGTCGGCATCCGCCCGCGCGGCCTGACGCACCCGGCCGGCCGCCGCCTCCGCCTCCTCCACGACCTGCCGCGCCTCCTGGAGCGCGCTCTCGCGGACCGCCGCCGCCTCCTCCTCGCCCAGCTCGAAGAGCCGCCGCGCCCGCTCGCCGAGCAGCTCGTACGTCTGCGGGGCGAGCTGCGTCACGACCTCGCGCAGCCGCAGGGCCTCGGTCTCCATCTCCCTGGCCAGCACGGTCAGCCGCGCGGCCCGTTCCCAGGCGGCGTCACGCCCCGCCGAGAGGGCCGCGGCGTACGCGTCGACCTGCTCGGGACGGTAACCACGCCCCCGTACGGACTCGAAGCCCTGGGACGACACCGATGAGCTGCTCATACCGCACATCCTGGTGGATCAGACGGAAGCACGCATAACGCGACACTCCGCGCGTCCCCCACGCATCCCACCCGGAAAGGGAGACGACAGGACGGAGAGGGCCGGGCCCGGCGGTCGTCCGACCGGGCCCGGCCCTCTCACTCGGCCACTCACTCCAGCACCTCACTGGGCCACTCGCTCGCGCACAGCCGCGTGCCGGTGGCGGGTCAGCGGCGCGCCGTCACAGCAGGCCGTCCCACATCTGTTCCAGCAGCACCGACCACCAGCTCTCCGGCGACCCGAGGGCCGCCGGATCGATCGCGGCCAGCTGCGCCTGGAAGTCGACCGTCCAGCGCCCGGCCTGCTCCTGGTTGAGACCGAAGCGCAGCCGCCACATCCGGCCCAGCAGCGCCAGGCTGCGCGCGAACTCCGGCAGACCCGTGTTCACGAACTGCGGCGGTACGGAAGCACCGCCGGGCCCCGCCTCCACCGGCACGGCCACGATGTTCGCGGTCCCGTACTGGACGCAGATCGCCTTGCCGAAGTCGCTGCCCATGACGAGGTACGAGCCGGCGTCCGCGGCGGGCTGCACCCCGCGCTCCTGGGCCAGTTCCGCGAGCGTCGGCACCGGACGGCCCGGCTGGGCCTGTGCCCAGAAGAACGGGTTCATGTCGACGGGCAGCCCGGCCACCACCAGGGTGTGCGCCACGATCGGCGGCACGCCCTGCCGCGACACCGCCGCCTGGTCGAACCGGAACAGGCCGGGCCCGAAGGCCGCCGCCAGCTCCTGCCCGATCGCCTCCGGCGGGATCGGCGGCGCGGGCTGCACCGGCGGCAGCGGAGCCCGTACGGGTCCGGGCCGCGCCGGGCCGTCCGCGACCTGGTGCAACTCGCCCTGATGCGCCAGCAGCTGGGCCATGCCCTGCTGACGGCTCCCGTGGTCGGTGCCGTACGAGGCGATGCTGGTGATCCGTGCCTGCGGCCAGCTCTCCCGGATCATCCGCGCGCAGTACGCGCCCGGCAGCTCGCAGGACTCCAGCTCCGTGTGCAGTTCCAGCACCTGCTGCGGCGGCACGTTCATCGCCCGCAGCTCGTGCAGGATCTGCCACTCCGGGTGCGGGGTGCCCGGCGCCGAACGCCGGATCACCTGCTGCTCGCTGCCGTCCTGCGCCCGGTAGCGCAGGACCGCCTGGTAGCCGGGCCCGACCGTGGGCTGCGCCTGCTGCGGATACCCGTAGGCCGGGGGCTGCTGACCCCCCATGGGCTGACCCGGCATGGGCTGACCGGGCATCGGCTGCCCGGGGAAAGGCCCCTGGGGCGGGAAGGGCTGCCGGCCGGGCAGGTGCGGGGCGGGCGGCGGCATGCCGGGCGCGCCGGGAGCGGGCGGCGGCGGGGGCGCGCCCGGACCACCGACCGCGGGACCGGCGAGCATGGTCGCCGCATGGTGCACCCCACCGGGCGGCGTACCCCCCGGAGCGCCGGATCCACCGGCGGGCCTGCCAGGCGCACCCGGGACTCCGGGCGCGCCTGGAGCGCCAGGGGCACCCGGCGGCTGCGGAGCACCGGGCCCGCCGACCGCGGGGCCGGCGAGCATGGTCGCCGCGTGGTGGACACCACCGGCGGGCGTACCGCCCGGGGAGTCGGGGACACCGGGAGCACCCGGGGCGCCCGGCGGTTGCGGGGCGCCGGGACCGCCGGGCCGGGCGCCGGCGCCGGGTGCGCCTGGGGCACCCGGGCCCGCGGGACCCTCCGGTCCGTCGGGGCCGAGCTGCGAGACGAGCTGCGTCGGCACGTACCCGCCGGCGGGCGCACCCGGCGTGCCCGGCCCGGACGCCGGAGCCGGACCACCCGGCCGGGCACCGGGGGTGCCCGGCGCACCGGGCGCCCCGGGAGGCGGCGGGGTACCCGGCGCACCCGCACCCCGCGCGCCCCGCGGCGGAGCCTGCGCCTTGCTGGTCGCGGCGTCGGCGATGTCACCGGCGTGGGACGGCAGCGGCCGGCCCGGCGCACTCGACGCGGGCGGCGTGTGCGAAGGGGCGGGCGGCGGCGGGGCACCCTGCGGATAGCCGTACGAGGGCGGCGCGCCCGGCGGCGGCGTACCGGGGCCGGCGCTCTGCGGATGGCCGTACGACGAAGGCGGGGGCGGCGTCGCACCGGGCGCCGGCGCTCCCTGGGGCGCGGTGCCCGGCGCACCCGGACCCGGCGCACCCGGACCCGGCGTGCCCGGACCCGGCGTGCCCGGACCCGGCGAAAACGCGGGCGGTTGCGGGTCGCCCAGGGCGGGCGCGACAGCCGTCCGCGGCAGCTGGCTGCCTCCCGAGATCAGCTTGGTGCTGGCCTCGGGCGCCGTCTCGGGCGGCGGGGGCGTGGCACCGTCCCCGACGTCCCGGATCTGCGGCGCGTACACCGTCACGGGCAACGGCACGGAACGGTCGTCCCCCGACTCGGCGTTGGTGTCGGTACCGGCCCACGGCGTCGCGTCGGCGGGCATCGCGGCAGCACCGGACGCGTCCCCGCCGGCGGCGGGCCATGCCGCGCCCCCGCTGGGAGCGGCGGGCGCGCCCGAACCGGCGACGGGCCCCGGCAGCGTCTGGGGCAGCGGATCCCTGGCCCCGCCCGGTCCTGCGGGAACGGCATCGGCGGGCGCGGCATCGGCCGGCGTGGCGTCGGCGGGCGCGGCGTCGGCGGGACGGACGGCGTCGGCCGGCGAGACGGCACCCGCGGCGGAAGGCACCGCGTCACCGGCCGGCGCGCCGGGACGGGACCCGGCCCCGTCCGAAGCGCCGCCCGACGTCCTGTCCCGACGGTCCGGAATCCCCATCCGGTCCGCCGCCTCCTGCAGCCATTCCGGCGGAGTGAGCAGGAACGACGTCTGGTTGAGGTCGACCCGCGCGGGAGGCGCGGGCGCCGGCTCGGACGCCGCGTCGACCAGCCCGTACTCCTCCTCGTACCGGCGGATCACCTCGCCCACCGGCAGCGAGGGCCACAGCGTGGCCTCCCCGCTGTCGCGCGCGATGACGAGCCGCTGGGCACCACCGTCCGACCGCGGACCGTCGGCCCGGTCCTCCGCCCACACCACGAACCCGAGGTCGAACTCCCGGACCCGCACCTCACGGTGCTGATAGCCGGGCACATCCCCGTTGATCCACTCTTCCGCGCGCTCCTGCGCCTGCGCGAAGGTCACCATCGGACGCTCACTCCCCCACCGAAGACACCGAAGACGCCGAGGACACCGCGGACGCCGACGACACCGGCACGGCCCGCGCGAAACCGCCGTCCACCATCAGGTTCGCCACCGTCTCCAGCTCGGGCGGATTGCCCGCCAGCCGGGACAGGAACGCGTCGAAGTCGTCACCGCAGGGCAGCAACAGCCGCTGTACGCGCTCCGCGGGCGGCCACGCGTCCTGGTCACGGGCGTCGTCGTACGCGCAGAACCACACCGAGCCGATCCGGTCGCCCTTCACCTTCACCGCGAGCAGTCCGCCCTGCACGAACCCGACACCCAGGTAGTCCTTGGTGAGATGGTCCCGCAGACACTTGTTCACATACACGAGATCGTTGACGGCGGCCTCGTCCCGCACCGTGAAGAACGGCTGGTCCACCAGCAGCCCCAGCTCGGCGTCCAGCGCCGCCCCGACGGGCGCGCAGCCGCCCGCGGCCTTCAGGAAGGAACGGTACGCCCCGGGCAGCCGGTACCCGAGGTCCTCCTCGACCCCCAGCACCTGCTGCTCGGTCACCGCCACCGCCGCCTTCGGCAGCCCGAAGTGCGCCGGCCGCGTCTCCTGCAACGGCCGCGTCCCCCGCTTGTCCTGGTCGACCGCCGCGGTGGCGAGACCGCCGTGATGCCGCAGCAACGCCTTCACCTCGACCGGCACCAGCTCCAGCCGGCGCGAACGCGGCACGTGGTGCCACGTCCAGCCGTGCGGAGTGGCGACCGCCGGAACGGTGTCCCACAGGTCGTGCCCGGAACCCGCCAGCGCGGCGTTCGCCGACACGTAGTCCGTCAGCCGCAGCTCGTCCACCCCGAACCCCTCGGGCGGCTCGGCGATCTCGGCGGCGGCACGCGCATAGAACGAGAAGTCGGGGTAACCCGCGTCGTCGACACGTACCCCTCTCGGGTGACGTGCCGCCCGGACCGGATCCGGGAAGTGCACGACCTGCCCGGTGTAGGCCGCGTTCGGCGGCGCGGCCTGTTGCCCGAGCCGACCTGTCGTCATGGCGGTTGCCCCCTGCGGCGTTCTGAAGGATCGCGGATGTCGACAGCCTATGCGGTGGAGCGACACCGGTCACCGGGCCTCCTGTCCCCTGCCGGCCAAGGGACCTCCGCTTCCGTGACCAGCCGTCATCGAGCCGTGACGGTGAGACGAAGCCCTCGCGTGTCGCACCGCCCCAGCTTCCGCACAGGGCACGGAGTTTGGCACTCTGTCGGAGCACCGGGGGATGCGGTAAGGGGAGGAACAGGACAATGAGCGCAACGCAGACGGGTACGTCCGGGGATCCACGGGTCGGCTGGAGCAGCACCGAGCTGCCCGCCGCCCCGGTCCTGCTGCACCGCCGCGACGGCATACTCCCCACCATCGCCGCCGCGCTCTCCGTACGCGGCGCCACCCTCACCGGCACCGCGGGCCGCGGCGACCAGCCGCCACCCCTGCACCCCCTCGTGCAGGACTTCCTCGACACCCTCACCAGCGGGCAGCGCGACCGCTTCACCGGCCGTTGCGCCGAGGCGATCCTCATCTCCCGCCACCTCGGCAACGCCGAGGCCGCCCGGTCGAAACGGGCCGCCCGCAAACCCATGACCAACGGCGAGGCCCGCAAGTCCCTCAAGCAGGCCAAACTGACCGCCCGCCGCATCCGCGAGGACGGCGACCCGCTGCACGGCAGCTTCGCGCCGCCCTGCCGCTCCTGCACCGCGCTCAGCGCCCACTTCGGGGTCCGCATCGTCGACCCGACCGCGCAGACGAACTGACCACGCCCGCCCGCGCCGGGGCGCCACCGACGTCACCCCAGGAAGCCGCCGGGAACCCCTACGGCAGCTCAGACCGAACGCGAAGGGCCGATGCACACCGACCGCGCCGCCGCCACCTCCACCACCCGCTTCTCCGTCCCCGTCGACGCGGCACTGCGCTCCGCCGGATGGCTGCCGGGCCGCTGGGACATAAAGCAGGCCGAGTTCTGGGCCGACGCCCTGCGCAGCCACGAGTCCCCCGCCGGACACCGCCACGCCGTGTTCCCGGCGGCGGTGGAGGCATGGGCGGAGTTCGGCGGCCTCCGCATCACCACGATCGAGGCGGGCCGGCAGATCGCCCCCTCACCCCTGCACCTCGACCCGCTGCACGGCCTGCACATGGCCCGCACCCTCGCCGACCTCGGCCGCGCCCTGGACACCGAGGTGGCCCCCCTCGGCGAGGAGACCGACAGCAGAGCCCTCCTGGCCGTCGACACGGAGGGCCGCGTCTACATGCTCGACCACACGGGCGACTGGTACCTCGGCAGGGACATCGACGAGGCCCTGACCACGCTCGTCGCGGGCCGCGAACCGGTGCGCCTCACCGCCGGCTGACCCCGCACCGGGGCGCGCCCGCACCAGGGCCGCCACCGCACCCCGCCCGGCCGCTCATCCCCCGGCGGGAATGACCGCCGACACCCGAAAGCCCCCCGCGTCCGTGGGCCCGGACACGAACACCCCGCCCAGACCGACGACCCGCTCCTTCATCCCCACCAGGCCGTTCCCCCCACTGGGCAGCCTGGCGTCGGACGCGGCCCCCGGCTCGGGCGGGGGCCCGTTCTCCACCTGCATCGCTATCTCCGCGCCCCGATGCGCCAACCGCACCCGGGTCTTGGCCCCCGCCGCGTGCTTGTGGACGTTCGTCAACGCCTCCTGCACCACGCGGTACGCCGTCTGCTCCACCGGCGCCGCATACACCCGCGCCTGTCCCTCGACCGACAGGTCGACGACCATCCCGGCGGCGGCCGACTGCCCCACCAGCTCCTCCAGGTCGTCCAGACAGGGCCCGTCCCCGGGCTCCTCCTCGGCGCCCCGCGACGCGGCCGCCGCTGCGGCGGCCGCCGCCCCCACCGCGGCCAGCGGCACGGCCTGCGCCGGCGCCGACGAATACGCCGGCACACCGGGCACCGCCCCGTCGTTCCTGCGCAGCACCCCGAGCATCTCCCGCAACTCGGTCAGCGCCTGCCGCCCCATGTCCCCCACCAACGAGGCGTTCCGCACGGCCTTCTCGGGATCCTTGCGGGCCACCGCCTGCAGCGCCGCCGCGTGCACCACCATCAGGCTCACCCGGTGCGCCACCACGTCGTGCATCTCGCGGGCGATCCGGGTCCGCTCCTCGTTACGCGCCCACTCCGCCCGCTCCTCGGCCCGCTCCGCCAGCAACTGCAGCTCACGCTCCAGGGAGTCGGCCCGCTCCCGCAGACTCTCCATCAACCGCCTGCGGGCCCCTATGTACAGCCCCAGCAGCACCGGCGGCGCCGTCATCCCGAGCGAGGTCGTGATCGACACGAACGGCACGAACCAGTCGCCCAGCGCCACGTCCCCGCGCACCATCCCCTGGTGCGCCCGTACATAGGTGACGATGAGCATCCCGATCATCGACATGCCCGCGAGCGCCCCGATGATCCGCCGCGGCAGCTCCGACGCCGCCAGTGTGTAGAGGCCGACGAGCCCCATCAGAAAGCCCATCTGGGCCGGCGTGATGGCGATCGACACCAGGACGACGGCGATCGGCCACCGCCTCCGGAACACCAGCACGGACCCGGCGACCGCCCCGAAGAGCATCCCCGCGGGCACCGGCACCCCGGCCGCCTCCGCGAACGGGAAGCCCTCCGCCGCACATTCCACCGCGGACACCAGTGCGAGGCTCCCGTCGAGCACCGCGCTGCGCCACCTCGCCCACCACCACGGCCCGGTCAAGGCCGAGGTGTGGTCTTCCCCCGTCGTGGTCATGCCTCCAGCCTACGGTCGCCCCCCGCCCCATTTCCGGCGAGTTTCCCGTACTGGCCTACACCACTCCCCGTAATCGAACAGATGCGAAACCGGCCGTTATCCGTACCGTCGCGTGGAGGGGGCTCGGTGCGGCATAGTATTGGGTGCCGACTCGGCGACCTGACGCAATGTCCGGTTCAGCCGCGTTCCATCCCCCATGGTGTAATCAGGCAGCACTGCGGTTTTTGGTACCGTCTGTTCAGGTTCAAATCCTGATGGGGGAGCTGCTCGCACCCGGGCCCTGACAGCACAGTCAGGGCCCGCTCCCATGTCACCCCCTAAACGCCCCGGTATCCTGCGGATGTCCCAGACACCAGTAGCCGAAGGGCAAATCCGTGAGCGCCAACCTTCCCCAAGCTCTCGGCTCCGGAGCAGGGGAGACCCCACTCGCAGCCGTCGTCGTCCTCGCAGCGGGTGAGGGCACCCGTATGAAGTCGGCCACACCCAAGGTCCTGCACGACCTCTGCGGCCGTTCCCTCGTCGGGCATGTACTCGCCGCCGCGGGCGAGTTGGAGCCCGGGCACCCCGAGAAGACCGTCGTCGTCGTGGGCCACGCCCGCGAACAGGTCGTCGCGCACCTCGCGGAGACCGCTCCGGGTGTACGGACGGCCGTGCAGGCCGAGCAGAACGGCACGGGGCACGCCGTTCGGATGGGCCTCGAAGAGCTGGGCGGCGTCGTGGACGGCACCGTCGTGGTCGTCTGCGGCGACACCCCTCTCCTGACCGGCGCGACTCTCCGGAAGCTCGCCGCGACGCACACCGGCGACGGCAACGCGGTCACCGTGCTGACCGCCGAGGTGCCGGACGCCACCGGTTACGGCCGGATCGTCCGGGACGGCGCCTCGGGGGCCGTGACGGCGATCGTCGAGCACAAGGACGCCTCGGACTCCCAGCGCGCGATCCGTGAGATCAACTCGGGTGTCTTCGCGTTCGACGGGCAGCTCCTCGCGGACGCGCTCGGCAAGGTCCGCACCGACAACAGCCAGGGCGAGGAGTACCTGACGGACGTCCTCGGCATCCTCCGGGAGGCCGGGCACCGGGTGGGGGCCGCCGTGGCGGACGACCATCGCGAGATCGCCGGCATCAACAACCGGGTGCAGCTGGCGGAGGCCCGCCGCACCCTGAACGACCGGCTGCTGCGGGACGCGATGCTCGCGGGTGTGACCGTCGTCGACCCGGCCTCGACCTGGGTCGACGTCACCGTCACCTTCGAGCGGGACGCGGTCGTGCACCCGGGCACCCAGCTCCAGGGCGCCACCCACCTGGGAGAGGGCGCCGAGGTGGGCCCCAACTCCCGTCTGCACGACACCACGGTGGGCGCGGGCGCCCGGGTGGACAACACCGTCGCGAACGGCGCCGAGATCGGTCCTCAGGCGAACGTGGGCCCCTTCGCGTATCTCCGTCCCGGTACCCGCCTCGGACTGAAGGCCAAGGTGGGTACGTACGTGGAGACGAAGAACGCCTCGATCGGTGAGGGCACGAAGATTCCGCACCTCTCGTACGTCGGGGACGCGACGATCGGCGAGTACTCGAACATCGGTGCCGCGAGCGTGTTCGTGAACTACGACGGTGAGGCCAAGCACCACACGACGGTGGGGTCGCACTGCAAGACGGGTTCGGACAACATGTTTGTGGCGCCTGTCACGATCGGGGACGGGGCGTACACCGCCGCGGGCTCCGTGATCACGAAGGACGTGCCGCCCGGTTCGCTGGCCGTGGCCCGTGGCCAGCAAAGGAATATCGAGGGCTGGGTGGCCCGCAAGCGTCCGGGGAGCGCGGCCGCGAAGGCCGCGGAGGCGGCGTCCCGGGAGGCGGGCGGCGAAAGCTGACCGGAAAGCGTCGGGTCGGACTCGGCGTACCGTGATAGATGCACACCCGCACATCCAGCCGGGACCGCATGTGAGAGCTCATCTCGACACCGGCTGAGACACCTCTGAGGAGACAGTGCTGTGACCGGGATCAAGACGACCGGCGAGAAGAAGATGATGTTCTTCTCCGGCCGCGCCCACCCCGAGCTTGCCGAGGAGGTCGCCCACCAGCTGGGTGTCGGGGTCGTCCCGACGAAGGCCTTCGATTTCGCCAACGGTGAGATCTACGTTCGCTACGAGGAGTCGGCCCGCGGCGCCGACTGCTTCCTGATCCAGAGCCACACGGCTCCGATCAACAAGTGGATCATGGAGCAGCTGATCATGATCGATGCTCTCAAGCGGGCTTCCGCCCGGAGCATCACCGTGATCATGCCGTTCTATGGTTACGCCCGGCAGGACAAGAAGCACCGTGGGCGTGAACCGATCTCGGCGCGTCTGATCGCCGACATGATGAAGACGGCCGGTGCGGACCGTCTGCTGACGGTGGACCTGCACACGGACCAGATCCAGGGGTTCTTCGACGGCCCGGTGGACCACCTCTTCGCGCTGCCCCTGCTCGCCGACTACGTCGGTCACAAGGTGGACCGTACGAAGCTGACGGTGGTGTCCCCGGACGCGGGCCGGGTGCGGGTGGCCGACCGCTGGTGCGATCGGCTGGGCGCGCCGCTGGCGATCGTGCACAAGCGCCGTGACAAGGACATCGCGAACCAGGTCACGGTGCACGAGGTGGTGGGTGATGTCGAGGGCCGGGTGTGTGTGCTGGTCGACGACATGATCGACACGGGTGGCACGATCTGCGCCGCGGCGGACGCGCTGTTCGCGCACGGCGCGGAGGACGTCATCGTGACGGCGACGCACGGTGTGCTGTCGGGTCCGGCGGCGGATCGTCTGAAGAACTCGAAGGTCAGCGAGTTCGTGTTCACGGACACGCTGCCGACTCCGGGTGAACTGGAGCTGGACAAGATCACGGTGCTGTCGATCGCGCCGACGATCGCGAACGCGGTGCGTGAGGTCTTCGAGGACGGTTCGGTGACGAGTCTCTTCGACGAGTAGTCGCGGAGCCCTCTAGATCGATTTCTTGTACGGCCTCCCCGCCGCGTAAGCTGTGACAGTTGCTCGGCGAGGGAGGCCGTACCGTTCGGTGCGGCGGTCCGTTATCGACGCGCTCTTCGTAGCAGGCCGATGGTTCGGCCGGGTGACTTCTTCCCTGGCCTTCCCAGGCTTTCCGTGTACTACGAGGAGTGATTATGTCCGAGGTCAAGCTCGCCGCCGAGACCCGTACCGAGTTCGGCAAGGGTGCCGCGCGCCGCATCCGCCGTGAGAGCAAGGTTCCCGCCGTGGTGTACGGCCACGGTGGCGACCCGGTCCACATCACGCTGCCGGGTCACGAGCTGCAGCTCGCCCTGCGTACCCCGAACGTCCTGCTGACGCTGGACATCGACGGCAAGTCGCAGCTGGCGATCCCGAAGGCCGTCCAGCGTGACGCCATCAAGGGCTTCCTCGAGCACGTCGACCTGCTCCTCGTGAAGAGCGGCGAGAAGGTCAACGTCGAGGTCTACGTGCACACCGAGGGCGACCTGGCGCCGGGCGCGTTCCTGCTCGAGCACGTGCTCAGCACGCTGACGGTCGAGGCCGAGGCGACGCACATCCCCGAGTCCGTCACGGTCTCGATCGAGGGCCTGGAGGCCGGTGCGGCCATCCTCGCGAAGGACATCCCGCTGCCCGAGGGCACCACGCTGGCCATCGACGAGGACGCGGTCGTGCTCCAGGTGCTGGCCGCCCAGGCGGAGGAGCCCTCGGACGACGCCGCGGGCGACGAGTCCGCCGACGCCTGATCCCGTACCGCTGTACCGTCCGCCGGCCGCCGCCCTTCAGGGGGCGGCGGCCGACGCGTATGCACCGCACCGCTACGTCAGTACGCCGGTACCCGGTTCGCCGGGTACGGCCGGTCTAGGACTCTTGGGAGTGACGGACGTGACCTCGGAACCAGGCGCGCCCTGGCTGATCGTGGGGCTCGGCAACCCCGGCCCCGACTACGCCATGAACCGCCACAACGTGGGCTTCATGGTGGCCGACCTCCTGGCCGCGCGGACGGGCTCGAAGTTCAAGCGGGCCGGGAAGGCGCAGGCCCAGGTGGTCGAGGGGCGGATCGGGCCGCCGGGGCCGCTGAACCGCCGGGTGATCCTGGCGAAGCCGATGTCGTACATGAACCTGTCGGGCGGTCCGGTGACGGCGCTGCGGGACTTCTACAAGGTGCCGACGGGGAACATCGTGGCGGTGCACGACGAGCTGGACATCGACCACGGGGTGCTGCGGCTGAAGCTGGGTGGCGGCGACAACGGTCACAACGGTCTGAAGTCGATGACGAAGGCGATGGGTCCGGACTATCACCGGGTGCGGTTCGGGATCGGCCGGCCGCCGGGGCGTATGCCGGTCGCCGATTTCGTGCTGAAGGATTTCTCCTCGGCGGAGCGCAAGGAGCTGGACTATTTCGTGGACCGGGCGGCGGACGCGGTGGAGTGTCTCGTCATCGAGGGTCTCGAACGGGCGCAGTCGACGTACAACTCGTGACGGCGGACCCGGTCGGAGTTGACCGGGTGCAGGGCCATGGCCAAGGATCGCCGCCATGCCTGCCCATGCTCACGCCCGTGCCCGTGCCTCTCGCCGGCGTGGGCTCGTGGCGCTGCGGCTGGGGCGGTTGGCGGTGATGGGTGCGGTCGCGGCGCTGATCCTGATCGCGGGTGTCTGGGCCTCCTGGGGGACGGCGCAGCACGTGATGCTCAGCAAGGGCCGTGAGCGCGGCACGATGACGGTCACGTCGTGCGGGGAGGACCGGTGCACGGGTCCGTACCGGCCGACGTCGGTGGGGTCCACCGCCCGGGACCTGGTCGTCGTCGACAGCGAGGTGGCCGTCGAGAGGGGCCGTACGTACGCGGTGGTGGTGAAGCCCGGCAGCGACGAGGTCGTGCGGACGGGTACCGGTGGTCTGCTCTACGCGTGGGTGCCGCTCGGGGGTGCGCTGCTGCTGGCCTCGGTGGTGGTGGCGGGCGGTCTGGGCAGGAGCCGGCTGGGCTGGGCGTTCGGCGGTGCGGGGCTGACGCTGGTCACGGCGGCGTTCCTGGCGCTCTGACACACCAGTGAGAGGGGGGGGGGGTGGTGGGGGGGGGGGGGGGCCCCCCCCCGCCGGGGGGGGGGGGGGGGGCGCCCGGGCCCGGGCCCCCCCCCCCCCCCCCCCCTCTCACTCTTGGGCTTCTGGGCTGTCAGCCGGTGTTGCGCAGGCCCGCCGCCACGCCGTTGACGGTGAGGAGCAGGGCGCGGGACAGCAGCGGGTCCGGCTCGGAGCCGGCCGCGGCCGCGTCGCGCTGGCGCTTGAGGAGGGCGACCTGGAGATACGAGATCGGGTCGAGGTAGGCGTCGCGGATGGTGAAGGTCTGCTTGAGCGCCGGGTGGGCGTCGAGGAGTTCCGCCTCACCGGTGATGCGCAGCACCTCGCGCACGGTCAGCTCGTGCTCGGCCTGGATGGTGGCGAACACGTGCTTGAGCTCGTCGGGGACGAGGGTGTCGACGTAGTGCCCGGCGATCCGCAGGTCCGTCTTGGCGAGGGTCATCTCGACGTTGGACAGGAAGTTGCGGAAGAAGTGCCACTGCTCGTGCATCTCCTCCAGCACGCTGTCGAGACCGGCCTCGCGCAGGGCCTTGAGGCCGGAGCCGACGCCGAACCAGCCGGGGACGATCTGCCGGGACTGGGTCCAGCCGAACACCCACGGGATGGCGCGCAGGCCGTCGAGCGAGACGCCCGAGCCGGGCCGGCGGGAGGGCCGCGAGCCCAGGTGCAGGTCGGCGAGCTGGTCCACGGGCGTCGACGCGAGGAAGTACGTCGGCAGGTCGGGGTCCTCGACGAGCTTGCGGTAGGCGTTGTGGGCGGCGTCCGAGACGACGTCCATCGCGGCGTCCCAGCGGGCCAGTGCCTCGTCGGACTGGCGCGGGGCGGTGTGCAGGGCGGACGCCTGAAGGGTGGCCGCGACGGTCAGTTCGAGGTTCTCACGGGCGAGCGACGGCACGAGGTACTTGTCGGAGATGACCTCGCCCTGTTCGGTGACCTTGATCTCGCCCTCCAGGGTGCCCCAGGGCTGGGCGAGGATGGCGTCGTGCGAGGGGCCGCCGCCGCGGCCGACGGTGCCGCCGCGGCCGTGGAAGAGCCGCAGGCGTACGCCGTAGCGGTGGGCGACGTCACGCAGCCGGCGCTGGGCGCGGTGGATCTCCCACTGGGAGGTGGTGATGCCACCGAACTTGGAGGAGTCGGAGTAGCCGAGCATGACCTCCTGCACGTCGCCGCGCAGGGCCACGAGCCGCCGGTAGGACGGGTCGGACAGCATGTCCTCAAGGATGGTGTCGGCGGCCTTGAGCTCGTCGGTGGTCTCCAGGAGCGGCACGATGCCGATCTTCGCCCAGCCGGCGTGCAGGTCGAGCAGTCCGGCCTCGCGGGCCAGCACGGCGGCGGCGAACACGTCGTCGGCGCCCTGGCACATCGAGATGATGTACGACTCGATGACCTCGGGCCCGAACACCTTGAGGGCCTTCTTGACGGTCTCGAAGACGCCGAGGGTCTTGGATCCCTCGGCGTCCAGCGGTGCGGGGGTCGGGCCGAGGGGCCGGCGGGAGCGCAGTTCCTTGGCGAGGAGCTTGTGCCGGTACTCGCGCGGCATGTCCTCGTAGCGCCAGGACTCCTCGCCGAGCCGGTCGAAGAGCTGCCCGAGCGCGTGGTGGTGGGCGTCGGCGTGCTCGCGTACGTCCATGGTGGCGAGCTGGAGGCCGAAGGCGGCGAGCGTGCGGATCGTACGGTTCATGCGGCCGTCGGCGAAGAGGGCGCCGCGGTGCTCGCGCAGGGAGGTCTGGATGAGCGTGAGGTCCTGCAGCAGTTCGGCGGTGCCGAGGTAGTCGCGGCCGTCCTCGTGCGGGATGTTCTTCGCCAGGCGCTGCTTGGTGTTCTCCAGCTTCTGCCGGATGCAGGTGGCCTTGAGCCGGTAGGGCTCCTCGGCGTTGAGGCGCTTGTAGCGGGGGCTGATCTCGGGCAGCCGCTCCAGGTCGCTCCGGAGTGAGGCGAGCAGCTCTTCCGTGGCGCCCGTGTAGCGGATCGAGTTGGACAGGAAGCCGCGCAGTTCGTCGATCAGTTCGAGCGCGTCGTTGATGCCGTGCTCGTGCTGGAGGATCAGGACGTCCCAGGTGACCTGCGGGGTCACGTTCGGGTTGCCGTCGCGGTCGCCGCCGATCCAGGTGCCGAAGGTGAGGGGGCGGGTGTCGTCGGGGAGCTGGACGCCGACGCGCTCCAGTTCCGCGGTGAGGTCCTCCAGGACGTCTCCGACGGCGCCTGCGTGCAGTTCGTCGAGGTAGTAGATGGCGTTGCGGGCCTCGTCGGCCGGTTCGGGGCGGACGACGCGCAGTTCGTCGGTCTGCCAGACCAGGTCGATGTTCTCGGCCAGACGGGTGTCGTAGCGGCGCCGGTCGGCTTCGATGACCGGGGTCTCCAGCAGGGCGGCGATACGGCGCAGCTTGTTCAGGACCGAGCGTCTGGCCGCCTCGGTGGGGTGCGCGGTGAAGACGGGGCGGACGTTGAGGTGCTGGACGGTGGCGCGCAGGTGCTCGGGGTCGGCGTCCTTGAGGCGGTCCGCCGTCCGGGCGAGGAGGCCGCCCTCGGCGGCGCGGCGGGCGCGCAGTTCGCGGCCGCGGTGCACCTGCTCGGTGACGTTGGCCAGGTGGAAGTAGGTGGAGAAGGCGCGGACCAGCTTGGCCGCGGTCTCCAGTTCGGTGCCGCGCAGTAGCTCGGCGGCGGCCTCGCCGTCCTCCCGGGTGAGGCGGCGGACCTTCTCGACCAGTTCGAGAAGCTCGGGGCCCTCCTGCCGTACGAGGGTCTCGCCCAGCAGGTCGCCGAGGCGGCGGATGTCGGCGCGCAGCTCACTGCCGGTTGTCGTCTGGTCGTCGGCACTGCTCACAGGTGCGGCTCCTTGCAGTGTTGAAGCTCGTCTGGAGGGGAACCCGTCAGCCCGAGGCGGCACGTACCGCGTCAGCGGCTGGGCATCCGGGAATGAAACGGAGCGGACCGCGCTGTCCGACCGAGACCAAGGATAGGTGTCCATCGGGACGCGCAGTCTCTCGGGCTCTTGCCCCGGAGGAACGCGCTGCCATACTTACGACGCCGTAGGTTACGGAACCGTAAGCGCCGTTTCCGGCTACCCCTAGCAACGGTTACCGGCCACACCCACACTCCTCGACCCCACAGGGGACGCCCCATGTCCACAAGCTCCGATGTGATCGACGACGCCCCGGAGGCGCGCGACAACGACCCCGCCGTCCCCTCCGCGACCGCCCCCTCCGCCACGCTGGGCGGCGAGAAGAAGCGGTCGATCGAGCAGGTCACCCTCCTCCTGTTCATCACCGTGCCGTTCCTGGCCGTCCTGGGGGCGGTTCCGCTGGCCTGGGGCTGGGGTGTGAGCTGGCTGGACCTCGGTCTGCTGGTGTTCTTCTACTTCCTGGGCTGCCACGGGATCACGATCGGATTCCACCGCTACTTCACGCACGGTGCCTTCAAGGCGAAGCGGCCGTTGCGCATCGCGCTCGCGATCGCCGGCTCCATGGCCGTGGAGGGGCCGCTGGTCCGCTGGGTGGCGGACCACCGCAAGCACCACAAGTTCTCCGACGCGGAGGGCGACCCCCACTCGCCGTGGCGTTTCGGGGAGACGGTCCCGGCGCTGATGAAGGGCCTGTGGTGGGCGCACATCGCGTGGATGTTCGACGAGGAGCAGACACCGCAGGAGAAGTACGCGCCGGACCTGATCAAGGACCGGGCGCTGCGGACGATCTCCCGGCAGTTCCTCCTGTGGGCGGGCCTGTCCATCGCGCTCCCCGCGGTGATCGGCGGCCTGGTGACGATGTCCTGGTGGGGCGCGTTCACCGGCTTCTTCTGGGGTTCCCTCGTCCGCGTGGCACTGCTGCACCACGTGACCTGGTCGATCAACTCGATCTGCCACGCGGTGGGCAAGCGGCCCTTCAAGTCGCGCGACCGTTCGGGCAACGTGTGGTGGCTGGCCGTGCTGTCGTGCGGCGAGTCCTGGCACAACCTGCACCATGCGGACCCGACGTCGGCGCGGCACGGGGTGGAGCGGGGTCAGGTCGACTCCTCGGCGCGGCTGATCCGCTGGTTCGAGCGGTTCGGCTGGGCGCATGACGTGCGCTGGCCGTCACGCTCACGTATCGATTCCCGGCGCAACCCGGACGGGAAGGGCGCCCGGCGGGGGGCGGAGACCGCCGAGGCTGCATGATGGACGGTGTGGCCGACTCCAGCACACCCAGCAATGACAAGCCGCGGCGCGTCCGCCGCACCCGGATGACCGGTGCGGAACGACGGGCCCAGTTGCTGGAGATCGGCCGCACCCTCTTCGCCCAGAAGGGTTTCGAGGCGACGTCGGTGGAGGAGATCGCGGCGAAGGCCGGGGTCTCCAAGCCGGTCGTCTACGAGCACTTCGGCGGCAAGGAAGGTCTGTACGCGGTCGTGGTGGACCGCGAGATGCGCCGTCTCCTGGACGGAGTGACGAGCTCGCTGACGGCCGGTCACCCCCGGGAGCTCTGCGAGCAGGCGGCGTTCGCCCTCCTCGACTACATCGAGGAGTACACGGACGGCTTCCGCATCCTGGTCCGCGACTCCCCGATCCCCCAGTCCACGGGCACGTTCGCGTCCCTCATCTCGGACATCGCCACGCAGGTGGAGGACATCCTGGGCCGCGAGTTCAGGCGCCGCGGCTTCGACTCGAAGCTCGCCCCGCTGTACGCGCAGGCCCTGGTCGGCATGGTCGCCCTCACCGGCCAGTGGTGGCTGGACGTCCGCCGCCCCAAGAAGGCCGAGGTGGCGGCCCACCTGGTCAACCTGGCCTGGCACGGCCTGGACGGCCTGGAGGCGAAGCCCCGGCTGATAGGCCGCCGGAAGAGCTGACGCACCGGCCACGGCATCGGCCTCGTGGTGCTCAACCGCTCTTCCGCGCCACCACGAACAGCCGGCGGAACGGCAGGACCGTGCCGTACGGGGCTGTCGGGTAGGCCGTGCGGAGCAGGTCGCGGTACTCCGCGGTGAACGCCTCCGAGGCTTCCGGGTCGTCGGCGAGCGCGGTCAGGACGGGGCGCATCCCCGTGCCCCTGGACCAGTCGAGAACCGGGTCCTCGCCGGTCAGGAGCTGCATGTACGTCGTCTCCCAGACGTCGACCGCGCAGCCGAGCCGTGCCAGCCGGTCCAGGTAGACCAGCGGGTCGTGGACCGAGTCCGGGCGGCGCAGGACTCCGGCGAGGCGCTCCTTCCACCGTGCGGAGGCGGCCAGTTCGCGCATCAGCGCGTGCAGCGGCGCGTCGATGGTGTGGGGCACCTGGAAGGCGAAGGTGCCGCCCGGCGCCACCGCGTCGAGCCAGGAGCCGAAGGCTTCGAGGTGGCCCGGCACCCACTGGAGCGCCGCGTTCGAGACGATCAGGTCGTACGTCTCCGCCGGTGCCCAGCCCGTGAGGTCCGCGTGGGCGAAGTCCAGGCGTCCGCCACCGGCCGTCGGCCCGGCGTGCTCCCCGGTCCGGACCAGCATCTCCGGGGAGTTGTCGTACCCGGTGACGTGCGCGGCCGGCCACCGCTCGGTCAGCTGGACGGTGACGTTGCCGGGTCCGCAGCCCAGATCGGCGATGCGGGCGGGGTCGCCGGGCAGCGCGGGAACGCGGGCGAGCAGGTCGGCGAAGGGACGGGCGCGGTGCTCCGCGTGGCGCAGATACTGGCCCGGGTCCCAGGTCGGAGTGGTGGCGGCGGACATCGGGGGCCTCCTGGAGGTCGGAGCGGGCTGGACTCCACCCCCACACCTTCACACCACAACTCTCTCGACGTCAAGAGACTTCACATCAAGAGACTTCATGTCGACACAACCACTACACTGATCGCCATGGAGGACGAGGTCGATCGGCTGGTCGCAGCATGGCGCCGGGAGCGCCCCGACCTCGACGTGGAACCGCTCGAGGTGCTCAGCCGCGTGAGCAGGCTCGCCCGGCACCTGGATCGCGCCCGCCGCATCGCGTTCGCCGAGCACGCCCTGGAACCCTGGGAGTTCGACGTGCTCACCTCGCTGAGGCGCGCCGGGGCCCCGTACCAGCTCTCCCCCGGGCAGCTCCTCACCCAGACCCTCGTCACCTCGGGCACGATGACGAACCGTATCGACCGGCTCGCGAAGAAGGGCCTGGTCGAGCGGCTCCCCGACCCCAGCGACCGGCGCGGCGTACTCGTGCGCCTCACCGAGGAGGGCCGCGACCGCGCCGACCAGGCCCTCGCCGGACTCCTGGACCAGGAGCGGGCGATCCTCGCGGAGCTCAGCCGGGCCCAGCGGGGCGAACTGGCGGCGCTGCTACGCCAGTTGACCGCCCCGTTCGACAACATCCCCGGTTAGGTCGACCGGCCCGACCCCGGCGCGGCGGGCGAGCGCCACGGCCGCGAGGGTCGAGTGCACGCCCAGTTTCCCCAGCACGTTCTGCATATGGGTGCGGACCGTGTGCGGGGAGAGGAACAGCCGCTCCGCGACGGCCTTGCGCCCGAGTCCGGCCACCATGCAGCGCAGCACCTCACGCTCGCGCGGCGTCAGCGACTCCACCAGCCGTTCGCTCTCGGTGCGGTGCTTGCGGGCGGCGGTCAGCTCGCGCAGCACGCCGGTGAGGAGCGCGGGCGGCAGATGCGTCTCGTCCCGCAGCACTCCGCGGATGACCGTCAGCAGCCGGGACAGTGAGCAGTCCTTGGCGACCCAGCCCGAGGCTCCCGCCTGCAGGGCGAGCGCCGCCCGCCGCGGATCGTCCTTCTCGGCGAGGACGACGGTACGGACGCCGGGCTGGCCCGAACGGACACCCGCCACCAGCGAGATGCCGTCGACCAGACCTTCTTCGTTGTTGTCGTGGACGGGCACGGCCGGGCGGGCGCCCGGCACGTTGCCGCCGAGGTCGGCGTCGACGAGCAGCACGTCAAATCTGCGGCCTTCCGCGACCGCCCGCTCCAGGCAGCGCAGCGCGGCAGGACCACTGCCGGCCGCGGACACGTCGACGTCGGGCTCGGCGGCCAGGGCGGCGGCGAGCGACTCGGCGAAGATACGGTGGTCGTCGACGACCAGAACACGGATGCGAACCACTGAAACCCCCACTGGTCGGGGGACGGACCGGCGCGGGTACGGCGCCCGAGGTGATCCCGAGCCTGCTGTCAGCTCGGAAAACGGGGTGCCGCAGCCGCACGGCCGCCGCCGTGCTGAAACTGCTACCCCCACTTCGGGCGTCGTACCCGACTGTCTCGCCCCCTGATCAGCACCGGCCCCCACCGGTGCTGTTCATCAGAGTACGGCTGGGCGGCTGGAGCGGAAGGTGATTTGCAGAACTGATTGGCCAGCACGTTTATGGTGAGCCGTATGTTTCGTATTGAGACAGAAGTCGACAAAGAGCGTAGCCAATTTCTGCGGTCCCGGCTGCGGGAGGCCAATACGGCGGCTTCTCCCGTGCTGCGCTCGCTGCGGGGAACCCCTGGTGAACGGGAGGTTCCGCTGCAGGTCTGGGCGTCGACGGAGGGCGGTGAGCTCGCGGGGGGCCTGATCGGGCACACCTGGGGGACGTGGCTGCATGTCGCCTGCCTGTGGGTCGACGAACGCCACCGCGGGTCGGGGCTGGGTTCGCATCTGCTGTCCCGGGCGGAGCGGCTGGCCGCGGCGTCGCGGGGCTGCCGTGCCGTTCGGCTGGAGACGTGGGACTTCCAGGCGCCGGACTTCTACCGCAAGCAGGGGTACGAGGTGGTGTGTGCGATCCCCGACTATCCGCCGGGGATCACGGAGTACACGCTGACGAAACGTCTGCCGTGACCGGGGGTTTTCTCGCCCCCGCCGCCCCTTCCCATTCCCGTCACTACTCGGGGGCGCTGCCCCCGAACCCCCGGTCCTCAAACGCCGGACGGGCTGCATTTCCAGCCCGTCCGGCGTTTGAGGACGAGCGCGCAGCGCGACCGCGGGGTCTGGGGGCGCAGCCCCCAGGGACGGGACGGGAAGGGGCGGCGGGGGCGAAACCAACCCCCGTCAGAGCACTCGCCGGGCGCCTTCCGAAGGGACCGCCGGGAACACCCGCGGCGCCGTGTACCCGGCCGCCGCGAACGCCTCCTCCACCGCCTTCGCGACCGTCCCGGCGTCCGCGGTCTCGACCAGGACGACCGCCGAGCCCCCGAAACCGCCGCCCGTCATCCGCGCCCCCAGCGCCCCCGCGGCGTTCGCCGTGGCGACCGCGAGGTCCAGTTCCGGGCAGGAGATCCGCAGGTCGTCACGGAGCGAGGCGTGGCCGGCCGTCAGGACGGGGCCGATCCCCCGGATGTCCCCCGCGTCGAGGAGCGCGATGACCTCCTCGACCCGGTGGTCGTCGGAGACCACGTGCCGTACGTACCGCCGCACCCGCTCGTCCGACAGGCGGTCGAGCGCCGCGTCGAGGTCCTCGTACGGGAGGTCACGCAGGAAGGGGACGCCGAGCTGCCGCGCGCCCTCCTCGCAGCCCTCGCGCCGCTCCGCGTACGCCCCGTCGCCCAGCGCGTGCTTGACCCGGCTGTCGACGACGAGGAGCTGGAGTCCCTGGGCGGGGAGGTCGAAGGGGACCTGGCGGATCGACAGGTCGCGGCAGTCGAGGTGCAGGGCGTGGCCCTCGGTGCAGCAGGCGGACGCCGTCTGGTCCATGACCCCGCAGGGCACGCCCACGAAGTCGTTCTCCGCGCGCTGGGCGACCCGGGCCAGTTCGGGCCCGGTGAGGCCGAGTGCGTACAGGTCGTTCAGGGCGAGGGCCGTCACCACTTCCAGGGCGGCCGAGGAGGACAGGCCGGCGCCCGTCGGGACCGTCGAGGCGAGGTGGATGTCCGCACCGGTGACGGCGTGCCCTGCCTCGCGCAGCACCCAGACGACTCCGGCGGGGTACGCGGCCCAGCTGGTGTTCGTCAGCGGCGCGAGGCCGTCGACGTGCAGCTCGACGACCGGGCCCTCGATGTCGGCCGAGTGGAGGCGCAGGACGCCGTCGTCGCGGCGCGAGACCGCCGCCACCGCCGTGTGCGGCAGCGCGAGCGGCATGACGAAGCCCTCGTTGAAGTCGGTGTACTCACCGATCAGGTTGACCCGGCCGGGCGCCGCCCAGATCCCGTCGGGCGGCGTCCCGTACAGCCTCTCGAACCCGCCACGGACCTGCTCGGCCGCTTCTTCCGCCCCCACTAGTGCCCCTCCGCCTTCACGCTGTCCGGCGCGGTGTCCCGCGCGATGTTCTGGGCGAACTCCCACGCGTCCGCGACGATTCCCGCGAGGTCCGCGCGGGACGGCTGCCAGCCCAGCCGGTCGCGGGCCGTGGCGGCGGAGGCGACCAGGACCGCCGGGTCGCCGGCCCGGCGCGGGGCCGCGACCTCGGGGATCGGGTGCCCGGTCACCCGGCGGACGGTCTCGATCACCTCGCGGACCGAGAAGCCGTTGCCGTTGCCGAGGTTGCAGATCAGGTGCTCGCCGGGCCGCGCGGCGGCGACCGCCAGCAGGTGCGCCTCGGCGAGGTCCGCCACGTGGATGTAGTCGCGGACGCAGGTGCCGTCCGGCGTCGGGTAGTCGTCGCCGTAGACGGAGATGGCCTCGCGGCGGCCCTGGGCGACCTGGAGGACGAGCGGGATGAGGTGCGACTCGGGGTCGTGCCGCTCGCCGCTGGTGCCGTACGCGCCCGCCACGTTGAAGTAGCGCAGCGAGACGGCGGCGAGCCCGTGTGCGGCCGCCTCACCCGTGATCATGTGGTCGACGGCCAGCTTCGAGGCGCCGTAGGGGTTGGTGGGGAGCGTCGGCGCGGACTCGACGATGGGGGTCGTCTCCGGCTCGCCGTACGTCGCCGCGGTGGAGGAGAAGACCAGCCGGCGGACGCCCGCCTCGCGCATGGCGGCGAGCAGGGCCATCGTGCCGCCGACGTTGTTGTCCCAGTACTTCTCGGGCTTCACGACCGACTCGCCGACCTGCGAGAACGCCGCGAAGTGCAGCACGGCGTCGTACGAGGGGTCGAGCCACTTGGCCGCGTCGCGGATGTCGCCCTCGATGAAGGCGGCGCCCGCGGGGACGCCCTCGCGGAAGCCGGTGGAGAGGTTGTCGAGGACGGTCACCTCGTGGCCCGCCTCCAGCAGGTGCTGGGCGACCACGCTGCCCACATAACCCGCACCGCCGGTGACCAGGTACTTACCGCTCATCAACTTGCTACCTCTCGCAGTCGCTGGGCCGCGGTCTCCGGCGGCACGTCGTTGATGAACACGTTCATGCCGGACTCGGAACCCGCGAGGAACTTCAGCTTGCCGGACGTCCGGCGGATGGTGAAAAGCTCGAGGTGGAGCGCGAAGTCCTCGCGCACCACGCCGTCGAACTCCTCCAGCGTGCCGAACGGTGCCTGGTGCCAGGCGGAGATGTACGGCGTCGCCGGCTCATCCTCGCCGAAGATCCGGTCGAAGCGCCTCAACAGTTCCAGATAGACCTGGGGGAACTCTGTGCGCGCGTCCTCGTCCAGGCCCAGCAGGTCCGGCACGCGGCGCCGCGGATACAGGTGCACCTCGTAGGGCCAGTGCGCCGAGTACGGCACGAACGCCACCCAGTGGCCGGTCTCCAGGACGACCCGCTCGCCGGCCAGCTCCCTCTCCAGCACGGAGTCGAAGAGGTTCTCCCCGCCGGTGGCCTCCTTGTGCGCCGCCAGCGAACGGAGCATCAGGGCCGTTCGAGGCGTCGTGAAGGGGTAGGCGTAGATCTGCCCGTGCGGGTGACCGAGTGTCACCCCGATCTCGGCACCGCGGTTCTCGAAACAGAACACCTGCTCCACGGAGGGGAGATGCGACAGCTCGGCCGTGCGGTCGGTCCACGCCTCCAGGACCAGGCCCGCCTGTTCCTCCGTCAGGTCGGCGAAGGACGCGTCGTGGTCCGAGGTGAAGCAGACGACCTCGCACCGTCCGCTGTCCCCGGCGAGCGAGGGGAAGCGGTTCTCGAAGACCGCGACGTCGTACGAGGAGTCCGGGATCTCGCTGAGCCGGTCGCCCTCGGACGGGCACAGCGGGCACTCACCGGCCGGCGGGTGGTAGGTGCGGCCCTGGCGGTGCGAGGCGATGGCCACCGCGTCACCGAGCAGCGGGTCGCGCCGTACCTCCGAAGTGGTGACCGTGCGGTCGAGCGGGCGCCGGTCCACCGCGTCGCGCACCGAGTCGTCGCGCGAGTCGTAGTAGATGAGCTCACGACCGTCGGCCAGCCGGGTCGAGGTCTTCTTCACGCCGGACTCCCCATCCCTAACCCGATCAAACCAGGAAACAGAACCAAACACATCAAACCACAAATCCCCACGCACGTCATCACCACAACCAAACAAAGACCACCAAGATGACGATCATCCACACGAAGTGAGCGCAGATGCAGACCCCCACACATCCAGCCTCCGCGTCGCCCGCGTACCTGGCCGCGGAACTGCGGCTCCCCACCAACTGGCTCGACTACACGATCCTGGCCATCTACTTCGTCGTCGTGCTCGGCATCGGCTTCGCGGCCCGCCGCTCGGTGAAGACCAGCCTCGACTTCTTCCTCTCCGGGCGCTCGCTGCCCGCCTGGGTGACCGGGCTCGCCTTCGTCGCCGCCAACCTCGGCGCGACCGAGATCCTCGGCATGGCCGCCAACAGTGCCCAGTACGGCGTGTACACCGTGCACTGGTACTGGATCGGTGCCATCCCCGCCATGGTCTTCCTGGGCCTGGTGATGATGCCGTTCTACTACGGGTCGAAGGTCAGGTCCGTCCCCGAGTTCCTGCTGCTGCGCTTCGACAAGTCGGCGCACCTGCTCAGCTCGGTGCTGTTCGCCTTCGCGGCGGTCCTCATCGCCGGCGTGAACCTCTACGCGCTGGCCATCGTCGTCGAGGCGCTGCTCGGCTGGCCCGAGTGGGTGTCGATCGTCGTCGCGGGCGCCTTCGTGCTCGGCTACATCACCCTCGGCGGCCTGTCGTCCGCGATCTACAACGAGGTGCTGCAGTTCTTCGTCATCCTCGCCGCGCTCATCCCGCTCACGGTGCTCGGCCTGATCAAGGTCGGCGGCTGGGACGGCCTGACCGACTCGCTCACCGCGAGCCACGGCGGTGACTTCACCACCGCGTGGGGCGGCACCGGCATCGGCAGCGACAACCCGCTCGGCGCCAACTGGCTCACCATCGTCCTGGGCCTCGGCTTCGTGCTCTCCTTCGGCTACTGGACGACCAACTTCGCCGAGGTGCAGCGCGCCCTGTCCGCGAAGAACCTGTCGGCGGCCCAGCGCACCCCGCTCATCGCCGCGTTCCCGAAGATCTTCATCGTCTTCCTGGTGATGATCCCCGGTCTCGTCGCCGCCGTGCTCGTACCGAAGATCGGGACGGCCGGCTCCGACCTCCAGTACAACGACGCGATCCCGTACCTGATGGAGGACCTGCTCCCCAACGGTGTCCTCGGCATCGCGGTGACGGGTCTGCTGGCGGCCTTCATGGCGGGCATGGCGGCCAACATCTCGTCCTTCAACACCGTCTTCACCAACGACATCTGGGGCAAGTACGTGAAGCGGGACGAGGAGGACGCGTACTACGTGCGCTTCGGCCGTCTCATCACGGCGATCGGCGTGCTGGCGTCCATCGGCACGGCGTTCCTGGCCTCCTCGTTCTCGAACATCATGAGCTACCTCCAGACGCTGTTCTCCTTCTTCAACGTGCCGATGTTCGTCGTCTTCATCGTCGGCATGTTCTGGCGGCGCGCGTCCATGAAGTCCGGGTTCTGGGGGCTGCTGGCCGGCACCACGGCCGCGATGGTGAACTACTTCGTCCTCTACAAGCAGGACATCATCGGCATCCCCTCCGACCAGGGCGCCAACTTCGTCTCCGCGATCGCCGGGTTCGTGGCCGGTGCGGTGGTCATGGTCGCCGTGTCGCTGTTCACCGCGCCGAAGCCGGCCGAGGAGCTGCGGGGGCTGGTGTACGGGACGAGCTCGCCCGGCATGGAGGAACCGGCCGGCGAGGGCGACGACGCCTGGTACCGCAAGCCGGCCCTGCTCGGCTGGGGCGCCGTCATCCTGGCCGCCGCCTGCTACATCCCCTTCTCCTTCTGACCCTTTCTCCTTCTGACGACCGGAGGGCTGATCACCCATGTCGGCACATCCCGAACGCCCCGACCGACCCGACCGCCCCGGACACAGCGGGCCCGGCGGGGACTCCGAGAGCGACGTCCAACGCGAGGTCACCGAACTGCAGGGCAGGTCGGCCACCGCGGCCCGGCTCTTCGACATCCGCCGGATCATCGGCGCTCTCTTCGTGGTCTACGGAATCATCGTGACGATCGCCGGGATCACCGCGTCCGACGCCGACATCGACAAGGCGGAGGGCGTCAACATCAACCTGTGGACGGGCCTGAGCATGCTGGCCCTCGGCCTGTTCTTCCTCGTCTGGCTGTGGCTGCGGCCCGTGGCACCGCCCACCCCGGCCGACGACACGACCGGGCCGCCGGCCTGACCCGGCGGCCGGCGGACGACGTGGGGAGAACCCCCGCCGACGTATGAGGACGACCGGATGGCCGGCCGGTACGCGCGTTCCTACGGTTGACGCATGCCGATCACCCGCAACAGCACCGCGCGTACCGGCCGCCCGCCCCCGCAGTGGGGGCATCACGGACCTCGTCGGCCACGCGCTCTGCGCCGCCCGGTGAAGCCGCCGCGGGACGGCGACCCGGGTGCGTCCTAGACCTCCGGCCCCGCGCCCGGCACCGGGTGCGGGGACACCGGTCCCGCCCGGTCGAGCAGACCCGTCCGGGCCGCCAGCGCCGCGGCCTCCAGGCGGGAGCCCACGCCCAGCTTCATCAGCACCCGCTGCACGTGGGTGCGCGCGGTGCTCGGCGCTATGCCCATGCCGGCCGCGATGAGCCGGGTGTCCTCGCCGTCGGCCACCCGCACCAGCACCTCGACCTCCCGGGGCGTCAGCATCTGGAGCAGCCGCTGTCCCTCGTCGTCGGGCTGCGCGGCCGGGTTGAGGAGTTCGCTGAAGGCGCCCTGGAGGAGCTGCGGTGCCACCGCGGCCTCCCCCGCGCGGGCCTTCATGATGGCCCGCTCGACACCCTCTATCCGCTCGTCGTGCCGTACGTAGCCGGAAGCGCCCGAGGCGAAGGCGGCGGCGATCCCACGCGGGTTGGGGACCGGTCCGAGGACCAGCACCGCGACCTGCGGACGCTCCCGTTTGATCTTCACCACCGGGTCGAAGATGCCCGGTTCGGCAGGCGTGGCCGTGCCGATCAGGCACACCTCCGGCGCCCTCGTGATCACCAGCTCCGCCGCTCCCGCGGCGGGCGCGGCCGCGGCCAGCACGCGGTGCCCGCGCAGTTTCAAGGCCGAGGCGAGCGCCTCGGCGAGCAGTCGGTGGTCGTCGACCACCATGAGCCGCACTCCCATCGAGCCCAACCCCCCAGTCCCCCCAAGGTTCTACTGGTACCCCATGGACAGGAGCCCCCCGGCTCTCCATCCCCCGGAAGCTACACGCTTGTTCGACGTTGCGCTCCCCCTACCGGAGAGAAGTGCCCCGGATTTCCGAAATTCCTCGCATTCGCGAGCGATGGGGGGTACGAGAACGGCCCCGCCCCTGAGCAGGGACGGAGCCGTGATCGACGGACGAACGCTTGACCGCCGTACTACCCGGGGCCGGTCGCCCGGCCCGAACGGTCGCGTCCGGTCATTCGGCGCCGAAACCGATCGCCGTGTAGTCCTTCTCGTCCTTCGAGTACGGCGCGCTGACCAAGTCCTCGGCGAGGAAGAGCCGGCCGCCGGAGTAGAGCATCTCCGACGTCTTGGGCACCATCCCGCTGATCGCGTTGCGGACCTGGTCGGTGGCCGGGGTCTCCAGGAGCTTGGTCTCCTTGAACGACGTGCCGTCGATGGAGACGACCTGCGAACCCTTGTCGTACGGGCCGTTCTTGAAGGCGATGATGTCGGTGCCGTCCATCCGGATCGGGAAGATCTCGTAGCCGTCGCCCGCGTCGGCGCGGTCACTGGTGGACTTGCCGGTGGCCAGCGAGAACGACACGATCTCGTTGACGCGGCTGTACTGCTCGGCACCCTCGTGCTGCTTGGTCGGCACGTACAGCTTGTCGTTGCCGACCGCGATCGACTTGCAGTCGTGGACCTTGTTCACCCCGCAGTCGTGCTCGTACTTGCCGTCCTCGAGCGTGATCTTCGTCCGCAGCTTGCCGCTGTCGTCCAGCGAGAAGACGTCGGTCGCGCCGGACGCGGTGATCTCACCGGAGTCCACGCCGAAGACGACCGGCTTGGTGGAGATGACCTTGGCGTTGTCGATGCCCGTGGGGAGCTTGTAGCTCCACTTGACGGTGCCCGTCTTCGGGTCGAGCAGCTGGACCTCGTACTTCTCGTTGCCGTAGTCGCCGCACTTGCGGACCGCGACCAGCTGCTCGCCGCCCGCGTAACCGACGTCCTCGCAGGTGTCGACCTTCGGCTGCCACAGGATCTTGCCGTCGGTGATGTCGAAGGCGGCGCCGCCGTTGAGGCCGGAGCCCGCCGCGACCGTGGTGCCGGTGATGCTGACCTCCTTGAAGGCGGCCTTCTCACCGCCGCCCGGGGCCACCGACTTCGTCCAGAGCGCCTTACCGGTGTTCACGTTGAAAGCGGTGACCTCGGTGCACTCGGGGTACGGGTCGGCCTTGGTGCGCGGGGCGTCCTCGGCGACCACCACGGCGACGCCGTCCTTGGTGACCTCGGGGGAACCGGCGCAGGTCAGACCGGTCAGCGGCAGGGACCAGGACTCCTTGCCGGTGTCCGGGTCATGGCCGACGACCTTGCGGACGCCCGCCTTGGCGTACACCTTGTCGGTCAGCCAGGAGCCCTCCACGCTCCAGACCTCCTTCTTGGGGACCTCCGGGGCGGGCAGCTGGAAGAGGACCTTCGCGCTGGTGCTGGCCGGGACCTTCTCCGAGCCGCCGCCTCCGCCGGCGTCCTCGCCGCCGCCGTCACCGTCCTTGCCCTCGGTGCCGCCGGGGCCCGCGGAGGTGTCCTTGTCGTCGTCCTTGCCGGACGAGTTCGCGTACAGGACACCGCCGCCGACGATCAGCGCGATCGCCACCACGGCCGCGACGATGATCGCCACCTGCGCGTTGCCCTTGCGCCCGCCCTGCGGGACCTGCGGCTGCATCGGCATGGTGTTCGGCTGCGGATAGCCGTACGGAGGCTGCTGCCCCGGGTAGCCGTAGCCCGTCTGGGGCTGCTGGCCCGGGTAGCCGTACCCCGGCTGGCCCTGCGGCTGCGGGGCTCCGGGGGTCTGCGGGTAGCCGTACGGCTGCTGCGGCGGGCCCGGCGGAGGCGTGCCGGGCGGGCCCGCCGGGGGCGGGGTCTGCGGTGTCTGCGGGTAGCCGTAGCCCGGCTGGGGCTGCTGGGGAGGCCCGGCCGGCGGACCGGCGGGCGGCGTGGGCGGCGGCGTGGGCGGGCCGAACCCGCCCGGAGGCGGGTCCTGCGGGGCGCCGAAACCGCCACCCTGGGGCGGCTGGCTGGGCGGGGGCGGCGGCTGGCTCATGGCGTGAGTACCTCTGATGCGAAGGGGACGGAGGTCGGGTGGAGGTGCGCGGGGCGGGGGCGGTGAGCGGTAGAAGGAGCGGGCCGCGTCACTTGCCGTAGGCCAGCATCAACTTCTCCTTGGACTGGTCGTTGCCCGTCAGCCGGGTGGTGGAGAGGTAGAAGCGCCCGTCCACGTAGGCGACGGCCTTCGAGAAGAAACCGTTCTCCACTTCCGCGGCGCCCTGCGGGTTCTGCAGCAGCGTCTTCGGCGTGTGCGCGCCGCCGCCGGTCGGGACCGAGACGACCCGCCCGCCCGCGTCGTAGGAGGGCCGCACGTACGCGATGAGGTTCGTGCCGTCCATCCGCAGCGGCATCATCGAGTCGTCCGCCGGGGACTTGGTGCGCCACTTCTCCTTGCCGGTCTCCAGGCTGATCGCGACGATCTCGTTGGCGCCGCTCTTCGCCTCGGTCGGCAGGTAGAGGGTGTTGGCGTCGGCGGCCACGCCGTCGCAGCCCAGCAGGTCACGCGAGAGGATCGCCCAGCCGCAGTCCGGCGCGAACGACTCGTCGACGTCGACCTGCGAGCGGGCCGTGCCGTCGTTCTTCAGCGCGGTGACGTTCCACTGCTTCTTGTCCGCGTTGGTGAGATAGAGGACGACGGGGTCGACGGAGTACGCCCGCTCGACGCGCCAGCCCTTGGGAATCTTCTTCGTCCACTTGACCTTGCCGGTCGCCGGGTCGAGCTCCTGCACCTCGTCGTGCTCGTCGTCGCCGCCGGCACCGCAGGAGGCGACGGAGAGCAGCTTGGCGCCACCGGCGAACGCCGACGGGAAGCAGGCGGTGCCGTACTTCTTCTTGTCGAAGAGCTTGTCGCCGCTGGCCGTGTCGTAGCCGACGCCGGACATCGAGCGGCCGACCATCAGCGTGTCCCCGGCGATGTTCAGGCTGAGGCTGAGGGAGCTGTCGAACAGGTCCCCCTTCGGGATCTCCTTGGTCCAGCCCTTCTTGCCGGTGGCGAGGTCGATCTCCACGACCTGGTTGCACTCGGCGGCGTCCTTGGAGCCTTCCTTGTACGCCACGAAGACCTTGTCGTCGGACGTCTTCTGGGCGGACGCGGCACAGATCGGCTGCGGGAACGTGATCGCGGGCCAGCTCACCCCGCCGTTGGCGACGTCGTAGGCGAAGACCTGCTTGTACGCGGCCTTCACGGCGACCTTGTCCGTGATCCACATACCGGGGGCGTCGGCGCCGGAAGCGGGCGCGTCGGGTGCCTCCTTGTACCAGAGCACCTTCGACTCGCCCGCCTGGCGGCCCTCGTTGAGGTCCTCGGAGCCGGCGTTGCCGTCGCCCTCGCCGTCACCGGGGTTGACCGGCGCGTCGGAGCCGGAGGGCTTGGCGTCCTGGCTCGCGTCGGCGACAGGCTGCTTCTCCCCGTCGTCACCGCCGCTGGTGACGGCCCACACGGTGCCGCCGATGACCAGCACCGCCGCCAGCGCCGCACCGATGATCACGGCGGGCCTGCCCTTGAACGGGCTGCCCGAGCCGCCACCCGGCGGGACACCGGGCCCGCCCGGGTACTGCGGCTGCGCCGGGTACCCGTAGCCGGGCTGCGGGCCGTACGGCCCCGGCTGCTGCGGCTGGCCGTACGGACCGGGCTGGGCGTACGGGCCGGGCTGCTGGGCGTAGGGACCGGGCTGGCCGTACGGGCCCGGCTGCTGGGGCTGGCCGTACGGACCGGGCTGCTGCGGATACCCGTAACCGGGTCCGGCCGGGGGCGGCGGGGTGCCGGGGGCGCCCTGCGGGGGCGGCGGGGTGCCGGGTGCCGCGCTCTGCGGGGACGCCGGGGCCTGGGCGGGCGGTGGCGGCATGGCTCCCCGCGGGTCCTGCGGGGGGCCGAAGCCGCCCTGCGGTGACGGGTCCTGCGGTGCTCCGGACCCGCCCTGCTGCGACGGCTCCTTGGGCGGCTGAGTCATCAGCGCGTCCCCCCTCTTCACTGATTTTTAGCCATGCCCTGCAGTACACACCGCGCCTGGCGATGCACTCACAGTGGTGGTCAGAAGACCTGAGACTGTTCCCAGACGGCTCTTTCTATCACCCTGCGGCGCTCGAACACGGGGCCGGATCTCTCCTTGTTCCCAAGGGAGAACCGGCCCGTGATGCCCTCGTTACGCTCCTTCACCCGCTCTTCACGCGTCGTCGGCGAGCTCCAGCCAGCGCATTTCCAACTCCTCGCGTTCGCTGGCCAGTTCGCGCAGCTCGCTGTCCAGTTTCGCCACTTTCCCGAAGTCCGTGGCGTTATCGGCGATCTGCGTGTGCAGCTTGCCCTCCTTCTCGGAGAGCTTGTCCAGCTGCCGTTCGATCTTCTGCAGTTCCTTCTTCGCCGCGCGGCTGTCCCTGGCCGACGCGGCGGTGGAGGAAGGGCTCTTCTCGGTCACGGAGGCCGGAGCCGAGGCCGCGGCGGCCTCCTCCATCGCGTGCCGCCGCTCCAGGTACTCGTCGATGCCGCGCGGCAGCATCCGCAGGGTCGCGTCGCCGAGGAGCGCGAACACCCGGTCGGTGGTCCGCTCGATGAAGAACCGGTCGTGGGAGATCACGATCATGGAGCCGGGCCAGCCGTCGAGGAGGTCCTCCAGCTGGGTGAGGGTCTCGATGTCGAGGTCGTTCGTCGGCTCGTCGAGGAAGAGGACGTTCGGCTCGTCCATCAGCAGCCGCAGCAGTTGCAGCCGGCGGCGCTCACCGCCGGACAGGTCACCGACGGGCGTCCACTGCTTCTCCTTGTTGAAGCCGAAGGTCTCGCAGAGCTGGCCCGCGGTCATCTCGCGGCCCTTGCCGAGGTCGACCCGGTCGCGGACCGCCTGGACGGCCTGCAGCACCCGCAGATTCGGGTCGAGTTCGGCGACCTCCTGGGAGAGGTAGGCGAGCTTGACGGTCTTCCCGGTGACGATCCGGCCGGCGGCGGGCTGCCGGTCGCCCTCGGAACGGGCGGCCTCCGCCATGGCCCGCAGCAGGGAGGTCTTGCCCGCGCCGTTCACCCCGACCAGACCGATCCGGTCGCCGGGACCGAGCTGCCAGGTCAGGTGCTTGAGGAGCACCTTCGGCCCGGCCTGCACGGTGACGTCCTCCAACTCGAAGACAGTCTTGCCGAGCCGGGTGGAGGCGAACTTCATCAGCTCGCTGCTGTCCCGGGGCGGCGGCACGTCCGCGATCAGCTCGTTGGCGGCCTCCACGCGGAACCGCGGCTTGGACGTCCGGGCCGGGGCGCCGCGGCGCAGCCAGGCCAGCTCCTTGCGGACCAGGTTCTGCCGCTTGACCTCCTCGGTCGCGGCGATGCGCTCCCGCTCGGCGCGTGCGAAGACGTAGTCGGTGTAGCCGCCCTCGTACTCGTACACGTCGCCCTTCTGCACGTCCCACATGCGGGTGCAGACCTGGTCGAGGAACCAGCGGTCGTGGGTGACGCAGACGAGCGCGGACCGCCGCTCGCGCAGATGCTTCGCGAGCCAGGCGATGCCTTCCACGTCGAGGTGGTTGGTGGGCTCGTCGAGGACGATCAGGTCCTGCTCCTCGATGAGCAGCTTGGCCAGCGCGATGCGGCGCCGCTCACCGCCGGACAGCGGCCCGATCACGGTGTCGAGCCCCTGCGGGAAGCCGGGCAGGTCGAGCCCGCCGAACAGGCCCGTGAGCACGTCCCTGATCTTGGCGTTGCCCGCCCACTCGTGGTCGGCCATGTCCCGGATGACCTCGTGCCGGACGGTGGCCGCGGGGTCGAGGGAGTCGTGCTGGGTGAGCACGCCGACGTTCAGGCCGCCCGAGTGCGTGACGCGCCCGGTGTCGGCCTCCTCCAGCTTGGCGAGCATCCGGATCAGCGTGGTCTTGCCGTCACCGTTGCGGCCGACCACCCCGATCCTGTCCCCTTCGGACACGCCGAGGGAGACTCCGTCGAGCAGCGCACGGGTTCCGTACACCTTGCTGACTGCCTCGACATTGACCAGATTGACGGCCATCGCACTCCTGACAAGGGGGATCGATCGACCTTCCAGGGTAGCCGCCCGCAGGGGTGCTCCTTCCGCCCGCCCGCCCGCCCGCCCGCAAGAAGGTTTCAGGGGCGCGGGGAACGGCGCGATCTTTCAGGGGCGCGGGGAACTGCGCGACCAGCCCCCACCCACCCGCACCCGACACTCCGCACCCGCACCCGAACCCGTCACAGCACGACAGCTCCGGGCACAGGCCCCACAGCCACGCGCGCAGCGCGACACGTCCCGGAGTCCACCAGCGCGTCGGCGACCCTCCGCGCGGCCCCCGCGTCCGGGACGAGGAACGCGGTCGTGGGCCCGGACCCCGACACGAGCGACGCCAGCGCCCCGGCCCCGCCGCCGACGGCCAGCGTCGAGGCCAGCGAAGGACGCAGGGACAACGCGGCGGCCTGGAGGTCGTTGGAGACCGCGGCGGCGAGCCCCGCCGCGTCCCCCGCCGCCAACGCCTTCAGCACCTCGTCGGAGGCGGCCGGCTCCGGCACCCGCACTCCCCTGGTGAGCCGGTCGAACTCCCCGTAGACGGCCGGCGTTGACAACCCCCCGTCCGCGACGGCGAACACCCAGTGGAAGGTCCCCCCGACCTCCAGGACCCGCAACTTCTCGCCCCGCCCGGTGCCGAGCGCCGCCCCGCCGACCAGACTGAACGGCACGTCGCTGCCGAGTTCGGCGCAGATCTCCAGGAGCTCGTCCCGCGAGGCCCCCGTACCCCACAGGGCGTCGCAGGCGAGGAGCGCGCCCGCGCCGTCGGCGGAGCCGCCCGCCATGCCACCGGCGACGGGGATGTCCTTGGCGATGTGGAGGTGTACATCGGCCCGGCGCCCGTAACGCGCGGCCAGCTTCTCCACGGCCCTGGCCGCGAGGTTCGTACGGTCCAGGGGCACCCGGGACGCGTCGGGCCCCTCACAGGTCACCCGGAGGGCGTCGGCGGGGGTCACCGTCACCTCGTCGTACAGGCCCACCGCGAGGAAGACGTTGGCCAGGTCGTGGAACCCGTCGGAGCGGGCGCCGCCCACGGCCAGCTGGACGTTGACCTTGGCAGGAACTCGTACCGTGACGCTCACTGCCGCTCCTCCGGGGGTTCGGGGGTCGCCCCACGAGCTGACGCGGCCTCCGCGATCCGTGCGAACTCCTCGACCGTCAGGGCCTCGCCGCGCGCCTGGGGCGAGACACCCGCCGCGACGAGCGCCGCCTCGGCGGCCGGCGCCGAACCGGCCCAGCCGGCCAGCGCCGCCCGCAGGGTCTTGCGCCGCTGGGCGAACGCGGCGTCCACGACGGCGAACACCTCGCGCTGGGAGGCGGTCGTCCTGACCGGCTCCGTGCGGCGGACCAGCGAGACGAGCCCGCTGTCCACGTTCGGCGCGGGCCAGAAGACGTTGCGGCCGATCGACCCGGCGCGCTTGACGTCGGCGTGCCAGTTCGCCTTCACGGAGGGCACGCCGTAGACCTTCGAGCCGGGCGGGGCGGCCAGCCGGTCGGCGACCTCCGCCTGCACCATGACGAGCGTGCGCTCGATGCTGGGGAAGGTGTCGAGCATGTGCAGCAGCACCGGCACGGCGACGTTGTACGGGAGGTTCGCGACGAGGGCCGTCGGGGCGGGGCCCGGCAGTTCGGTCACCCGCATGGCGTCCTCGTGGACGAGCGAGAAGCGCTCGGCGCGGGCCGGCATGCGGGCGGCGATCGTGGCGGGCAGCGCGCCCGCGAGGGCGTCGTCGATCTCGACGGCGACGACGCGGTCGGCCGCCTCCAGGAGGCCCAGGGTCAGGGACCCGAGGCCCGGTCCGACCTCGACGACCACGTCCTCGGGGCGGACGCCGGCGGTCCGGACGATGCGCCGCACGGTGTTGGCGTCGATGACGAAGTTCTGACCGCGCTGCTTGGTGGGCCGTACGCCGAGGGCCTCCGCCAGTTCGCGGATGTCGGCGGGGCCCAGGAGGGCGTCGGAGGTGGGGCTGGTCACGCCCCAAGGGTACGGGTGACCGACCCCACAACCGTTTCATGCCCCCACCGCCCCCGGCCAGGCTGAAGGACTGGGGCGCAGCCCCGTCCTTCAGGGGCGCGGGGAACTGCGCGACCAGCCCCCACCGGCCCGCACCCTCAAACCCGCAGAACCCTTACCCGTGCAGCCGCCCCCCGCAGTGCGGCCACGGACTAGCCCCGCGCCGCACGTACAGCTTCTTCGCGCGATACGTCTGCTCCGCGGCGGACGCCTCCTGCGGGCGTCCCGCCCCGCCGAGGCTGTGCCAGGTCTGGGTGTCGAACTGGTAGAGCCCTCCGTACGTCCCGGACGGGTCGACCGCCCTCGGGCGCCCCCCGGACTCGCAGTGCGCGAGCCCCTGCCAGTTGAGGTGGTCCGCCCCCTGCACGGAGAGGGGCAGCGGCTTCGTGCCCACCTTCACGATCTGGGTGCGCGGCTCGTGCACCACCTCGCTGCGCAGCCGCCGCGGCTTCTGTCCGACGCCGTTGACCGTCCGCAGGGAGTACGTGACGCGCCGCAGCCCGGGCTGCCCCTCCTGCTCCACGACCTCGGTGCCCCGGAACAGCTCGGGGTCCTCGGCCCGCCGTACCTCGAAGGGGATCGACTCCTCGCGGACCTCCTTCGTACCGGTGATCCGCAGGACCGTGACGGTCTGCCCGTCGCGCGGGAAGCTCTCGGCGGGCACGGACGTGGTGTCCTGCGCGTACAGCGTGATCCCGGCCTCCTGGACGGTCTCGCGGACCGTCGCCGCGTTCGTGCGGACCGTCCGTGCCCGCCCGTCCGCCATGACCGTCACCGTCCGCTCGGTACGGACGTCGAGCGCGAGGCCCGCCCGCCCGATCCGCCGGGCCCGCGGCGCCGACACGTACGCGCCCTCCGCCCGTACCCCCAGCTCGCGCAGCGCCTCGTCCACGGTGAGCGCCGTCGTCCACACGTGGCTGCGCTGCCCGTCGAGGGTGAGCCGTACCGGCCGCCCGTACCGCACGGCGATCTCCTCGCCGCTGGACAGGGCTGTTCCGGGGGCGGGGACCACCTCGTCGTGGGCGCCCACCCCGACCCCCTCGTCGGCGAGCAGTTCGCCGACGTCGTCCGCGAAGGTGTGCAGGGTGCGGGGCGTGCCGTCGACGGTCAGCTCGATCGCCTTGTCGTCGGCGACGAACGCGGAGGTGCCGCCCGCGAGGAACGCCACGACCAGTGCCTGCGGGAGCAGTCTGCGGACGTCGGGCCGTTCGGCGCTCCTGCGCCGGCGGGCGGCCCGTCGCGCCTCGACCCGCCCGCCGGGCAGCGGCGTCCCGGTGGCCGGGGCGAGGGGCGTCGCCTGCCGCGGCAGCGTCGGCGCGCCGGAGGGCCAGGGCTCGCCGCAGTGGTCGTGGTCCCGGCCGTGACCGTCCCCGTACACGGGCTCGTGCTCGTACGCGGGCTCGTAGGCGTGCTCGTAGGCGGGTGCGTGCTCGTACGGGGACGCGTACCCGTGCTCGTACGCGGGCCGGTACGTGTCCGGGTGTCCGTGGCCGTACGGCCCGGGGTTCCCGTAGGCCGGGCCGTACGTCTCGTACTGCGAACTGCTCACGACGACACGCTCCAGAAGACCGGTGGAGAGAGGTACGCCCGCGGTGCTCCTTCAGGTGGGGGAGGCGGGTGGCAGGCAGGTGGGCGGACAGAACCTAGCGGAGCGCCGGTCACTCTCCAAAGCGGCACGGACACGCTGGGTGACGAAGTTCTCCCGGCCGGTCCCCGGGGGCGCGTCGCCCGTTACGCCTCAGTAATCGAACGCGCGGGCAGTGTTCGCCGAGAGTGCCGTCGCCAGCGCGTCCTCGTCCATGCCCCGTACGGCGGCCATGGCGCGGACCGTGACCGGAATGAGATACGGGGCGTTGGGCCGTCCGCGGTACGGCACGGGGGTCAGGAAGGGCGCGTCGGTCTCGACGAGGACGAGTTCCAGCGGGGCCACGGCGAGGGCGTCCCGCAGCGGCTGCGCGTTCTTGAAGGTCATGTTCCCGGCGAACGACATGTAGTAGCCGGCGCGGGCGCAGACCTCCGCCATCGCCGCGTCCCCGGAGTAGCAGTGGAAGACGGTCCGCTCGGGCGCGCCCTCCTCCTTCAGGATCCGCAGCACGTCCGCGTGGGCGTCCCGGTCGTGGATGACCAGCGCCCTGCGGTGCCGCTTGGCGATCTCGATGTGGGCGCGGAAGGACCGCTCCTGGGCGTCCTTGCCCTCGGGACCGGTGCGGAAGTAGTCGAGGCCGGTCTCGCCGACCCCCTTGACCTGCGGGAGGGCGGCGAGCCGGTCGATCTCGGCGAGCGCCTCGTCCAGCGCCCCGTCGCCCCCCGCCCGCCGGGCCCTCTGCCGGGACCGGCCTCCCTGGGCCCCAGAGGGCTGGGAGGTGCCCCCAGGGGCACCGTGCACGATGCGCGGCGCCTCGTTCGGGTGGAGGGCGACGGTCGCGTGGACGGCGTCGTACGCGGCGGCCGTCTCGGCGGCCCAGCGCGAACCGGCCAGGTCGCAGCCCACCTGCACGACCGTCGTCACGCCGACCGACGCGGCCTTGGCGAGGCCCTCCTCGACCGTGCCGGTCTGCATGTCGAGATGGGTGTGCGAGTCGGCCACCGGCACCCGCAGGGGGTCCGGCAGCGGCGGGGCTTCGGTGGTGGAAGGCATGCCCCGATCCTACGAAGGGCGCCGGGGCGCCCCCGCGTCAGACCGCCTTGCGGTGGTGGAACGGGTGCAGCAGGTCGGAGAGGTGCCAGTGGTGACGGGCCCTGGGCGCCTCGGGCACCCCCGTGCGCTCCGGCTCCCGCGCCGACGTCTGCTCCGGCACCGCGAGCGCCTCGGCCGTCTTGCGCGGCCGTACGGGCGTCGGCCCGTGCAGCCGGTTCTGCGCCGAGGACACCTGGCCGGCCCGCATGATGCGCACGACGTGGCCGTCGCAGTTCAGGCAGCTGGGCCGGCTCAGCGGCGACGGCACGACCAGGCCGTTTGCGACGTACGTCACGAACTCGGCCCCCTGGGCGTCGAAGTGGTGCTCGATCTCGTACGACTGCTCCCAGCCGTGCCCGCAGCGCATGCAGGCGAAGGAGTACGACTCCTGGACCGTGTCGGCGGCCGTGGTGCGGGGGGCGGGTCCGCCGGTGATGTGACCGGTCTGCCCTGCGATCTCACTCATGCCGGCTCCTCTTGTCCGCTGGACGAGGACGGGTGCGTCCTTCCTCCAGTGGACGCTTCCACCGGGGCGAACGCACCGGACCTGTCGAGAGTTGGAGCCGTCTTGGCCGTTCCTTGCCGGACGGCCCCCGACACCGGGTCCGGGCTTTGCCTTTCACGACAGTCCTTTGCCCGCGCATGGGAGCCGTGCGCTCCCCCGTGACATCGCGCGCTCCCCGCAGGGAGCCGTGTGCTCCCCCGTGGGTCCGGCGCCCGGCCTCAGGGGGCGGCGGGGCGGAAGGCGTTCTTGGCGGCGACGACCGCGTCGAAGACCTCCCGCTTGGGCACCCCCGCGTCGGCGGCGACCGCGGCGATCGCCTCCTTGCGCCGCTCCCCCGCCTCCTCGCGCACCCGCACCCTGCGCACCAGCTCGTCGGCGTCGAGCGACTCGGTGACGTCCGGCGCGCCCTCGACGACGACGGTGATCTCCCCGCGCACGCCCTCGGCGGCCCAGGCGGCCAGCTCCCCGAGGGGCCCCCGCCTGACCTCCTCGTACGTCTTGGTCAGCTCGCGGCAGACGGCGGCCCGCCGGTCGGCGCCGAACACCTCCGCCATCGCGGCGAGGGTGTCGTCGAGCCGGTGCGGCGCCTCGAAGTACACGAGCGTGCGCCGCTCGCCGCCGACCTCCCGCAGCCGGGACAGCCGCTCGCCGGCCTTGCGCGGCAGGAAGCCCTCGAAGCAGAACCGGTCGACGGGCAGCCCGGACAGGGCGAGCGCGGTGAGCACGGCGGACGGTCCCGGCACGGCCGTGACCTTGATGTCCTTCGCCACGGCGGCGGCGACCAGCCGGTAGCCGGGGTCGGACACGGACGGCATCCCGGCGTCCGTCACGAGCAGTACGCGCGCGCCCCCCACCAGCGCCTCGACCAGCTCGGGCGTCCGCGCGGACTCGTTGCCCTCGAAGTACGACACGACCCGCCCGGACGGCTGTACGTCGAGGCCCTGGGTCAGCCGCCGCAGCCGCCGGGTGTCCTCGGCGGCGATGACGTCGGCCCCCGCCAGCTCCGCCGCGAGGCGGGGCGGTGCGTCCGCGATGTCCCCGATGGGCGTGCCGGCGAGTACGAGGGTTCCTGTCACGGTTCCATCCTCGCAGGGCGGCCCGCGGGACTCACACAGACCTGTTCCCTACGATGGCGCGGTGACAAGTACCGCGTCCTCCACGGACACCCGGCAGGGACAGGGCGTCGCAGAGCAGCGGCCGTCGTGGCAGCAGCGGCTGCGCAGGTTCGGCTACCCGGCCGGGCCCCGAGACGACGTCCGCGACCGCCTCGTGCCCGCGTACACCGAGCCAGGCCCGCGTCTGTGGGCGGCGGTCGGGCTCCGCAAGGAGGCCGCCGCGCGCGTCGTCCGCTGGTCGGCGTGGGGCGGCCCGCTGCTGATCACGCTGCTGGCGGGCCTGATGCGGTTCTGGAACCTGGGCAGCCCGAAGGCGGTGATATTCGACGAGACGTACTACGCGAAGGACGCCTGGGCGCTCATCCACCGCGGGTTCGAGGTCAACTGGGCGAAGGACGCCAACGACCTGGTCCTGCAGAGCGGCGGCGACGTCACCATCCCGTCGGAGGCCGCGTACGTCGTGCATCCGCCGGTCGGCAAGTACGTCATCGGGCTCGGCGAGTGGATGTTCGGGTTCACCCCGTTCGGCTGGCGTTTCATGACGGCGCTGCTCGGCACGCTGTCCGTGCTGATGCTGTGCCGGATCGGCCGCCGGCTGTTCCGCTCGACGTTCCTCGGCTGCCTGGCGGGCGCGCTGATGGCCGTGGACGGCCTGCACTTCGTGATGAGCCGCACCGCGCTGCTCGACCAGGTGCTGATGTTCTTCGTCCTCGCGGCCTTCGGCTGCCTGGTCGTCGACCGCGACAAGGCCAGGGAACGTCTCGCCGCGGCCCTGCCGCCGGACGCCGACGGGATCGTCCGCCCCGACGCGGCGGTCGCCGAGAGCACGCGCCTCGGTCTGCGCCCCTGGCGCCTGGCGGCCGGAGTGATGCTGGGACTGGCCTTCGGCACCAAGTGGAACGGCCTGTACATCCTCGTCGCGTTCGGCCTGCTGACGGTCCTGTGGGACGTGGGTTCCCGGCGGGTGGCGGGCGCCCGCCGCCCCTACCTGGCGGTCCTCCGGCGTGACGTGGGCTGGGCCTTCCTGTCCACGGTGCCGGTGGCCGTCGGCACGTACCTCGTGTCGTGGACGGGCTGGTTCCTGTCCGCCACCGACGGCAAGGGCGGCTACTACCGGAACTGGGCCACGGCCGACGGCCGCAGCAGCGACTGGTCCTGGCTGTTCCCCGACTGGTGGCTCAGCCTGTGGCACTACGAGACGCAGGTGTACGACTTCCACGTCGGCCTGCACTCCCCGCACACCTACCAGTCGAACCCGTGGAGCTGGATCGTCACCGGCCGCCCGGTCTCGTACTTCTACGAGTCGCCGCTGCCCGGCAAGGACGGCTGTCCGACGGACGCGGGCGAGAAGTGCGCCCGTGAGGTCCTGGCCCTCGGCACCCCGCTCCTGTGGTGGGCGGCGGCCTTCGCGGTCCTGTACGTCCTGTGGCGCTGGTTCTTCCGCCGGGACTGGCGCGCGGGCGCGATCGCGTGCGGCATCGCGGCGGGCTACCTCCCGTGGTTCTTCTACCAGGAACGCACGATCTTCTTCTTCTACGCGGTCGTCTTCCTCCCGTTCCTGTGCCTGGCGGTGGCGATGCTGGCCGGCGCCCTCCTCGGCCCGCCCGGCTCCACCGAACGCCGCCGTGTGGTCGGCGCGGCGGCGACCGGCGTCCTGGTCCTGCTGATCGCCTGGAACTTCATCTATTTCTGGCCGATCTACACGGGCCAGGCGATCCCCATCGACTCCTGGCGCTCCCGGATGTGGCTGGACACCTGGGTCTAACGATTCGGGGAACACCGTCACCACCCGTCCCCCCTCCCGCATACAGTGCGAGGGATGAGCACCTTTCTGAACGCGTTCAGAACGTGTTCGGGGAGGTTCACGGGAGGGGGGCGCACGATGCGGAACGGGGTCAAGGCCACCATCGTCGGCGGGGTGTTCGCGGTCATGGTGGGGGGCGCCGGGTACGGCGCGTACAACATAGTGGGCGCGGTCAGCGGGGACGAGGGCTCGTCGTCGGCCGGGGCGCGGAGGACCGGGCCGCCGTCCGGCGACGAGGTCCGGGAGACCTCGGAGAAGTTCTTCGCGGCCTGGGAGCGGGGGGACGCCGCCGCGGCCGCGGACCTGACCGACAACGCCGTGGCCGCCAGGGAACTGCTCGTCGCCTACGGGGGCCAGGCGCACATCGGCAGGGTGAAGGTCACGCCGGGGACGGCGGCGGGCCCGCGCGTCCCCTTCTCGGTCTCGGCCACGGTGTCGTACGAGGGGAAGAGCAAGCCGCTCACCTACGAGGGCGAGCTGGCCGTCGTGCGCGGGGAGACCACGGGCCGGGCGCTCGTCGACTGGCGGCCGTCCGTCCTGCATCCGGACCTCAAGACCGGCGACACGCTGGTCACGGGTGAGTCGGCGAGCCCGCCCATCGAGGCGGTGGACCGCGACGGCGTCGTCCTCACCAAGGCGAAGTACCCGTCGCTCGGCCCCGTGCTCGACGCCCTGCGCGACCGGTACGGCGACAAGGCCGGCGGCACCCCCGGTGTCGAGCTGGCGATCCGGCACGCGAGCGAGACCGCGGGCGACACCCCGCTGGTGACGCTCGCCGAGGGCCGGGCCGGGAAGCTGCGTACGACGATCGGCGCGGACGTGCAGGCGGCGGCGGAGAAGGCCGTCGAGGGGTACGCCGAGTCGTCCGTGGTCGCCGTGCGGCCGAGCACCGGCGAGGTGCTGGCGGTCGCGAACCACCGCGAGGACGGGTTCAACGCGGCGTTCCAGGGCAAGGTCGCCCCCGGCTCCACCATGAAGATCATCACTGCGGCGATGCTCATCGACAACGGCGTCACCGCGATGAACGGCCCGGCGCCCTGTCCGGCGACCGCCACCTGGCAGAGCCAGCAGTTCGGGAACCTCACCGGCATGGAGCCGAATGAGGGTGCCACGCTCGCCAACAGCTTCATGCGCTCGTGCAACACGGCGTTCATCAAGCTGATCGACGGCTCCGACGAGCGGCCCCTCACCGACGAGTCGCTCACCACCGAGGCGCAGGAGCGGTTCGGTCTCGGCAAGGACTGGAAGACGGGCATCGTCTCCTTCGACGGGAGCGTCCCCGCCTCCGGCGGTCCGAACCGCGCGGCCAACGCCATCGGCCAGGGCGAGGTCCAGATGAACCCGCTGAACATGGCGTCCGTCACGGCGACCGCGGTCACGGGCACGTTCCGCCAGCCCTACCTCGTGTCGCCGAAGCTGGACGGCCGGCGGCTGGCCACCGCCCGCGGCCTGCCGAGCGGCACCGCGGCGCAGCTGAAGCAGATGATGCGGCTCACCGCGACCAGCGGCACCGGCGCCCGGGCCATGGCCGGCCTCGGCAGCGACATCGGCGCCAAGACCGGCTCCGCCGATGTCGACGGCCAGGAGCTGTCCGACAGCTGGTTCACCGGTTTCCGGGGCGACCTCGCGGCCGCGGCCATGGCGGAGCGCGGCGGACACGGCGGGGACGCGGCGGGTCCGATTGTCGCAGCTGTGCTACGGACAGGTGGCTGAACTCACCCTCACAGGGCGGGACTCTAGGGTGGTGGCTCTCGTTCTCACAGAGAACCGCCGAGGGCGTCGGGGAAGCAGCGAAGGAACGGAAGCCGTGGGGAACAGAAGGCGCGCGCCTGAGCGCGGCAGGACGAAGAAGCCCGCCGTCATCGGCGGGGTGATCGCCGTTGTCGTCGGCGGCGCGGGGCTCGGCGGCTACGCCCTGTACAGCGGTGGATCGGCGGCCGACGCCGGCGCGTCCTCCGAGGCGAAGGCCGTCAGGAGCGGCCCGCTGTCGGCGGCGGAGGTGACGTCCACGGCCACCGCGTTCCTCGCGGCCTGGCAGGGCGGTGACGTGCGGACGGCCGCGGCCGCGACGAACGACACCGCGGCGGCGGCCGCCCTCCTCACCGGCTACGGCAAGGAGGCGTACGTCAAGGACGTGACGCTCACCGCCAGGAAGCGCACCGGTGACACCGTCCCGTTCGCCGTCAAGGGCACGGTCGCCCACAAGGGCCTGTCCAAGCCCCTCGCGTACGAGTCCGAGCTGACCGTCGTGCGCCGCGCCAAGGACGGGAAGCCGCTGGTCGACTGGCACGCGGCGGTCGTGCACCCGGAGCTGGAGGACGGCGACAAGCTGGTCACCGGCGCGGCCGGGACGCCCCCCGTCAAGGCCCTGGACCGGGACGGCGGCGAGCTGACGACCGCCGAGTACCCCTCGCTGGGGACGGTCCTAGACGGCCTGCGGGAGAAGTACGGCAAGAAGGCCGGCGGCAAGGCGGGCGTCGAGCTGCGGGTGATCCGCGCCGGGTCCGAGGACGCCCAGGGCGCCGGGGGCTCGAAGAAGACCAAGGCGTCCGCCGCGGGCAAGAACCCCGACAAGACGCTGCTGGAGCTGAGCGAGGGCACGCCGGGCACGGTCCGTACGACCCTCAGCCCGGGTCTCCAGGCGGCCGCGGAGAAGCAGGTGGCGGCGAAGTCCAAGGCGTCGGCCGTGGTCATCAGGCCGTCGACGGGCGAGATCCTGGCCGTGGCGAACTCGGGGCACGGCTTCAACACCGCGTTCCAGGGCTCCCTGGCCCCCGGCTCGACCATGAAAATCGTCACGGCCTCGCTGCTCATCGACAAGGGGCTCGCGTCGACGGACAAGGAGCACCCCTGCCCCAAGTACTTCACGTACGGCGGCTGGAAGTTCCAGAACGACGACAAGTTCGAGATCAAGGGCGGCACGTTCAAGGCGAGTTTCGCGCGCTCCTGCAACACGGCCTTCATCAGCCAGGCGAAGGAGCTGAGTGACGACGACCTGACCGAGCAGGCCCAGCAGGTGTTCGGTCTCGGTCTGGACAACTGGGCCATCGGGGTGCCGACCTTCGACGGCTCGGTGCCGGTGCAGTCGCAGGCCCAGATGGCGGCGTCGCTGATCGGCCAGGGCGGGGTGCGGATGAACCCGCTGAACATGGCGTCGGTCGTCGCGACGGCCAAGACGGGCACGTTCCACCAGCCCTACCTGGTTTCTCCGACGGTCGACGACCGGACCCTCGCGACGGCGCCCCGCTCCCTGTCGGCCGGCACACGGGCCCAGCTCAAGGAGCTGCTCCAGTACACGGCGGCGGCCGGGACGGCCGCCGAGGCGATGGCGGGGCTCGGCCCCGACTTCGGGGCGAAGACCGGTTCGGCGGAGGTCGACGGCCAGAAGAAGCCCAACGGCTGGTTCACGGCCTGGAAGGGCGACCTGGCGGCCGCCGGCGTGGTCCAGCAGGGCGGCCACGGCGGTGAGACGGCCGGCCCGATCGTGGCGGCACTGCTGAAGGCGGGCAGCTGACCCGGGGCGGGCCCGGCCGGACACCGGCGCGGAACTAGCCGGCCACCGGCGTGGCCGAGTACGTCCGGCGCAGGAAGCGGATCAGGGTCTTCGTGTCGAACTGCACGACGGCCACGCCCGCCGTCGAGTGGAACTCGATGACGGCCTGGACCCGGCCGCACGGCCAGATGCGGACGTCGCCGGCCGCGGCCGGCGCCCGGAGCCCCTGTTCGAGCAGGTCGCGGGCGAAGACCCACTCGTGGTGGCCGGGCAGCATTATGTGCACCAGGCGGGGGTCGTTCTCGGGGTCGTAGCGGAGGGCCACCGGCACGGCGGGCGGGTCCTGCGCCTCGTCCGTCACGATATGGGCGCGCGCGTACTGCTCAACGGCGGACATCGATCGCTCCCTCTTTGTGCTGTTTCTCCTCTAATGTCGCATATTTTCCGATATGCGCTCCCAGATGAGCCGTCGTCGTATTTCGTGGTCACCTCGCTCTTGCAAGCTGTTCGCATTAAGCCACTATCATCGAACGGTTGTCGCCAGTCGGCCTGCCCCCGGAAGCGGAGCCCTCCATGCACGTCCCCGACGGATTCATCAACGCGCCCGTCTCCGTCGCCGCCGGAGTCGTGGCCGCCTCGGCTGTCGCGGTGAGCCTGCGCGGCGCCCGACGTGAACTCGAGGGCGCCTCCCTCTCCGGCGGAGCCGGGAGCGGGTCGGAGCGCACCGCCCCGCTCGCGGGACTGGTCGCCGCGTTCATCTTCGCCGTGCAGATGCTGAACTTCCCGGTCGCGGCCGGCACCAGCGGACATCTGCTCGGAGGCGCGCTCGCCGCGATACTCGTCGGCCCCTTCACCGGGGTCCTCTGTGTCTCGGTCGTGCTCCTCATGCAGGGCATCCTCTTCGCCGACGGCGGCCTCACCGCGCTCGGCGTGAACATCACCGTCATGGCGGTCGTCACCACGGTCGTGGCCTACGCCGTCTTCCGCGGCCTCGTAAAACTCCTGCCCAGGAAGCGTCGGTCCATTACCGTCTCGGCGTTCGTCGCCGCTGTGATCTCCGTCCCTGCCGCCGCCGTGGCCTTCACGCTCGTCTACGCGATCGGCGGCACCACGGACGTCCCGATCGGCCAGGTCTTCACCGCCATGGTCGGCGTCCACGTCCTCATCGGCATCGGCGAGGCCACGATCACCGCCCTGACGGTCGGCGCCGTCATCGCCGTACGGCCGGACCTCGTGTACGGGGCCCGCGGCCTGACCGCGCCGCTGAAGCTGCGGGTCAACGGCGAACTGGTCGACACCCCCGCCGCCGAGCCCGCCCCGGCCGCCGCCCGGTCCCACCGCCGCGTGTGGCTGGCTGGCCTCGCCACCTCGCTCGTCCTCGCCGGCTTCGTCAGCTTCTACGCCTCCGCGAGCCCCGACGGCCTGGAGAAGGTCGCCGCCGACAAGGGCATCGACGCCAAGGCCGAGGACCACGCCGCCGCCGACTCCCCCCTCGCCGACTACGGCGTCGAGGGCCTCACCGACGCCCGTATGTCCGGCGGCCTCGCGGGCGTCATCGGCGTGGGCGTCACGGTCGTCGCGGGCACGGGCGTCTTCTGGGCCGTCCGCAGGCGCCGTACGTCCGAGCCGCAGCCCGGGTCCTCACAGGCCGGTCCCTCCGGGGTCGGTCCTTCCGAGGCCGGGAAATCCGTCTGACATGGGCGCGGGCCACGCACACAAGCTCTACCGGCACGGGCACTCGCCCGTGCACGGTCTGCCGCCGCACACCAAGCTCGTCGCCGTCCTCGCCTTCGTGCTGGTCGTCGTGTCCACCCCGCGCGAGGCGATGTGGGCGTTCGGGCTGTACGCACTGCTGCTGGGAGCCGTGGCGTACGCGGCCCGCGTCCCGGCCGGCTTCGTACTGAGACGCCTCCTGATCGAGGTGCCGTTCGTGGCCTTCGCCGTGCTGATGCCGTTCGTGGCGCAGGGCGAGCGGACCGACGTGCTCGGGGTGTCCCTGAGCGTGAACGGCCTGTGGGGCGCCTGGAACGTGCTCGCCAAGGGCACGCTCGGGGTCGCCGCGTCCGTGCTGCTCGCCTCGACGACGGAACTGCGCGAACTGCTGCTGGGCCTGCAGCGGCTGAAGCTGCCACCGCTCCTCGTACAGATCGCGTCCTTCATGATCCGGTACGGGGACGTCATCGCCGACGAGATGCGGCGGATGCGGATCGCCAGGGAGTCGCGCGGCTTCGAGGCGCGGGGCGTCCGGTCCTGGGGCGTCCTCGCCAGGTCCGCGGGCGCCCTCTTCATCCGCTCCTACGAGCGCGGGGAGCGAGTACACCTCGCCATGGTCAGCCGGGGGTACACCGGTTCGATGCCGGTCATCGACGAGGTGACCGCGTCCCGGGCGCAGTGGTCGTACGCCTTCGCCCTGCCGGTCGCCGCGCTCGTCGTCTGTCTGCTGGGATGGACCCTGTGACCTCGCCCTCGCTTCCCTCCCCGCCCCCGCCGCCCTCCCTCGAAGTGGCCGGGCTGGCCTTCGCCTACCCGGACGGCCATCAGGCCCTGTTCGGGGTGGACTTCGCCGTCGGGCGGGGCGAGCGGGTGGCCCTGCTCGGTCCGAACGGCGCCGGCAAGACGACCCTCGTGCTCCACCTCAACGGCATCCTGACCGGCGGCGCCGGGACCGTGACGGTCGCCGGGCTGCCCGTCGGGAAGCAGCACATGGCACAGATCCGGCGGAAGGTCGGCATCGTCTTCCAGGACCCGGACGACCAGCTCTTCATGCCGAGCGTCCGCGAGGACGTGGCCTTCGGGCCCGCGTCCGCCGGGCTGAAGGGACCCGAGCTGGAGGCGCGGGTGCGCACCGCGCTGGAACGGGTCGGCATGGAAGGCTTCGCCGACCGCCCGCCGCACCACCTCTCCTTCGGCCAGCGGCGCCGGGTGGCGGTCGCGACCGTCCTGGCGATGGAGCCGGAGATCCTCGTCCTGGACGAGCCGTCGTCCAACCTCGACCCCGCCTCGCGGCGCGAACTCGCCGACATCCTGCGCTCGTTGGACGTCACCGTGCTGATGGTCACGCACGACCTGCCGTACGCCCTCGAACTGTGCCCCCGTGCCCTGATCCTCAGCGACGGCGTCATCGCGGCGGACGGCAGGACCGGTGAGCTGCTCTCCGACGACGAGCTGATGCGGGAGCACCGGCTGGAGCTGCCGTTCGGCTTCGACCCGCGCTCGGTGACAATGGGCGCGTGACGCGCGTGACCCGCGCGGCGCACCGTGAACGGCGAGGAGTACGGGCGTGGGTGTGGGCGTGGACGTGAACGGCACAGTGGCCGAGGGCTTCGAGCCGGTCAGGACGGCGTTCGTACGGAACTTCGAGGTGCTCGGGGACCGGGGCGCGGCGGTCGCCGTGTACCGGGACGGGCACAAGGTCGTCGACCTGTGGGCCGGGACGAAGGACATCGACGGGGCCGGTACGGGGTCCGGTGCGCAGTCGGGTACGCAGCCCGGTACGGGGCCCGAGCCGTGGGAGCGCGGTACCGCGCAGATCGTACGGTCGGCGACCAAGGGGGTCGCCGCGGCCGTGCTGCTGCTCCTGCACCAGCGCGGGCAGGTGGATCTGGACGCCCCGGTGGGCGAGTACTGGCCCGAGTTCAAGGCGGCCGGCAAGGAGCGGGTGCTGGTCCGGCACGTGCTCTCGCACCGGGCCGGACTGCCGGTCCTGGACCGGCCGCTGACCGCGGAGGAGTCGCTGGACCCGCTGCGGGGCGCCGAGGCCGTCGTCCGCCAAGCCCCCGTGTGGGAGCCCGGCACCGAGCACGGCTACCACGCCTTGACGTACGGCTGGCTGACGGGTGAGCTGGTGCGGCGGGTCACGGGCGCCGGAATCGGTGACTGGATCGCCGGGGAGATCGCCGGGCCGCTGGGCGCGGACCTGTGGGTCGGGCTGCCGGCGCGGGAGGCGGGGCGGGCCGGCCGGGTGGGCCGGATCGAGACGCCGGAGGCGGACGGCGGCGGGGCGCTGCGGGCGCGTCCGAAGCGGTCGGTGGTGGCGGCGTACGAGGACCCGGACTCGCTGACCCGGCGGGCCTTCGCCGCGATCAGCCCGTTCCCGGACCAGAACGACCCCGCGTACCGGGCGGCCGCGCTCCCCGCGACGAACGGCGTCGCGACGGCGGACGGGCTGGCCCGCTTCTACGCGGCGCTGATCGGCGAGGTCGACGGCGGCGCGCGCCTGTTCACGCCGGAGACGCTGGCGGCGGCCCGCGCCGAGGAGTCCGCCGGACCGGACCGGGTCCTGGTCATCACCACCCGCTTCGGCCTCGGCTACATGCTGCACGGCTCGGCCTCGCCGTTCCTCGGCACCGGTTCCTTCGGTCACCCGGGGCGCGGCGGTTCCCTCGGCTTCGCCGACCCCGGGTCGGGCATCGCCTTCGGCTATGTGACGAACGGCTTCCGCAAGACGGTGACGGCGGATCCACGGGCGCAGGCCCTGGTGCGGGCGGTGCGGACGGCCCTGTCGTCGTCCTGAGGTGTCCCGACCCGTGTGGCCGTGTGGCCGCGTCGTGGGCGGGCTGCGGGGCAGGAGTTCTGCATCCACGGGTGCCCTCAAGGGCCTTCCGTCCGCCGGTGCCCCTTTGTTGTGCTGGTCAGTCAGCTCCTGCCCAGCTGCCGAGGGAGAGATTTCTTTGCAAGGCCACGAAGAGAAGTTGCACAAGGACACTCGGCCTGGCGGTGTCAGAGGGCGGCAGCTCACCTCGCAGGCGCGTTCCACCGCCTCTCCCGTCTCGGCACCCTCCCTGGCCACCGGCGCGGGAGCGGCCGGCCGGAGCCCGGCGTCGGTGCTGGCGTTGCAGCGGTCCGTGGGCAACGCCGCCGTCGTCCAGCTGCTGGCGAACGAGCGGCACACGCACTCCTCGTCGTGCGGGCACTCCACCGTGGACGCGGCGGGACCGGACGTGCAGCGCCGGATGCGCGCACCCGAGCACCACGAGGAGACCGAGCAGCAGCTCCAGGCCGACGCCGTGCGTGAGGTGCTGAAGTCTCCGGGGCGCCCGCTGGACGAACCGACGCTCAACGAGATGCAGGCACGGCACGGCGGCGTGGACTTCTCCTCGGTGCGGGTGCACGACGACATCAGGGCGCAGCGGTCGGCAGCCGCGATCGGGGCCCGCGCGTACACCTCGGGCGAGAACATCGTGCGCGGCAAGGACGGCTTCGACAAGAAGACCCTCGCGCACGAGCTCAAGCACGTCCTCCAGCAGCGCCAGGGCCCGGTGGCGGGGACTCCGACCGGTGGCGGACTGACCCTGAGCAGCAAGAACGACCAGCACGAGCGGGAGGCCGAGGCGTCCTCGAACGAGGTCATGGCCGGACCTGTGCCCGTCCAGTCGGCGCCCGCGAAGGACGGTGCGGGCGTTGAGGCCGGGGCGGGGGCCGGGTCCCTGAACGTGCAGCGGGCCAGGACCAAGGAGGAGTCGCGGGGGTCGCGGAGTTCGGGCAAGCGGAAGGCGGACCGGGAGAAGGGGGAGAGCCCGCCGCGCGAGCGACGCAAGACCCGTGGCAGCGAACGTCCCGCGGCGGATCTGGACCGGCCGATCCTGGCCTTCACCTCCGCGTACACCGGCGATGCCGTCCAGAATCTCGACTACGACGCGAACATCGGGTTCCAGCAGACCGCCACCCTGCACAACCCCGCGAACTCGACGTCGACCGTCGCCGCCAACTACCACTTCTGGCAGGAGGTCTCCGACTCCAGCGTGCAGGTCGTCGAGTCCATGGGCCTGAAGAAGAACAACCGTGTACGCCGGAACTGGCAGGTGGACGGCCCGTACCGGCCGAACTACGACGACTGGAGCATCCACAACGGGGCTCAGGCCATCTCCTTCACCGACTCACCCGGCTTCACCGGTTCCTCGCGCATGTCCCCCGGGTACTTCCTGAAGTCCTACGAGGTCCAGTTCCGCTGGAAGGTCGCCAAGAACACCGGGCAGAGCTTCAGGAACACGACGGCCGGCTGGACCAGCCCCGTCATGACGCACACGGTGACGGCGGCCTTCGATCCCGAGAACCCGCGGGAATCGGCCCATGTCGTCCACCAGGCGGCCGGTGACGCCACGTGGCAGGTCGACCTCTCCGGCACGTAGGAAGCGGGACGGGCGGGCGCGGCGGGGCGCTGCTGGCGCGGCGGAGGCCGCGGCTAGGTGGCGCGGGGGCCTTCCGGCTGCTCGCGGACGTCCGCCAAGGTGCCGCCCGCGTGGTGGATCAGGGTCTTGGGGTCCATCGGGAACACGGCGTACGGGGTGCCGGCCGCGGCCCAGACCGTGTCGTGGTCCAGCAGGGAACGGTCCGCCAGCACGCGGGTCTTGGTGCGGTGTCCGAAGGGGGGTACGCCGCCGATGGCGTAGCCGGTCGTCTCCCTGACCAGGTCCGCGTTGGCCCGGGTGACCTTTTCCGCGCCGAGTTCCTGGCGTACGCGTTCGAGGTCCACGCGGGACGCGCCGTCCATGAGGACGAGGACCGGGACGCCGTCCGCCGCGAAGACGAGGGACTTGCAGATCTCGCTGAGGTCGCAGCCGAGTGCGGCGGCGGCTTCGGCGGCGGTGCGGGTCGAGTCGGGGAAGCGGCGGACCTGTGACCGGAGGTCGTCCAGGCCCAGGGCGTGGAGGGCTTCGGCGAAGCGGGGGTGGGCTGCGGTCGGTTCTTCTGCGGCGGTCATGGAGGGCACGCTAGTCGGTCGCCGTGGGAGGGCACATCCCGATTCCGGGGTGCGGGTGGGTGCGGGTGCGTGCGGGCGCGGGTGCGGGGCCGGGGGCTCGCGTCGTGGGGCGGGGCTGTGCCGGTACGTCGAGTTCGCCGCAGCCGGGCGTACTGCCCTCCGCTGTCATGGTGGGCTGGGTTGGGAAGAGCTACGCGGCGAACTGCGGCGTACCGGCACAGCCCCTCGCGTCGTTCGTCCGCCTTCGCGCCGTGGTGTGGCACGACGGAGCCGGTGAGGGCGCCCGTTCCTACGGGGTCCTCACCGGCTGGTCGTGGGGTCAGGCGTTCACCAGGTGTCGGTCCTCGTCCTTCGGGGTGGTGTCCAGGGACTTGAGGGCCTCGCCCTCCACGTCCACGTTCGGAAGGGCCCGGTCCAGCCACCGCGGAAGCCACCAGGCTTTCCTGCCCAGGAGGGCCAGGACCGCCGGGACGATCGCCATGCGGACCACGAAGGCGTCGAAGAAGACGGCGATCGCGAGGCCGAAGCCGATCATCTTGATCATCGAGTCGCTCGCGCCGATGAAGCCGCCGAAGACCGCCATCATGATGATCGCGGCCGCGACCACGACCCGGGCGCTGTGCCGGAAGCCGGTGACGATCGCCTGGCTCGGGGATTCGCCGTGTACGTACGCCTCGCGCATGCGGGTCACGAGGAACACCTCGTAGTCCATCGCCAGGCCGAAGACCACGCCCACCATGAAGATCGGCATCATCGACATGATCGGGCCGGTCTCCTCGACGCCGATCAGACTTGCCAGCCAGCCCCACTGGAAGACCGCGACCACTGCGCCGAGCGCCGCCAGCACGCTCAGCAGGAAGCCGAGTGCCGCCTTGAGCGGGACCAGGACGGAGCGGAAGACCACGATCAGGAGGAGGAAGGCCAGGCCCACCACCAGGGCCAGGTAGGGCACGAGGGCGTCGTTGAGCTTCTGGGAGAAGTCGATGTTCATCGCCGTGGTGCCGGTGACCAGGACCTGCGCGCCGGTGTCCGCCTTGACGTCGGCGCCTTGGTCGCGGATCGCGTGCACCAGGTCCTCGGTCTGCGTCGAGGACGGCTTGGAGTCCGGGATCACGGTGATGGTCGCGGTGTCGCCGGCCTTGTTGGGCGCCGGCGGGGTGACCGTGACGACGTCCTCAAGACCCTTGATGCCGTCCGCGACCGAGGCGAAGGCCGCCTTGGGGTCGTCGCCGGCCTTGGCGTCGACCACGATCATGAGGGGGCCGTTGAAGCCGGGGCCGAAGCCCTCCGAGAGGGTGTCGTAGGCGCGGCGCTGGGTCGTGGACGTCGGCTGGGAGCCGTCGTCGGGCAGGCCCAGTTCCAGCTGGGTGGCCGGTACGGCGATGACGCCCAGGCCGACCACGCCGAGCAGCAGCACGGCGGCGGGGCGGCGGATGACGAAGCTCGCCCAGCGGGTGCCCATGTTGGGGCGGGCGGTGGAGGGGTCGCCGGCTTCCGTGCCGGTTCCGCGTGCCCGCTTCCTGCCCTTCTCGCCTGCCGGGCGGATCTTCTTGCCCGCGTATCCGAGCATCGCCGGGATCATCGTCAGGGCGATGAGGACGGCGATCACGACCGTGCCGGCCGCGGCGAGGCCCATCTTGGTCAGCATCGGGACGTTGACGACCGCGAGACCGGCCAGGGCGATGACGACGGTGAGGCCCGCGAAGACCACCGCCGAGCCCGCGGTGCCCGTGGCGCGGCCCGCCGCCTCCTCGCGGTCGCGGCCCTCGGCCAGCTCGGCCCGGTAGCGGGAGACGATGAACAGCGCGTAGTCGATGCCGACCGCCAGGCCGATCATCAGCGCGAGCGTCGAGGTGGTGTCGCCGAGGTCGAGCGCGTTGGCGAGCGCGGTGATCGTGGAGACGCCGATACCGACGCCGATGATCGCGGTCAGCAGGGGCAGTCCGGCGGCGACCAGCGAGCCCAGGGTGATGACGAGGACGATCGCGGCGAGGGCGAGGCCGATGATCTCGCCGACCGCGCCCATCTCGGCCCCGGCCTCCAGCGCGTCGCCTCCGACGTCGACGGTCAGCCCGGCGGCCCGGGCGTCGTCGCCGGCCGTCTCCAGGGCCTCCCTGGTCGGATCCGCGAGTTCCATCCCGGGGACGTCGTACCGTACGGACGTGTAGGCGACCGTGCCGTCCCTGCTCACCGCGTTCGTCGTGAACGGGTCGGTGACGGAGACGACCTCGGAACCGTTGCCCAGGGTCTTGACGGTCTTGTCGACGGTCGCCCTGTTGTCGGCGTCCGTCATCTTCTCGCCCTCGGGCGCCTTGAAGACGATGCGACCGGTCGCTCCGTCGGCGCTGGCGCCGGGGAAACGCTCTTCGAGCAGGTCGAAGGCTTTCTGCGCCTCGGTGCCCGGGATGGAGAAGGAGGTGGTGCCCGCGGCGGGCGCGGAGGCCGCGCCGACACCCGCGAGTGTCAGCAGCGCCACCCATATCAGGACGGCGAAGTGCCGTCGCCTGAAGGCGGTCCGGCCGAGTGTGTAGAGGAACGTTGCCACGGGGGCGTACTCCCGATCAGGTCGGTGATGCAGGTGGTGACGGCTGGCGTCGGCGCCGGCATCAGGGCAGGGATCATCGGCCCGACGACGTGAGCGGTCGCGTCAGGAAGGGGTGGTGCGGGGTGGGTCGGGGGGGGACCCTGGGGCGGGCTTGTCTCAGGCGACCAGGGCGGGGAGGACCACTGCGTCGATGTACGAGGACAGGAATGCCTGCGTCGGTGGCTCGTCGTCGATCATCGTGCGGGCCACGAAGGCCCCGATGATCATGTGCAGTACGTAGTCGATCGCCGCGTTGTCCGCACGGACCTCGCCCCGGTCGACGGCGCGCTGCACCACCTGGCGCATCTCTGCCAGCTCCGGTTCGACCAGCCATTCCCGCAGGGCGGTCAGCAGGTCGGGGTTGGCGTGCACCGCCATGCCCAGGGCTCGCATCAGGGCGGAGTTCTGCTCCATCTCGCAGTCGTCCTGGCGGGTGGTCATCGCCTGCAGGTCACCCCGCAGGGAGCCGGTGTCCACGGTGCCCATGTCGACCGGCTTGTGATGCCGGATCGCCCTCGCCACCAGCTCGGCCTTGCCGCCCCACTGGCGGTAGAGCGTGGCCTTGCTGGACCGGGTGCGGGCCGCCACGGCGTCCATGGTCAAGGAGTCGTAACCGACCTCCCGGAGCAGGTCGAGCACGGCGTCGTACAACTCGGCCTCGCGCTCGGGCGTGAGCCGGCTGCGACGCGTCGTTGCTGTCTCAGCCATCCCGTGCACCGCTTCCTCTCGAACGAAACCGTCCCGTACACCAATGAAGATACCCCGAGCGCGAGCGAAACGAAACCGTTTCGTACGTGTGCCACATCACGCGTCTCCCGGGAACCACGAGTTGCCGGGCCCCGGCCACCGGAAAAACATGGGGAGGTGAGCGACGAGCACGAGAACCAGGGCGAGTGCGAGAACCAGGGCGGGTACCGGAACCAGGGCGGGTACGAGCGCGGGTCCGCCGCCTATCTGCGGTTCCCGCACCTCAGCGGTGACCGGCTGTGCTTCGTGGCCGAGGACGACGTCTGGGTGGCCCCCCTCGACCGGGCCGGCCGCGCCTGGCGGCTCACCGCCGACCGTACGAAGGTGAGCCACCCGCGCTTCTCCCCCGACGGGCGGCACCTCGCGTACACGACCTGGCGCAGTCACGTGCCGGAGATCCAGCTCGCGCCCGTCGACGGCGGCCCGGCCCGGCGGCTCACCTACTGGGGCAACGCCGACACCCAGGTCTGCGGCTGGTCGCCCCCCGACCAGGACGGGAACTGCGACATCCTCGCCGTCGCCTCGCACGGCGAACCCTTCTCCTACTTCACCTGGGCCTACAGCGTGCCGGTCGACGGCGGCCCGGGCGGCAAGCTCCCGTGGGGCCCGGTCTCCGACATCGCGGTCGCCGACATCGCGGGCGAACGCAGGACGCTGCTGCTCACCGGCACGCCTCCGCACGAACCCGCCGCCTGGAAGCGCTACCGCGGCGGCGCCACCGGGCGGCTCTGGCTGCACGGGCGGCGCATCCTGGAGGACCTCGGAGGGCACCTGCACTCACCGATGTTCGTCGGCGGGCGGATCGCCTTCCTCTCCGACCACGAGGGCATCGGCAACCTGTACTCGTGCCTGCACGACGGCTCCGGCCTGCGGCGCCACACCGACCACGACTCCTTCTACGCCCGGCACGCGTCCAGCGACGGCAGCCGTGTCGTCTACCAGTGCGCGGGCGAGCTGTGGATCGTCGACGACCTGGCCGCGGACGCCCGGCCCCGCCGGCTCGACGTACGGCTCGGCGGACCGCGGACCGGACGCCGGCCCTACCAGGTGCCGGCCGCCCAGCACGTCGACGGGATCTCCGTGGACAGGACGGGCCGGGCCAGTGCCGTCGTCGTACGCGGCAGCCTGTACTGGCTCACGCACCGCGACGGGCCGGCCCGCACCATCGCGGACACCCCGGGCGTCCGCGTCCGGCTGCCGGAGATGCTCGGACCCGGCGGGCAGGTGGCGTACGTGACGGACGCGGACGGGGAGGACGCCGTCGAGGTCGCCCACCTCCCGCGGGCGACAGGGGAGCGCGGGCCGCGCCGGCTGGCGTCGGGCGCGCTGGGGCGCGTCCTCGAACTCGTCTCCGACCCGAAGGGCGACCGGCTCGCCGTCGCGTCGGACGACGGCAGACTGCTGCTGCTCACCGTGTCCGACCCGGAGGCCGACGAGGCCGGTGGACCCGGCGCGGTCACCGAGCTGGTCCGGTCCGTCAACGGGCCGGTGCGCGACCTCGCCTTCTCGCCGGACGGGACCTGGCTGACCTGGTCGCATCCCGGCATCGGCCGCACGCTCCGCCGGATCAGGATGGCGCGGATCACGGCGGCGGGCGCGCCCGTGGTCGTCGACGTCACCGACGGCCGCTTCGAGGACGAGAACCCGGTCTTCACCTCGGACGGCCGCTTCCTCGCCTTCCTGTCCTGGCGCGGCTTCGACCCGGTGTACGACGTCCACACCGGCGACCTCTCCTTCCCGCTGGGCTGCCGCCCGTACCTGGTGCCGCTGTCCTCGGCGACCCCGTCCCCGTTCGCGTTGACCCCCGAGGGCCGCCCGGCCGCCGGCGGTTCCGACGACGAGGACGCGGGCGCGGGGAACGGCGCGGTGACCGTCGAGACCGAGGGGCTGGAGAGCCGGGTGACGCCCTTCCCCGTCACCGCCTCCAAGTACTCGGCGCTGTACCCGGTCGCCGGCTGCGGCCTCGTCTGGCTGCGCTGGCCGATCTCGGGGGCACTGGGCGAGACGTTCGCGAACCCGGACGACACCAGCGGCCGGCCGACCCTCGAGTACTTCAGCCTCACCAAGGCGAAGAAGTCCGAACTCGTCGAGCACCTGGACTGGTTCGCCCTCAGCGGTGACGGCAGCCGGCTCGTCGTGGTCGACGAGGGGGAGCTGCGGGCCGTGCCGTCCACCGAGTCCGGCGACGGCGACACGACCGTCTGGATCGACCTGCGCCGCATCCTGCACGAGGTCGACCCGGCCGCCGAGTGGCGGCAGGCGTACGCGGAGGCGGGCCGCCTCGTCCAGGCGTACTTCTGGGAGCCCGGCATGTGCGGCGTCGACTGGCAGGGCGTCCTGGACCAGTACCGCCCGCTGGTCGAACGGGTCGCGTCCCCCGACGAGTTCGCGGACCTCCTCCGCGAGGTGCTGGGCGAACTGGGCACCTCGCACGCGTACGTCTCCGCCGCGCGCCGCAACGAGGGTCCGGCGCACTACCAGCGGCCGCAGGGCGTGCTCGGCGCGAACTGCGTACGCAGGGACGGCGGCTGGGTCGTCAAGCGCATCCTGCCCGGCGACTCCAGCGACTCCAAGGCGCGTTCACCGCTGGCCGGTACCGGCATCCGCGAGGGCGCGCGGCTCACGCATGTGGACGGCCGCCCGGTGGATCCCGTCACCGGGCCGTTCCCGCTGCTCGCGGGCGCGGGCGGTACGACGGTGGAGCTGACGTTCACCCCGGCGGCCTCGGCGGAGGATCCCGGGGGTGCGGGGCGGTCGCGCCGGGTGGCGGTGGTCCCGCTCGTCGACGAGCGCCCCCTGCGCTACCAGGACTGGGTGGCCAAACGCCGTGCGGTGGTACGGGAGCTGAGCGGCGGCCGGTGCGGTTACCTGCACATCCCGGACATGGGCGGCTCGGGCTGGGCGCAGTTCAACCGCGACCTGCGCATGGAGGTGTCGCGGCCGGCGCTCATCGTCGACGTGCGCGGCAACGCGGGCGGCAACATCAGCGAGCTGGTCATCGAGAAGCTCACCCGTACGATCATGGGCTGGGACCTGACCCGTAACGCGCAGCCGGTGTCGTACACGTCCAGCGCCCCGCGCGGGCCGGTGGTCGCCCTGGCCGACGAGGCGACCTCGTCGGACGGCGACATGATCACGGCGGCGTTCAGACTGCTCGGTCTCGGGCCGGTGGTGGGGCAGCGCACGTGGGGCGGAGTGGTGGGCATGACCGGCCGGCACTCCCTGGGTGACGGGACGGTCATCACGGTGCCGATGAACGCCGCGTGGTTCGAGGCGTACGGGTTCTCCGTGGAGAACCACGGGGTCGCTCCTGACCTGGAGGTCCTGCGTACGCCGCTGGACTGGGCGGAGGGCCGCCACGCCCAACTGGACGACGCGGTCCGCCTGGCCCTGACCCTCCTCTCCACCCACCCCCCGTCCACCCCACCCCGCACCCCCACCCCACCCACCAACACCCGCCCCGCCCTCCCCCCACGCACATCCCCAGCCTTTTAGGGCCGCGGGAAACTGCGCACCCCTACCAACAGGGCCCACTTGCCTTAGGGGCGCGGGGAACTGCGCGACCAGCCACAACGCACCCGCACCCGCACCCGACACGCAACGCCCCCACGACCACGGCAACAAAGAAACGCGGGGCGCCCCAGAGAAGAAAGGGCACCCCACGTCACTTCCGGCCAAGGCCGAACACAAGCGCCGGCTCAGACCTCGAACTCGTCCAACCGCTCCCGCACACCCTGCTGCCGCTGCGCACCCTCAGGCGCCCGCCGCTCAGCACGCTCAGAGCGCTCGGCGCGCTCACCACGCTCAGGACGCTCCGACCGCTCGGGCCGCTCACGCTCCGGCCGCTCCGAGCGCTCCGGCCGCTCACGGTCGGGCCGCTCGGGCATCCGCCCGCGCTCACTCGCGTCGTCGCGACGCTCACCGAACTTCTGCTTCGCGTTGCGCTGAAGTTCGTCGGACTTGTCCTGGAACTGGTCCTTGATGGCCATGAGGTTCACTCCCGTTTGTGGGTGAGGGGATCGGGCCTCGACCAGCGTGACACGCCCGGACATAATGCGCATTTCGCACAGTTACGATCGGTGACGCACCGTGTCCCCGGCCAGGTCGGCCACCGTGTCACCCCCCGTGCCGCGCCCACTCTCGTCGGCCGCACCACCGGCCCCGACGAGCCCCGTCCCCACGCTCCCGAGCCGCGGCGCGAACCGCCGCATCTCCCGCTGCCCGACCGTCCCGATGAGCGCCGGAAGACACCCGCGCACCCCCTGCATCCCCCGCAGCCACCACTGCCCGTAGACGTGGCTTGAGCGCCGTTCGATGCCGGCCACGATCCGGTCGACGGCCGGTCCCAGCGGGTACGTCCTGTTGGCGGGCCACGGCAGCCGCTGCCTCAACTCCCGCATGACGTCGTCCTGATCGGCCCCGCGCACCATGTCGGTGTCGGTCCACGACAGGTACCCGACCCCGACCCGTACGCCCTTGTACCCGACCTCGGCCCGCAGGCTGTGCGCGTACGCCTCGACGCCCGACTTGGACGCGCAGTACGCGCTCATCATCGGCGCGGGCGTGATCGCGGCGAGCGAGGCGATCTGCAGCAGGTACCCGCGGCTCTCCATGAGCGCGGGCAGGAAGGCGCGGGCGGTGACCGCCGATCCGATGAGGTTGACCTCGACGACCCGCCGCCACGCGACCGGGTCGGAGTCGACGAACGGCCCGCCGTTGGCGACGCCCGCGTTGGCGACGACGATGTCGACCTTCCCGAATCGCTCCTTGACTTCCCGCGCGACCTGCGCCATGGCCTCGTGGTCGGTGACGTCGGCGTGCCAGTGCCCGCTCTCGCCGTGCAGCCGTTCGGCGACGCGCTTCAGCTCCACCGGTTCGAGACCGACGAGCGCGACGACGGCGCCGCGGGCGGAGAGCTTGCGGGCGAGGAGTTCCCCGACGCCCCGTGCGGCCCCCGTGACGACGGCCACCTGTCCTTCCAGACCGACCCTGCTCATGCGCCCTCCTTGATCACTGCGTACGTGGCGACGAGGTCCCGTATCCGGGCGGTGACCAGGTCGGGTGCCTCGATCGGGGTCATGTGCCCGATCCCGGGAAGCTCGGTGGAGCCGACGCAGTTCGGCAGCGCGGCGACCAGCGAGCGTGCGTGCACGGCGGGTGTCAGCCGGTCGGCGGTTCCGACCACCACCGCGGTCGGCACGTGCAGCTCCCGTACGGCGTGGTCGAGATCGAGCAGGTCGAGCACCTTCGACCAGGAGTGCCGCACCTGCCGGGGGCACGCGTGCACGATCCGCGCGCACGCCTCGACCATCGCCGGCGCCGCACCGGAGCCCATGGTCCCGTAGCGGAGGATCCGGCGGGCGAGCGGAGTGACGGGGCCGAGCGGCGCCCGCGATCCGAGGACCTTCTTGGTGAGCCAGGTCCGTGCCCGTCCGGCCCGCATCGGCAGCACCAGCGACTCGTCGACCAGCCGCGAACTGCCCGTGCTGCACAGCAGTACGGCGGCGGCGTGCTCCCGGAAACCGGCCCGCCCCGACGCGGCCATCAGCGTCATCCCGCCCATCGAGTGCCCGACGAGGACCGCCTTCTCGCCAGGTGCGAGGGTGGCCGCGAGCACCGCCTCCAGGTCGTCGGCGAGCGCGTCCGTGCTGCACGCGGGGCTCGCGGGACTGCGTCCGTGCCCCCGCTGGTCGTACACGACGACCCGGTGGCCGGCGGCCAGGTCCCGTATCTGCGCGGCCCAGAAGGCGGTCGAGCAGGTCCATCCGTGCGCGAGCACCACCGCGGGGGCGGCGGGGTCGTCCACGGCTCCGTGCACCTCGACGTGCAGCCGTGCCCCGTCGGCCGAGACCGCCGTCAGTTCGCGCGCGGCGGCGGGCGGCGCGTAGGGGCCGGCGGCTTCCCGCGTCAGCCGGCTCATGCGTCCGCCTCGGCCTTCTTCTCCGTACGGCCGGCGGCGCGCGCGGCCGGCACGGCGGTGGCCGGCCGGGGTTCCGGTGCCGTGCCCGGCGGCCGGACCAGGTCGTACTCCGCCAGGTCGACGCGCCGGGTGGCGCCGCGGAACTCCGTGGTCGTACCCGGCCAGACAGTCGTGTTGACGCCGTTCTCGTCGAGGTACCAGCTGGTGCAGCCGCCGGTGGACCAGACCGTGCGCTTCATGCGCTCCTGGACGCGGTGGTTCCAGGCGTCGACCGCGCCGGGCCGCGCGTCGAGGGCGGCCCGGCCGCCGAGCACGTCCAACTGCCGTACGTAGTCGGCCATGTAGTTCAGCTGGGACTCGATCATCAGGATCATGCTGGAGTTGCCGAGGCCCGTGTTGGGGCCGATGATCGTCATCCAGTTGGGGAACCCGGCGGCGGTCGCGCCGCGCAGCGCCCGCATGCCGGACGACCACGTCTCGGCGAGCGTCCTGCCCCCGGCGCCGACGACCCGCTCGGCGATGGGCATGTCGGTGACGTGGAAGCCCGTACCGAAGACGATCGCGTCGACCTCGGCCTCGCTGCCGTCGGCGGCGACGACGGTGGAGCCGCGGACCTCGCGGAGCCCGCTCGCGACCACGTCCACGTTGGGCTTCGCGAGGGCCGGGTAGTACGTGCTGGACAGCAGGATGCGCTTGCAGCCGATGCGGTAGTCCGGAGTCAGCCTGGCCCGCAGGGCCGGGTCCTTGATGGCACGGAACATGTTCCGCTTCGCCAGCTGCTCGACCACGCCCAGCGCGTCGGGGTACTTCGTGAACGCCTGGACCTGCAGCTCCCGGATGCCCCACAGGACTCCGCGCCGGAGCTTGGTGGTGGCGGGGAGCGATCGGTGCAGCAGCCGCTCGGCGCCGCCGACGGACCGGTCCATGCGCGGCATCACCCAGGGCGGGGTGCGCTGGAAGAGGGTGAGTTTCGCGACCTCCGGCTGGATCGCCGGCACGATCTGGATGGCCGAGGCCCCGGTGCCGATCATCGCGACCCGCTTGCCGCGCAGGTCGTAGTCGTGGTCCCAGCGCGCCGAGTGGAAGACCTTGCCGGGGAAGGTGTCGAGCCCGGGGACGTCCGGCACCTTCGGGTCGGAGAGCGGCCCGGTGGCGGACACGACGATGTCGGCGGAGAGGGTTCCGCTGCTCGTCTCGATCACCCACCGCAGCTGCTCGCCGTCCCAGGTCATCAGCTTGACCTCGGAGTTCAGGCGCAGGTGCGGCCGCAGTCCGAAGGTGTCGGTGACGTGTTCCAGGTAGGCCCGGATGTGTCCCTGCCCGGAGAAGGTGCGCGGCCAGTCGGGGTTGGGCGCGAACGAGAAGGAGTAGAGGTGCGAGGGCACGTCACAGGCACAGCCGGGATAGCTGTTGTCGCGCCAGGTCCCGCCCACAGTGCCGGCCCGTTCCAGGACGACGAAGTCGGTGACGCCCTCGCGGCGCAACCGCACGGCGGCGCCGAGCCCCCCGAAACCGGAGCCGATCACCGCCACCCGTACATGTTCGTGCTCGGTCATCCCGATGCCTCCATGCCGCCTACGACCGCGCCAGTGAACACTGGCGCAATGGGGAGACTAGAGCAGCTCCGTACTGATGGGTAGGGGTTGCACGCAGGAAAGTTACCGACGGTACGTCGTAGGGTGCCGGTGTGGCGGACAAGCGGGAGTACCGAATGGAGGAGCTGGCCGGGGAGGCCGGCATCACCGTGCGCACCCTGCGCTTCTACCGGGAGCGGAAGCTGCTCCCGCCGCCGCGCCGCGAGGGCCGGATCGCCTGGTACGACGAGGACCACCTCGCCCGCCTGCGCACGATCGCCGCCCTCCTGGAGCGCGGCCACACGCTCAACGGCATCGCGGAACTGGCCGAGGCTTTCGACCACGGCCGTGACGTGGGCGAGCTGCTGGGCCTCGGCGTACCCACCGAGGAGACCCCGGTCCGCCTCTCCCCCGAGGAACTGGCCGACGTCTTCGCGGGCCAGGACACCCCGGAGAACCTCGCCGCGTCCCTGGACCTCGGCTATCTCGCCACCGACGGCACGGACATCGTCCACATCAGCCGCCGGCTCCTGGAGACCTCGGCGGCCCTGGTCCGCGAGGGCATCCCGCTGGCGGACATCCTCGCCGCCGCCCGCCGCGTACGTGAACACGCCGACGCCCTGGCCGAGTTGTTCACCGATCTCGTCCTCACCCCGGACCGCGGCCCGGAGGACCTCCGGCGTCTGCGTCCCCTGGCGAAGAGCGTGGTGGAGGCGGAACTGTCGATGGCTCTGGACCGACGCCTGCAGAAGCGGCCGTAGACAATCGTCACCGGCCGTGGCCTACGAGCGGTCACCGGCGTAGACCACGGGTCACGATCCGCGGACCACGGTCACCGCTCGTAGACCACGGTCACCGGCGCATGGTCGGACCAGCGCTCCCCATGGGTCGCCGCCCGCTCCACGTACGCCTTGACGGCCCCGGCGGCGAGTCCCGGCGTGGACATCTGGTAGTCGATCCGCCAGCCCGAATCGTTGTCGAAGGCCCGCCCCCGATAGGACCACCACGAGTACGGCCCCGCGACGTCCGGGTGCAGCGCGCGGACCACGTCCACGTATCCGCCGTCCGCCGCGTCGAGGACCTGCCCCAGCCAGGCCCGCTCCTCCGGGAGGAAGCCGGAGCTCTTCTGGTTGGCCCGCCAGTTCTTCAGGTCGGCCGGCTGGTGGGCGATGTTCCAGTCGCCGCACACCACGACCTCGCGCCCGTCGGCGGCGGCCCGCTCGCGCAGCCCCTTCAGATAGGGGAGGAACTCGGCCATGAAGCGGACCTTCTCGTCCTGCCGCTCGGTCCCGACCTCACCGGAGGGCAGGTACAGACTGGCGACGGTGACGCCGGGCAGGTCGGCCTCGGCATAGCGTCCGCTGCCGTCGAACTCCGCGGAGCCGAAACCGACCTGGACACGGTCGGGCTCGCGGCGCGTGTAGAGGGAGACGCCGGCCCGCCCCTTCGCGGCGGCGGGCGCGTGCAGGACGTGCCACCCCTCCGGCTGCCGTACGCCCTCCGGGAGCTGCTGGGGCTCGGCCCGTACCTCCTGGAGGCACAGCACGTCGGCGGAGGTTCCCGCCAGCCACTCCACGAAGCCCTTCTTGGCGGCGGCGCGGAGCCCGTTCACGTTCACAGAGGTCACAGTCAGCACCCGGGCACGATACCGGCACACTGGAGAGGCACACCGCGCCCCACCCTCTCCCGCCCGAACGACAGAAATACGATGCTCAGCGTGGATATACGTCCGGTCGCCTTCGACCACCCCGACGCCGTCAAGCTCAACGACCAGGTGCAGGCCGAGTACGCCGTGCGCTACGGGGACGAGGGCGATGTCACCCCGCTCGACCCCTCGATGTTCAGGCCGCCGGCCGGCCTCTACCTGATCGCGTACGACACCCTGGACCGGCCCGTGGCCACCGGCGGCTGGCGCACCCAGGACGAGAACGACGAGGGCTACTCGGACGGCGACGCGGAACTGAAGCGCATGTACGTGGTCGAGGAGGCCCGCGGCAACGGCCTCGCCCGCCGCATCCTGGCCGCCCTGGAGGCCGACGCCCGCGCGGCCGGCCGCACCCGCATGGTCCTGGAGACCGGCAACAAGCAACCCGAGGCCATCGCCCTGTACGCGTCCAGCGGTTACGAGCCCTGCGTCAAGTTCGGCCACTACCGCTTCCACGAGGACAGCCGCTGCTACGCGAAGCCGCTGTGAGGACACCGGTCCGGCACGGACGCGACCACTGACCCACCCACACCGAAGAACCCCTGCCGGGTCTCCCCGGCAGGGGTTCTGAGCTGCGGTGGACCTGTGGGGATTTGAACCCCAGACCCCCTCGATGCGAACGAGGTGCGCTACCAGACTGCGCCACAGGCCCTTGCAACGAGTGAAACTCTAGCATCCCGGCCGGGGTGCTCGGTAATCCGTTCCCGGGGGCTCTCCCGCTGGTCAGGGGCAGGGCTTCCGGTGTGCTGCTGAGGTGTCGTCACTCGTTGGCGGCGCGCGGCCGGTCGCCGTCCTCGTACTGGTCGAAGAGGGGCGTGCGGCCCCGTTCGCGGGCGCGGCGGGCCGCGGCCGCTCGCCGGGCGTCCGCGGCGCCGTCCGGGCTGTCGTCGCCGTCGGGCTCGCCCAGCTCCTCCCCCGCCTCGAACGTCTCGTGCGCCTCGGCCGCCCCGCCCGTCGTCTCCGCGTTCGGCTCGATCGTGCTGGACCTGGCCGAGCTCCACGCGTCGGGTGCGCCCAGGTCGACGCCGGACGTGGCACGCGGGGCGACCGGCGCCGTCACGTACGTCGGCAGGGGGACCGGGACGGGGTCCCAGCTCTCGCCCCGGGCGGGCCCGTTCCGGCGTTCGCGCTGCTGGTCGACCCACTCCGCGTGGTCGGTCTGCTCGACGAGGGCACGCCGGTCGGCGGCGAGCGCGGACATACCGGGGTCGGTGTCCGGCTCGGGCCCGTCCTCCGGCTCGTCGGCCGTGCCCGGCTCGCCCGGGGGCCGCCGGCGCGGCTGCCGCTCCCGCAGCCGCTGCGCCGCCGCCTCGGCCCGCCTGCGGTCCATCACGTACGTGAAGCGCCGCCGCTCCTGGGAGCGCAGGTACGCGATGTAGGTGCTCAACAGCACGGCGGGCACCCCGGGCGCCCACAGGAACGCGAGTCCGCCGACGGCTGCCACGATCGTCCCGAGCGTGAAGGCGAAGAAGAGGACGACGGTCGTACGCCGCCGGCGCGCGAGCACCTTCGAGCGCCGGGCGCGGGCTGCGGCCTCCGCCGCGGCGGCCCGCCGCGCGCGGGACGACGCGGGTGCCTCGTCCGACGAGGCCGGGGCCGAACCCGACGAGGACGTGCCGCCCTGCTCCGCCTGCTGCGGTACGGGCCGGCCGCGGCCCGCACGGCGCTGCTTCGGCGCCGGATGGGCCGCGCCGTGGGAGCCCGATTGGGGGGACCCGGATTGCGGGGAGCCGGACCGCTCCGCCGCGTGGGTCTGCCGCGACGGATGGCGCGCCTCGCGTTCGGGCGCCTGCTCGGCCGCCTGTCTGGAAGCCGGCGGCGCCTGCCGCTCGGACCGGGCGCCGTCCCGCGCGTCCCGGTCGTCACGGGAATCCCGCGCCTCCCGGGCATCGCGGGCGTCACGCCCGCCGCGGGGCTCACGTCCGCCGCGGGCGTCACGCGCCTCGTCGACGTTCGCCCGTACTTCCCGGCGGGTCGGAGGCATGGCGAAGGCCCGGACGTCCACCGAGTCGGTGACGCCTTCCGGGTCGGCGCGGTACTCCCCCTCTTCGGCGGAGCGCGCTTGCAGGTCCTTGGCGTATCGGCGCTCCATGCCCGCCCGTCCGGACAGAAGCCGGATGGCGGTGCTGAAGCGTTCCGTCGGACGGGCCTCGTTCAGCTCGTCCTGCCTACGGAGCCACATCGGCACCAAGTAGGCGGCCCAGGCCCCGACAATGACTGCGTAGATGAGGCCGCTGCTGCTCACGCCTCACACGGTAGAGGGGTTTCCATGAGGCCATCTGCCAATTGAGCCGGTGTGTCGCACGATCTGGCTGATATTTCGAGCTTTTTTTGTGACCGATGCGATCAGCAGGCCGCCGAGACCGCGAAATTAATGCCCGAGGATGGTCGATCGCCGATCACTTTCGAACACCTATTTCATTTACGCGGTGTTCCGGGGCGTGTCCCTTGGTGAGTTTTCGGACGCGTTCCTCGAGCGTGTCCGACGCCATCGGGTCAGCAGTCCTTCGGGGATCTCCTCGGCCGTGAGCGCGAAGACGAGGTGGTCGCGCCAGGCGCCGTCGATGTGGAGATATCGCGGACGCATGCCCTCGTCCCGGAATCCGAGTTTCTCGACGACCCGCCGGCTCGGCCCGTTCTCGGGCCGAATGCAGACCTCGATGCGGTGCAGACCAACGGTGCGGAAGCAGTGGTCCGAGGCGAGTGCCACGGCGGTCGGCATCACTCCGCGTCCCGCCACCGCCTCGTCCACCCAGTAGCCGATATGACCCGAACACATGGAGCCCCAGGTGATTCCCGCGACCGTCAGCTGTCCGACGAGACGCCCCTGGTACTCGATGACGAACGGCAGCATCCGCCCCGAGTTCGCCTCGGTGCGCAGATGCCGGACCATCTGCCGGTACGTCGGCCGGTGGGCGATCGGCCCGCTGGGCGTGGGCGGCGGGATGGTCGCCTCCCAGGGGCGCAGCCAGTCCCGGTTGCGCCGGTTGACGTCACGCCAGGCCCGCTGGTCGCGCAGCTTTATGGGCCTGAGGACCACATCGCCGTCCACCAGCTCGACCGGCCAGGATGGGCTGTTCAGCTCGCACCCCCGCTGCCGCCGGTTCTGGTGTGGTCGCCGCCGCGGAGCTGGTCGACGGCGTGCGTCAGGAGCGGTTCGAGGACGGCCAGGCCGTCCCTGACCCCTCCGGTGGAGCCCGGCAGGTTCACGATCAGTGTCCCTTCCGCGACGCCGGCGAGGCCACGGGAGAGCGCCGCCGTCGGTACCTTCTCCCGTCCGAACGCCCTGATGGCCTCGGCGATGCCCGGCACCTCGTGATCGATGACCTTCCGCGTGGCCTCCGGGGTGCGGTCGGTGGGCGAGATGCCCGTGCCGCCGGTGGTCACGACGACGTCGTACCCAGCCCGGGCGCCCGCGCGCAGTGCGTTCTCCACGGGGTCACCGTCGGGGACCACCCAGGGGCCGTCGACGGCGAAGCCGAGTCTTGCGAGCCCTTCGGCGATCAGGGGGCCGCCCCGGTCCTCGTAGACGCCCGCCGCGGCGCGGTTGGAGGCCGTCACCACGAGCGCGCTGTACGGGGCGGTCAGCGCGCCGCCGACCGACTCCGGCAGCGGAATCGGCTCCGGCGGCGCGGCCGGGTCCGGTGGCGGGGTCGACTCCGACGACGGGGTCGGCTCCGGCGGCCCGGCCGGTACCGGTGGCGAGGTCGGGTCCGGTGGCGAGGTCGGTTCCGGTGATGAGGTTGTCATGTCCGGCTCCAGTCGCCCGACTTGCCGCCCGTCTTCTCCTCCACGCGCACGTCCGTGATGACCGCCCCCTTGTCGACCGCCTTGACCATGTCGATCACGGTGAGAGCGGCCACGCTGACCGCGGTCAGGGCCTCCATCTCGACGCCCGTGCGGTCGGTGGTCCGCACGGTGGCCAGGATCTCCACCGCGTCGTCCGCGACCGACAGGTCGAGCTTGACACCCGACACCGACAACGGGTGGCAGAGCGGGATGAGATCCGGTGTGCGCTTGGCGCCCATGATGCCCGCGATGCGCGCGGTGGCGAGGGCGTCGCCCTTGGGCACTCCCTCGCCGCGCAGCAGTTCGATCACACGGGGCGAGACGAGGACGCGGCCGCTCGCGCGGGCGGTACGGGCCGTCACGTCCTTCTCGGACACGTCGACCATGCGGGCGGCACCCGCCTCGTCGATGTGGGTCAGTCTGTCCTGCGTACTCATGCCGTACTCATGCTGTGGCGGCGCTCCCGGTCGTGCCTGTCGTGCGCGACACGGTACCCCCAACCGGGCGCTACCGGCCGAGGAGGACCACGTCGACCTCGGTGCCGGGCTCCACGGACTCGACGGACTCCGGGACCACGATCAGCGCGTCGGCGTGCGCGAGGGCCGCGATCAGGTGAGATCCGGCGCCTCCCACGGGGGTCACCTCCCCCTCCGTGTACCGGCCGCGCAGGAATTGACGGCGTCCGGCGGGCGAGGTCAGCGCCTTCTCCGTACGGAGGGTCGCCCTGACGGTGGGCCGGTGGACGTCCGCCACGCCCATCAGGGTGCGGATCGCGGGGCGCACGAACAGCTCGAAGGACACGTACGACGAGACGGGGTTGCCCGGGAGGGCGAGCAGCGGGGTGTGGTCGGGGCCGATGGAGCCGAAGCCCTGGGGCTTGCCGGGCTGCATGGCGAGCTTGCGGAACTCGATGCCGCCGCCCGCCTCGTCCTCGTCGCCGACCGAGGAGAGCGCCTCCTTGACCACGTCGTACGCGCCGACGCTGACGCCGCCGGTGGTGACGAGGAGGTCGGCGCGGATGAGCTGGTCCTCGATGGTTGCGCGGAGTGTCTCGGCGTCGTCGGCGACCGCGCCCACCCGGTAGGCGATCGCTCCGGCGTCCCGGGCGGCGGCGCACAGCGCGAAGCTGTTGGAGTCGTAGATCTGGCCGGTCTCCAACGTGCCGTCGGGCTGGACGAGTTCGCTGCCGGTGGACATGACCACCACGCGCGGGCGCGGCCGTACGCGGACGGTCCCGCGGCCGATCGCGGCGAGCAGGCCGATCTGCGGGGGGCCGAGGACGGTGCCCGCGGACAGGGCGCGGTCGCCGGCCTGCACGTCGCTGCCCTTCGCGCGCACATGCGCGCGTGCCTGCGCCGGGCGGTGGACGTGCACCTGTCCCGTGGCTCCCTCGGGGGACGCGCTGCGGGCCCGCATCCCGGTGACGGGGCCCTCCCCGAGCCCGCCGTCGGTCCACTCCACGGGGACGACGGCCTCGGCGCCGGACGGCAGCGGGGCGCCCGTCATGATGCGGGCGGCCTGGCCGGGGCCCACGTGGAGCGACTCGGCCTGGCCCGCCGCCACGTCACCGACGACCGTGAGGACCGCGGGGTACTCCTCGCTCGCGCCCGCCACGTCCGCGACCCGGACCGCGTACCCGTCCATCGAGCTGTTGTCGAACGGCGGCAGGGACATCGGCACCGTGACGTCCTCGACCAGGACGCAGCCCTGGGCGTCGAGGAGTTGCAACTCGATGGGGTCGAGGGGGCGCACGGTCGCGAGGATGTCCTCGAGGTGCTCGGACACCGACCAGAGGTGGTCCTGGCCGGTGACACGGGTCGCGGCGCTGCTCAAGTGCTACATCTCCTCGGTGACGTAACTGCGAAGCCAGGTCCGGAAGTCCGGGCCCAGGTCTTCACGTTCGCACGCGAGTCGGACAATGGCACGCAGGTAGTCCCCGCGGTCGCCGGTGTCATAGCGGCGGCCGGTGAAGACGACGCCGTGCACCGGACCGCCGACCTTCTCGTCGTCCGCGAGCTGCTGGAGGGCGTCGGTGAGCTGGATCTCGCCGCCGCGGCCGGGCTCGGTCTCACGGAGTATGTCGAAGACGTGCGGGTCGAGGACGTAGCGCCCGATGATCGCGTAGTTGCTGGGGGCGTCCGCCGGGTCGGGCTTCTCGACGAGGCCGGTCACCTTGACGACGTCGCCGTCCTCGGTGGCCTCGACGGCCGCGCACCCGTAGAGGTGGATCTGCTCGGGCGCGACCTCCATGAGCGCGATGACGCTGCCGCCGTGCTGCTCCTGGACGTCGACCATGCGCTTGAGGAGCGGGTCGCGCGGGTCGATCAGGTCGTCGCCGAGGAGCACCGCGAAGGGCTCGTGACCGACGTGCGGTGCGGCGCACAGCACGGCGTGGCCGAGGCCCTTGGGGTCGCCCTGGCGGACGTAGTGCATGGTGGCGAGGTCGCTTGACTCCTGCACCTTGGCGAGCCGTCCGGCGTCGCCCTTCTTCTGAAGGGCCGATTCCAGCTCGTAGTTGCGGTCGAAGTGGTCCTCGAGCGGGCGCTTGTTGCGGCCCGTGATCATGAGGACGTCGTCGAGGCCCGCGGACGCGGCCTCCTCGACCACGTACTGGATCGCGGGCTTGTCCACGACCGGCAGCATCTCTTTGGGAGTGGCCTTGGTGGCCGGCAGGAACCGGGTGCCGAGACCTGCTGCGGGGATGACAGCCTTGCTGATCCTTGGGTGCGACTGAGTCATGCCCGACACCATATCCGGTGCCTTTGTAGTGAATCTGTGGCTCCGGTTAATTCGCTCTCATATGAGCGCATTATGAAGGGTACGGAACAATCCTATGAGTCACCTGGGACCCGAAGAGGAGTCTCGCAAGCGATCGTTGCGGCGAGAGCTCCTGGAGGTGAGGAGCGGGTTGACGGCGGATGACGTGCGGGAAACGGGGACCTTGCTCGCCGCCCACGCCCTGGAGCTGCCCGAACTGGCGCACGCGCGCACGGTGGCGGCGTATGTCTCCGTCGGGAGTGAACCGGGTACGCGCGCGCTCCTCGACACGCTGCACACGCGGGGCGTGCGCGTCCTGCTCCCGGCGCTCCTCGCTGACAACGACCTCGACTGGGGCACGTACGACGGCCAGGACTCGCTGGTGCGCGTCCGGCACGGGGGCAGGACGGCCCTCCTGGAGCCCGCGGGCGGCCACCTGGGCCCGGAGGCCGTGCTGACGGCCGACGCCGTGCTGCTGCCGGGCCTGGCCGTGGACGGGCGCGGGATGCGGCTCGGCCGCGGCGGCGGATCGTACGACCGGGTGCTCGCCCGCCTGGAGCGGGCGGGCGCGGACCCGGCCCTGGTGGTGCTGCTGTACGACTCCGAGGTGGTCGACCGCGTCCCCGCGGAGCCGCACGACCGGCCGGTGCACGCGGCGGTGACCCCTTCGGGGGTACGCCGCTTCGGCCGGCCCTCTCCGGCCTCCGTGTAGGCGCTGCCCGGTCTTCTCCGTGGGCAGCCGGTACGCGGAACGGCCCTCCACGCGCGCGTGGAGGGCCGTTGTCCGTTGTCGCCCGTCGCCCGGGCGGGCGTGGCCGTCGGCTGCTATCGGGGCTTGAGCACCAGCGTGTCCGACGTGGCCTTGTCGACCGCCCGGTCCGAGGAGACCCACGGCAGCAGTTCGCCCTTGACCCACTTGCTCGTCTGGTCGATGTAGTGGGCGCTGTACGCGTGGCCGGAGGCCCCGGTGAGGTTGATCCACTTCGACTTGTCGAAGTCGTCGAGGTTCACCACCATGCGCATCGACGGCACCCAGACCACGGAGTAGCCGCCCGCCGCGTTCCAGCCGGTGGCGTTCACCGCCGCCTCGCCGCCGCCCAGGTTGTACGGGCCGCGGTTGAGCATGTACTGCAGGAAGCCGGGGCCCTGGGTGCCGAGGGTCTGGTTCTTCAGGTACAGCCGGTGCAGCCGGCCCCAGCTCCAGGTGTCGAGGTCCTTGCCGAGCTTGGCGGTCAGCTCCCAGCGGGCGTCCGCGAGGGCCCGTCCGAAGAGCTCGTCACGGGTGTCGACCGGGTTGTCGGGGTCGTCGGCGCGCGTCCTGGGCGTGGACCACCAGTCGTTGTCCTCGTCGTCGAGGATCTTGCGGACCACCTCGAACCAGCGGTCACCGCCGTCCGGCTGCGCGCTGTCGGCGTCACGCTGGCCGCACTCGCGCACCTTGTCGTCCTCGCCGTCGACGGGTCCGGTGGAGTCGGCCGGTTCGACGTACAGGCACTGGCCCTTGACCCGCAGTTCCTTCGGGAGCTTGTTGCCGAAGGTGAGCTTGAGGATGTTGCGCCAGGTCGCGTTGAAGTACGCGGCCGCGGCCGAGTCGGCGTCCTGGGTGTAGTTCCAGCCCTCCAGGAGCTTCTGCGCCTCGCGGACGTCCTTGTCGGCCACGTCGATCTTCAGCAGCTTGGGCACCAGCAGCTTAGCGATCTCGCTGCTGTTGTCGAGCTGCATCTGACGCATGTCGTCCGTCGAGATCTTGCCGCCGTTCTTCGTCTTCGACTCGATGAGGTCGGCGATCCGCTGGCTGCGGGTGCCGTAGCCCCAGTCCGTGGTGAGCGTGTACGGGTAGTCGTCCTTGTCGATCACGGCCTGGTTGGCGGTCACGATGTAACCGCGCTCCGGGTTGTACTCGTACGGGAGCTCGTCCTGGTCGATGTAGCCGTTCCAGCGGTACTCGGAGTCCCAGCCGGGCGACGGGAGCGAGCCGTCGCCCTTGCCGCGGGTCGGGATCCGGCCCGGCAGCTGGTAGCCGATGTTGCCCTCCCGGTCCGCGTAGACGAGGTTCTGCGAGGGCACGTCGAAGAGGGTGGCGGCCTTGCGGAAGCCCGTCCAGTCGGTGGCCCTGTTCATCGCGAAGACGGCGTCCATGGAGGTGCCCGGGTCCAGCGCGGTCCAGCGCAGCGCGATGCCGTAGCCGTCGCCGCGGTCGGGGGCCGCGCTGTCGACGCCGGCCTTCTTGCCGACCTTCACGAGTTCGTCGTTGCGGTCGGAGAGCAGCGGTCCGTTGTTGGTCTCCCGGACGACGATGGTCTTGCTCGCACCGCCCGCGACGTCGATCTTCTCCTTGCGGGTGGTGAAGGGCAGCACCTTGTCGTCGTACTCGTAGCCGTCCCCGGTGAGCTTCTCCAGGTACAGGTCGGTGACGTCGGCACCGGAGTTGGTCATGCCCCAGGAGATCTCCTGGTTGTGACCGATGATCACACCGGGCATGCCGGCGAAGGTGTATCCCGAGACGTCGTAACGGCACTTGTCGGAGACGCTCTTGCAGTGCAGGCCCATCTGGTACCAGACGGACGGGAGCGAGGCCGACAGGTGCGGGTCGTTGGCCAGCAGTGGCTTGCCGCTGATGGTGTGCTTGCCGCCGACGACCCAGGAGTTGGAGCCGATGCCGTTGCCGTTCACGCCGACGGCCTCGGGGACGTCGTCCAGCACCCTGTAGAGGCCCGACAGCTGGCTCTCCAGCCCCGCGGGGGTCTCGGCGCCGCCCGCGATCCCGGAACCGGCCGAGGACTGCGTACCGGCGGTGCCTGCGCCTGTACCGGTGCCAGTGCCTGTGCCAGTACCGGCTCCTGCGCCCGTTCCCGTGCCGGTCCCGGTTCCGGTTCCGGTGTCGTCGCCCTGCGTGTACGTCTCGGTGAAGCTGTCGTACTGGCCCTCCCGCACGATCGGCTTGTTCCGGTCGTACGGGTACTCCGGGTACAGGTCCGCGATCTGCTTGGGGCCGAGACGGCTGGTCATCAGGGAGCGGTCGATCTCGTCCTGCATGTTGCCGCGCAGGTCCCAGGCCATCGCCTTGAGCCAGGCCACGGAGTCGACCGGGGTCCACTTCGCGGGCCGGTAGTCGTTGAGGAAGCCGAGAGCCGCGTACTCCAGGGAGAGGTCGGCGCCCTCCTTGCCCTTCAGGTAGGCGTTGACCCCCTTGGCGTACGCCTGGAGGTACTTCTTCGTCTCGGCGGAGAGCTCGGTCCTGTACTCGCGCTCCGCGACCCGTTGCCAGCCGAGCGTGCGCAGGAACTCGTCCTCGTCGACCTGGTCCTTGCCGAACATCTCGGAGAGCCGGCCGGCCGTCATGTGGCGGCGGACGTCCATCTCGTAGAACCGGTCCTGCGCCTGGACGTAGCCCTGCGCCATGAACAGGTCCTCGTCGGTCGAGGCGTAGATCTGGGGGATCCCGTAACCGTCGCGTTTGACGTCCACGGGGCCCGACAGACCGTCGAGGGTGATGGAACCCTTGGTCTGCGGGAAGGAGGCGCGCACGGTGCTGATGCTCCAGAACGCCCCGTAGGCGACGCCGCCGATGATGGCCAGAACCAGGATGATCAGGACCAGACGGGCTCTGCGCCCCTTCTTCCTGCCGGACTTGCCGGGCTTTTGACCGGAAGATGCGGTGGTGTTGGGGGGCATCGCTGTCCTTGCTGTCCTCACGCGAGCGGCAGACGGGCTTGTCCAATTGACTGAGCGCTGGAGCAACCATAGGCGCAGGGCCAACCCGGACTTGACGCGGAGTCGGGTACCCGGCCGGACGGAAGTTCGATCTTGCCCCGACGAACGTCAAGAAAGCGTCAAGAGTTAGGTAAGGTAACGAAGTAGTCGGGCCAGCGAAACAGTGGAAAACGGTCGCAGTCGAACCTGTACGGCGACCTGAGCGGCCGGACCGGCCCCGCGGCCCGGCAGGTACCGGTGATCCGGCCGGTCGAACGCATCCACCAGGAACGGCGAGAAGGGAACAGAGCCGCTGACTGTCCACCACCTCAACCAGCTCTTGCTCGTCTGCTCGCTCGTTCTGCTCGTCGCGGTGGCAGCGGTTCGGATCTCCTCGCGCAGCGGGCTCCCCAGCCTGCTCGTCTACCTGGGCATCGGCGTCGCCATGGGCCAGGACGGCATCGGCGACGTCCACTTCGACAACGCCGAACTGACCCAGGTCATCGGGTACGCGGCCCTCGTCGTGATCCTCGCCGAGGGCGGTCTGGGCACGAAGTGGAAAGAGATCAGGCCGGGACTGCCGGCCGCCTCCTCGCTGGCCGTCGTCGGCGTCTCGGTCAGCGTCGGCGTCACCGCGACCGCGGCCCACCACCTGATCGGACTGGAGTGGCGCCAGGCACTGATCATCGGCGCGGTGGTGTCCTCGACGGACGCGGCGGCGGTCTTCTCGGTGCTCAGGAAGGTGCCCCTCCCCTCGCGGGTGACGGGCATCCTGGAGGCAGAGTCGGGCTTCAACGACGCCCCGGTCGTCATCCTCGTCGTCGCGTTCTCCACGGCGGGGCCGGTCGACCACTGGTACCACCTGTTCGCCGAGATAGCACTGGAGCTGAGCATCGGGGCGGCCATCGGGCTCGCGGTGGGCTTCCTGGGGGCGTTCGGGCTGCGGCACGTGGCGCTTCCCGCCTCCGGCCTCTACCCGATCGCGGTGATGGCCATCGCGGTCACGGCGTACGCGGCCGGGGCGCTCGCCCACGGCAGCGGCTTCCTCGCCGTCTATCTGGCGGCGATGGTGCTGGGCAACGCGAAGCTGCCGCACTGGCCCGCCACCCGCGGCTTCGCCGACGGGCTCGGCTGGATCGCCCAGATCGGCATGTTCGTGCTGCTCGGGCTGCTGGTCACCCCGCACGAGATGGGCGACGACATCTGGCCGGCGCTCGTCATCGGCCTGGTGCTCACCATGGTGGCGCGACCGCTGAGCGTCGTGGTCGCCCTGCTGCCGTTCCGGATGCCCTGGCAGGAGCAGGCCCTGATGTCCTGGGCCGGGCTGCGCGGCGCCGTGCCCATCATCCTGGCCACGATCCCGATGGTGAGCGGCATCGAGGAGAGCCGTCGGATCTTCAACATCGTCTTCGTCCTTGTCGTCGTCTACACGCTCGTCCAGGGCCCGACACTCCCCTGGCTGGCCCGCAGACTCGGCCTGGCGAACTCCTCGGAGACCGCGGACCTCGGGATCGAGTCGGCGCCGCTGGAGCGGCTGCGCGGGCACCTGTTGTCCGTCGCGATCCCGGACGGGTCGAAGATGCACGGCGTCGAGGTCGCCGAGCTGCGGCTGCCGGCGGGCGCCGCGGTCACCCTGGTCGTACGCGGCGGCGAATCGTTCGTTCCGCTGCCCTCGACCGTGCTGCGGCGCGGCGACGAGCTGCTCGTCGTCGCGACGGACCCGGTCCGGGACGCCGCCGAACGACGACTGCGCGCGGTGGGCCAGGGCGGCAAGCTCGCGGGGTGGCTGGGGACGGGCGGGAACGGCACCGGAGGCTGAAGTCCCCGGGGCGGCGCGGGATGGGGCCGGGCGAGATGGGGCGGGGCGCCTGGTGGGGGTCCCGGCGCCAGAACGAAGGCGTCGAGCGGGAGGGTGCTGGTTTTCACAGGTGCGCCCTCCTCAACCCCTGTATCATCAAGGAACACCTGATCGAACCACCTCTGCCTGACGCAGTGCTGGCGCGACCGTATGGCGGCCGCGGCGCCCCTCTCAGTGGGCGGCCCGGTATCTACCGCAGTTCCGCGCAAGAGGACAGCTCTCGGCGCCCCGCGCCCCACGAACGGGGCCGCGCTACCAGGCGGCAGAAAGGCACGGCCGTGGCATCCACGGTCACCCAGGAGACCACCGGGAACCCGGTCTCCCCCCGCCCGGGCTACGGGCAGCTGCTGCGTACCCGCGGCGCCTGGACGTTCCTGCTCCCCGGCTTCGCCGCACGCCAGCCGTTCGCGATGCTGACCCTCTCCATCGTGCTGCTCGTTCAGCACACCACCGGCTCGTACGGGGCCGCCGGCGCCGTCGCCGCCGTGACCGGTGTCGCCATGGCGCTGTTCGCGCCCTACACCGGCCGCCTCGCCGACCGGCACGGCCAGCGGGCCGTCCTGCTGCCCGGTGTGGTCGTGCACGCGCTGGCGGGCCTCTCGCTGACCGCGCTGGCACTCGCGGACGCGCCCCTGTGGGCGCTGTTCGCGGCCGCCGTGCCGACCGGTGCCTCCGTGCCGCAGGTCGGACCCATGGTGCGGGCCCGCTGGGGCGTCAAGCTCCAGGGCTCACCGCTCATGACGACCGCGGCGGCCTTCGAGTCCGTAACGGACGAACTGACCTTCGTCCTCGGACCGCTCCTGGCGACCGCCCTGTGCACCGCCGTCGACCCGGCCGCGGGGCTGCTCACGGAAGCCGCGCTGACCCTGGTCGGCGGTCTGCTGTTCGCCGCCCAGCGCGGCACGCAGCCGGCCGTCGGGGCGGACGCCGGTACGGAAGCCGCCGCCGGCGGCGGGCACGCGCGCGTGAGGCACGCTTCCGCGCTGTCCATCCCCGGCGTACGCGTCCTGGTCGTGGCCTTCCTCGGTATCGGTGCCGTCTTCGGCGGCATGCAGGTCTCGCTCGCCGCGTTCAGCGAGTCCATCGGCGAACCCGGCCTCAACGGTGTCCTGTACGGGACGTTCGCCGCGGGCAACATGCTCTCCGGCGTCGTCTGCGGCGCGATCGCCTGGAAGGTGGCCCCGCGCCGCCGCCTCGTCATCGGGTACGCGGCCCTCGCGCTGACCGCCTCGGGACTGTGGGCGGCCCAGTCCGTGGTCGTCCTCGCAGGGCTCGGTCTCCTCGTCGGCGTGTGCATCGCGCCCGCCCTGATCACCGGCTACACGATCGTCGAGAGCCTGGTGCCGGCGGGCGCCCGCACGGAAGCCTTCACCTGGCTGACCGGTGCGGTCGCGCTGGGTCAGGCGGCGGCCGTGATGGTCGCCGGGCAACTGGAGGACCGCTTCTGGGACGGGGCCGGTTTCCTCGTGCCGATGGGCGGCACCCTGCTCGCCCTGGCGACCCTCGTCGCCCTGCGTTCGCGGCTGGCTCCACCGCCCGTGAGCCGGACCGTCGCACGTGGCGTGGGTCACCGCGTGCCGGTGGCAGTGGACTGATCCCGAGGAATACGTCACTATGGACCGTCGTTAGCACTCACTGAGTGAGAGTGCCAGGAGGAAGACAAGTGCCGACCTATCAGTACCAGTGCACCGAGTGCGGCGAGGGCCTCGAGGCGGTGCAGAAGTTCACCGACGACGCCCTGACCGAGTGCCCCAACTGCAGTGGCCGCCTGAAGAAGGTGTTCTCCGCCGTAGGCATCGTCTTCAAGGGCAGCGGTTTCTACCGCAACGACAGCCGCGGGTCGTCGTCGAGCAGCAGCCCCGCCTCGGCGTCGTCGAAGTCCTCGGGCTCGTCGTCCGACGCGAAGTCGTCCGGCTCGTCGGACTCCGCGTCGTCCGGTTCGTCGAGTTCGTCGGGTTCCTCCGACGCGAAGTCGTCGTCCTCGAGTTCGTCCTCCGGCAGCAACGCCGCCTGACGCCTTCTCGCGCCTCTCTCCTTACGGGACCCTGTCACCGCGGACATCGCGGACGGCGGGGTCCTCGGCGTTTTCCCGCCCGGTTAGGGTGCCGTCCATGGCGAACACGGAGAACGTCGAGATCGGCGTCATCGGCGGGTCGGGCTTCTACTCATTCCTCGACGACGTGACCGAGATCCAGGTGGACACCCCCTACGGGCCGCCCAGCGACTCCCTCTTCCTCGGCGAGGTCGCCGGGCGGCGGGTCGCCTTCCTCCCCCGCCACGGCCGCGGCCACCATCTGCCGCCGCACCGCATCAACTACCGGGCCAACCTGTGGGCGCTGCGGTCCGTCGGTGTGCGCCAGGTGCTCGGGCCGTGCGCGGTGGGCGGGCTCCGACCCGAGTACGGGCCCGGGACGCTGCTCGTGCCGGACCAGTTCGTGGACCGTACGCAGTCCCGGGCGCAGTCGTACTTCGACGGGATGCCGCTGCGCGACGGCAGCACGCCGAACGTGGTGCACGTGTCGCTGGCCGATCCCTACTGCCCCACCGGGCGCGAGGTCGCGCTCGCGGCGGCGCGGGGGCGGGACTGGGAGGCGGTGGACGGCGGGACGCTGGTCGTGATCGAGGGGCCGCGGTTCTCCACCCGTGCGGAGTCCCTCTGGTACCGGGCGCAGGGGTGGTCCGTGGTGGGCATGACCGGGCATCCCGAGGCGGCGCTCGCCCGTGAACTGGAGCTCTGCTACACGTCGATGACGCTGGTCACCGACCTCGACGCGGGGGCCGCCGCCGGCGAGGGCGTCTCCCACGAAGAGGTGCTGGAGGTGTTCGCGGCGAACGTGGGGCGGCTGCGCGGGGTGCTGTTCGACGCGGTGGCCGGGTTGCCGGAGGGTGGGGCGCGGAGCTGTCCGTGTGCCTCGGCGCTGGGCGGGATGGATACGGGGGTCGTGCTGCCGTAGGGGGTTCGGCGTGGGGTGGTGCTGCGGGGGTCTGGGCCGTGCGGTCTCGGCTGCCAGGAGGCCGGGGCGTGGGCCCCTGTCGGGTGACGGGGTTTTCCACAACTGGGCGGTTGTCCACGGGGCGCGGCGGGGATCGGCGGATGCCTGCACGCTGGGTGCACGCCGATCTTCGAGTCCTGGTGGTGGTAGCCGTGTCGGAGTTGTCCTCCTTTTCGCGTCCGTCGGGTACGGACGTTCCTGCTGCGTGCGAGGTGCCGCACTTCGCTCCGGTGCGGGTGCGGGGCGGGTGGTGTCAGGTGCGGCGGCTGGTCCGGCACCGGAGGCGGGCCCTGGCGGCCGGTCTCGCCGTGACCGCGGCAGCGCTCGTCGCGGCCGGGCCGCGGGACGGGGCGGAGCGGGACACGGGGCCGCCGCCGGGGGTTCGTCCGGTGGTCGATGCCGTGCGGGAGCGGTCCCGGCCGGTCGAGATGGTGAGCGCGCCCGTGCGTATCGCCGACGGCGCGACCGTGCGACTGCTCAGCGCCGGGGACCGGGTCGACGTGGTCGCGGCGCAGCCGTCGGCGGGCGGCGGGGCACGGGTGGTGGCGCGTGGTGCGCGGGTGGCCGAGGTTCCCGAGTCCCCGGACAGCGTGGCCGAGGGGGGTGGCCTGGTCGTTCTGTCCGTGCCGCGCAGGACTGCGACGCAGCTTGCCGGGGCAGGCGCGACGTCACGGCTGGCGGTGACCTTGACGTAGGTTGCGGAGCTGTTCGTTCCACGATCTGTGCACATGAGAAAGGGCTCTTCGGTGAGCGAGAAGAAGCAGGAGCCGAGCGTCTGGGACGGCTTCAAGGCGTTCCTGATGCGCGGGAACGTCGTCGACCTGGCTGTCGCGGTGGTCATCGGTGCCGCCTTCACCAACATCGTCAACTCCCTGGTGAAGGGCGTGATCAATCCGCTGGTCGGCGCCTTCGGCACCAAGGACCTCGACAAGTACAGCTCGTGTCTGAGGGACCCCTGCACCTTCGACCAGGCGACGGGTACCGCGACGAGCGGTATCCCCATCATGTGGGGCACCGTCCTCAGCGCGACGCTCACCTTCGTGATCACCGCGGCCGTCGTCTACTTCCTGATGGTGCTGCCGATGTCCAAGTACCTCGCCCGGCACGCGGCCCGGCAGAAGCTGAAGGAGAACACGCAGGAACTGATCGAGGTGACCGAGCTGGAGGTGCTGAAGCAGATCCGAGACGAGCTGGTGGCGCAGCGCGGCTCCGGGCACGGCGAGCGGTAAGGGATCGCGCAGCAGGACGGCCGCGCCGCGGAGAGTGCCGGGTCAGATGTGGTGGGGCGGCTTCTCGTCCAGGAAACGGGCCAGGTCCGTGGCGCTGTCGCCGGTCGGCCGCTCGCCCCATCCGCGGTCCGTGTCGTCCGCGGACGGACGGCTCAGCGGGTCGTCGAAGACCAGCGCGGCCTTGGGGTCACGCGGTTCGCGCGGTTCGGGGGCGGGCGTGTCACTCATACGTCCAGGGTACGCGGCGTGCGCGGGGCAGGGATCGCGGTGCCGCACCGGGGTGGTACGGGGGCCGAGACTTGTGCCATGACAGTTGATGCTCTGACGGATGTGACCGGGCTGCGCGTGGGGCATGCCACGCGGATCGGCGACGGGTGGCTCACCGGCACGACAGTCGTCCTCGCGCCGGAGGGGGGCGCGGTCGCGGCCGTGGACGTGCGCGGTGGCGGGCCCGGCACCAAGGAGACCGACGCGCTCGATCCGCGCAATGTGGTGCGGACGGTCGAGGCGCTCGTACTGACCGGCGGCAGCGCGTACGGGCTGGACTCGGCGACCGGGGTGATGGCCTGGCTGGAGGAGCGGGGACGCGGGGTGCGGGTCGGTCCCGATCCACGCCATGTCGTGCCCGTCGTGCCGGCGGCCTGCGTCTTCGATCTGGGCCGGGGCGGCGATTTCCGGGCTCGGCCGGGCGCGGCGATGGGCCGGGAGGCGGTGGAGGCCGCCGCCGCGAGCGAGCTGGGAGCGGCCGTGGCGGAAGGGACCGTGGGCGCCGGGACCGGGGCCGCCGTCGGAATGATGAAGGGAGGGATCGGCACGGCGAGTGCCGTTCTCGGGTCGGGGGTCACGGTGGCGGCCCTGGTGGTGGCCAACGCGGCGGGGTCGGTGCTGGAGCCGGAGAAGGGGGCGCTCTACGGGGAGTTGGTCGAGGGGCGGGTGAGCTGTCCGCCCGCGGAGGTGCACGCGGCGGCGCGGGCGCGGCTGGCCGAGGCCGCGGCCGTGAACACCGTTCCGCCGCTCAACACCACGCTGGCGGTGGTCGCCACCGACGCCGCCCTGTCGAAGGCACAGGCCCAGAAGCTGGCGGGCACGGCGCACGACGGCATCGCACGCGCCGTCCGGCCGGTGCACCTGCTCAACGACGGCGACACGGTGTTCGCGCTGTCCACGGACACGCGCCCACTCCCCGCGGACAACCCCCTCGCGCTGAACGACATCCTCGCGGCAGGCGCGGACCTGGTGACCCGCGCGATCGTACGAGCGGTACGCACCGCCGAGTCGGCAAAGGGCCCAGGAGGAGTGTGGCGCTCGCACGGGGAGCTGTACGGGAGGGAGTAGGGGCAGGGGAAGGGGGCGGGCCCCCGGGAGGGCAAGCGGGGCTGGGGCAGAGGGGATTGTCCCGAGTTTGTCACGTCGTGGGGTTCGGGGTGGGGGGAGGGAACCCCGGGGGTCCGTGTGTGCCTCCTTGTTCATGGATCTTCTGCACGGACCCGAACAGACCGTCCCTCTTCCTGAGAAACCTGGAGCAGCCCGTGACAACGCCCGGCACGACAGCGAGGCGCACGCTGGTGGCCTGTGCCGCCCTGATGGTCGGCGCTCTGACCCTCACCGCGTGCGGCGGGGACGCCGAGGCCGACAACAGCAGCGACGACAAGGCCGGTGGGCCCAAGTCCTCGGGGCCGCGGATCGTGATCTCCGCGAAGGACGGTTCGGCGGGGGCGTCGATCAACTCGACCGGGGTGAAGGTCAGCGACGGAAAGCTGACCGAGGTGGCGATGACGGAGTCGGCGACGGGGGCGTCCGTACCGGGGTCGATCGCGGAGAACGGGAAGAGCTGGAAGCCCGAGGAGCGGCTGGAGCGGGGGACGAAGTACCGGATATCGGCCGCCGCCGAGGGCGGGGACGGAAAGGCGGCCGCCGCCAATTCCACGTTCACCACCGTGTCCACGGAGAACAGTTTCATCGGGACGTACACGCCGGACGACGGCACGAAGGTCGGCGTCGGGATGCCGGTGTCCTTCACCTTCGACAAGGCGATCAGCGACAAGAAGGCCGTCCAGTCGCACATCCGGGTCAGGTCCAGCAGCGGACAGAAGGTGGTCGGGCACTGGTTCGGCACGCAGCGGCTGGACTTCCGGCCCGAGACGTACTGGAAGGCCGGTTCCAAGGTCACGATGGACATCGACCTGGACGGCGTCGAGGGCGCGAACGGCGTCTACGGGGTGCAGGACAGGACCGTCACCTTCACCGTCGGGCGCTCCCAGGTGTCCACGGTCGATGTCGCCACGCAGACGATGAAGGTCGTGCGTGACGGGAAGACCGTCAGGACGATCCCGATCTCGTCGGGCAGCGCGGAGACCAGCACGTACAACGGCCGGATGGTGATCTCCGAGAAGTTCCGGCAGACGCGGATGAACGGGGCGACGGTCGGCCACGGCGGCGAGTACGACATCGAGGACGTGCCGAACGCGATGCGGCTGACGACTTCTGGGACGTTCATCCACGGCAACTACTGGTACAACAAGGGCAATCCGCCGTTCGGCAAGGAGGGCACGAGCCACGGCTGCGTCGGTCTCGCGGACGTGCGGGGCGCCGCGGGCGACACGAACGGCAAGTGGTTCTTCGACAACTCACTCGTCGGGGACGTCGTGACGGTGAAGAACTCCCCCGACAAGGCGGTCGCGCCGGACAACGGGCTCAACGGCTGGAACATGGCATGGAGTGCCTGGACCGCCGGAAGTGCCGTCTGACCAGAGGATTTTGAGGTTTTATCGGGCCGCGGGGGAACATCTCCCGCGGCCACGGCGTTTTCTGTGTGTACGTTTTCTCGGTTCCCGGACATGATGTCCGACCGAGGGGCTACGGTATGCACTCACCAGGTGACATGCAGCAACGCCGGGAGAAGCCTTGAGCGTTCCGTACGAGACGGCAGCGTACGAGCCACCCGAGTCGCCCGAGTCTCCGGAGGAGCATCTCGCGCGACTCCTCGGTCGCGCCATGAACTCCTTCGAGCTGGCGGACGACACGATACGGCGGCTCGACCGGGCGCTGGCCCACGACAGTTCACTGCACTCCGCGCACCACAGCGCGGGGCTGCACCGCGAGACGTACCGCCATACCTGGCTGCTCGCCGATGGGAGCGCGCTCACACTCTGGGAGCTCGTCCACAACACCGCGCCGAGCCGCGAGACGCAGCACGAGGTCTACGAGGACGAGGAGGAGCTGCGTACCGCGACCGTGCGTCTGCCGCTGCCCTCGGACGCCCCTGACTTCGAACTGCCGGTCTGGGTGCGGCTGTCGCCCCTTCCCGAGCCGTTGCACGCCTATGTCCTGGACAACTCGGCGGACCACGGCCGGCGATTACTTCGCCGCGCCGAGAACACGGACCGGCCGGGCGAGGACGTGGCCGCGCTGCTGCGCACGGCGTTCGCCCACCAGATCACCCAGGCTTTCGGCCCGCCCTGCCGGGCCGGCCGGGGCCGGCTGTGCTTCTCGCTCTACGAGCACGCGTTCCTGCTCGGGGACGGCCGCAGGCTCTCCCTGTGGGAGGTCGAGCACACGGCCACGCCGGACGGGCGGCACATGTGCGAGGTGTATCCGTCGGAGAAGGACGCCCGGGAGGCCATGGAGCGACGGGCCGCGAACCTGCGGTGAGCGCCGGTGGGGGACGTACGGACAGGGTGGTGGGGCGGGGCGGCGGCCCCGGGCCCCCCCCCCGCCCCGGCGCCCCGCCGCGCCCCCCCCGCCCCCCCCCCCGGCCCGGGCCCCGGGGGGCGCGGCGGCGGGCGGGGGGGGGGGGGGGGGGGGGGCCCCGCGGGCGGGGGGGGGGGGGGGGGCGGGCGCCCCGCCCCACCACCCTGTGCGCTCCTGACCGGAGCGCCGCCTACGCCGCGACCGGGTCCTTCCGCCGGGCGGCCGTCCCGGGTTCGGCCGCCTTCGTCGTGCCGCCGTCGGGGACCTGCTTGCGCAGGCCCTTCAGGACGATGACCAGGCCGGCCGTGACCGCCGTGCCGACCAGGATGGCCAGCAGGTAGAGGAACGGCTTGCCGATCAGGAAGGTGACCCAGACACCTCCGTGCGGGGCGCGCAGGGTCGAACCGAAGGCCATGGTCAGGGCGCCGGTGACCGCGCCGCCCGCCATCGATGCCGGGATGACCCGCAGTGGGTCGGCGGCCGCGAACGGGATGGCCCCCTCGGTGATGAAGGACGCGCCGAGAACCCAGGCGGCCTTGCCGTTCTCCTGCTCGGCCGGGGTGAAGAGCTTCTTGCGGAGGGTGGTCGCCAGCGCCATGCCGAGCGGCGGGACCATGCCCGCGGCCATCACGGCCGCCATGATCTTCATCGCCGAGTCGCTGGGGTCCTGCACGGCGATACCGGCCGTGGCGAAGGCGTACGCGACCTTGTTGACCGGGCCGCCGAGGTCGAAGCACATCATCAGGCCGAGCAGGACGCCGAGCAGGACCGCGTTCGTGCCGGAGAGGCCGCCGAGCCAGTCCGTCATGGCGTCCTGGGCCTCGGCGATGGGCTTGCCGATCACGATCAGCATCAGGAAGCCGACGACGATCGACGAGAGCAGCGGGATCACGACCACCGGCATGATGCCGCGCAGCACCGGCGGGATCCTGACCCGCTGGATGGCGAGGACCACCGCGCCCGCCAGCAGACCGGCGACCAGGCCGCCGAGGAAACCGGCGTTGATGTTGTAGGAGATCATGCCGCCGACGAAGCCCGGTACGAGGCCCGGCCGGTCCGCCATCCCGTAGGCGATGTAGCCGGCGAGGACCGGGATCAGGAAGCCGAAGGCGACGCCGCCGATCTGGAACAGCAGGGCACCCCAGCTGTCGACCTGGCCCCAGTCGAACACCTCGGTGACCGGCTTGGCGTCAGAGATCCGGTAACCGCCGATGGCGAATCCGAGTGCGATCAGCAGACCGCCCGCGGCCACGAAGGGGACCATGTAACTCACGCCGGTCATCAGCCACTTGCGGAGTCTGGTGCCGTAGCCGTCCTCGGGTTCGCCCGCACGGTCGACCGGTGTGCCGCCGGAGCGGGCGGCCGATGTGCTCTCGCCGCGCTCCGCCCTGCCGCGTACGTCCGCGATCAGTTCGGCGGCCCTGCTGATGCCCGCCTTCACACCGACGTCCACGGTGGGCTTGCCTGCGAACCGGTCCTTCTCCCGTACGGGCACGTCGTGCGCGAAGATCACGCCGTCCGCCGCGGCGATGACGGCGGGGTCGAGCCGGGTGAAGCCGGCCGAGCCCTGCGTCTCGACGACGACCTCGACGTCGCCGGCCTCACGGCCCGCGTTCTCCAGCGACTCGGCGGCCATGTAGGTGTGCGCGATGCCGGTGGGGCAGGAGGTGACGGCGACGATCCGGAACGGGCGCCCGGGCGCCGCGCTCGCGGGCGCCGCACTCCCGGCCGCTGCACTCCCGGCCTCGGACCCGGACCCGGCCTCGGTCTCGGTCTCGGACCCAGTTACGGGGCCGGTGGCGGTGTCGTCCCGCACCTGCGGCGCCGGGGCAGGTGCCGCCGCAGAGACAGGGGCGGGGCCAGCTTCCGGGGCAGATGGCGTTTCGGTCGCCGGGGTCGCTGCGGCCTCCGCGGGCTGCGTGCCGGCCGCCCCGGGTGCCGCGTCGCCGCGGATGAGGGCCGCCGCGGCCGTCGCGTCGTCCACCGACCGCAGCGCGGACGTGAACTGGGCGTTCATCAGCTGCCGGGCCAGCGACGACAGGATGGTGAGGTGGGCGTCGTCCGCTCCGGCCGGGGCGGCGATCAGGAAGATCAGGTCGGCGGGACCGTCCGGCGCGCCGAAGTCGATGCCGGCGGGGCTGCGTCCGAAGGCCAGGGTCGGCTCGGTGACGTGCTCGCTGCGGCAGTGCGGGATGCCGATGCCGCCGTCGAGGCCGGTCGGCATCTGGGCCTCGCGGGCGGCCACGTCGGCGAGGAATCCGTCCAGGTCGGTCACCCGCCCCAGGGACACCATGCGCTCGGCGAGGGCACGCGCCGCCGCTTCCTTCGTATCGGCGGACAGGTCGAGATCGACCAGGTCCGCGGTGATCATCTCGCTCATCGCGGGCTCCTTCGCACGCGTATCGCCCGGGGACAGTGCTGGGCGAGGGTGGGGACGGACGTGGGGACAGACGGGGGGACGGGGGTGGGAACTCGGGGCTCGCGGCGGGGGGAGCCGCGACCGAGGGCGGTGGGCGGGCGGTGGGTTCTCATGACGCCGGCTCCGTCAGTACGCGGTCGGCCGGGATGTCCGCGGTGACCGTCACCGCGGAGGGATCGAGGTTCGCCGGGCCCGGCATCACGCTGCCCGGCAACTGGACGGCCGCCGCCCCGTGGGCCACGGCGGAAGCGAGCGCGCCGGGTCCGCCGCCGCCGGCGACGAGGAAGCCGGCGAGGGAGGAGTCGCCGGCGCCCACGTTGCTGCGTACGGTATCGACGCGTGCGCTCGCGAACCACGCGCCCTCCTCGCCGACGAGGAGCTGGCCGTCCGCGCCGAGGGAGGCCAGCACGGTCCGGGCGCCCAGCGCGCGGAGCTCTTCGGCGGCCTTGACCGCGTCGCCCACCGTGGTGAGCGGGCGGCCGACGGCCTCGGCGAGTTCCTCGGCGTTCGGCTTGACGACGTCGGGCCGTTCCCGCAGGGCCGCGAGCAGCGCCGGTCCCGAGGTGTCCAGCGCGATCCGGGTGCCTGCCCGGTGGGCGCGGGCGACCAGTTCGGCGTACCAGGAGGGTGCGAGGCCGCGGGGCAGGCTGCCGCAGCAGGCGATCCAGTCGGCGTCGCGGGACTGCTCACGCACGGTTTCCAGGAGTGACTCCTGCTCGGCGGCGGTGAGTTCGGGCCCGGGTGCGTTGATCTTCGTGAGGACGCCGTCCGCTTCGGCGAGGGCGATGTTCGAGCGGGTCGCCCCGGCGACCGGGACCGGCGCGACCTCGATGCCCTGCGCGTCGAGCAGTGTGGCGACGAGGGCGCCCGGTGCGCCGCCGAGCGGGAGGACGGCGACGGTGCGCCGGCCGGCCGCGGCGACGGCCCGGGAGACGTTGACGCCCTTGCCGCCCGGGTCCATGCGTTCGCCGGTGGCCCGGATGACCTCGCCGCGGTCCAGCGAGGGGACCTCGTACGTGCGGTCGAGGGACGGGTTCGGGGTGACGGTGAGGATCATGCGCACTCGTTTCTGGCCACACGGCACTTCTTCGCCGGACACGCGGCGTTGCGGTCGCCGCACGCGCAGCGGTTCGGCCGCTGGACGTACAGCACTCGGGCGGCTACACGCACAGCACCTCGGTGCCGCCGCGCTCGATGGCGGTGACGTCGTGCGGGCTCAGCCCGCTGTCGGTGATCAACAGGTCCACTTCGTCGAGGCCGCCGAAGCGCGCGAAATGCTCCTGGCCGTGCTTGGCCGAGTCGGCGAGCAGCACGACGCGGCGGGCCGCGGCGAGGGCGGCGCGTTTCACGGCGGCCTCGGCGAGGTCCGGGGTGGTCAGGCCGTGTTCGGCGGAGAAGCCGTTCGCCGCGAGGAAGGCCACGTCCGCGCGGATCTCCCCGTACGCCCGCAGCGCCCAGGCGTCGACCGCCGCGCGCGTACGGTGCCGGACGCGGCCTCCGATGAGATGGAGCTGCATGCCGGGGTGGTCGGCGAGGCGGGCCGCGATGGGGAGGCTGTGGGTCACGACGGTGAGCGTCGCCTCCAGCGGGAGGGCTCCGGCGAGGCGGGCGACGGTCGTGCCGGCGTCGAGGATCATCGTGCCCTGGTCGGGCAGTTCGGCGAGGGCCGCCTTGGCGATGCGGTCCTTCTCGTCCGCGGCGGTGCTCTCGCGTTCGGCGAGGTCGGGCTCGAAGTCGAGCCGTCCGGCCGGTATGGCGCCGCCGTGGACCCGGCGCAGCAGACCCGCGCGGTCGAGGGCTTTCAGGTCCCGCCGGATGGTCTCGGCGGTGACCTGGAACTCCTCCGCCAGTGACACCACGTCCACCCGTCCGCCGTCACGTGCGAGCCGGAGGATCTCCTGCTGTCGCTCAGGTGCATACATGCCCGTTCGCCTCCGCTCTGTGCCCGAACCTGTGGTTTCACCGGCAGGCTACGCCTGCATTTCGGCAAAGTAAACAGGTTCGGGCACGGAGGTGGGCATGAACGGACATGCGGCACGGACCCTCGCGGTCAGCGGACGAGCTCGTAGTCAGGGGACGAGCTCGTAGTCAGGGGACGAGCTGGCGGTCAGCGGACGACTGGCGGTCGAGCCGCCGAGTTCGCGGTCAGCCGACGAGTTCGCGCTCCGACTCCTCGGTGGAGGCCGCCGAGCCGGACCCGGAGGCGGTGTCGGCGTCAGGCGTGGCGTCCGCCGCGTCGGCTCCTTCCACGTGCTGGGCGGGACGCTTCGGGAGGGCGAACATCAGGAGGAAGATGACCGTCATCACCACGGCGACCCAGAGCAGCGCCTGCTGGAAGGCGTCGACGAAGGCGGGACCCACCTCCGGCGGTGCCAGCCGGTCGGACATCGCGCCGAAGAAGACGACGGAGACCAGGCCGAGGCCGAGGGCGTTGCCCATCTGCTGGACGGTGTTGATCAGGCCGGACGCCGAGCCGGAGTGCTCACGCGGGACGCCGGAGAGGATCGCGTCGGTCAGCGGGGCGACGATCAGGCCCATGCCGACACCCATGACGACCAGCGGAAGGGCCATCTGCCAGGAGGCGATGGACAGGCCGTAGCGCTCCGACTCCCAGATGTAGAGCAGGACGCCCGCGGCCATGGTGAGCGCGCCCGTCTGCAGCACCGCGCGGCCGAACCGCGGCACCAGTTTCTGTACCGACAGGCCGGCCGCCACCGACACCGCGATGGAGAAGGGCACGCCCGTCAGGCCCGCCCGGAGCGGGCTCCAGCCCAGACCGGTCTGCATGTAGAGCGTCCAGACCAGGAAGAAGATGCCGAGGCCGATCCCGAAGACGGTCTGTACGGCGATACCCGCGGCGAAGCTCTTGACCTTGAACAGCGAGAGCTCGACGAGGGGGGAACCGTCGCGCGCCGCCTTCCTCTTCTCGTACGCCACCAGCGCCGCGAAGACGACGAGGGAGCCGCCCATCGACACGAATCCCCACGTCGGCCAGTCCAGCTCGCGGCCGCGGATGAGCGGGTAGAGCAGCATCAGCAGACCCAGGGTGACCAGCGCGACGCCGACCAGGTCGAGCTTGAGGGCGCGCGGGGCCTTGGACTCGGTGATGAACTTCCGGCCCAGGAGCAGGCCCGCGATGCCCACCGGGAGGTTGATGAGGAAGATCGGCCGCCACTCCAGGCCGAACAGGTTCCACTCGGTGAGCAGGGCGCCGAAGAGGGGGCCGGAGACCGCGCCCAGGCCGACGATCGCGCCGAACAGGCCGAAGACCTTGCCGCGTTCGTGCGCGGGGAACGTGGCGTGCACGATCGACAGGACCTGCGGCACCATCAGCGCGGCCATGGCGCCCTGGAGGATGCGGGAGGCGACCAGCATGTCCGGGTTCACGGCGAAGCCGCAGAGCGCGGACGCGAGGGTGAAGCCTCCGATGCCGATGAGGAAGAGGCGCTTGCGTCCGTGGATGTCTCCGAGCCGCCCGCCGGTGATCAGACCCGCGGCGAAGGCGAGCGCGTAGCCCGCCGTGATCCATTGGATCTGGCTGAAGGACGCACCGGCCTCCCGCTGGATCGACGGGATCGCGATGTTGACGATCGTGACGTCGACCAGGTCCATGAAGGCCGCGGTCATGACGATGGCCAGCGCGTACCAGCGTCGGCGGTCCGCCTCCGGCCGAGGGCTTGCGAGTGTGCCGCTTGAAGAGGTCATGTCGTGAAGGTAGGAGGGATGTAGGTCAGTTCATGTCCTAGTTCTGCGGCATCCTCGGAGCAGTGACGAAGACAGAGAGATTGCGCGGTTCCCCGCTCCTCCGGGCGCGGTTTCACCTCAGGGAGGCCCCATGAGTACGGACACTCCGGCGCGGCTGCTTCAGTTGTTGTCCCTTCTTCAGACTCCGCGGGAGTGGCCCGGCGGGGAGCTCTCGGACCGGCTCGGGGTGTCGCGGCGGACCGTGCGGCGGGATGTCGACCGGTTGCGGGAGCTGGGCTATCCCGTGCAGGCGACCAAGGGGACGGACGGCGGCTATCGGCTGGTCGCGGGGAAGGCCATGCCGCCGTTGGTCCTCGACGACGAGGAGGCGGTGGCGATCGCGGTGGGTCTGCGGGCCGGTGCGGGGCACGCCGTCGAGGGGGTCGACGAAGCCTCGGTCCGGGCGCTGGCCAAACTCGAACAGGTCCTGCCCAGCCGTCTCCGCCATCGTGTCGCCACCCTGCAGGCCGCCACCACTCCCCTGACGACGGGCGACGGCGCGAGCATCGCGCCCGAGACGCTGACCGTGATGGCCTCGACGATCGCGGGGCGGGAGCGGCTGCGGTTCGCGTACCGCGCTAAGGACGGGGCGGACAGCCGGCGGCAGACCGAGCCGTACCGGCTGGTGTCGACGGGGCGGCGCTGGTACCTCGTCGCGTACGACCTCGGCCGCGAGGACTGGCGGACGTTCCGTGTCGACCGGGTGTCCGACCCTTTCGCCACCGGGGCCCGCTTCACCCCGCGTGAGCTGCCGACGGGGGACGCGGCCGAGTATCTGCGGCAGTCGATGTACCGGCGGCAGGAGACGTACGAGTTCGACGTGACGTTCCTCGCGCCCGCGGACTTCATCGCGGCGCGGCTGCCCGCGTGGCTGGGGACGCCCGAACCGGTGGACGACCAGCGGTGCCGGTTGCGTGCCTCGACCGGTGACGCGGTGGAGTGGATGGCGGTGCGGCTCGCGATGGCGGACTGCGAGTTCACCGTGCACGGGCCCCCGGAACTCGTCCGCTGCGTACGGGACCTGGGAGGCCGGCTGAGCCGGGCCGCCGGGGGCTGAGGGGGCGAGGTGTAGGCGGGGGCGTCGGCGGGGGCATCGGCGGGATTGTCGACGAGGGCGTCGGTGACGGTGACGGTGGCGGTGGCGGTGGCGGTGCACTGATCGGCAGGATGTGCCCGCGTGACACAATGTGCCACCTGGGTCACCCCGGGGTTCAGGTTCGGGGTGGCCCAGCTCTCGTGCCCGGACCGACGACGGACGCCCGGCGTGCACTCCTGTACGGCCTCGCGCGCCCCCCGGATGCGCGCCCCCGGATACAGCCGAGCCCCGGCGCCAGGGGGGGGAGGCGCCGGAGCTCGGCTCTGGAAGAGTCCCGGCACCGGGGGGAGTGCGTCGGGACTCGGCTTTGGGGGCCCTGGAGTTTTGTGCCCCGGGACCGCTCTCTTGAAGCGACTGTAAACGGACTTCTGTGCGACCCGATGAGCGTTGACCAGCCAAAGCCGTACGGCTCGACCGGCGCTCCACCCGTCAGCGGGGACCGCGGTAGGGTCGCCTGCCCCCGGAACGCGAACCCAATCCTCTCGGCGAGCACGAGTTTCTCTCACCCGATCGGCGAGGTGGGCGTCGACGCGGCCGGGCGTGGCGAGGGCTGTGGCGAGGGCGGTCCCCTTCGCGTCGGGCGTCGCGGCGCGGTCGGCGTCGCGGGCACCGGCGCGGAGGGCTTTGCAGGCACCGGCGCGGCGAGCGCTGTCACCCCACGGGCCCGGTCGCCAGGGCCATCCTCTATCCGCCGCCCGAGCCGTCCGCCGTCCGAGGCGTCCGCAGTCCGTCGCCCGGGCTGTCCGTCGCCCGCGCTGTCCGCCTTTCGTCGGCCGTCCGTCGGCCGGGGCGGCGCCTGTCCGTCGGCCGGGGCGGCACCACGGCGGCGGGGCCGCCGACCCCGCTCCGCATCCAACGGCTCTGGCCCGGCCCCCGATCCCCGGCCCCCGGTCCCCGGCCCGGCGCCGGACGAACCGGCGCCCTCGGGCCGGGCAGGGCCGCCCGAAGGGCCTACGCCTACGCCGCGGCGTCGAAGCCCGTGGAGCGGGCCAGCTTCTTCAGTTCCATCAGGGCGTGCTTCTCGATCTGGCGGATGCGCTCACGGGTGAGGCCGTGCTCCTTGCCGACCTCCGTCAGCGTGCGCTCGCGGCCGTCCTCGATCCCGTACCGCATCTTGATGATCGAGGCCGTGCGCTGGTCGAGGCGGCCGATCAGGTCGTCCAGCTCCTCGCTGCGCAGCAGCGTCATCACGGACTGCTCGGGGGAGACGGCGGAGGTGTCCTCCAGCAGGTCACCGAACTGGGTGTCGCCCTCGTCGTCCACCGCCATGTTCAGCGAGACCGGGTCGCGGGCCCAGTCGAGCACGTCGACGACGCGCTCCGGGTTGGACCCCAGCTCCGCGGCGATCTCCGCGGGCTCCGGGTCGCGGCCGTGCTCGCGGTTGAACTCGCGCTGCACTCGGCGGATCCGGCCCAGCTCCTCCACCAGGTGGACGGGGAGCCGGATGGTGCGGGACTGGTCGGCGATGGACCGGGTGATGGCCTGACGGATCCACCAGGTCGCGTACGTCGAGAACTTGAAGCCCTTGCGGTAGTCGAACTTCTCGACCGCGCGGACCAGGCCGGCGTTGCCCTCCTGGATCAGGTCCAGCAGGGGCAGGCCGCTGCGCGGGTAGCGTCGCGCGACCGCGACGACCAGGCGGAGGTTCGAGCGGATGAAGACGTCCTTGGCCCGCTCGGCGGCGGCGACCAGCGCTTCCAGCTCCTCGCGGGAGGCCCGCACCTTCGTCTCGGTGGCCTCACCGTCCAGGAGCTGTCGCGCGTACACACCGGCCTCGATGGTCTGGGACAGCTCGACCTCCTTGGCGGCGTCGAGCAGTGGCGTACGCGCGATCTCGTCGAGATACATGCCGACCAGGTCGCGGTCGGCGATCTCGCCGCCTACGACGCGAACACTGCGTGCCGCGTCGGTCTCGCCGGAGGCGGACTTACGACGGGCGACGGCACGGGTTGCCATGCGTGCTCCCTTGCGATGGTGGGCTTGCGGGTACTGGTAGTGGTGGCTGTGGTGGCTCGGACACTCTCCCGAGTGCCCTGCATCCGATGGAAACAACGACTGGAATCCGGACAGAATTCCCCACCCGATCCTCGATTTTTCTGATCTTGCAGTACCCTGTGCCGCCCCAAAAGGAGGCGCGGTGCCAGCGGAACGCACAGAGGTGCAGGTCAGGCCAGGAGTCGCGGGTGACCTCGACGCCCTCACGGACATCTACAACCACTACGTACGTGAGACGCCGATCACGTTCGACACCGTGGCCTTCACGCCGGAGGAGCGCCGCCCCTGGCTGCTCTCTCACCCTGAAGACGGCCCGCACCGGCTGATGGTTGCCGTGGAGGGGGACGCACAGCGGATTCTGGGGTACGCCACCTCGAGCGCGTTCCGGCCGAAGCCCGCGTACGGGACGTCGGTGGAGGTGACGGTCTACCTCGCCCCGGACGCGGGCGGCCGGGGTGTCGGCACGCTTCTCTACCGAGCCCTGTTCGAGGCGCTCGCGGGCGAGGACCTGCACCGGGCGTACGCGGGGATCGCGCAGCCCAACGAGGCGTCGGCGCGGCTGCACGAGCGGTTCGGCTTCCGGTACGTCGGCACGTATCGGGAGGTGGGCCGGAAGTTCGGGCGGTACTGGGATGTGGCGTGGTACGAGAAGGAACTCTGAGGGCGGGTGGGCTAGGCCACGGCGGGCGGAGCGGGCACAACCGTGTTGGCAGGGCAGGGCCTGCTCGGGGTGCGGGGCCTGCGCGGGGTGTGGCTAGCCGAACTGGACCGACCGCTTGGCCAGGCCCAGCCAGAAGCCGTCGATCACGGAGCGCTGGTCGGCCAGGTCACCGGCGGCGTCCGCCGCGCCCATGGTGACGAACAGCGGGGCGAAGTGCTCGGTGCGCGGGTGGGCCAGCTGCCCGGCCGGGGACTTCCGGAGGAAGTCGAGGAGGCCGTCCACGTCCGCGGAGTCGAGGGCCTGCCGGCCCCAGGCGTCGAACTCGGCCGACCAGCCGGGAACGCCGCCCTGCCGGAGCGCCGCCAGGTTGTGGGTGAAGAAGCCGGAACCCACGATGAGCACGCCCTCGTCGCGCAGGGGCGCCAGCTTGCGGCCGATGTCCATGAGGCGGGCGGGGTCCAGGGTGGGCATGGAGACCTGCAGGACCGGGATGTCGGCGTCCGGGAACATCTCCACGAGCGGGACGTACGCGCCGTGGTCGAGGCCGCGGTCCGGGATGTCCTGGACCGGCGTACCGGGGGCGCGCAGCAGCTTGCGGACGGACTCGGCGAGGGCGGGGGCGCCCGGGGCGTCGTACCGCACCTTGTAGTAGTGCTCGGGGAAGCCCCAGAAGTCGTACACCAGCGGGACGGGCGTGGTGGCGCCGAGGGCGAGCGGGGCCTCCTCCCAGTGCGCGGAGACCATCAGGATCGCCTTGGGGCGCGGGAGGCCGGCGGACCAGGCGGCGAGCTGGCCGGGCCAGACCGGGTCGTCGGCCAGGGGCGGGGCGCCGTGCGAGAGGTAGAGGGCGGGCATGCGCTCCGCGGCGGGGTGTTCCTCGGTGGCTGCGGTCATGGCTGCGGCTCCCTCTCCTACTGCTTGAAGTATCAAGCTTTTGAGGCGGAGCGTACCGCTTACTTGTTTAAGATTCAAGAAGGGCCTCGTACAGTAGGTGTATGAACACCGCATCCGCATCGGCTGACGAGCCGCGCTGGCTCAGTGACGAGGAACAGCGCACCTGGCGTGCGTTCATGCACGCGACCACGCTTCTCGAGGACCATCTCGACCGACAGTTGCAGCGTGACGCGGGCATGCCCCACATCTATTACGGGCTGCTCGTGCAGTTGGTCGAGGCTCCGGGCCGGCGGCTGCGGATGACCGAGCTGGCGATGAAGGCGAAGATCACGCGGTCCCGGCTGTCCCACGCGATCGCGCGGCTGGAGAAGAACGGGTGGGTGCGGCGGGAGGACTGTCCGTCGGACAAGCGGGGGCAGTTCGCCGTCCTGACGGACGAGGGGTACGGGGTGTTGGAGCGGGTCGCTCCCGGACACGTGGCCGCGGTTCGTCAGGCGCTGTTCGACCGCCTCTCGCCCGAGCAGCAGAAGGCGCTGGGGGAGGCGATGCGGCTCATCGCGGAGGGGCTTCAGCCGGAGGGCACGGGGGCGGACCTGCCCTGGCTCCGCTAGTCCGACCGCCTCCGCCGGTCGGCTCCGCGGGTCGGCTCCGCGGGTCGGCTCCGCGGGTCGGCTCCGCCGGGCATGGGGTCGCTGGCCGTCCGCAGCCCGGACGTGGCTGGTCGCGCCGTTCCCCGCGCCCCTGACGGGGCACACCCAGCCCAGCCCCCGCAGGGGCGCGGGGAACTGCGCGACCAGCCACCACCGGCCCGCAGCCAAACCCCGACAACCAACCCCACCCCCCAAGGGGCGCGAGGAACTGCGCGACCAGCCACCACGCACCCGCAGCCCTCGGCAGAGACATCGCATGGATCTGCCCCGGCTCCGGTGCAACGCACCAAAGCCGGGGCAGATCAGGATCGTACGTACGAAGGCGTCCCCACCCCTGCGTACGTACGAGGTCAGTGGGTGACCTCCCGGAGCCGCTCCGCGGAGCGGCTAGTGGGCGATGACCGGGACCTTCAGGTCGTCCTCGGCCCCGTCGACCGCCCCGGCGGCCGCGGTGGCGTCCGGGCTGCCCGCGTTGACGAGGGTGAAGACGATCGCCGCGGCGGCGACGAGGATGCCGACGGCGAACCAGATCGCGTTGGTGTAGCCGTGCACCTGGGCCTGCAGCTGGACGAGCTGCTGCTGGGACTGGGTGGTGGCACCGCCGATGTGGTCCTTGACGTACGCCGTGGTGGCCGAAGCGGCGATCGTGTTCAGCAGAGCCGTACCGATCGCGCCACCCACCTGCTGCGAGGTGTTGACCATCGCGGAGGCGACACCGGAGTCACGCGGCTCGACGCCCAGCGTGGCCAGGGACATGGCCGGCATGAACGCCGTACCCATGCCGAGGCCGAGCAGCAGCATCGCCGGCAGCAGCAGGGTCGCGTACGAGGAGCCGATCTCCATCCGGGTCAGCAGCAGCATGCCGAGCGCGGCGACCAGGAAGCCGGGGCCCATCAGCAGCCGCGCCGGAACGCGGTTCATCAGCCGGGCGCCGATCTGCGTGGAGCCCGTGATCATGCCCGCGATCATCGGCAGGAAGGCGAAGCCGGTCTTGACCGGCGTGTAGCCCTTCACGATCTGCAGGTAGTACGTCAGGAAGAGGAACAGGCCGAACATCGCGATGATCGCGAGACCGAGCGAGAGGTAGACACCGCCACGGTTGCGCTCGGTGATGACGCGCAGGGGCAGCAGCGGGGCCTTGACCTTGGACTCGACGACGACGAAGGCCGCGAGGAGCAGCACGGAGACGACGAACAGGCCGATCGTCATCGAGTCGCTCCAGCCCTCGGACTCGGCCCGCGTGAAGCCGTAGACGAGGGAGACCAGACCGAGGGTGGACAGGACGACACCCGGGATGTCGAGCGGCGAGCGGTTGCGGCTGCCGGCCGGCTCACGGATGACGAAGTACGCGCCGGCGGCGGCGATGACCGCGAACGGGATGTTCACGAAGAACGTCCAGCGCCAGTTCAGGTACTCGGTGAGGAAGCCGCCGAGGATGAGGCCCACGGCGCCACCGCCACCGGCGATCGCCCCGTAGATGCCGAACGCCTTGGCGCGTTCCTTGGAGTCGGTGAACATCACCGCGAGCAGCGAGAGCGCGGCGGGCGCGAGCAGTGCGCCGAAGGCACCCTGCAGGGCGCGGGAGCCAAGGAGCATCGCCTCGTTCGTCGCGGCGCCGCCCAGCGCGGACGCGCCGGCGAAGCCGATCAGACCGGCGACGAAGGTGCGCTTGCGGCCCCACAGGTCGGCTATGCGGCCGCCGAACAGGAGCAGTCCGCCGAAGGCGAGGGCGTAGGCCGTGATGACCCACTGCCGGTTGCCGTCGGAGATGCCGAGGTCCTGCTGGGCCGAGGGCAGGGCGATGTTCACGATGGTCGCGTCGAGCACGACCATCAGCTGGGCGAGCGCGATGAAGACGAGCGCTTTCCAGCGGTTGGAGTCGGGAGCCGGTGCCTTGGCGGCGGCGGCCTGAGCTGTTTCAGACATGGGAGTACCCACTTCAGGACTTCGTGACGAAAAAGGTGACGGAAGGGACGGCTCGTCGCCGGTGACGTCTTCGTCGACTACGTTGTCGACGCCCTCCTCGACGTCCTTGTCGGTGACGACCGGTGGCTGTAGGCGACTGCCGGCGGTGTACTGCCGGCGGCCGGGTGGGACGGGAGTGGTGACTCTCGAACGTCGCGAATCTGATCGGTCGACCGGCGGTCGGCCGGTTGTCGCTCGCTCAGTCACCCGGTTGGTCGACCGGTGGTCGTTCGGTGGTCGATCGCTCGTGCGGCGTGGGTCCGAGGGCTGTGGCCCGACGGTCGGGCTAGTCGGTCATGCTCGTCGCAGGTCCTCCATGGTCGCGGCCGCGCCGGGCAGTTCGGAGCGGGCGGGTGCCCGCAGTCCGTCCAGGAACAGCTGCAGGTGGCGGTGTACGAAGCGGTCCATGTTCGGGCACGCGGTGCCCGGCAGGGGCCGGGTGAGCTGGCTGATGGCGACCATGAGGTCCCCGACGGCGACGTCGGAGCGGAGCTGGCCCGCCTGGCGGGCCCGCTCCATGAGCGTCTCGATCAGCTCCTCGACCCGCTCGCGCGAGGCGACCAGGTCGGGGTGGTGCGCGTCGAAGGTCTCGGAGAGCATCGGGCACAGGGCGCCGATCCGCTCGTCGGCCGACGTGTGCACGAACCGCGAGAGGGTCTCGAAAGCATCTCCGGTCTCGGCGAGCATCTGCTCGACCTGTTCCGAGACACGGTCCATGACCGAGCAGACGACCTCGCGCTGGAGGGCCGCCCGGTCCGGGAAGTTGCGGTACAGCGTGGCGTTGCCGATGCCCGCCCGGCGGGCGATCTCGTCGAGCGGCACCTCGGCGCCGAACTCGACGAACATCTCTCGTCCGGCGGCGACGATCCGCTCCCGGTTGCGCAGAGCATCGGCCCGCGGGCGGGGCATTTTGCGCTGTGCGGCGGTTGCGGTCTCCACGACGTACTCCTTCGAGTTTCGAGTCTCTCCCGGTGGGTCTCTGCCGTCCTGGCGATCCGGGGACGCTCTCCCCGGTTCGTGCGGACACAGGGCTAAACGGGGAAACGGTCCCCGGTTATTTCCCGATCCTGAAGAACTTCACTGTGACCTGAGTCACATCTGAGTCGGGCCTCTTCGGCGGGCTTCGAGGGCTGTCCCCGAGGGGCGGCGGGGGCCGTCCCTGGGGGCGGCGAGAGCGGCACTCGGGGGCGGCGGCAGGGACCGGCGGAGTACGGCCGTCCTCCCGGCCCCCTCCCACGATCGGTCTCCTCCAGCGCGCGCCCGCGCATTCGGCGGCACAGGGTGATCGGACAGGGTGCAGCCAGAAACGGGTCGGCTGCCTGGAGCGAGAGGCTTCTGCATGCAGCCGACCAGCCGTCGGATACGCCCGCGCCGCCGTGCCGCAGCCCTCGCCTCGGTCACCGTCCTCACCCTCGCGGTCAGCACCTCCGCGGGATCCGGACGCCTGACGGCCGGCTCGACCTCGGCGGCGGGCCCCGTCGCACCGGTCCGGTCCTCCCCGCTCGGCCCCTGCATGATCAGCGGCTCGGCGGGCGTGCAGATGTCGGAAGGCATCCCCACCCCCGCGGGTTACGCCCGCTCCACCGGCACCGTCCGCGCCCTGAACCTGATGGTCGACTTCTCCGACGCGCCCGGCCAGGGCAGCGCGCTCGACCGCTTCGGCGAGTTCTTCCCGCAGACCACGGACTGGTTCCGCACCAGTTCGTACGGCCGCCTCGACTACCGTCCGCAGGCCCCCATGACCGACTGGCTGCGGATGCCCAAGCCTTTCAAGGAGTACGGGATAGAACGCGGCGCGCCCTTCGACCCCGGCTACCGCGAACTCGTCCAGGACATCGTGAGCACCGCCGACCCCAAGGTGGACTTCCGGGACTACGACCTGCTGAATGTCCTGATCACCCCGAACGCCGGCCCCTCCGCGCTCGACACCGTCCTCTCCGTCACCTTCGCCGGCAACACCGAGGCGCCGGTCGCGGACGGGGTGCCCGTCGCCAACGCGTCGTTCGTCTACAGCCGCCAGGACGACGGGTCGGGCTCGTACGCCGAGACCGGTTACCGCGTGCTCCCCCACGAGAACGGCCATGTCTTCGGTCTGCCCGACCTCTACACCCAGGACGGGGGCGGCGCCGTCGGGCACTGGGACATCATGAGCGAGGACTGGGGCGCCGACAACGACCTGCTGGGCTGGCACAAGTGGAAGCTCGGCTGGCTCGACGACTCGCAGGTGGGCTGCGCGGCCGGGTCCGGTACGACCGAGCACGTGCTGACCCCGCTGGCGGAGCGCGGCACCGGCGGCAAACTGGTCTTCGTCCCCCTGGACGCGACGACGGGGTACGCCGTCGAGCTGCGTACCCAGGCGGGCAACGACGAGTCGGTCTGCAAGGCGGGGGTCCTCATCTACCGGGTCGACGCGAAGGTCGACACGGGGCACGGCCCGGTCTCGGTCGTCGACTCCACGAAGGACAGCGGCGGCTGCACGCGCAGCCCGAACGTCCACGCGGAACTCTCCGACGCCGCGTTCTCCCCCGGCCAGTACTTCAAGGACCTCAAGTCGGGCATCCGCGTCACAGTCGCCGGCACGGACCCGACAGGCAACCACCGCATATACGTAACCCGAGAAACCCCCACCCAGGACTAACCGGCGCGCAACACGAAACACCGCAACCTTCCGCCCCCAGGGGGCGCGGGGAACGGCGCAGTCTTTCAGGGGCGCGGGGAACGGCGCAGTCGTCTCAGGGGCGCGGGGAACGGCGCAATCTGCAAGGGGCGCGGGGAACGGCGCAACCAGCCCCCACCCACCCGCACGCTTCCAACCGCCACCCCGCGGAGCATTACCGTGGACGCACACCACATTGGGGAGCCATGCCACCGCCACCATCACCGCCCCACCTCACACCGGCCGGGCCCGCCACAGTCACCCCCGCCCCCGGCCCCGCCTTGGCCCCCGCTCCCGCTCCCGTTCCCGTTCCCGTTCCTGAGGAAGCCGTGACCCCCCTGATGCGCGGCATCACGGTCCTCCACCGCCTCACCGAAGCCGGCGGCACGCAGAGCCTCAGCGCCCTGGAGAAGACCACCGGCCTCGCCAGATCCACCGTGGACCGCATCGCCGCGACCCTGTCCCGCATGGGCTACCTCCGCCTGGACGGCCGCGACGCCGTACTCGCCCCCCGGCTCATGGAACTGGGCAACGCCTACCTCGCCGCGCTGCGCCTCCCCCGCCTCCTGGACACCCGCGCCGACGAACTCGCGGACGAACTGGACGAGTCGGTGTCCCTCGCGGTCGCCGACCGGGACGGCATCCGCTTCATCCACCAGGCCACCCGGCGCCGCGCGATGTCGCTGAGTTTCCGCATCGGCGACCTGCTGCCCGCCGAACGCACCGCACCGGGCCCGCTGTTCGCGACCGAGTGGACCCCCGAGGACTGGACGCGCTGGCGGGACCGCCGGGCAGCGGACCCGCGGGACCACGGCTTCCCGGCGATCCCCCCACGCGAACACCGCACGCCGACACCGGAGTCCGCTGCCCTCGACGCCCCCGATGCCCCCAACGCCCTCGACGCCGTCGACGCCTTCGAGGAACGCACCCGGCGGGCGGCCCAGCAGGGCTGGGCCGTCGACGACCAGTTGATCGAGCCGGGTCTCGTCGCCGTCTCGGTGCCCGTACGGGACCGTGGCGGGCGCGTCGCCTGTGTGGTGAGCGTGGTGAGCCACACCAGCCGGCACAGCGCGGACTCGCTGCGGGACGCCGTGCTGCCCAGGCTGCGGGCGACCGTACACGCCATGGAACGGGACCTGCGCGAGGCCCCCGCCCGGCCGCCGGCGTCCCCCGCCGGACTCGCCACCTGGACCGGCGCGTCGAAACAGGAACTGGGCCGGGAGTTCATCGAGTCGCTGGCCCGGGGGCTGACCGTGATCACGGCGTTCGGGGAGGGGCGGGCGGAGCTGACGCTCACCGAGGTGGCGCAGGCGACCGGCCTCGCACGGGCGACGGCGCGGCGGGCGCTGATCACCCTGGAACACCTCGGGCACGTCACGGCCCGCGGCCGGACCTTCACCCTCACGCCCCGCGTCCTGGCTCTCGGCTTCCCGCCCCTGTCCCGTACGACGCTGCCGCAGATCGCGGCCCCGCACCTCGCCGATCTCGTGGCCCGGCTGCACGACTCGGCGTCCCTCGCGGTGCTGACGGGCGAGGAGGTCCAGTACACGGCGCGCGTCGCCACCAGCCGCATCATGAGCGTCAACATCACGGTGGGTACGCGACTTCCGGCGTACGCGACCTCGCTGGGGCGGGTGATGGTGGCCGGCCTGTCCCCGGCCGAGCGGGAGCCGTTCCTGACCGGCCTGCGCGCGCTGACCCCGCACACGGTCACGGACCCGGCCGTCCTCGCGACCGTCCTGGACCGTGTACGGGATGCCGGTTACGCGCTGGTCGACGGTGAGTTGGAGGAGGGACTGCGGTCGATCGCGGCCCCGGTCCGGGACCGTACGGGGAGGGTCGTGGCGGCGGTGAACGTGGCGATGCACAGTTCGCGGCGGACGGTCGAGCAGTGCGTGGACGAGGTGCTGCCGCACCTGTCGGCGACAGCCGGCGCGATAGAAGCGGACCTCCGCGTGGCAGGCCGCTTCACCCAAATCCCCTCCACCTGACCACAGCCCCCTAGTTCTTGAGAACGCGGGCAACAGCGTCCTTGCTATGAGGCTTTTAGGAGCGCGGGCAACAGGCGACCTCGCTTTTAGGCTTTTAGGGGCGCGGGGAACTGCGCGACCAGCCCCCACCCACCCGCACCATCACACGAACTCCAACCAGGACAACCGACACCCGCCAACCGCCCGGAGGGCTAACGCACGAGACAAGGCCGCTTCCCGTCAAACCGCCACCCCGGCACCAGATACTGCATCCCCACCGCATCGTCCCGGCCACCCCCCAGACCCCCCGAAGCCTTCTCCAGATACAGCTCGTGCGCCGCGAGCAACCGCTCCATGTCCAGCTCCACCCCCAGCCCACCCCCCTCGGGCACGGCGATCTCCCCGTCCACGATCCGCGGCGGCGTCACCGTGAGCCGCTCCAGCCCTTCCTGCCAGATCCAGTGCGTGTCCAGCGCGTTGTACTCCCCCGGCGCCGCCGCCCCGCAGTGCGTGACCATGGCGAGGGAGATGTCGAAGTGGTTGTTGGAGTGACAACCCCAGGTCAGCCCCATCGCGTTGCACAGCTGGGCCACCCGCACGGACCCCTGCATCGTCCAGAAGTGCGGATCGGCGAGCGGTATGGAGATTGACTGGAGAGCCAGCGCGTGCGTCATCTGACGCCAGTCCGTGGCGATCATGTTGGTGGCCGTGGGCAGCCCGGTCGCCCGCCGGAACTCCGCCAGGATCTCGCGCCCCGAGTAACCTCCCTCGGCCCCGCAGGGATCCTCGGCGTAGGCGAGCGTACCGACCAGCGGTCCGCACAGCTCGACGGCCTCGCGCAGCGACCACGCCCCGTTCGGGTCGAGGGTGATCCGCGCCTGCGGGAAGCGGTCCTTGAGGGCCCGTACGGCCTCGACCTCCTCCGGGCCGGCCAGGACACCGCCCTTGAGCTTGAAGTCCCGGAAGCCGTAGAGGTCGTACGCGGTCTCGGCCTGCCGGACGATCGCCTCCGGCGTGAGCGCCTCCTCGTGCCGGACGCGGTACCAGTCGACGTCCGCGTCGGGCTCACGGACGTACTCGAGATCGGTGCGGCCGGGGTCACCGACGTAGAAGAGGTAGCCCAACACCCGTACCGACGTACGTTGTTGGCCGTCCCCGAGAAGGGCGGCGACGGGTACGTCGAGGTGCTGGCCCAGCAGGTCGAGCAGCGCCGACTCGACGGCCGTGACGGCGTGCACGGTGGTGCGCAGGTCGAAGGTCTGGGCGCCCCGGCCGCCGGAGTCCCGGTCGGCGAAGCGCTCCCCGACGGCGCGCAGGACCCGCTTGTAGTCGCCCACCTTCGCGCCGAGGACCAGGGAGCGGGCGTCCCGTAGTGTCTGGGTGATCTTCTCGCCGCCGGGCACCTCACCGAGTCCCGTACGGCCGTCGGAGTCCTTGAGGACCACGATGTTGCGGGTGAAGTAGGGGCCGTGCGCGCCGGAGAGGTTCAGCTCCATGGAGTCGCGCCCGGCGACGGGGTAGACGGCGAACTCGGTGACGGTCGGCTGACTCATGCGTATCGATGTCCTTGACTCAGAGGGTGTCGGGTTCGGGGCCGGCGCGAACGGGAAGCCGCAAGCGCCGAAGGCGTCACAGGCGTCACAGGCTGAGGACGTCGAGCGCCCACTCCATCGCAAGGACCCCGCCGAGGCCGAGGATGGCAAGGACCGTCGTATAGGTGGTACGAACCTTGATCGCTTCGACGACCGAGAGGTTGAAGTACTCCTTGAACAGCCAGAATCCGGGGTCGTTGACGTGGGAGAAGGCGATCGACCCGCAGGACACGGCGAGCACCATGATCTCGGGGTGGATCCCGCTGCCCGCGAGGAGCGGCAGCACCACGCCCGAGGCGGTGACTACGGCGACGGTCGCCGAGCCGAGCGCGACCCGCAGGATGACCGCGATGAGCCACGCCAGGACGATCGGCGAGATGGACCAGCTGTCGGTGGTGTCCGCGATGTAGTCGGAGATGCCTCCTTCGACGAGGACGTTCTTGAAGGCGCCCCCCGCGCCGATCACGAGGAGGATCATCGCCATCGACTGGGCCGCGGAGGTGCAGGACGCGTTGACGTCGGCCAGGCTGCGGCCGATACGCGGTCCGAAGGCCCAGATGGCGAGGACCAGGGTCAGCAGGAGCGCGATCGGCGCGGAGCCGATGAAGGCGACGAAGTGCAGGAGCGGGCTGTCGCCCGGCGCCGCCATGTCGATCACGGCGGCGCCGGCGATCAGCACGACGGGGAAGAGCGCGACGAACAGCGACCAGCCGAGCCCCGGCATCTCCTCGTCCCCGAACTCGCGCTCGGTGACCAGGCCCTTGGGGATGGACGGGTCCATGGCCCTGATGAACGGCAGCCGCGGCCACAGCAGCGCGATGAGCGCGCCCGCCGGTACGGCGATGAACAGGCCGTAGAACAGGGTGTGTCCGACGGAGGCGTGGAAGGTCGCGGCCACGGCGGTGGGGCCGGGGTGCGGCGGCAGGAAGCTGTGCATCGTGGACAGGGCGATCGACATCGGCAGGCCGACCCACAGCAGTTTCGCGCCGGTGACCCTGACGAGGGTGAACGCGATGGGCACGATGATGATGAACGCGACCTCGTAGAACATGGTCACGCCGATCAGCATGGACGTGACCACCATGGCGACCTGGACCCAGCGCGGCCCGAAGGCGTCCAGCAGCTTGTCGGCTATCCGCTGGGCGGCCCCGGAGTCCCCCATCACGCGGCCGACCATGGCACCGAGGCCGATGACGAGCATCGTGTCCCCGATCTGGCCCCCGATGCCCTCCGAGAGGACGTCCGGGATGTCGGCCACCGGGATGCCCCGGACGAGGGCGACGCCCACCGCCACGAGCAGGAGCGCGGCGAAGCCGTTGAGTTTCGTCCGGGTCATCAGGAACAGCAGCACCAGAACGCTGATCCCGACTACGAGCAGAGGCATGCAGTTCCCCTTTGAACTGGCCGTAGGTCAGGCGGATGGGCCGGGCGATGTGCGGTGTGTCGATGTGTGATGTGCGGTGTGTTGATGCGCGGTGTACGACGGGCGATGTACGCGGTGCCGACGGCCGATGTACGCCGTACCGATGGGCGATGCACGCCGGACCGACGGCCGAGTGCGCGCCGTGCCGATGGGCGACGGGTCAGTCGGTGGGGCGGCGGCGGGGCGCTCCGACGAGGGCGAGGCCGGCGTCGAGGACCGCCTCCAGCTCGGCGAGATCGGCTTCGCCGGGATCGGTGAGCGGGGCCCGTACGAGGCCGACGGGAAGGCCACGCAGCCGGGCGGCGGCCTTGACGAGGGAGACGGCGTACCCCGGGACGCGGTCGCGCAGTTCGACGAGCGGCACGTAGAAATCGCGCAGCAGCTGGGTGAGCGTGGCCTCGTCGTCCGCGCGCAGGGCGGCGAAGAAGGCGCCGGCGATCTCGGGGGCGAAGGCGTGGACGGCCGACGAGTAGGCGGGGACGCCGACGGTCGCGTAGGCGCGGGCCTGGATCTCGGCGGTGGAGGCACCGTTGAAGAAGAGGAAACCGTCGGGGGCGGCGAGGGTGAGCCGCTGCAGCCGGTCGAGGTCGCTGTGCCCGTCCTTCAGGCCGATGACCGTGGGGATCTCCGCGATGCGGCGCAGGCTGCCGGCGGTGAAGGCGACCTGCCCGCGCTGGTACGCGATGAGCGGCAGCCGGGTCCCGGCGGCGATCCGGCGCAGTTGCTCGACCAGGCCGTCCTGCGGGGCGCCGACGAGGTAGTGGGGCAGTACGAGGAGGGCGTCCGCGCCGGCTTCCTCGGCGATGCGGGCGAACCGCAGGGCCTGTGCCCAGCCGTAGCCGATGCCGGCGACGACGGGCAGCCGGCCGTCGGCGACCTCGACCGTGGCCCGGACGACCTCGCGGTACTCGTCCTCGTCGAGCGAGAAGAACTCACCGGTTCCGCAGGCGGGAAAGACGGCGCCGGGCCCGGTCGTGTCCGGTCCGCCGGCCAACTGGGCGGCGAGGTAGACCCGGTACGCCTCGACGTCGAGGCCGCCGTCGTCGCCGAAGCTGGTGAGGGGAAAGGACAGCACCCCGCCGACCATGCCCTCACGCAGCCGCCGCACGACGGCGTCGGCATCCGTGTCAGACCGCATCGCAACTCCACTCCCCATCTCGTACATCTCCATATGCAGATGGCGTACATGTATGAGAACGGAGGTTAGGTCGGTGAACCGGACGTGGTCAATGGGTGCGGCACGGCGGATTTACGATGAGGCCATGCCGGAGAGCAGCGGGGCCCGCGGAGTCCGCGGCGTGAAATCGGCGGCCCGCACGGTCGCCCTGCTGGAACTGCTGGCCGCCCGCGGCGACCGCCCCGCCCGCCTGGACGAACTGGCCGAGGAACTGGGCGTACCGCGCAGCAGCATGTACCAGCTGTTGCAGACCCTGATCGACTGCGGCTGGGTGCGTTCGGACACGACGGGATCGCTTTACGGCATCGGTATCCACGCGCTGCTCACGGGCACGAGCTATCTCGACAGCGATCCGCATGTGCGGGTGGTGCGGCCCTACCTCGACGAGGCGTCGGACGCGCTCGGCGAGACGATCCACCTGGCCCGGCTCGACGGCCCGGACGTCGTGTACCTGGCGACGCGCGAGTCCCACGAGTACCTGCGGACGATCAGCAGGGTCGGCCGCCGCGTCCCGGCCCACGCGGGCGCGCTCGGCAAGGCCCTCCTGGCCGAACGCCCCGACGCCGAACTCCCGCTCCCGCCCGACCCGTTGCCGGCCCTGACGGCGAACACCCACACCAGCCGGACGACCCTGCTCGCGGATCTGGCGGAGGTCCGTGTCCGCGGCCACTCGATCGACCGCGAGGAAACGGTCGCGGGAATCGCCGGCTACGGCTTCGCCCTGCGCTACGCCTCCCCACCCACGGACGCCATCAGCTGCTCGATCCCGGTGACCCGCCTCACGAGCGCACACGAGGCCCAGGTGATCGCGATCATGCAGGAAACCCGCGCAAAGATAGAAAGGACGCTCCCTTCACCCCCGGGCTCGGTGGACTGGCGATGAGGGCGGACGAGCAGCAGGTGAGAAGCCACCGAGAACTCAAGAGCCACCGCGACCCCCGTCCCGCCACCGCCGCACCGGCCCACCCCTGATCCGGTACGCTGTGACCGAGCGTCCCTGACGGACGCTGCGGCGTACCAAGGGCCCCACCCTCACACCGCAGCAACCACCACCGGCACGCTCACGCCTTCGTAGCTCAGGGGATAGAGCACCGCTCTCCTAAAGCGGGTGTCGCAGGTTCGAATCCTGCCGGGGGCACAAGCCGCACGGCCCCGGACTCCTCGTCCGGGGCCGTGCGGAATTGACCTCCCCTAGTGGCGCCCAGCGGATCAGCGGCATCCGGCACGGACCCAGGCCGGGCACCCAGTCCTCGGCACGCTTCGGCTCCGATGGGCGGGCGTTGCCAAAGACGGCGTCGGCGTGCGGTACAAGCCAGCCGACGACCTGCGGCCTCGGTGATCGCCCCTTCGGGCAACAGACGCGTACCGAACAGGACAAGCCCCCCCGCCTCATCCCCCTCAGCAGTACCGCGGCGGCTGCCGCACTGGGTCAGCGGTACGGCAACCCTGTCCGCTCCCGGTGACGAGGCCGCCGCGCCGGTGCCTCGCTCTTGCCGTGAGCGCGCTGGTCGGATGGCGGCCGACGAAGAGAGTGCTGAGCGGGACAAACGTGCCAGACAGGGGCAGACAGTACGCTGACCCCAGTGGGATCGAGCCCGCAGCACAGTGTTCGGGGGTGCTTCATGACGGCCGAGATGATGGCTCCGGCGTGGATGCATGAGCAGATCACGGCGGAGGACTATGAGTCCTGGTCCGAGGAGCAGTGCGCCGGCATCGAGATCGTGGACGGGATGGTCGCCGTGAGTCCCCGTACGTCCAAGCGGCACAACCGGCTGGCCCGGATGGTGGCGAACGCCCTGGATGTCGCCGCGGGTGCCGAGTGGAACGCCGACACGGACTTCGATGTTCGACTTCAGGACGTCCCGCTCACCAACCGGCGACCGGACGTCGTCGTGTACCGCGCAGACACGACCGACATCACCCCCACCCGCCCCGAGCACGTACTGCTGGTCGCGGAGGTGGTGTCGCCGGGCTCGGAGACCACTGACCGGATCGTGAAGGTCGACCAGTACGCCAAGGCAGGCATCGGCTTCTACTGGCGGATCGAGCAGGCCGTGACAGGCGTTCCTCTCGTGTACACCTACGTTCTCGACCCCGCCACGAAGACCTACCGGGACGGAGACGTGTTCACCGGCGTCCTCAAGGCAGCGGCTCCCTTCCCCGTGGAGATCGACCTCAGCCAGATCTGAGCCACGCGGTGCTCAGCAATCGGCAGCGCGTGAGCGATGCGTGAGCGGACTGCTCGACACAGGACGGCAGCGCCCGGCGCCACCCGGTATGGACTCGATCCCCCTCCTGAAGCGGATGTCGCAGGTTCGAATTGTGCCGGGGCGCCGCAGTTATGGGCCGGTTCGAAGAATTACGCGATGGCAGACGCGCGGACGCGGCGAAGGGACATTCGCTGCCGGGACGGTCATACGTCGAGGTGCCACGTTCCGTCTGTGGGGCGGAAACGGATGCCGCCGGGGCGCCGGCGACGGGCCCGGTGCCCGCCTGATGAGGAGTCCATCATGTTCAAGCGCCGTGCGCGTCTCACCGCCGTCGGTCTCGCGGTCGGTACCGCCCTCACCCTGTTCGGCGGGGCCGGTGCCACCCAGGCGGCCAGCGCCTCAGGGGTGGCTCGCAGTACCGTCCAGTCCTCCCCGATCCTGCAGCCGAACAGCAACATCAGGACCGGACCCGGTACGTCGTACAGGATCCTCAACACCAGCGGGCCGGAGGGAGCCACCGGCGTGGTGAAGTGCTACGCGCGCGGTGAACGCGTCACGGCCGGCGACTACACCACGGACGTCTGGTACCAGGTCACCGTCCACTTGCCCGGGCATACGTACCACTTCGTGTGGGCCTGGGGCGGCAACGTCAACGTCGGCGCCGACCCCGCCCCCGGCGTCGAGGTCTGCCCTTCCTGACCTCACTCCGCCCTGAACAGGGCGTCCTGTGCTGCGGGCACGTCACATGGTGGGCGTGCCCGCGGTGTACGAGGGGAGATCGTGGTTACGCGGAGCGGTTACGCCTGTCCGGAACCCAGCGCCGTTTCCGCGTCCCGGCCGCCCCAGCTGTCGCGGGTACGCCACAGGACGTGTACCCCGAAGACGCCGTAGAGGGCATCGACCGACCAGTCCTCGGCGGGCGGTTCGGAGAGCACGAGGTACAGACGGTCGGCAGGGGCGGGCAGGGTGTGGTTGATCTCCAGCAGGCGGGTGGCTCCCGAGCGGAGGTCGTCGTAGGCGGAGCGGCCCACGCCCAGAACCTCGTAGAGAAAGTGGCCGTCCTCCGCGGAGATGTGAAGTAGCGCGGCCGGTCCGGTACTTCAGTCGCGTTGTGGCATCGTCGAGCCGACAGGTATCGAGGGTGCCCAACCGCCTGTGCGGGTGGGCACCCCACAGGGGTGACGAACGTACGGCTCAGACGATCCGGTCGGTGGCCAGCCGGACGAGTCCGGCCCACGCGTCGGGGGTGACCGTCAGGACCGGCCCGGATCGGATCTTCGAGTCCCGGATGTGTACGGCCCCAGAAGCCTCGGCGAACTCGACGCATTCGCCACCGTTGCCCGTGCTGTAACTGCTCTTGAACCAAGCGGCTTCCGGCACAGCCACCCTGTTGCGCTGTACGTTCATGCCTCTCCCATCAGTTGCTCGATGAACGCCGATGACTCGCTCGGGGTCAGCGCCTGTGACCGGAGGATGCCATAGCGGGCTTCCAGCGTACGGACGTACGAGACATCGGTGTAGAGACGACTGTCGTCCTGGACCTCCGCGTAGGCGATCCGGTGTCCCTTGTCGGTGTCGATCAATGTGAAGGGGCCGGCGAGCGCGGCGTGATCCTCGCACTTGATCGGCATGACCTGCACTTCCACATTCCTCGACTGCCCCGTGAGCAGGATCTGTTCCAGGGTCCCGCGCATGGCTTGCGGGCCACCGAGCTGCCTGCGCAGCACCGCTTCCTCGATGACGAAACTCATCAAAGGGGCCGGGCGACGGGTGAGGACGCTCTGCCGCACCATACGGGCCTCCAAGTGCTGCTCGATCACCTCGTCCTCCAGCAGTGGACGCTGCATCTGGAAGACAGCCCGTGCGTAGTCAGCCGTCTGCAACAGGCCGGGGACGGCATACACGGCGTACACGTTCAACGCCGTTGCCCGCGCCTCCAAGCGCGCCGCGTCCCGGAAGAACGCCGGATACTGCGCCCGCCCCATCTCCTCCTTCAGCGCCTTCAGGACGCCCCCGGCGTCCAGTACCTCGTCCGCGCGGTCGATGAACCGGGGTGAGGGAATCCGCCGCCCCTGCTCGAAGGAGGCGATCGACTGGGCCGCGTACCCCGTGAGCTGTCCGAACTCCGGGCGTTCCAGGCCCGCCCGGACCCGCAGCAGCTTCAGCTGGCGCCCGAACGCCGTCACCACACCCGAACCCGTTTCGTCGTCCGGCCTCGGCCCGGCGTCCTCCCGTTCGGGCCGGCACTCGCTCCGACTGCCGCCCTGCTCCACCGAATCCATCGGCTCCACCGCCTCCCCGGTCCAGTTCCCCGGCCCAACGCGCCCGCCCTGAACCGGTCACGCGGCGCGCCCCGTACACCTGCCGCTTCCTCACGTACAACTGGAACGTGACGGTGCGTCACCACTGGTCGCGCTACGCCAACACCGGGAGCGTTCAGGGCGTGAACAGTGAGACCGCTCCGCCCGAGCACAACCCCCAGCCCGTCAGTTCCCCCAACCGCACCAGCGCCTTCGCGATGTGCTTCAGCTGCACGCCGCGCGGTGCCCGGCTCGCCCGGCGGCTTGCCGGGCAGCAGTTCGACGCGTGGGGCGTCCCCTACGACTGCGACACGCACCACGTGCTGACGCTGATCGTCGCCGAGCTCGCCGCCAACGCCGTCCGGCACGGCCGGGTCCCGGGCCGCGACTTCCACCTCGCGTTGACCTGCGACGCCACGACCGTACGGATCGAGGTCACCGACACCCGCACCGAGGGCGTACCGGTCGCAGCGGCGCCCACGGGCCTCCATGACGCCGGCCGCGGCCTGCTGTTGGTGGAGCACCTGGCCGACCGCTGGGACTGGCATCCGCGCCCCGGCGGTCCCGGCAAGACGGTCTGGGCGGAGTACGTCCTGCCGACGGGAGGCGGGCCGGCCGCCGCGCCCACCCGCCCGTCGTCCGCCGCCGTATCCGCATCCACGCCGTGTCGCACCGCGACCGCTGGACGACGGATCGACGCAGCGGTCACTTGACCCCTCACGCGCCCCGAGCACCCAAGGACAGCCGCGGCGGTGCCGGCCGGGCTCAGCGGAACGCTGTCACGTGGCGTGCGGCCCAGTCCGCGAAGGGGCGTGGGGCGCGGCCGAGGACTCGCTGGACGTCCGGGCTGACGCGCAGTTCGGCCGGGTTCGGGGAGCCGAGGATGTCCAGGGTGTCGTCGGCGAGTTCCGCCGGCATGCTCCGGGTCATGGCGGCTTTGGCCTCGTCGCGGGTGAGTTCGTGGAACCTCACCGGTGAGCCCAGCGCGGCGGCGATGGCCCCTGCCTGCTGCCGCGGAGTGATCACCTCCGGGCCGGTCAGTTCGTACACACCGCCGGTGTGCCGCTCGTCCGACAGACAGGCCGCCGCGACCGCGGCGATGTCCGCCGGGTCGACGACCGGCACTCCGATGTCGCCGAAGGGCGCGGCGACGACCTGCCGCGTACGGACGGACTCGGCCCACCACAGGGCGTTGGAGGCGAAGCCGCCCGGCCGCAGGACGGTCCAGTCCAGGCCGGACTCGCGCAGCGTGTCCTCCAGTGCGCGCATCGCGATGCGCGTCGGGCCGAAGGGCCTGGTCACCACGCCCAGAGTGGAGAGCAGGACGACCCGGCGGACCCCGCCGGCCACGGCTTCGCCGATGATGTCGGCGGGGTTGGCCGCAGTGCCGTGCAGGTCGCCCGAGAGCAGCAGGAACAGCGCCTTCGCGCCTGCCAACACGGGCTTGAGGCCGGCCGGCTCGGCCAGGTCGGCCACCACGTGGCGGACGCCGTCCGGCACCGCCGTCGTGTGCCGCGACACAGCCGTCACCTGATGGTCCGCCCTGGCCAGTGCCTGCGTCAACGGCCGGCCGATGTTCCCGGTAGCCCCTGTCACGACGATCATGTTCAGCTCCTCGTAGATGTTCTTCGAGGGCGTCACGTTAGGAGCGCGGGCTAACTTTTGGTAAGGACATACCCTGAGGTAAGTTCCTGACATGGCGGAAGGTACGCAGTACAGACGGACCGAGCAAGGGGAGCGGTATGACGTGTTTCACACCGACTGCCCCGCGCGGGACATGGTCGACCACGTCACCAGCAGGTGGGGCGTCTGGGTGCTGATCGCCCTGCGGAAGAACAGCCTTCGGTTCTACGAGCTGCGCGAGAGCATCCAGGGCATCAGCGAGAAGATGCTCTCCCAGACCCTGCGCGCACTGGTCCAGGACGGCCTGGTCTGGCGGGAGGTCGAGCCGACGGCACCGCCTCAGGTCACCTACGGACTGACCGGGTTCGGCCAGGAGGTGGGTGAGCCGTTGACGGAGTTGTTCGACCGGATCACACGAAGTCTGTCGTCGCGCGGCGAGGGACAACGGCGCGGTGAGGGATGACGGCGCCGTGAGGGATACGGCGCGAGGGCTGCGCGCATCCGCCACGCGGTGAGGGCTGCGCGCATCCGTTACGCGGTGAGCGGTGACGTGCACGAAATACAAGGACGAGCCCGCCTGTGTCACCGCTCGGTCGCACCCTCGGGACAGTCGGGGAACAGGGCATTGCCCGCTTGTACCCGTGGTGCGAGGATCTTGGGAATTCACGCATCTCATGGGGGTTCGTCATGGCGCTGTTCGGAAATGCCCATACCGTCGATCCTGGCAAGGCCCAGCACGACTACGCGCGGCTGCTCGGGCACAACGAGCAGGTGCACGCCGCCTTTCAGCTGATACGCGACACCATCCTCTTCACCGACCGGCGTCTCATCCTGGTCGACAAGCAGGGCATCACCGGTAAGAAGACGGAGTACCACTCCGTTCCGTACCGCAGCATCACGCACTTCTCCGTCGAGACCGCCGGGACCTTCGACCTCGACGCCGAGCTGAAGATCTGGATCTCCGGCACGCCCACGCCCATCGAGAAGACCTTCACCAAGGGCGTCGACATCTACGAGGTCCAGGCGATCCTCACCCAGTTCGTGGCGCGGTAGGCGCACCAGGGGCGCCGGGCGGGGTGGGTGCGGAGGGCCGCGGGTTCGTCGGTCTCAGGCTGCGTGCCAGGACGAGCGTGACCGCTGTCGACGCCGCCGCCATGGCCGCCGTCGCCGCCGCCGGTGACGTCAGTTGAGCCGTCGCGCCGGCCAGCGCAGCGCACACTCCCTGTGCCGTCAGCATTCCGGACGAGTGCAGACCCAGTGCGTGACCCGCCAGTTCGGGTGGCGTGAGCGCCATGAGGCGTTCCTGCTGGAGGAGGCTCGCGCCGAAACCGACGGACGCCAGCGCCGCCAGCGCCGCCGCCAGGGACGGGCGGGGGTGGAAGGCGAAGAGCAGGTACGGGGCTGCCAGGAGCAGGAGCAGGGGGACCCCGAGGCGGGCGCGCAGGGCGGGGCCGGCCAGGCGGGCCACCGCCACGTCCCCGGTCAGCATGCCCAGCGCCGCGCAGGCGAAGAGCAGGCCCGCGTGCTCGGGAGCGTAGGAGACGTAGAGCGACTCGCAGCCGACGATCAGGCCGTTGGGGAGCCACAGGGCCAGGTACAGGTGGCGGCGGGGACCCGAGGAGAGCAGGGTCCGGTTCGTGTGCCAGGTCGCCCGTATCGACGGGCGGCCCGCGCTTCTCGGCGGGCGCGCGGTCAGGGTGAGGCGCGCGACCGCCGCGGCCGTCGCGTACAGGGCCGCCGCCGTCAGCAGGGTGCCGCGCGGGGACAGGAGCGCGATCAGTACGCCGCCGGCGGCGTACCCCGCGATCTGTGTGACGCCGTTCATCATGTTGAAGACCGAACGGCCCAGGATGTAGCCGTCCTTGGGCAGGATCTCGTTCAGCAGGCCCCAGCGGACGCCGCCGCCCAGGGAGGCCACCAGGCCGAGGGCGAGGACCAGGGCGAAGAGCGTCCAGAGCGGGGCCGGGAGCGCCAGGAGTGCCGTGCCTGCCGCGAAAACCAGTGCGGTGCCCGTCATCGTGGCGCGGGGCGGCAGTCGGTCGGCCGCCGACAGGAGCGTGGTCGCGCCCAGGACCTGGGCGAGCGACGGGCCGAACATGCTCAAGGCCGACAGGAGGGGCGAGTCCGTGGCCCGGTAGACCAGCGTGCCGAGCGCGAGACCGCTCATCGTCTGGGCCGCCACCTGTGCCCCGGAGGTGAGGAAGAGGGGCGTGAACTCCGGGATACGGAAGAGGGACCGGTACGTCGTTCGCATGGCCCGGAGTCTCGGACCGGCGCCGCGGCGGGCGTTAGAGTTTCGCGTCTGCGCGAAACGAACACGCCGGGGAGGTCGCGGGCATGGGCTGGTGGCAGGTCAGCGCCGACACCCTGGCCGGCAGCCGCTTCGTGCTCTCACCGCTCGCCGAGACCTTCGCGTGCCTGAAGACGCTGCACACCGGGACGGCCGCCCATCCCGGCGAACGTGCCTGGCTGCGTACCCATCTGCCGCCCTACCGGCGGCTGTTGGCGTCCGATCCCGTCACCGCCGCGCTCGTCCGTGCCGGGCTGGGCGTCGAGTGGATCGCGGACTTCCTCACGCCCGCCCCACGCGGCGAGGAGGACTTCGCGACGGAGGTCGCCCGGGTGCGCGACGCCTCCCCCGAGGCCGCCCGAGCCCACCTCACCACGGCGCTGCGCGGTCCGCTCCCCGCGATCCTCCGCGACCGTGACGACCTTCCGGAGCGCGCCGCAGACCTGCTCACCCACGTCTGGACCGAGACCGTACGCCCCGACTGGCCCCGGCGCCGCCAGGTGCTGGAAGCGGACGTCGTGGCCCGTACCTCCCGGTTGAGCCAGGAGGGCTGGGCCGCCGCGCTCGGTTCGCTGCGGCCCGGGATGCGCTGGCTCGGAGAGAACCGGCTGCAGGTCAACCTGCACGAGTATCCGCCTCGCGAGATCTCCGGCGCCGGCATCGTCTTCGTACCGGTGACGCCGCAGCGGCGCGGATGGGTGTCGTGGGAGGAGCCCGACCGGTACGCGGTCGTGTATCCCTGCTCGGGTGTGCTCGCGCATGCCGAACAGCGAGCCGAGCCGCAGACCGGAGGGAGGAACCGCTCGCGGAACGGAGCGCCGAACAGCTCACGGGATGGATTGCGGAACGGATCGCGGGACGGATCGCTGTCCGCGTACTCGGACGTGGGCGCGGGCGCGGGCACGGGCACGGGCTCGTTCGTGTCCGGGGCCGGGTCCGCGGCCGCAGCCCCGGCCTCCGCCTCGGCCGGCGCTCCCGCGAGTCTCGTCCGGCTGCTCGGCGGGGGCCGGGCCGGTGTGCTCGCGCTCCTCGACTCCCCCATGAGTACGAGCCAGCTGGTCGCCGTCACCGGTCAGGGACTCGGCTCGGTCGGCCGCCATCTGAAGGTCCTGCTCGACGCCCGGCTGGTGTGGCGGCGACGCTCGGGGCGTTCCGTCCTCTACTACCGGACGGCCGCGGGGGAGGTTCTCGTGCGGGCCCAGGGTGCCGCCCCCTCGCAGGCGGAGCGGAGTTAGCATCCGTTCATGACTACTGACACCACCGGTACCTCCGGCGCCTCCGCTCTCGACGTCGACATCGATGCGCTGCAGGGCGGATCCGCGGATCTCGGCCAGTACAAGGGCCAAGCCGTGCTCGTCGTCAACGTGGCGTCCAAGTGCGGGCTCACCCCGCAGTACGCGGGCCTGGAGCGACTGCACGAGCGGTACGCGGCGCGGGGTTTCACCGTGCTCGGGGTGCCCTGCAACCAGTTCCTGGGGCAGGAGCCCGGCTCGTCCGAGGAGATCGCGGAGTTCTGCTCGGCGACGTACGGCGTGACCTTCCCGATGACCGAGAAGGTCGACGTGAACGGCGACGGTCGGCACACCCTGTACGAGCGGCTCACCGGCTTCGCGGACGGCGAGGGGCACAGCGGTGACATCCGCTGGAACTTCGAGAAGTTCCTGATCGGCCGGGACGGCACGGTGGTCGCCCGCTTCTCGCCGCAGACCGAGCCGGAGTCGGCCGAGGTCGTGTCGGCGGTCGAGGCGCAGCTCGGCTGAGCGCTCCGGGGGGTGCGAGGGCCCTGAGCCCTGAAGCCCGGGGTTCCGAGGCCCCCAGGGGCCGGGGGGCGCCTACTCTCCGTTCCCCCGTACCTCCTCGCGCAGTTCCTCGGGGCACCCCGTGCCCCGGGGCAGCTGGTAGGGCGCCGCCAGGCGGTACGTGCCCGCGCGCGGCGCCAGCAGTTCCGTCCACTGGTCGCCCTGGGCGTCCTTCTCCGTCTCCATCAGGCAGCCGTTGACGTTCTCGTACGTCTTGGGCTCCCCGTCCTCCCGCCGCTCGGACTCCTCGGTCTCCTGCGGCGGCTTCAGGCTCTTGCCCTTCTCGTCGACGAGGCCGAGCCACGGCGAGTACGGGATCCGGATCAGCACCCGGCCCGCCCGCTCGACCTCCAGCGTCACCTCGCCCTGCTCGGCGCGGGTGACGACGGCGGGCGGGTCCGCCATCGGCGTGGGGTCGGTGACCTTGAACAGCTGCCAGTTGGCATCGCCCCAGATCTGCTTCAGGTACGGCATCCCGCGCTGGACCAACTCGCGTTCGCGTTCGCCCCCGTCGCCGTCGGGCTCGCCCTTGGGGACGACGACGTAGTGGACGGCCCAGCGCTGCAGCCACTCGTGGTAGTTCGCGGAGTTGAGGGTGTCGTCGTAGAAGAGGGGGTTGCGTTCCATGTCCGCCTGGCGGTTCCAGCCGCGGGCGAGGTTGACGTACGGGGCCAGCGCGGACGCCTCCCGGTGGGAGCGGGCCGGTACGACCTCGACGCGGCCCTTCTCGGCGCCAGCCTCCTGGAGCTGGTTGACGAGCGGGGCCAGTTCGCGGGCCCAGGACGCCTCGGGTGTCGTGTGCACCACGTCGTCCACGGCCTTGAAGCCGATCCAGGCGTTCATGCCGATGAAGGCCACGACGATCGCGTACCACTTGCGTGAGCGCGGCACCGTGAAGGGCAGCGCGGCGATCAGCGCGACCCCCGCGAACAGCATCGGCAGGCGGCTGATGTTCGAGCCGATCTGCGAGTTGATCAGCCAGACGAGGAGGACGGCCAGGCCGTACACCGCCGACGTGATCCGGACCGTCTTCCACTCCTTGGGGACCAGGAAGAAGACGATCACCGCGTAGGCGAAGGGCAGCAGGACCGACGCGAACAGCATCGGCTGCGTACCGGAGAAGGGGAACATCCAGGCCGAGACGCCCACGACGGCGGCGGGCGCGAGACCCAGCGCGTACGCGCCCGGGCGGCGTTTCTGCAGGAAGAGCGCCACCGCGACGAACCCCACGAAGAGCCCGGCCACCGGGGACGCGGCGGTCGCGATCGCGGCGAGGGGGGCGGCGCACAGGGCCTTGGCCCAGCGCTTGTAGCGCCAGCGGTACGGCCAGCAGAAGACGACGGCGGTCGCGCCGAGCGCGAAGACCATGCCGAGGCCGAAGGTGACCCGGCCCGAGGCCGCGTTGCACAGGAGCGCGAACACTCCGGCGAGGGCCGGCCACACGGGATTCCGTACGGCACCCCTGCTGCGCATCAGCACGAGCGTGAGCAGCCCGGCGGAGAGCGTGCCGGCGATCATCATCGTCGTCCGCACACCGAGCACGGCCATCAGGTACGGGGACACCACGCTGTACGAGACCGGGTGCATGCCGCCGTACCAGGCCAGGTTGTACGCCGAACCCGGGTTCCGCCCGACGAACTCGGCCCACGCGTCCTGTGCCGCCAGGTCGCCGCCACTGTTCGCGAACGTGAAGAACCAGATGATGTGGAGCACCCCGGCGAGGGCCGTGGCGAGGACCGCGGGGTGCCGGACGAAGCGGCGGAGCCTGGTGTCCTCGCGGCCGTCGGCCGGGGCGCGCTTCGAGGGCTCGGGCGCGGGCGCAGACGCGGCGGAACCCTTGCGGGGGCCGGCCGCCGCGTCGGGCGGCCCGGCTGTGGCCGGTGGTGCGGCCGCATCCGGTGGTCCGGCCGTGTCAGGGTGCCCGGCCATTTCAGGTGCTCCGGCCGTGTCGGGCTGCCCGGCTGTGCTGCCGGGGCTCTCGACGCGCCGTGTGTCAACGCGTATTCGCGGGCCGGCCCCTCGGCTCGGCTCGGCGTCGTCGGCGTGCGTCGGCTCCGCTGTCGCCACGTGCTGGACTCCTGTGTCCCGTTGTTCCACTCTCGGCCGGGCCCCGCGGCGGGCGACCTGCCCCATCCTGGCGACGCTAGCACGCACCCCGCCGGCGGGCTCCCGGGTGGGGCTCCGTCGGCGGGGGCGTGCGGTGCGTCGGCTCGGTCGCCCGGTCCGCCGGGGCGCTGCTCGGGGCGTACCCCCGTCAGCTCACCCCCGTCAGCTCACCCGGGTCAGCTTGGCGCCGTATCCCGGTTCGGTGAGGTCCGACTGGAGCGCGACCGGAACCTCGACCGCGTCGCCCGTCGCACCGCCGCCGACGCTCAGCGAGCCGACCACGGTGCCCGCCTTCGCCTCGTGCGGCAGGGAGCGGCCGTCCTCGCCCAGCTTCAGCTTGACGGTCTGTCCCGCCCAGCCCACCGCGGAGACGTCCTTGGTGGCGACGACCGGCGTGTGACCGCCGAGCCCGTCGTCCACGTACCCCACGACGTCACCCTTCTTCAGGATCTTCCGCGAGGTCAGCGCCTCCTGGGCGGCGATCATCGCCGTCTTGCTGACCGCGTTGACCGTGTCGATGATCGGCGGCGTGTGCTGGCCGAGGATCGCGCCGACGACGATGACGTTCTCGCCGCCGACCTCCTGGGTGGCGGCGAACAGCAGGTTGCCGCCGGCCTTGGTGGTGGAGCCGGTCTTGATGCCGATGGCGTTGTTGTACGGCACGAGGCGGTTGTAGTTGTCCCACTTCTTGCCGGACGGGTCCACCCAGCTCGGCAGCTTGGTGATGTCGACCAGGGCCTTGATCCGGACCAGTTCGTTGCCGAGCTTCACCTGGTCCTCGGCGGTGGAGACCGTGCTCTCCTTCAGGCCCGAGGCGTCGGTGTACTTCGTGTTCTTCATCCCGAGGTCCTTGGCGGCGGCGTTCATCTTGTCGATGAACTTCGCCTCGGAGCCGTCCGAGTCCCAACGGGCCAGCAGGCGGGCCACGTTGTTCGCGGAGGGGATCATGATGGCCGCGATGGCGTCCTTCTGGGTGAGGGTGTCGCCGTCCTTGATGGTGTTGAGCGTCGACTCACCCTGCGCGTCGTAGCCGCCCTCCTCCTCCGCCTTCGCGTCGACGGGGATCTTGGGGCCGTCCTCGCCGGCCTTCAGCGGGTGCTCCTTGAGGATCACGTACGCCGTCATGGCCTTGGCGACCGAGCCGATCGCGACGGGTTTCTGCTCCCCGAACGAGTCGACCGTGCCGATGCCGTTGACGTCCATCCAGCCCTGGCCCTCGTCGGGCCAGGGCAGGGACGCCTTGTCGCCCTCGAAGGCGTACGACTCGTCGGCCGTCAGCGCGAGGGTCGGGGCCGGCAGAGGGCGTACGACCTGTACGACTGCAAAGACAACGATCAGGAGGAGGACGAGCGGCGTCCAGATCTTGACGCGCCGCACGATCGTTCGCACGGGCGTCTGGCGGGGCGGCGGGGTGTTTGTCAGCTCCGCCAGCAGGTCCAGCGGGGGCCTCGGCGGGAGGGGCTGCTGAGTCGTCCGCTCGGGGCCGACCTGCGGGACCACGGCGGTCTCGGAGGCCGGCGGGACGGCGGGCTTCGCCTTGGGCGCCGGGGGCTCGTCGAGCGGCTTGAGCGCGACGAACTTACTGGTGCGCTCGACCTCGCCTTCGGCCTTGACCCCGGGCCCGGCGTCGGCCCCGGCTTCGGCCTTGGCCCCGGCCTCGGCTTCGGACTGGGCGGGGGCCTTGTCGTCGGCCTCGGGGGTGGCGGCCTGGCTCGGTGCGGCGGCCTTCGCGGGGTCGGCGGCCTTGTCCGAACCGGCGTCCGGCTCGGCGCCGGTCGCGGGAACCGCGCCGGCCCCGGCCGCGGGCTTCCCGGCGGCCGGTTCGGCGCCGCCGAACTTCAGCATGGTCGTGGGCTGATCGACGGCGGACGGCCGCTTGAAGATGGCGGTGGCCTGGTCGACGGGAGGCTCGGGCGTGCCGTGGGCGGCGGGGGCGGTATCGGTGGGGGCCGGTGCCGGGTCGCCGTCGACGGCGGGGGTCACGCCGGCGACGTCCGACTTCGAGCCGGGCTTCGCGTCCGCCGCAGGGGCCGACTTGGCGGCGGCACCCCGGCCCGCCGCCTGATCCGCCGCGCCGTCCTGCCGCACGGCGGCGTCCGGCTTCGAGCCGGGCTTCGCGTCCGCCGCAGGGGCCGACTTGGCGGCGGCACCCTGGTCTGCCGCCTGATCCGCCGCGCCGTCCTGCCGCACGGCGGCGTCCGACTTCGAGGCGGGCTTCGCGTCCGCCACGGGGGCCGACTTGGCGGCGGCACCCCGGCCTGCGGCGCTGTCCCGCTGCGCGGCGTCCTCGACGGCGGCGGCGTCCGGCTCGGCGGCAGCGGGGGCCGCGTCGGCGGAGCCCGCGTCCGCGGCGGTTTTCGACGCGAGGGCCCCGCCCTCGTGGGCTGCCGTTTCACGGTCGCTCGCCGGGCGCTTCGCGTCCGCCTTCGCGGCGTCGCGGCTCTCGTCGGCGGCACGGGTCACGCCCTCGGGCAGGGCGTCGGCGTCCGAGGTGGCGCCGGTCTGCGGGACGGCGTCCTCGGGCGACGCCTCCGCCGAGGTGGTGTCCTCCGGAGCCGCCTTCGCCGGGATGGCATCCCGGGGTTCGCTCTTCACCTTCGCGACCGCGGCCCCACCGGCAGCCGCGGCTCCGGCTCCGGCTCCGGCGTCAGCCTTCGACTCGGACTTCGCCGCGTCCGTCGGCTTACGCCCAGGCTTCCGCCTGGGCTTTCGCCCGGCGCCGGTGCCGGCCCCGGCAGCGGCTTCGCCACCGAGCTCCGTACCGGTGCCGGCCTCGGCGTCCTGCACGTCGGCGACCGGCGCGCCGCCAGGCGAGGCGTCGCCGGTGCCGGGCTTCCGCGCGGCGGCGCCATCGTCGGCGTCCCGCGAGGTGCTGCCGGCAGCGTCGGCCTTCGCCGGGGCGTCCGCGGGAGCGGCGTCCTCCAGCTCGGAGGCCGAGTCCACAGCCGCATCCCCAGATGCATCCGCATCCGCACGGTCGTCCGCGTCCGCGAGCGCGCTGTCGGCGTCGGGCACCGCGCCCGGGTCGCCCCCGGTCGAACCGTCCCTGCCTGCGCCCGAAGCCTCCGGCTTCGCGTCCTCGCCGTCGCCGTCCTGCCCGCTCTCGGCCCCGGCCGAGCCCTCGCCCGCGCTCGGAGCCCTCGATTCCGTGGCGTCCGCAGAAGCGCCCTCAGGGGTCTTCTCGTCCGCCGTGGCCACCCAGGCCGCCACCGCGCTCCGCAGGCGCGCGTCGCCGCCGCCAGTGGCCTTCCCGGCCTCCCCGGCGGCCGTCTCCGGCTCCGCAGAACCGTCACTCCCCTGGGAACTCCCGGCAGCCGCCCCCTCGGCACCGCCGGAACCCGCGGAACCCGAAGAACCCGCGGAGCGCTTCGTCGAGAAGATCGCCGTCGCCGTGTCCGTCCGGGCGACCGTCGGGACGGTCTCCCGGGCCACCGCCAGACGCGGATCCGGAACCGGAGCCTTGCTCCCCGACGTCGGTTCTGCCGACGACTCATGCTGCTTCGACCTGTCGGGGGACTCGCCCGCCACCGATGCCTCCTCCGTGCGCCACACCGTGCGCCCAACCGAACCATGAACCCGAAACGAACCAGAAAAACAGTGCACGCGCGGCCCGGAAACCCGTGTCCGAACCATGTACCAGTGTCCTGTGTGCGGGATTGACCCCTGCGGTAGACGAGAACGACATATCTACTGGTTCCACAACGAACCGGTCACGTGCTCTCGACAGACCAATGTGAGAGGGGTCACCCTGTCATTCATCCACGCGGGGAGGCATGGATGGGCAGGAGCCGCAGAACAATTCCGGAGGAGCTTCTGTTGCTGGCGCTGGACCCGACCACGGGTACCACCGCACAGCCGCAGTCGCTCGACCTCGGTCTGGCCGGAGCACAGCTAGTGGAGCTGGCGCTGGCCGGACGGATAGCCCCAGACGGGGATCGTATCGCCGTGGTGGCACCACGGCCGACCGGAGATCCGACCTTGGACTGTGCGCTGGAACTACTCCGCAGGCGGGGTGCTCCAGTACGCGCTGTGAACTGGATCGGCGGGCCCCGACTGGGGTTGCGCCAGACATATCTCTCGCATCTGGAGCGATGCGGCATGGTGCATGCCGTGGCGGGACAGATGTGCGGGGTGCTTCCGACGACTCGCTACCAAGCGACGGACACGGAGATCAGCCGGGAGATCAGGGCCCGGCTGGACAGCGCGATCCGCACCGGCGTCCCGCCGGACCCGCGGACCGCCGCACTGGCCGCGCTGGCGCACGCCGTCGGCCTGGGCAAGCACCTCTACCCAGGGAACGAAGGGCGTTCGTCGCGCTCCCGCCTCCGGGATCTGATCAGGCACGACCCCATGGGCGGCCTCGTGGCACACGCCGTGATGGACGTCCAGAACGGTGTGGCCGCTCAGCCGCGCCGCAGCCCGGCACCACCGGCACCGGCCGGCCGTCAGGCCGCCCCCGGGGCCAGGCCCGCACCGGAGCCCGCCAGGGGCGTTCCGATGCAACCGCACCGCGGTTCGATGGCACGCGCCGTGGCTCACTGAGCCGCTGGTCCACGGCACCCCACCGGCACGACCGCAGCGCGACAACGGCACGACCGCACCACCCGCTCCACAGCAGCACCCGTAGAACCGCAGCATCCGTAACACCGCAAAACCCGCAGCAACTCCGCAGGACCCACCGTGCACCACGCCTCGCGCGTCACGCACGAACAGCGCCGCACCGCAGTCCCCAAGGCCCGGTTCGGGAGCCGCTGGGCAGCGCGGGGCGACGGGCCGTACGTCCGGACGACGACACGGCCCGCCGCCCCGCGCTACCGCTCTCCATGGCCACGCGCCGTCATACCCATGGACACGGCAGCTCGCCGTCGTCCCAGGGTCGCGCGTCGCCGTACGGACCGCCATATGGCGCGAAGTGGCGAGGGGTGGCGGCAAGTGGCGCGTACGCACCGCATATCCGCTGTTTCCCAGCGGTAGCAAGCACCTTGGTGGCAATCTGCTCAACAGCAGATACGCAAAGTACAGGCAGCCCGCAGCCGGAGGTGCACGTCCCGTGGCGTCCAACGTCAATCCCACCGTCAGGCGACGCCGGTTGGGCCAGGAGCTGCGACGGCTCCGGGAGCTCAAGGGCATGACCGCCGAAGAGGTGGCCGAGCGGCTGCTCGTCTCGCAGTCGAAGATCAGCCGTCTGGAGAACGGGCGGCGCAGCATCAGCCAGCGCGACGTACGTGATCTCTGCGGGGTCTACGAGGTCGAGGACGTCCGGATCGTCGACTCGCTGATGCAGATGGCCAAGGACTCGCGTCAGCAGGGCTGGTGGCACTCCTTCGGCGACATTCCCTACAGCGTCTACATCGGTCTGGAGACCGACGCGGCGAGCCTGCGCGTGTACGACCCGCTGGTCGTGCCGGGCCTGCTGCAGACCCGTCCGTACGCCGAGTCGCTGATCCAGGGCGCGCTCCCGGAGGCGGCGGCCGGCGACATCGACAAGCGCGTGCAGGTGCGGCTGCGCCGACAGGAACGTATCTCCGACCTGGAGAACCCGCTGCGGCTGTGGGCCGTCCTCGACGAGGCCGCGCTGCGCAGGACCGTCGGCAACAAGCAGGTGATGATCGAGCAGTTGGAGCATCTCGTCGAGATGTCGCACGTCCCGCACGTGACGGTTCAGGTCATTCCGTTCACGATGGGCGCGCATCCGGGGGTGAGCGGCCAGTACGCGATCCTGGAGTTCCCCGACGCGGCCGACTCCAGCGTGGTCTACATCGAGGGCGTCACCAGCGACCTGTACCTCGAAAAGGCGAACGACGTCCAGAAGTACAGCGTCATGTACGAGCATCTGCGGGCCCAGGCGCTCAACGCGGACCAGTCCCGCGAGTTCATCGCGGACGTCGCGAAGGACTACGCGCACTGACGCGGAGGACTCCGCCGGTGAGGTGAGCGGGCCGATTCTGAGCGGTTCGGCGAGAAGCGGGCGGACAATACACCCTCGGCCTATCACAACGGAAGACTCGGCTGGTATATGCCACCCGGTCGAGTGAATAGTCGCTTCGTACGCCGATGTTGCCGGGTAGCGTCGATCACGCCAAGGAGCTACAACCTTGGCGCAATCCGAACCGTGGGTTCCGGAAGGAACCCGCCACTCGGTGACAGCAACTCAGAAACCGGCTACCGGAGCGAACATGGCAATCAAGCAGGGCGCCACGGACACGTGGACGAAGTCTTCCTACTCCCAGGGAAACGGCGCGTGCGTCGAGGTCAAGTCCCCTGTCCTGGCGGCGATGGCCGTCCGCGACTCCAAGGTCGTCGAAGGCCCCGCGCTGGCCTTCCCGGCGGAGTCCTGGAACGCCTTCGTGACAGAAGTGAGCCGGGGCACCGTCTGACATCGACGGACGCCTCGCACAGGGCTTCCGGCAGGCATACCGGCCGGAGCGCTGACGACCGCTTCTCCTACTGGATCAGCGAGTTCATCGACAACCGCTGGGACAAGTTCAGCGACCGTGTCGAGAACCGCGTCGACAACCGCATACGCACCTGAAAGAGCCCTCTCGACTGGTCCGCCGTCCTGGCCGAGGGGGCTCGGCCATGTCCGCGTCTCTCGCCCCGTTCCCTTCGGGCCCCGCCCCGCCTCACCCCCCGCCTCGCCCCACCTCTCTCCGCTTCAAAGATCCTCCCGTAAATGTGCGCATGCTGCGCAGGTATCGCGGACAAAAGTCGTCGCTCTCCGGGCGGACCGGCCTTTTCGCCGTGCTGCCGCGGCGGCCCGCGAGCGAGGCCGCACGGAAATGCATGGCGATCGCCGACAAACATGATCAGTCGCCCCACGGCTCGCATACCGTTCCGGCCCTCAACCGACCGTTCCCGTTCGATTACAGTGCTGAGTTGTCGACCGTGCGTACGGAATCAGATCGGGATCTCAGGAGGCTCGGTGGGTGCGACAGCCGGTGCCGTCTGGGGCCGTGCCGAACAGCAGGATTTCCGCAGCCGGGTACGCGGCACGCTCCTCGGCGCGGCGGTGGGCGACACGCTCGGTTCGCCCGTCGGCGGCCTCTCCACGGAACAGATCCGCGCGGCACACGGCGCGGAGGGGCTGACCGATCTGGCCCACGGGTACGGCAGGCGCGGAGCCGTCTCGCATCTCACCCAGCTCACCCTGTTCTCGCTCGACGGGCTGATACGGGCCCAGGTGCGGCGCGACACCGGTGCCTGGCACCCGCCCACCGATCTGCACCGGGCGTACCTGCGGTGGGCCGCGACCCAGCGCGACTGGGGCCCGGACGAGCGGCGCAAGGAGGACGGGTGGCTGGCCCGCGAGGAGTGGCTGTACGCCCGCCGTGACCCCGCGCGCGCCTGTCTGCTCGGTCTCGGCGACGAGCTGATGGGCACCCTGGACGCGCCCAAGAACCCCGACGAGCGGGGTGTCGAGGCGGCGGCCCGCTCCGCGCCGTTCGGACTGCTCGTCGGCTGGGAGCCGCAGCTCGTCCTGCAGCTCGCGGTGGAGTGCGCGGCGCAGACGCACGGCCATCCGCTGGCCTACCTGTCGGCGGGGGCGTACGCCGTCATCGTCCACGGTCTCGCGCGCGGGGAGAGCCTGGACACCGCCGTCCAGCGAGCCTTGCAGCTGCTGGCCGCGCGCCCCGGGCAGCAGCCCGTCGCCGAGGCGCTGCAGCGGGCGCTGGGAGCGGTCCGGCAGGGCATGCCGACCCCTGCCCGGGTCGAGGACCTGGCGGGGAACGGCACGGCCGAGGGGCTGTTGTCGGTGGCCGTGTACTGCGCGCTGGTCGGCGAGGACACCCGGCACGGGCTGTGCCTGTCGGTGAACCACGGCGGCGCGTCGGGCGCCACCGGTGCGCTGACCGGCGCGCTGCTCGGCGCGCTGCACGGCGAGACGGCCCTGCCGCCGTCCTGGCTGGCGGAGCTGGAGGGCCGGCCGACCATGCTCGTCCTGGCGGACGACTTCGCGATGGAGATGACCCAGGGCCCGGCCCTGCACGGCCCGGCGGGCTCCTCCCCGGGCTGGCTGGCCCGGTATCCGCGCGGGTACGCGGCCCTGTCGGGGGTGGGTGCCACGCCGGTCACGGCGGGCTGACCGGGGCGGACCCGCCCGGCGCCGGTGTCACCGGCGTGGTTCCCAGCGGAAGAGGCGGGCGGCCAGCGCGACGGAGACGAGGACCCAGGCGAGCGTGGGGGCCAGCAGGAGCAGGGAGTCCGTGACGGCGACGCCGCCCTCCCAGGCGTCGACGACCAGCTCGGTCGCCGAGCCGCCGGGCAGCAGCCGCTTGAGCAGGGTGAGGTCCTCGGTCCCGGCGAGTCCCACCCAGCTGGCCACCGCGATGGTGCCGACGCTGACGGGCAGCGTGGTCACCTGGGCGTGCTCGGGCGAGTTCGTCAGTCCGGCCGTGGCCAGTCCCAGGCCGAGCATCATGACCACCGTCGCGAGGACCGCCGCCGCCAGCAGGAGGACGTCGGCCGGCCGGCCGGTGACCGCGGCCAGCACCACGAGGATCACGGTCACCTGGACCAGCGCGAGGACGGTGACCGGCAGCATCAGCCCGGTGAGGATGGCGGCGTCACCGGCCGGGGTGGAGCGCAGGCGCTTGAGGAAGAGGTTCTGGCGGCGTGAGGCCAGCGTGGTCACCGTGGTGGTGTAGAGCCCGAAGGCCGCCACGGTGCACACCACCACCGCCGCGATGTATCCGAGGCCGGCCAGCTCCGCGAAGGCTTCGTGCCGGTAGATGAAGAACGCGCAGGGCGCGACGGGAATGATGAAGCTGGTGATCAGCACCAGCCGGTTCCGGAAGATCTGGATCAGCTCGCTGAGCGCGATGGACAGCATCGTGAAGGACCCCTTTCTGGACGGTGGACGGTGGACGGTTTCGGGGACTAGTGGTTGCCGATGGCGCGGAAGACGTCGTCGAGGCGGGTCGGCCCGGCCTCCAGTTCCCGTAGCTCCGTGGCGTTGGCGTGCGCCCAGCCGAGCAGGGCGTACAGGTCCTCCTGCAGGTCGAAGGTCTCGACGAGCAGCCTGCCGTCGCTCTGGCGGGCGGCCGGCAGGGGCAGCGCCGGTGCGGTCGGGGGAAGGGTGAAGCGGATGGCGGCGGGCAGGGTCCGGGTCAGTTCGGAGACCGTCCCCTCCTGGTGGAAGACGCCCTGGTGCATGAGTCCGACGCGGTCGGCGCGCTGCTGGGCCTCCTCCAGGTAGTGCGTGGTCAGCACGACGGTGGAGCCGTCCTCGCGCAGCCTGTCCACGGCCTTCCACAGGGCGTCCCGGGACTGGATGTCGAGGCCGGTGGTCGGCTCGTCCAGGAAGACCAGCTCCGGTGTCCCGTAGACGGCGGTGGCGAAGTCGAGACGCCGCTTCTCGCCGCCGGAGAGCTGGGAGACCCGCGTGCGGGCCTTGTGCGTGAGACCGACGACGTCGAGCACGCGGGCGACGTCGTCCGTCCGCCCGCTGAGCCGCCCGATCAGCCGGACGGACTCGTCCACCGTGAGGTCCGGGGAGAAGCCGCTCTCCTGCAGCATGATGCCGGTCCTGGGCCGCACGGCGCGCCGGTCGCGCGGGCTGCGGCCGAAGACCCGCACGGTTCCCGACGTAGCCCTGCGGTGGCCCTCGACGACCTCCAGGGTCGAGGTCTTGCCCGCCCCGTTCGTGCCCAGCAGCGCGTAGAGCTCCCCGCGTGCCACCTGGAAGGACAGGTTCTTCACTGCGTGGAAGTCGCCGTAGCTGACGTTCAGGTCTTCGACTTCGATGACTGGTGTGGAGGACATGCCGTCGATCACAGCAGCCGCCGCGGGCCGTCCGGCAGGGCCGCCGCGTCATCCGTACGCCGTGACATCCGGCGGGGCCGGGCATGACGTGGTGTCACTGGTGGCACTCCTGCGGCGGACGAATACTGGGAGGCGACGCCGCGTCCGCAGGGCGACGCGGCACCCGCAAGTCCCGTCGTACGAACTCGGAGAGCGCCCATGGAAGGTCCCGGTGCCCCCGTGCCACGCCGGAGTGGCGCGTACAAGGTGCCGCGACACTCCGACGTGACCCGGGGACGGCTGCGCAGGCTCAACCTCGTCATGCTGCTTCCGCCGCTCGCCGCCGCCGGGTCGCTCTGCGTGGCGGTCGACGCCGGGACGTGGTGGCAGGTCGCCGTCCTCGGCGCGGGCGTGGCGGCGGCCCTGGTGGCGTTCGAACGGTGGACGGCGGGCGAGATCCTCACCGTCGCGCTCCCGTGTCTGGCCGTCACCGGGGCCGTATGGGCGTTCGGGGTGGTCGCGGACTGCGGCACGGCCTTCTACGGCATCGCGATCGTGGGTTCGCACGTGGTCTCCCGCCTGCCGCGGCACCGCGGCGCGGCGGCCTTCGGGCTGCTGGCGTACGTCACCGGGGTGGGCCTGGCGAGGCTGCTCGTGACGACGGACGGCCTGCCCGGCGAGCTGGTCACGTTCGTCCTCGTCCCCGCCGGGGTCACCGGGGTGCTGACCGGCCTCATGTTCCCCAACCAGCGGTTCTACGGACTCGTGGCGGAGCTGGAGGCGTCCCGGGAGCGCGAGGCGGAGCTGGCCGTCGCCAGGGAGCGCGTCCGCTTCGCCGGCGATCTGCACGACATCCAGGGCCACACCCTGCACGTGGTGAAACTGAAGGTCGCGCTGGCCCAGAAACTGGTCCACAGCGACGCCGGACGCGTGGAGCAGGAGCTGCGCGAGATCCACGCCCTGGTCAGCGACACCATCACGCAGACCAAGGAACTCGCCCACGCGCAGCGCCGCCTCAACCTCTCGGCGGAGCTGGAGAACGCGAAGAACCTCTTCGAGGCCGCCGGCATCCGCGTACACGTCGGCCGTGGGCCCGAGGTCGACGCCCGTACGAGCGAGCTGCTGGGCCAGGTGCTCCGCGAGACGACGACCAACATCCTGCGGCACGCGCAGGCCACGACCGTGCGGATCTCGCTCTCCGGAACGGGCATCACCATCGTCAACGACGGCGCGCGGGAGGGGCCGCCCGGGCTGCGCGGGCTGTCCGCGCTCAGGCGACGGGTGGCCGAGGACGGGGGCGAGCTGGTCGTGGAGCAGCGGGGCGGGTGGTTCCTGACGGCCGCGGGCTTTCCGCACCCGCACGCCGACGCGGCCTGGGCGGCCACCGAGCAGGACGCGGCACGGGAGAACGCCACCTGCCAGGACGCCCCACGGGAGGACAGCCGATGACCACGGTGGTGCTGGCCGACGACGAGGTGCTGCTGCGCAAGGCGCTGGCCGCGCTCCTCCCGCTGGAGGGTGAGATCACCGTGCTCGCCGAGGCGGCGGACGGCGCGGCCGCCGTCGACGCGACCCTGCGGCACCGGCCCGACGTCCTGGTCATCGACCTGGAGATGCCCGGCGTGGACGGACTCGGCGCCGTCGAGGAGATCCGCCGTACCCGGCCCGAGCAGGTGATCCTCATGCTGACCCGGCACGCCAGACCGGGGGTGCTGCGCAGGGCCCTGCGGCTCGGGGTCCAGGGATTCGTCAGCAAGTCCGCGGAACCGGCGCACATCACGTCGGTCATCGCCGCGCTGCACGACGGGAAGCGGTGGATCGACCCGGACGTCTCCGCGCGTGCCGTGATCGACGACTGCCCGCTCACCGACCGGGAGACCGACGTGCTGCGGGTGACCGGTGAGGGCTACTCGGTCGCTGACATCGCCGCCCGGCTCCACCTCGCGGAGGGGACGGTGCGCAACTACCTCTCCAACGCCATGCAGAAGACCCAGACCAGGACCCGGCACGAGGCGGCGCGCTACGCCCGCGAACACGACTGGCTCTAACAGGGACGGGCGACCGCCCGGTACGAGCGGTCGCCCAGCCGGCCACCTGTCCAGCTGCCCAGTTGCCCAGCTGCCCTGCTTGTGCGCACGGGCGGGCTCCGTACGGGTCAGTCCTTGGCCGGCGTGCCCACCACGCCGTCCGCCGGGCCGGCCGGGGCCGGTACCGCCGCGGCCGCGGATCCGCCGTCGTCCGAGTTGATCTTCGCGATGAGCGCGTCGCGTTCCGGGGTGTCCTCGGGCTTCACGTAGCCGATGAGGATGTAGAGGACGAGCGACACCGCGAGCGGGATGGACACCTGGTACTGGAGCGGGACCCCGCCGTCGACGTTCCAGCTGATCGGGTAGTTGACCAGCCAGAAGGTGACCAGCCCGACGCCCCAGCTGATCAGCGCGGCCGTCGGACCGCTCTTGCGGAACCACGGGAGCAGGCCCAGCATCAGCGGGATCGCGATCGGGCCCATCAGACCGGCCACCCACTTGATGACGACGGTGATGATGTCGCCGAAGAAGTCGGAGTTGACCTGGGTGGCGATGGCCATGGACAGGCCGAGGAAGAGCAGCGTGGCCCAGCGGGCGGCCAGCAGCCCCATCCGGGTGTCCCACTCGCGCGCCTTGCGCGAGACCGCGGGCATGATGTCGCGGGTGACGACGGCCGCGATGGCGTTGGCGTCCGAGGAGCACATCGCCATGGTGTGGGAGAAGAACCCGACGATGACCAGGCCCAGCAGCCCGTGCGGCAGCAGGTGTTCGGCCATCAGCGCGTACGAGTCGGCCGGTACGTCGGTCTTGATGATCAGCGGCGCGACCCACATGGGGAAGAACAGCACCAGCGGCCAGATCAGCCAGAGCGCGGCGGACAGGGCGCCCGAGCGGGTGGCGGACTTCGCGGAGTCCGTGGCCATGTAGCGCTGGGCCTGGTTCCACATGCCGCCGTTGTACTCGAAGGTCTTGATGAAGAGGTAGGCGATCAGGAAGACCATCATGTACGGGCCGGCCAGCGGTTTGGTGTGTCCGTCGAGCGCGGGCTCGTCCCAGACGCTCCACAGGGTGCTGAAGCCGTTCAGTTCGGCCATGACGGCGACGAGCATCGCGATGCCTGCGACGAACTGGATGATGAACTGGCCCAGTTCGGTCAGCGCGTCGGCCCAGAGCCCGCCGACCGTGCAGTAGACGGCCGTCACGGCGCCGGTGATGAGGATGCCCATGTTGAGCGAGACACCGGTGAAGACGGACAGCAGGGTCGCGATGGCGGCCCACTTGGCGCCCACGTCCACGATCTTCAGCAGCACGCCGGACCAGGCGAGGGCCTGCTGGGTGGGCAGGTCGTAGCGGTTCTTCAGGTACTCCAGCGGTGAGGCCACGTGCAGGCGTGAGCGCACCCGGTTGAGCCGGGGCGCGAACACCTTCGCGCCGATCGCGATACCGATGGCGATGGGGAAGGACCAGGTGACGTAGGACGTGACGCCGTACGTGTACGCGATGGCCGCGTAGCCCGTGAACATGACCGCGCTGTAGCCGGACATGTGGTGCGAGATGCCCGACAGCCACCACGGCATCTTGCCGCCGGCGGTGAAGAAGTCGCTGACGTTGTCGACCCGTTTGTGGGACCAGACACCGATCGCGACCATCACGCCGAAGTAGCCGATGAGCACGGCCCAGTCGAGACCGTTCATATGCCCTCTCCCAGGATCGTCAGGGTCGTGAAGCGCCCGCTCATCGTGGGTTCGGTGACATGACTGCGACAACAGCCCGTACAGTCAAGGGGAGGTAAAATAGTTCAGCTTACAGACCTCGGTTCATGACTATGAACAAGTTCGCACGACCGCCCGACCGGGCCGGGTGACCGCTATCGCATCAGCTCCCCCGCGTTGACCAGCAACGACTGCCCAGTGATCGACCGCGCCCGGTCCGACGCCAGGAACACCACACTGTCCGCCACGTCTGAGTCCGTGGCCAGTTCGGGCAGCGCCATGCGCGCGGTCAGCCGCTCCAGCACCTCCGCCTCCGGTACGCCCTCGGTGTACGCGGTGAACTGCACGTACGCCTCCACCGGCGGGCCCCACATCCAGCCGGGCAGCACGGTGTTCACCCGGATCCGGTGCGGGCCGAGTTCGCGGGCCAGCGAGTACATCGCGCTGGTCAGCGCGCCCTTGGAGGCCGCGTACGCCGCCTGCCGCACCTGGGAGGGGGCGGCGACGGACGACTGCGTGCCGATGACGACCACGGACCCGCCGCGCTCCTTCAGCGCGGGCAGGCAGGCGCGGGTCATCCGCAGCGTGCCGAGCAGGTTCACGTCGAGCACCGCCTGCCAGGTGGTGAAGTCCGCGTCCTCCAGACCGCCGAAGCAGCTGTCCCAGGCGGCCACGTGGACGACCGCGTCGAGCCGGCCGAAGCGGTCCCGCGCGAGCCCGGCGAGCGCCTCGCACTGCCGCTCGTCGGTGATGTCCGTCGCCCGGTACGCGGTGTGCGCGCCGCCCGGGTCGAGTTCGGCGGCGGTCTTGGCGAGGTTCGCCTCCGTGCGCGCGCCCAGCACGGCGTTCCCGCCGTCCCGCACCACGGCCGCCGCGACCTGGCGCCCGAGCCCGGCCCCGACGCCCGAGACGACGACGGTCTTGCCCCGGAGCAGTGACATTGCGGGCCTCCCGGCTCTGGCGGTGGATCTGACGGTCCGTCAGAGTAAGGGCGTCCGGAGCAGGAGGGAAGAGGAGGAGGAGCGCCATGCCCGAGGACACGCCGGTCGGCACGCGCAGCGAGATGTACGGGGAACTGGCCGCCGTCGGCCCGTACGGGGTGCGTCCCGGCCATGCCCTGATCACGATGGTGGAGCCGCACCCGGGGCACGAGTACGCGTACAACCGCTGGTACGAGGACGACCACTACTACGCGGGCGCGATGGCGATGCCGTGGATGTACGCGGGCCGGCGCTGGGTCGCCACCCGCGATCTGCAGCTCCTGCGCTACCCGGAGAAGTCCGCGGTCGCCCAGCCGGTCACGGCCGGCTGCTACCTGTCGACGTACTGGATCACCGACGGCCGCCACGACGACCACATGAAGTGGACCGTGGGCATCAACAAGCGGCTGAACAGGGACGGCCGGGTCTACCAGGACCGTACGCACGTCTTCACGGCGTTCCAGGACCACGAGGCGACGGTGTACCGGGACGGGGCGGCGGGGCCGCGCGACTTCCACGCCCTTGACCATCCGTATGCGGGGCTGGTGGTGCAGGTCGTCGACGCGGAGTCCCCTGCCGGGCGGGGTGAGTTGCTGGAGTGGCTGCGCTCCCGGCACCTGCCCGGCCGGCTCGCCGGGTCGCCCGCCGCCATGGTCACCGTCTTCCGGCCGACGCCGCTGCCCGGGGACCGGATGTCGTACGTGAAGCAGGTCGAGGGGGTCGATACGCGGCTGACGCTGTTGTGGTTCCTGGAGGCGGATCCGCGGGAGTGCTGGGAGGCGTACTTCAGCGGGCTGGAGGCGCCGGTGGCGGAGGCCGGGGTGGGGCGGGTGGAGCTGGTGGCGCCGTTCGTGCCGACGGTGCCGGGGACCGACCGGTTCGTCGATCAGTTGCGGTGAGCGGGTGGTCGGCCGCGGTGGTTCGGTGTTCGGCGGTTCGGCGGTTCGGTCGGCGTGTGTGGCATACATGGTGACAGGTGTGCGTTGTTCGACACACCTGTCTACGAGGGGACTTGAGGATGGCCGCAGTACGCGCGTTTCCGTTCACCGCGACGCTGCTCACCGGCACGGTCGCGCTCTACATCACGCTCGTGGCGTTCGGGAACATCACTGATTTTGACACCAACCACCAGTTCGTCCAGCACGTTCTGGCGATGGACACCACCTTCAAGGACGAGGACCTGATGTGGCGGGCCGTGGAGTCCGAAGGGCTTCAGACGGCCGCGTACGTCGCGATCATCGTGTGGGAGACCGTGGCCGCGCTCGTCCTGATCCTCGGTACGGTCCAGTGGTGCCGGCGGGACCTGGGGCGGGCCCGGCGGACCTCCACCGTCGGGTTGCTGATGCTGATGCTGCTCTTCGGGGCCGGGTTCCTCGCGATCGGTGGGGAGTGGTTCGCGATGTGGCAGTCGGAGGACTGGAACGGGTTGGATGCGGCGATGCGGGTGTTTTTGTTGAGTGGGGTGGTGCTGGTGGTGATTCATCTTCCGGTGGGGGTCGCCTCCGGCGGTCGGGAGGAGGGGCGCTAGGCGTTTTGGCTCGCGACCTGGGTTTTCGTGTGTTCTGTGGGTGCGGGTCGGTGGGGGCTGGTCGCGCAGTTCCCCGCGCCCCTGAGAAGCCCTGCGGGCTTCTGCGCCGTTCCCCGCGCCCCTTAGGGGGTTGTGGTGTGGGGGGTGATTCGGGAGCGGGTTTGTCGGGCCCAGGGGTAGTCGGGGCGGAGGGTGAGGGCTTGGTCCAGGTCGGCCAGGGCCTCCTCGTGGCGGTTCAGTTCGTGCAGGGCCGCCCCGCGGCTCGCCAGGGCCGAGGGGTAGTCGGGGAGGAGGCTGAGCGCTCTGCTCAGCTCCGCGACCGCGTCCTCGTAGCGGTGGACCAGGCGGTAGGCGTCACCGCGTTCCGACGCGATCCAGGCCCGGTCGGGGCCGAGCTCCACCGCCCGGTCGAAGTCGGCGAACGCCCCGTCCAGGTCCCCCATGACGCGGCGCAGACGGGCCCTGCGCACCAGCGTCCACAGGTGGTCGTCCTGGACGGCCAGGGCGCGGTCGTACGCGGTGAGGGCCTCGTCGTACCGGCCCAGTTCGTGCAGGCAGACGGCTCGTCCGGCCAGGGCGCGGACATCGGTGGGGGCGAGGGCGACGACCCGGCCGAAGTCGGCGACGGCCTCCTCGTAACGACCCGCGAGCTGGTAGGTCTCCGCGCGTCCGGCGATGATCAGGGCGTTGTCGGGGGACAGTTCGTCCGCCCGGTCGAGCGCCGCGAGTCCCGCCGGGAAGTCGCCCATCAGCTGGAGGGTGACACCTTGGCCGTAGTGGGCGAGGCTCAGCCCCGGCGCCAGCTCCAGCGCCCGGTCGAACTCCGCGAGGGCCCGCTCGTACTCCCGGCCGTTGCGCAGTTCCCTGCCGCGCAGCGCGTGCGCCCTCGCCCGGCCCGCCGGGTCGAGGCCGGGGCGGGCCAGCAGCAGGTCCGTGGCCCTGCGCACCCCGGCGTCGTCGTCCGCCAGTGCCTCGTCGAGCTCCCGGCCCCACGTCCTGAGCACCCGGTGGTCCGTCGTGTCGCCGGCGTCCCGCAGCATCCGGGCCCACTGGCGGCCGACGACCCCGTCCCTGCGACCCGCCTCGACCAGGAGTCCCAGCGCCTCGGCGAGGGTGGCGGACGCGGAGGGCCGGGCGCAGAGCCGGTGGTACGTCTCCTCCAGGAGCAGCGCGCGCCACTCCTCGTCCTCCCACAGCTCCTCGGTCTCCCGGCCGGCCCCGACGTCGTCGCGCCACTCGGCGAACGCCTCGGCCAGCCGTCTGTGCCGCGTGGTCCACTCGCGCGGGGACCTGCGGCGTTCCAGGCGCAGCAGCGGCGCCCGTACGACGTCGTGGTAACGCACCCGCTCGCCGCGCTCCCCGACGAAGGGGAGGCCGGTCAGCCACGTGTACAGCGCGTCGAGTTCGTCGTCCGGGCGGCCGGTGACCAGCACCCGGAACACGTCGGCGTCCAGCCACCGGGGCAGCGAGCAGATCCCGGCGACCTTGCGGCGGACGTCCGGTTCGGACTTCAGGAAGCGTTCGACCGCGGTGGCGCTCGGGTCGCCCACGGCGTCGGGGGCGCCGGGGCGGTCCCTGGCCAGTGTCGACACCAGGACGGGCAGACCTCCCGTGAGCCGCAGGATCTCCTCGACGACCGGCTCGGCGACGACCCCCTTCGCGGCGAGCAGCCGGCGCGCCTCGGCCTCGGTGAACGGCTCGAGCGGAACGTCCGTCACGGAGTCCAGGCCGCTCCAGCGGGCGGGGTCCAGGGGGCGCTGACCCGCGGTGACCACGACGACGGTGGCGGGCAGTCCGCCTCCGGCCGAGGCGCGCGAGACCGTCTCGTGCAGCCACGGGTCGAGGTACGCGCCGGTCCGTTCGTACGTGTCGAAGAACAGGACGATCCACCCGGCGGCCGAAGCGGAAGCCGAAGCGGCGGCCGTGCGCAGTTCGCGGAGCAGGACCGGCGTGAGGACCCTTTCCGGCGCGGTCACCAGCTCGATGTCGTCCGCGTTGCGGAAGCGGGCGCCGAGGCCGGCCCGCAGCCGGTCGGCGCTCTGGGCGAGCTGCTCGGCGGGCAGCGCCCTGCCGATCAGGCCGCCGCCCGGCACGGTGGCCTCCGCCACGGCGATGCCCAGCTCCACCGCGGTCCTGCTGCCCGCGGAGGGGCCCGGCGGCGCCCCCGGCTCCGGTGCGAGCGCGGCGAGTGCGGCGGCCTCCGCCTCGTGCCGCCGGTCCCGGTAGGCGGCCAGCCGCCGCTCCAGGTCCTTCAGCCGCCGTCCCTGGTCCGCGAACTGGGCGCAGATCTCGGCCAGTGCCTCGGGCACACTGCCGGCGCTCTCGTCGACGTACGCCGTCAACGCCCCGCGTTCGCGGGCGAGGTGCCGCAGTTCCTGGACGAGGAAGGTCTTGCCGACGCCCGCGGTGCCGTGCACGTGGAAGCGGAAGCGCTGGCGGGCGTCCCCGGGCGGGATGTCGAAGTTCGCCAGGAACGCCGCGCGTTCGCAGTCGCGGCCCACGAAGCCGGCGCGGTTGCCCTGCTGGATCAGCTCCTGCCGCGACGGTCCCGTCTGCGCCACCCGTCCGCCTCCTTGCCGCGTCCGCCGCCACTCCGTGTGGAGTACGGCTCCCCGTCCGGATCATCTCGCGCCCGAGGCGCCCGACGGGCCCCGACGGCCCGGGAGATGAACGTCCCGTCGCCGTCCAGGGGTTCCCGAGCGTTCCCCGACCGTTCCCCGACCGGTTCGCGAGCGGGCCTGGACCGTCCCGTGGTCCAGTCGCTGGTACCCCCCGGCGGGGCGTGTCCCGCACACACCGCACCGGCACGCCTCGCCACCACCCTCACGAGGGAGGCCCCACGACATGACCGCACGGGCTACCCCGGCGACACCCGCCCCCGGGCTCCTGCGCATCGCAGAGGACGAACTGCAGAGGCTGCGCGGCCAGTTGGCGACGGTCGCCGCGTTCATCCATGATCCGGCGCACGATCTGTCCGCCCGCCGCGCGCTCGCGCACCTCGTCAAGCTCCCCCAGCCGGTTACCCGGCCGGTGGGCTACTTCACGACCGCGACCGTCGTCCCCGCCGTGCCGAACTTCCAGACCGCGTCCCCGTCGGCCGCGCGCATCCGGACGCCGCCCGTCTGCGCGCCCGACTCGGGCGGCGGCGGGGAGGAGCCGTCGACGGCGTTGGAGAAGGCGACGCTGACGCCGGACGCGACGGCGAAGTAGACGATGTTCTCGATCTCCACGCCGTCGCTGCCGGTGGCCGCCTCGCGCCGGGTGCCGACCGTGTACGTGCCCGGCTCGGGGGCCACCGTCCCCGGCCACACCTTGAACGTGCGCCGGGACGCGTCGCTCGCGTCGATCAGCCACACCCGGCGCTGCGCGAGGGAGTAGACGATGCGGCGACCCGTGCCGGAGCCGTCCGGTACGGCGACCGGCGCGTTCTCGTCGGGTGAGGCGGAGGGCCCGGCGCTCGCGGAGGCGGACGGCTTCGGGTTCGCCGACGCGGTCGGCTGGGGGCCCCTGTCGGCCTTCACGGCCAGCACGGCCACCAGCACCACAGCGGCCGCGGTCAGACCGGTGACCCAGGCCCACGAGGGAAGCCGTCGGGCAGGCACGGGCACGCATCTCCTCAGCTCTGACTCACCCCGTCGGAAGCGCACCCCGTCGGAGGGTCCGATCATCCTACTCCGACGGGGAAGCCGCCCCGGAACCGGCGGCCGCCCGCCGGAACCGGGTCACTCCAGGACCGGCAGCAGCTCCGGCAGGTGCCCGTCCGAGAGAGCCGCCGCACGCTGCCGCTCCTGCGGCACCTCCCCGTACAGCGTGGTCCGCGGTTTCGCCGGGCGGCCCGCCGCCTCCGCCACCGCGACCAGGTCCTTCACGGACTTGTACGAGCCGTAGCTCGATCCCGCCATCCGGGAGATGGTCTCCTCCATCAGCGTCCCGCCGAGGTCGTTGGCGCCGGACCGCAGCATCTCGGCCGCGCCCTCCGTGCCGAGCTTCACCCAGCTGGTCTGGATGTTGGGGATGTACGGATGCAGCAGGAGGCGGGCCATCGCCATCACCGCGCGGTTGTCGCGGGTCGTCGGTCCCGGCCGGGCGATCCCCGCCAGGTACACCGGGGCGTTGGTGTGGATGAAGGGAAGGGTCACGAACTCCGTGAAGCCGCCGGTCCGCTGCTGGATGCGGGAGAGGGTGCGGAAGTGCCCGAGCCAGTGGCGGGGCTGGTCCACGTGCCCGTACATCATCGTCGAGGAGGAGCGGATGCCGAGTTCGTGTGCCGTCGTGACGACCTCGATCCAGGTCGCCGTGGGCAGTTTGCCCTTGGTCAGGACCCAGCGGACCTCGTCGTCGAGGATCTCCGCGGCCGTGCCGGGGATCGAGTCGAGGCCGGCCTCCTTCGCGGCGGTCAGCCACTCACGGATGGACAGGCCGGTACGGGTGGCCCCGTTCATTACCTCCATGGGCGAGAAGGCGTGCACGTGCATGCCGGGCACCCGCTCCTTCACCGCGCGCGCGATGTCGAAGTAGGCCGTGCCCGGCAGGTCCGGGTGGATGCCGCCCTGCATGCAGACCTCGACGGCCCCGACCTCCCATGCCTGCTGGGCCCGGTCGGCGACCTGGTCGAGGGAGAGCGTGTACGCGTCCGCGTCGGTGCGGCGCTGCGCGAAGGCGCAGAAGCGGCAGCCGGTGTAGCAGACGTTGGTGAAGTTGATGTTCCGCGTGACGATGTACGTGACGTCGTCGCCGACCGCCGACTTCCGGACGTCGTCGGCGATTTGACAGAGCGCGTCCAGGGCCGGTCCGTCCGCGTGGAGCAGGGCGAGGGCCTCGTCGTCGGTCAGGCGGGTCGGGTCGTCGGCGGCCGTCGCGAGGGCCCCGCGTACGTCGGTGTCGATGCGGGACGGGACCATGCCGGGCGCCGCGGCCTCCCGCAGCGCGTCCCAGTCGCCGTACACGTGGTCGTAGTCCTCGCGCCGGTCGCCGGTGCGTCCCTCGGTGTCGATCGTGGTGTGCAGGTCGGTGCGGCCCGACGACGTGAACGCCTCCTCGGGCTCCTGCCACGGGTGGCCCTCGACGACCGCGTCCGGCACGGCGAGCCCGGTCTCCGGGTCGGCGAGTGCCCGTACGTGCGGGAGCAGCCGCGGGTCCAGCCACGGCTCGCCGCGCCGCACGAACTCCGGGTAGACGCAGAGACGTTCCCGCAGCTCGAAGCCCGCCTGCGCCGACTGCTCGCGCAGCAGCTCGATCTTCGGCCAGGGGCGTTCGGGGTTGACGTGGTCGATGGTCAGCGGCGAGACCCCGCCCCAGTCGTCGATGCCGGCGCCGATCAGGCGCGCGTACTCGGAGTCGACCAGGTTGGGCGGTGCCTGGAGGCAGGCGGCGGGGCCCATGATGTGGCGCGCGACGGCGACGGTGGCGACCAGTTCGTCCAGTTCGGCGTCGGGCATCCCGCGCATCGCCGTGTCCGGCTTGGCGCGGAAGTTCTGGATGATCAGCTCCTGGACGCCGTGGTAGGAACGGGAGACGCGGCGCAGCGCGAACAGGCCGTCCGCGCGCTCCTCGTAGGTCTCGCCGATGCCGATCAGGAGCCCGCTGGTGAAGGGGACGGAGGAGCGGCCCGCGTCCTCCAGGACCCGCAGCCGGACCGCCGGCTCCTTGTCGGGGGAGCCGTGGTGGGGGCCGCCGGGCTCGGACCACAGCCGGGTCGCGGTCGTCTCCAGCATCATGCCCATGCTCGGCGCGACGGGCTTGAGTCGCTGGAAGTCGGTCCACGACAGGACGCCCGGGTTGAGGTGGGGCAGCAGGCCCGTCTCCTCCAGGATGCGGATGGAGATGGCCCGTACGTACGCGATCGTGTCGTCGTAGCCGTGCGCGTCGAGCCATTCGCGGGCCTCGGGCCAGCGGTCCTCGGGCTTGTCGCCGAGGGTGATCAGGGCTTCCTTGCAGCCGAGCGCGGCGCCCTTGCGGGCGATGTCGAGCACCTCGTCCGGGGACATGAACATGCCGTGCCCGTCCCGGCGCAGCTTGCCCGGGACGGTCACGAACGTGCAGTAGTGGCACTTGTCCCGGCACAGCCGGGTGAGCGGGATGAAGACGCTCTTCGAGTACGTGATGACGCCGGGGCGGCCCGCCGTCTCCAGGCCCGCGTCCCGCACCCGGGCGGCGGACTCGGCCAGGTCGTCCAGGTCGGCGCCGCGGGCCTGGAGGAGCACGGCGGCCTCGGTGACGTCGAGGGCGACGCCGTCGCGGGCGCGTTTGAGGGCGCGACGCATGGAGTTCTCGGTGGGCCCGGTTCCGGAGGTCGCGGAAGTCGTCATCCTTCGAGCATACGATCGCGGTGACCAGGCACGACCGGTGTGCCGCGTCACAGCGGGCGCGCCCCGGTCCGCCCGCGTCCTACAGGTACGCCGCGTACTCGTCCAGGACGCGCAGGACCTCCTCCTCGCCGGCGGGCGGCAGTTGCAGGACGACCTCCTCGACGCCGAGGTCCGCGTAGTGGGCGAGCTTGCCGGCGCCGGGCAGCACGGCGTAGGGCACGATCTGGAGTTCGCGGGGGTCTCGGCCCGCCTCCGCCCAGGCGGTCCGCAGGACGGGCAGCGACTCGGTCAGGCCCCGGCCGCCGATCGGCAGCCAGCCGTCCGCGTACTCGGCGATGTGCGCGAAGAGCTTGGGCCCCGCCGCTCCCCCGATGAGCGTGCGCGGCCCGACGAGCGAGCCGCGCGGCTTCTGTACGGGCTTGGGGTACGCGTGGCTGGCCCGGACGGATTCGAACCGGCCCTCGTAGGCGGTCGGTTCGGGAGCCCACAGTGCCCGCATCAACGCCAGCCGGTCCCGGCCCAGTTCCCGTCGCGTACGCCACTCGACGCCGTGGTCGGCGGCCTCCTCGACGTTCCAGCCGAAGCCGACGCCGAGGGTGAAGCGGCCCCCGGAGAGGTGGTCGAGGGTCGCGACCTGCTTGGCGAGGTCGATCGGGTCGTGCTGGGCGACGAGCGTGATGCCGGTGCCGAGGGCGAGCGTCCCGGTGACGGCCGCCGCCTGGCCGAGGGCGACGAAGGGGTCGAGGGTGCGGCCGTACTCGGGCGGCAGGTCGCCGCCCGCCGGGTACGGAGTGGTCCGCTCCACGGGTATGTGGGTGTGTTCGGGCAGATAGAGCCCGGCGAAGCCGCGTCGCTCCAGTTCACGGGCGAGCCGGGTCGGAGTGATCGTCTCATCGGTGAGGAAGATCGTCACGGAGATGCGCATGCCCCATCTCTACCGGCCCGCGCCACAGGTGTCCATACCGACCGGTCGGCACCTTCACGGTGGCGGACGCGTGCTCCTCCCCGAAAGCTGCCGACCCCCTTCCCTTGCCCCGCAGTTCACGGCTGAATACCAGGGTTGCCGGTACCACCCCTGCACCGCCCATGCCCCTCACGAGGCACCCCTCACGAGACCCGGGAGCAGCAGACATGTGCGAGGACGAGCAGCACGTTCAGCACGGCAGTGACCACGGCGTCGGCAGACGCGCCCTGTTCGTGACGGGAGCCGCCGCCGCCCTCACGTTGGGGAGCGTGAGCTTTCCGGGCCGGGCCGCCGGCGCGGCCGGGGCATCCGAGACCAGGACCGTCCGCGGCACCCTGCCCACCGGCGCGCCCGACTTCGTCTACCTGCCGGTCGACGTCCCGTCCGGCGTACGGGAGATCAAGGTCGCGTACACCTACGAGCGGCCCTCCGTCCCGGCGGGCACCGCGGGCAACGCGCTCGACATCGGCATCTTCGACCAGCGCGGCACCGAGCTGGGCGGCAAGGGTTTCCGGGGCTGGTCGGGCGGGGCGCGCACGGAGTTCTTCATCCGCGCGGACGATGCGACGCCCGGCTACCTCCCGGGCCCGGTCCGTGAGGGCACCTGGTACATCGCCCTGGGCCCGTACACGGTGGCCCCGCAGGGGCTCCCGTACGAGGTCACCGTCACGCTGACGTACGGCGAGCCGGGCGAGGCGGTGCGGCCGGTGTACCCGCCGTCGCGGGCCAGGGGCCGCGGCCGGGCCTGGTACCGCGGCGACTGCCATCTGCACTCGTGGTACTCGGACGGCCGCCGCACCCCGGCCGAGATCGCGGCGCTGGCGCGGGCCGCGGGTCTCGACTTCATCAACACGTCCGAGCACAACACGCACGCCGCGCACGCGCACTGGGCCGACCAGGCCGGCCCCCACCCGGACGGCGAACTGCTCATCCTGCTCGGCGAGGAGGTGACGACGAGGAACGGTCACGTCCTTGCGCTCGGCACCGATCCGGGGACGTTCGTCGACTGGCGCTACCGGGCCCGCGACAACCGCTTCGGCAAGTACGCGCGCCGGATCCGCCAGGCCGGCGGGCTGGTCGTCCCCGCCCACCCGCACGCCACCTGCATCGGCTGCAACTGGAAGTTCGGCTTCGGCGAGGCGGACGCGGTCGAGGTGTGGAACGGCGCGTACGGGCCCGACGACGAGGTGTCGCTGGCCGACTGGGACAGCATGCTGGTCGCCTCCGTGCGGGACCGGGGCGGAAGGGACTGGATCCCGGCGATGGGCAACAGCGACGCGCACCGCGACCCCGACCCCGTCGGCACCCCGCAGACGGTCGTCCTCGCCGACGAGCTGAGCCGCGAGGCGATCCAGGAGGGCATCCGCGCCGGCCGTTCGTACGTGGCCGAGTCGAAGGCGGTGTCGCTGTCGTTCTCGGCGACCGGCCCGAAGGGCGAGCACGCGGGCATCGGCGGCCGGCTGCGGGTGGACCGCGACGACCCGGTCACGGTCCGCCTGGAGGTCTCGGGCGCGCCCCGCTGCACGGTCCGCCTCGTCACGGACCAGGGTGTCCTGCACACGAGCCCGGTCCTGCCGGTGTCGGGTTCCGGCACGGTGGAGTGGCGTACGACGGCCCAGTACGCGGCGTACGTACGCGCGGAGGTACGGCACGAGGCGGCGGCCGGGCCGCTGCCGGGCGCGCTGGCGGCGTTCACGAACCCGGTCTTCCTCGGGCGGTAGGGGCGGGGCGGTGGGGCAGGCGGGGCGGGAGGGCGGGAGCACCGGGCGCCCCGCCCGCCCGTTCGCGTCAGGAGGACCCGGGAGTGCGGCCCTCCTCGATGCGGGCCTGCTGCATGGAGGTGAGCCGCCTGACGAAGAAGAGGGCCACCACGGCGCTCACCACACCGGCGAAGGCGGCGATCTGCCCGTCGATGATGTCGGACATGGCGTCGGTGACCGTGTCGGTGCCGTACCAGTCGCTGAACGTGTCGTTCGCGTACGCCGCGATGTAGACGATCCAGCACCACCACCAGATGTGCAGCAGCGGTCGTCCGGCGCCCCGGGCGCGGCCGGCCGTCGCCGTCCAGATGTCGTTGCTCATCTGCTTGGGCATGAAGAGGTTGACGACGGGGATGAACCAGGCCCCGGCGGCCATCCCGGGCGCGAAGCGCAGGCGCACCGGCGCGAAGGCGTCGGCGTTGTTGCGCATGCGCTGGAACCAGATCGGCCACACGATCATCAGGGCCAGGCCCACCACCGACTCCATGAGCTGGGAGGCGTCCGTCGCGAACGTCAGGACGTCGAAGTCCTGGATCACGTCGGGGGCGGCCTCGCCGTCCTGCGCGTCGAGCCGGAGGTACGCCTCGCCCAGGACGGCGCCCCGGAGCAGCAGGGGCAGCGTGTAGAGGCCGAGCAGGACGGCGAGCCCCGTGCCGAGTCCGCGGGCCGCGCGGGCCGGTGGCCGCGGGGAGAAGTAGTGCGGCGAGGGCGGCAGGCTGCCCGGCGGGGGGCTGCCCAGCTGCACGCTGCCCGGCGGCGGGCTCTGCCACGGGGGCGGGGACGGGCTGTACGAGACGGGCGGGCCGAAACCCTGCACCGGGGCGTGCGCCTCTCCGCCCGGCGGGGCGTACGCCTGGCCGTCCGACCGGACGTGTGCCTGTCCGCCCGACGGGGCATGCGTCTGTCCGGCCGCCGGGGCCTGTCCGGCGAGGGCGTGGCTCTGCGGGTCCTCGCTGTTCAGGAGTTGCACGGCGTGCCTGCCGAGCTCCGCCAGCACCTCGCCGGGCAGCCACGCACGGCCGCTGTCGCCGTCGTCCTCCATGCTCTCGATGTGCGCCAACAGGGCGTCCAGCGTGGGCCGTTGCGCCGGGTCCTTCGTCAGGCACCACCCGATCAGCCGGTCCCACGGCTCGGGGACGCCCGTGAGGTCCGGCTCCTCGCTGGCGATCCGGTACAGCAGCGAGTGGATGCCGCCCTCACCGGTGCCGAACGGGAGCCTGCCCGACGCGGTGTACGCGAGCACCGCACCGAGGCAGAAGACGTCACTCGCGTACGTCACCCGCTCCCCGCGCACCTGCTCGGGCGACATGAAGCCGGGCGAGCCCACGACGACACCCGTCATGGTGATCCCGTCGGCGGACTGCATGGCCGGATCGAGGGCGCGTGCGATGCCGAAGTCGATGACGCGGGGCCCGTCGATCGTCACCAGGACGTTGGACGGCTTCAGATCACGGTGCACGAGCCCCGCGGCGTGGATCGCCTGGAGCGCGCGTACGAGCCCGACGGCCAGTGCGCGCACGGATTTCGGCGGCAGGGGGCCGTACTGCTTCTCCACCACCTCGGCGAGGGAGGGCCCGGCGACGTAGCCGGTGGCGACCCACGGTGTCGCCGCCTCCGTGTCGGCGTCCAGGACGGGCGCCGTCCACTCGCCGCCGACCCGCTGGGCCGCCTTCACCTCCTGCGCGAAGCGCCGTCTGAAGTCGGGTTTGCGGGCCAGCTGTTCCTGGACGACCTTGACCGCGACCGTACGGCCGCGGTCGGAGCGGGCCAGGTACACCCGCCCCATACCGCCTTCACCGAGTCTGCCCAGCAGTCGGTAACTGCCTATCCATCCCGGATCGTCCGGGGCCAACCCGTCCATGCATGTTCCTTTTTCCCCGGCGACGCGTTCGCAGCGAGGATAGGAGATGCGGAGGGGGTGGCGGGTCACAACCCCGCGTCAGTCGGCGCCGGTTGCCGCTACCTGCAGTACCTGTCCCGGGCGGGTCGCTCTCCCGTGGTGAGGTAGCGGGTGACGGTCCGGTCTCCGCAGGCGTTGCCGTTGCCGAGGTAGGCGTCGTGACCGGTGCCGTCCACGGTCACCATGACGGCCCGTCGGCCGAGGGCGTCCCGCACCGCGCGGGCGCCGGCGAGCGGGGTGGCCGGGTCGCGCTCGTTCTGGACGAGCAGGACGGTGGACGGGCCCCGGCCGGTGATCCGTACGGGGTCCTGCCGCGGATACTCGGGCCAGGCGGCGCAGGCGGTGGCGTTGCGCGGCATCCCGGCGGTCAGCGGATACGCGGCACGGCTGCGGTCGACGTCCGCCTGGTAGGAGGCGGCCGACCGCGGCCAGTCCCCGTCGTTGCAGAAGGTGGCGAGGGCGACGGCGAGCTGGTTCTGCATCAGGGCCTCGGGGGGCGGCTCGGGGGCGGGCGGCACCTCGCCCTTCCGCGCGGCCGAGACGAGCCGGGCCAGAGAGGGGAAGGCGTCGGGGTCGTACAGGGCGTACACCATGGTCTGGCGCAGGACGTCGCCGTTCAGCTCCGCCGGATCGGCGCCGGGCCAGGGGACCGGCTCGCGGTCGAGGCGCTCGGCGAGCCGCAGGAAGAGGGTCCGTACCTCGGCCGCGGTCCCGGCCAGGCGGTACGGGTTCTCCTTCCTCGACGCCCACTGGGCGAACTCGGGGAAGACGTCCTCGACGCCGCGCTCGAACGCCGCCCACGCGCCGCGGGCGAACTGGCCCTCGTTGAGGTCGCCGTTCGCGTCCGGGTTGCTGTCGAGCACGAACCGGTCGGTGCGGTGCGGGAACAACTCGTTGTAGACGGCACCGGCGTACGCCCCGTACGAGACGCCCCACGCGGACAGTTTCCGCTCGCCGAGCGCCGCGCGGACGCGGTCGATGTCGCGGGCGTTGTCGGCGGTGCTGATGTGCCGCATGAGTTCGCCGCCGTTGCGGTCGCAGGCGGCGGCCGTGCGGCGGGCGGTGTCCATGGCCCCGTTCACGGACCCGTCCGCGGCGGGCCAGGGCCAGAACCTGGTCAGCGCCAGGTCCTCCCGGTCGAGCCCGCAGCTGACCGGCGCGGACCGGCCGACGCCCCGGGGGTCGAACCCGATCAGGTCGTAGGAGTCCCGCACCTCCTGCGGCAGCGTCTGCCCCTTCCCGGAGATCTCGTCGAGACTGCCGCCGCCGGGACCGCCGGCGATCATCAGCAGGGACCCGCGGCGGGATCCCGGGTCCTCCGCGGGAATCCGGGACACGGCGATACGGATGCGCTCACCGCCGGGGTCGGAGTGGTCCAAGGGCACGGAGACGGTGGCGCACCGCTGCCGGGGGTCGAGGCCGGGCCCTTCGCAGGCGCCCCAGGTGAGGGGCGTGCTCCGCTCGACGGCCGCGGGGGCGGAGGGGGCCGAGGGGGCCGCGCCGGCGGCGACGGCCGCGCCGGTCGGGGCGAGCGGCCATGTGAGCCCGAGGACCACCCCGGAGGCGGCGATGAGTGTCGTTCTGCGCGAGGTCTTCACCATACGACCGAGCTTCACGGACGCGGCCCGACGGCCCCATCCGGCCACCTGGCCTGTACGACGGCCGGTTTCCCGTACCGGGCGGACGAGCCCCGCTCGGGAGCCGCACTCCGGCCACAGGGGTTCACCGAGTCCCTCTCGCCCGCATGGAGTCCGTGGCACTCTCTCCCGAGAAGTCCCGCGACTTCATCCACACCATCGATCCGCACCATCGCTCAGGATCTGTGAAAGGGGCTGACGTGGCACGTGGCCGCGAGATCAAGTTCCGGGCCGTCACGGCGTTTCAGCGGTGGGTCGCCAACCCGCTGTCGAGGCGGCTGCCGTTCCAGACGCTGCTGGAGACGACCGGGCGCACGTCCGGCCTGCCCCGGCGGACGCCGGTCGGCGGGCGGCACGTCGGGCAGACGTTCTGGTTCGTCTCCGAGTACGGCGCGAAGTCGCAGTACGTGCGGAACATCCAGGCGGACCCGAAGGTCCGGGTCCGTGTCGGCGGCCGGTGGTACCACGGCACCGCCCACCTGCTGCCGGAGGACGACCCCCGCGCCCGGCTGAAGTCGCTGCCACGGCTGAACAGCGGCGCGGTCCGGGCGTTCGGCACCGACCTGCTGACGGTCAGGGTCGATCTGACCAACTGACTCACCGCGCGGACAACCGCTCCGGTGCCGACCGGCTCTCGTCGTCCGCGACGCGGCAGATCATCAACCGCTGGTCGGTGTCCTGCAACGGCATGAGCACTTCGAAGTGCACGGCGATCACACCGACGTCTTCAACTCCGCCCGGGCACGGTCACCGAACGCAACCTCGCCGTCGCCGACGTCGTGCGGGAGGTCGCCACGGAGCTGGGCCGCACACCCGCCCAGGTCGGGCTGGCCTGGACCCTGCGGAACCCGGGCGTGACGGCACCGATCATCGGCGCCCGCACCCCCGCGCAACTGGAGGACAACCTGGGCGCCCTGGAGGTCGACCTCAGCGCCTCCCAACCGGCCCGACTCGACGAGGCCAGTGCGATCGAACTCGGCTTCCCGCACGCGATGCTCACCGGCGACCACATCCGAAGGGTGACCGCGGGCGACCTGAAGATCGAACCCCGCCGCTGACCGCACGGACGGCTGTGACCGGCACTCGCGCGACGGGCCCACAGGTCCGCGGGCCTACGGACCTCAGTCCTTGCGGCCCGTCGCGGCGACGGTGACACCGAGGCCGATCATCGTGACTCCGCCGATCCCGCCGACCAGCTCCAGCCGTCGCGGGGAACGCGCGAACCAGTTCCGTGCGGCGGCCGCGCCCAGTCCCCACACGCTGTCCGAGGCCACCGCGATGATGTTGAACACCAGGCCGAGCAGCAGCATCTGCAGGACGACGTGACCCTGGCCGCGGTCGACGAACTGCGGCAGTACGGCGGCGAAGAACACGATCGTCTTCGGGTTCGCCACACCGACCGCGAACCCTTCCCACAGCGTGCGCAGACTGCTCCGCCCGGGCCCTTCACCGGTGAACGCGGCATGCATCCTGCCGCGCTGCCGCACCGCCCTCACCCCCAGGTACACGAGGTACGCCGCGCCCACCAGCTTCAGCGTCGTGAAGACGAGCACCGAGCGCTCCACGACGGTCCCGACGCCGAGCGCCACGGCCACGACGAGGACGTACGCCCCCAGCGTGTTCCCCACGACCGTGGTCAGCGCCGCCCGGCGCCCCTGCGCCAACGCCCGCCCGACCACGAACAGCACGCTGGGTCCGGGAACCACGATCAGCAGGAACGACATGGCCGCGAAGGCCAGCAGCCGGTCTGAGGACACCATGCGGCCCATACTGCCCCCGGGGCCCGCCCGCCCGGTACGGGTTTTTCAGCGGCGACCTACCCGGGCGGCTCGTCCGTGAGGCGCGTCAGCCACTCTTCGAGCAGGGCGCTCTCGACCGGGGTGAGGGCCGAGGGCGGGGACCGGCGCAGGAGCGTGTTCAGCCGGGCCGCCGCCGAGGTGATGGAGGGCTCCTCCGGTCCGGCCGCCGTCACAGCCGCCCCGGCCGGGCCCGGCGAGTCCGTCCCGAGGGGGTCCGTCCCGGGGGGAGCCGTCCGCCCGGGTACCGTCACGTCCGGGGTGAAGACCATCGCGTGCACCCCGTCCCGTACGCGACGGGAGACGCTCTTGTCCGTGAACGTCGCCGGGCGGGAGACCAGCATCAGGGCCACGCCGACGTTGGCGGACATGATGGCCTGGGCCGCCGCCTCGGGGGTGATCGACAACTTGCCCAGCGCCGCGGCCCGTTGCAGGTCCGCGGTGAGGATGCTGTGGGCCTCCAGGGCCGCCGCCGGGGGCGTACGCATGGCCGGTGAGTGCATGAGGCGGAACAGGTTCGGGTTCGCCAGGGCGAACTCGACGTGGGTGTCCCAGCCGTCCCGCAGGTCCTCGACGGGGTCCGTGCCGGGAGGACGGTTGCGCTTGGTCGCGAGGTACTTGTCCCAGCCGTGGTCGACGACCGCCGACAGGAGGCCCTCCTTGTCCCCGAAGTGGCGGTAGAGCGCGGGGGCGCCGACCCCGGCCGCCTCGCACACGGCCCTGGTCGACACGTCCCCGTCGGGAGACTGGGCGACCAGGGTGGCGGCCACTTCGAGAATGCGCGCTTTCGTACTCACGGTGCTCACGGCCGTGACGGTATCCGAGCTCATATGGCGGGGTGGGAGGCGGCCGGGGAGTGCGGGGCGAGCAGGTCGTCCAGGCCGATGCGCGTCAGGAACTCCGCGCGGACCCGGTCGGCGACCTGGCTGACCTCCTCCGACCCGTCGTTCGCGGGGTCGACGTGGACCCGGAAGGGCCGCTTGCCGTGCGGGGTGCCGACGACCTCGACGATCGCGTCGGCGACCAGGGACGCGGGGGCGTCGGCCGGGGCGAGCGCGGCGAGGCGCCGGCCGACCTGGTCCATCAGGCCCGCGTACCGCTCCTCGTACGCGGGCAGGACCGTCCCCTCCGAGGGACGACCGCCGGTCGCGAAGTGGTTCGTGCCCGAGGTGAAGGCGCCCGGCACCACGATGGTCGTCTCGATGCCGAAGCGGGCCAGCTCGGCCGCGTACGACACGGCGAGCGCGTCCATCGCCGCCTTCGCGGCGAAGTACGGCGCGAGGTAGGGCGGGGTGCCGCCCCTGGTCGAGGTCGAGCCGACCCACAGGACCAGGCCGTGCTCCTGGGCGCGCAGATGCGGTAGTGCGGCGCGGTTGACGCGCTGGGTGCCGAGCACGTTGGTGTCGTACACCGCGGCCAGTTCCTCGGGGGTGAACGCCTCGGTGGGGCCGGTCACCATGTGGCCCGCGTTGTGGACGACCACGTCCAGCGTGCCGGTCTCGGCCAGGATCCTGGCGACGGCGGCGTCCGCGGACTCCTGCGAGAGGACGTCCAGCTCGACCGTGCGCAGGTCGGTTCCGTGCTCGGCGGCGTAGGCATCGGCCTCGGCGACCCGGTGCGCGTTGCGGCCGGCGGTGTCGCGCATCGCCGCGTAGACCGTGTGCCCGGCGTCGGCCAGCGCCCTCGCGGCGAGCGCGCCGAAGCCGGAGCCGGCGCCCGTGATGACGATCGTCCTGCCCATGACGGACTCCAGAAGGGAGGGAGGGAGGGGGAAGGGTGAGGGTGAGGGTGAGGGAGAGGAAGGAGGGGCGTGCTGGGCTTACGCGATGCCGCCGTTGGCGCGGACCACCTGGCCGTTGACCCAGCGGCCGGCCGGGCCGGCCAGGAAGGACACCACCCCGGCTATGTCGCTGGGCGTGCCGAGGCGCTCCAGCGGCGGCTGGGCGGCCATCCGCGCGATGGTCTCCTCGTCCTTGCCGTCCAGGAACAGGGCGGTGGCGGTCGGGCCGGGCGCCACGGCGTTCACGGTGATGTCCCGGCCGCGCAGCTCGCGGGCGAGGATCAGGGTCATGGCCTCGACGGCGCCCTTGGTGGCGGCGTAGCCCGTGTAGCCGGGGAGGGCGAGGGCGAGGACGGAGCTGGAGAAGTTGATGATCGCGCCGCCCGGGCGCAGTCGGCGTGCGGCCTGCTGGTCCACCACGAAGGTGCCGCGGATGTTGGTGCGGTGCATGCGGTCCAAGGCGTCGAGGTCGGTGTCCACGAGGGGGGCCAGCGTCATGACGCCGGCCGCGTGGACGACGACGTCGACGCCGCCGAACGTCTGCTCGGCGGTGTCGAAGAGCGTCGCGATCTCGGTCTCTTCGGCGACATCGGCGCGGTGCGCGACCGCTCGGCCGCCCGCCTCGGTGATCGCGACGACGGTTTTGTCCGCTTCGGCCTCGTTGCCCGCGTAGTTCACGACCACGGCGAATCCGTCGGCCGCGAGGCGCTCCGCGGTGTCTCGTCCGATGCCGCGGGAGGCGCCGGTGACGATCGCTACGCGGGTGCGGGGCTGGGGGGTTGTGGGGTCGGTCATGGCGGTGCGCTCCTTGGTCTCGGGGCTCGGGGTAGCGGTGTTCGCTTCCCGACGAGAACAACGCTAACACCGGAAACGTATCGACGCTACCCCTGATCGTAGCGCCGCTACGGGTTGGTGGGCGTCAGCGTGCTGAGGGTGCGCCCTGCCCGGAGCGGAGCAGTGGGTTGCGTCGGCCGTCGGGTGCGGGGCGGTGGGGGCTGGTCGCGCAGTTCCCCGCGTCCCTGAACAGCGGGCCGGAACCCGAAAGCGCGCCCCGCCCGCGTCCCTGAAAGGCGGGCCCGGACCCGAGAGCGCAGCCCCGCCCGCGCCCCCGAACAGCGGGCCCGAACCCCAAAGCGCGCCCCCGAAGAGCGGGCCGGAACCCGTGAGCGCGGGTCAGGTCTGCCATACCAAGGACTGGAGTTCGGTGTATGCGTGCAGGGCGTATGTCCCTACGTCCCGGCCCACTCCGCTCTGTTTGAAGCCGCCGAACGGGGCCTCCATGTTGCGGCCCACCGTGTTGATGCCGACCCCGCCCGTTCGCAGGCGGCCCGCCACGCGGAACGCGCGTGCCACGTCGCCCGACCAGACGTAGTCGATCAGGCCGTAGTCGCTGTCGTCGGCCAGGGCGAGGGCCTCCTCCTCGTCGCCGAAGGGGAGGACCACGACGACCGGTCCGAAGATCTCCTCGCGCACCACCCGCATGGAGCTGGTGCAGTCCGCCAGCAGCGTGGGGGCCACGTAGAAGCCGCGGTCGAGAGCGGGCCGCTCGCCGCCCGCGACCAACCGCGCCCCCTCCTTGCGGCCCAGTTCGACGTAGGACTCGATCCGGTCCCGGTGGGCGGCGGAGATCACCGGCCCGACGACCGTGTCCGGGGCCCGCGGGTCCCCCACCGTCAGACGGGCCGCGTAGGCCGCCAGCCGGGCCACCAGTTCGTCGTACACCGGCCGTTGCGCGAGCACCCGCGTCGGGGCCGTGCAGATCTGGCCGCTGTAGAAGGAGAAGGTGGTCCCGATGCCGCGGACCGCCGAGTCCAGGTCCGCGTCCTTAAAGACGATCGCCGCGCCCTTCCCGCCCAGCTCCATGAGCTGCCGTTTCATACCGCGCCCGCACACCTCGGCGATACGCCGGCCCACGGCGGTCGAACCGGTGAAGCTCACCATGTCCACGTCGTCCGAGTCGACGGCCGCCTCCCCGACCTCCGGCCGCGTACCGCCGACGACGTTCACGACGCCCGGCGGTACGCCCGCCGCCTGCAGCGCCCGGGCCATCCCGTACACGGAGAGCGGGTCCTGCGGCGCGGGTTTCACGACGACCGTGTTGCCCATCGCCAGCGCCGGCGCGATCTTCCCGGCGGGGTTCGCCCAGGGGTTGTTGTACGAGGTGATGCAGGTGACCACGCCCACCGGCCGGCGTACGGCGAGCGCGCCGAGGACGGCGGCCCCGCCGAACGGGCCCGCCGCGTTGATCTGCGGGGGCAGCGGCTCCTCGACGGGCTCCACGCGCGCGTACCGCTCGAAACGGGCCGCCCCGACCCCCACCTGCATGCCGCGCGCGGTCCCGGTGGTCGCCCCGGTCTCCGCCCGGGCCAGTTCCGCGTACGGGACGAGGTTGCGGCGGATCTCCCCGGCCGCCCGGCGCAGGACGGCGGCCCGCTCCTCCGGTGCCGTGCGCGACCAGGCGCCGAAGGCGTCGCGGGCCGCGCCCGCCGCCGCGTGCACCTGGTCCCGGGAGGCTTCCGGCGCCGCCCCGACGACCTCCTCGGTCGCCGGGTCGACCACCTCGTAGTGGCCGCCGTCCGGCTCCACCCACGACCCGCCGATGAACAGCCGCTGCCCGTCGCTCACGTGATCCCCCGGGTCCGGTACCGCGTCACCGTGTACTGACCGTGCGGGTGTCCCGGCCCGACCGCAGCACCTTGCCCGGTACGGCTCCGGTCACCACGTCGTCGCGTATCGACTCGACGCCGTTGACCCAGACCGCCCTGATGCCGATCGCCTTCGAGTCGAGGCGCGGGCTGTCTCCCGGCAGGTCGTGCACCAGCGTGGCCTTGCCGGCGTCGATGCGGTCCGGGTCGAAGAGCACGAGGTCCGCATGGAATCCCTCCGCGATCCGGCCCCGTTCACGGAGCCCGAAGAGCCGGGCCGGGTCGTCCGTGAGCATCTTCACCGCCCGCTCCAGGGACACCAGCCGCCGGCCCCGCAGGCAGTCCCCGATGAACCGGGTCGTGTACGGGGCGCCGCACATCCGGTCCAGGTGGGCTCCCGCGTCCGAACCGCCGAGCAGCACGTCCTCGTGCCGCCAGGTCTCCTGGCGCAGGGCCCACGAGCCGGGGTCGTTGTCGGTCGGCATGGGCCACAGGACCGTACGCAGTGCGTCGTTGGCGCAGATCTCCACCAGGCACTGGAAGGGTTCCTGCTTCCGCTCGGCCGCGATGTCCCGGACGACCCGCCCGGTGAGGCCCTCGTTCTCCGGGCTGTACGTGTCCCCGATGACGTACCGCCCGAAGTCGGCGAGGCGCCGGAAGACGCCGGCCTCCTTCGAGTCGGCCCGCCGCAGCATCCCGGCCCGGACCGCGGGGTCGCGGAGCTTCGCGATGCGCTCGGGCACGGGGAGGCCGAGGATCTCGCCCCAGCCGGGGATGAGGTTGAGGGCGCAGAAGGTGCCCAGCGACATGTTCATCGGGGTGAGGATCGGCATGGTGAGGGCGACGACCCGGCCGCCCGCCTTCCGTGCCTGCTCGCTCGCGGACAGCTGCCGGGGCACCCGCTCGGGGACGGCGGCGTCGATGGTCAGGACGTTCCAGTTCAGGGGCCGGCCGGCCGCCGCGCTCATCTCCACGAACAGGTCGATCTCCGCGTCGCTGAACTGGTCGAGGCACCCGGCCACGATCGCCTCGATCTGCGTGCCCTCGTGCTCCCCGACCGCCCGGGACAGCGCCAGCAGTTCGGCGGGCCCCGCGTGCCGGGAGGCGACCGGTTTCCCGTCGCCGTCGGAGTGGGTCGAGGACTGGGTGGTGGAGAACCCCCAGGCACCGGCGTCCATGGCCTCGTGCGCCAGCCGGACGATCCCGGCCAGTTGCTCCTCGCTCGGCTGCCCGCCCACCGCGTCCGGCCCCATGACGTGCCGCCGGAGCGCACAGTGCCCGACCATGAAACCGGCGTTGACGGCGATACGTCCCTCAAGGGCGTCCAGGTACTCCCCGAAGCCGCTCCAGTTCCACGGCGCCCCCCGCTCCAGCGCGACCAGCGACATCCCCTCGACCTTGGACATCATCCGGCGCGTGTAGTCGGCGTCCTCGGGTCGTGCGGGGTTGAGGGGGGCGAGGGTGAACCCGCAGTTCCCACCCGCGACCGTCGTCACCCCGTGGTTGAGGGAGGGCGTGGCGTACGGGTCCCAGAAGAGCTGGGCGTCGTAGTGCGTGTGGGGGTCCACGAATCCGGGCGCGAGGACGAGCCCGCGTGCGTCCTCGCTCGTCCGGGCATCCTCGTCCACGTCCCCGATGACGGCGATCCGTCCGTCCCGGATTCCCACGTCGGCGACATGGGCGGCCTCGCCCGACCCGTCGACAACGGTCACACCCTCGATCAGATGGTCAAGCACCAGAGCCCTCTCTCCCCTGCAGTTTCCGGCTTGCAGTGCGCGTACTCACCGAGGGGCGCGGGGAACTGCGCGACCAGCCACAACGCTCCCGCAGCCGCCGTCGGAGCTCAGACGGCCCCCCGGAACCGCGTGGTCCGGTGCACCGGATCCGTGTCGATCTTCGGGACGACGTGCTCCCCGATCAGCCGGATCGTCCGCAGCGTCTCCTCCTTGGGCACCCCGACCGGCAGTCCGAAGGACAGCTGGTCGGCCCCGGCCTGCTCCCACCGCTTGCACTGCGTGAGCACCTCGTCCGGGTCGCCGCAGATCAGCAGTTCCTCGGCGATGAGGAGTTCGATCAGCTCCTCGGTGTACTCGGGCAGCGTCTCGGGCCACACGGGGAACCCCTCGGGCCGCGGGAACGTGTCGTGGTAGCGGAAGACGAGCGAGGGCAGGTAGTGCAGTCCGCCCGCCACGGCCACCCGTACCGCCTCGGCGTGCGTCGGCGCGCAGATCGCCGTCGTCGTCACCATCACGTTGTCGTTGACGAAGTCCCCGACCGGCTCCGCCTCGACGACGGCCCTCTTGTACTGCTCCAGGACCCACTCCATGTCGGAGACCTTCTGCACACTGAAACCGAGCACCCCGAGCCCTTTGCGGGCGGCCATCGCGTACGAGGGCGGCGACCCGGCGGCGTACCACATGGCGGGGTGGGACTTCCCGTACGGCTTGGGGAGGATCTTGCGGGGCGGGAGCTGCCAGTGCTTGCCCTGGAACCCGGGGTACTCCTCCTGGAGCCACATCTTCGGGAACTCGGCGATGGTCTCCTCCCAGATCTCCTTGGTGTGGTTCATGTCGGTGATGCCGGGGAGGAAGCCGAGGATCTCGTGCGAGCCGGCTCCGCGTCCGCTGCCGAACTCGAAGCGGCCTTCCGAGAGGTGGTCGAGCATGGCGACCTTCTCGGCGACCTTCACGGGGTGGTTGACCTGGGCGAGCGGGTTGAAGATGCCGGACCCCAGGTGGATCCGCTCGGTCGCGTGGGCGAGGTAGCCGAGGAAGACGTCGTTCGCGGAGAGGTGCGAGTACTCCTCCAGGAAGTGGTGTTCGGACGCCCAGGCGTACTTGAAGCCGGACCTGTCCGCCTGGATGACGTACTCCGTCTCCTCCATCAGCGCCTTGTGCTCGGCGAGCGGATCGGTCTCGGCCCGCTTGCCCACGTACCCCTGTACGAAGAGCCCGAATTCCACGGAGGTTCACCGTCCCCTGTTCGCCTGGCCGCTGTTCGCCCGTCCACAACCTGACATACCGTCAGATGAGCTTGCCGCCGACTGTGGCACCGCACCCTCCGAGCGTCAATAGCTGACGGCCCGTCACATGGCGCTGACGCCCGCCAGCCATCCCCCGTCGATCACGAACGGCTGGCCGGTGATGTAGGAGGAGTCCTCACAGGAGAGGAAGAGCGCGAGCCGGGCCACCTCCTCGGCCCTGCCGATCCGGCCGAGCGGGACGAGTCTGCGGTAGAAGCGGGCGACGCCCTCCGCCGCCGCCTCGGCGTCCGTCGCCGGGCCGAGCGGGGCCGGATTGCTCATGGCCGTGTCGATCGCGCCGGGACAGACCGCGTTGACCCGGATCCCCTTCGGGGCCAGTTCCAGCGCGGCCACGCGCGTGAGCCCGACGATCGCGTGCTTGGTCGCGCTGTACGCGCCGACGTACGCCATGCCGGTGAGCCCGGTGTACGAGGCGGTGTTGACGACGGTCCCGCCGCCGGCCGCCTCGATCTCGGGCGCCAGGGCCTTGATGCCGAGGAAGACACCGACCTGGTTGACGCGCACGATCTGCATGAACTCGTCGAGGGGGGTGTCGACGAGGGCGTTGAAGCGCAGGACGCCGGCGTTGTTGACGAGCCCGTCGACCTTCCCGTACGTCTCCTTCGCCACCGCGACGGCGGACGCCCAGTCCTCCTCCCGGCTCACGTCCAGGTGGACGTACCGGGCCCGGGCGCCCAGCTCCTCGGCGAGCGCCTTCCCCTGCTCGTCGAGCACGTCGGCGACAACGACCTCGGCCCCCTCCGCGACGAAGAGCCGCGCCTCCTGTTCGCCCTGCCCCCGGGCCGCCCCGGTGACCACCACGACCCGCCCGTCCAACCGACCCATGACATCTCCCTGAGCAGAGGGCGCCCCAGAGGGCGCGGGGAACTGCGCGAGCGGCCGGGGACGACCCGCGGCCGAGGAGCGGGCCTACCCGAGGAGCGGGCCCACCCCGGCCCCGAAGGCCGCCATCTGGTCGGTCACCTCGCTGCGGCTACGCGACCGGAACCGCACCTGGATCTGGTGCACGCCCATCGCCCGGTAGGCCCGCAGCGACTCGGCGATCTCCTCCGCGGCGCCGGTGAGCGTGCGGCGCCCCACCTCCCAGGAGGCCCGCCCCACGTACAGCGGTTCGGTGATCGCGCCGACCGTGAACGGACCGGCCGCACCCGCCTCCTCCCGCAGCCTCCGCAGGCGGGCGATCTGCGCGGGCAGCCGCTCCCGCGGGTCCCCCTGCGGCAACCACCCGTCCCCCTTGACCGCGGCCCGCCGGACGGCCGCGGCGGAGGACCCGCCGACCCACACCGGCACCCGTTCCTGCGTCGGCCTGGGCCGCTGGCCGAGCCCTTCGAAGTCGTACAGCTTCCCGTGGTGGGCGGGGAACTCGTCCGGGCCCAGCGCGGCCCGCAGCGCGTCGATGCACTCGTCCAGTACGGCCCCGCGCCGCTCGAAGTCCGCTCCCAGCGCCTCGAACTCCTCCGGTACGTGCCCGGCGCCGACCCCGAGGACCAGCCGGCCGCCGCTCAGGTGGTCGAGGGTGGCGTACTGCTTGGCGGTGGCGAGGGGGTGCCGCAGGCCGACGACCGCGACATGGCTGAGCAGCCGCACCCGCTCGGTGACCCCGGCCAGGAAGGCGAGGGTCGCGACGGGGTCGTACCAGACGGTGCTCATCGCGGCGGCGAGCCGTCGCGGGACCCCGACGTGGTCGCAGCTCGCGAGGTACGCGAAGCCGGCGGCGTCGGCGGCCCTGGCGATCTCCACGAGATCCGCCGGACCGGCGTCGGCCTCCCACGCCTCGGCGTAGAGGGTGCTCTGCGACTGGACCGGGAGCTGCATCCCGTACGCCAGCCGCCGTTCGGGCGGAGCGGGTGGAACCTGCATGAGCGGCACCCTTCAGCTGACGAACCGTCATCTCACCCGGCGGCCTCCATCGTCATAGCTGACGGCCCGTCAGGCAAGGTGCGGGGAGCTACTTGCGGGGAGCTACTGGTCGCCGCGCAGATAGCGGGTGACCATGTCCACCAGCTCGCCCCCGAAGGTCTCCTCCGGGATCGTCCTCGGATCGGCCATCAGCTTGTGCGTGTTCACCTCGACCGTGAAGACGATCAGTTCGGCCGCGGTGCCGAGGTCCCGCACCCGGACGTCCGGATGCCGGGCGAGGAGATCGCGTACCTGACCGACGCGGTCCCGTCCGTGCCGGTCGATCGTGTCGAGCAGTTCCTGCGAGAGCGGCGCCTCCTCGAACATGATTCGCAGCAGCTGGGGATCGTCGCGGTGGTTGTCGATCGCGTCGCGGACCAGGGCCCGCACCATCGCCTCCAAGGTCCCTGGCGACAGGTCGAGTTGGTCCGCCTGCGTCCAGGTGCCGCGGTCGATGTGCCGCACCAGCAGCTCGGCGAGGATGGCGTCCTTGTTCGGGAAGTACTGGTACAGCGAGCCGATGGAGATGCGGGCGCGTTCGGCGATGCGGTTGGTGGTGCCGGCGGCGTATCCGAACTCGACGAAAACGTGAGCAGCGGCGGCGAGGATGCGCTCACGGGTGAGCTCGGCGCGCACCTGCCGGGGCTTGCGACGTGGCTGAAGACGACGATCGGCCGACGACATCCGAAGACCTCCTGAGGGCGGGAAAAGCGAGTAGCCAAAGAGCTGAGCTATTGCTCACAATAGTGCCATGAGCTGCGAAAACAAGGCCGTCCCCGAAGCGGGTGGGCCGTCGTGATCCCCAAGGTGCACCTTCCCGAGTCGCGCACGATGATCACGCTGGAGGTGCGTCGTCGCGTGTTCCTCACGCCGGGCTTCGCGAGCGTGACCCTCGGCGGGCCGGCCGTGCGGGACCTCACCGTCGCCGGCGGGGACCAGGCGGTTCGCCTGTTCTTCCCCCGCGAGGGACAGACCGCGCTGCGGATGCCGACCGTCTCGAACGACGCCTGGATCGCCCAGCTCCTGCTGCTGCCGAAGTCGGTCCGCCCGTGGGTCCGCAATCTGACGATCCGGCGTGCGCGGCCCGCTGACGACGAGATCGACATCGAATTCGCCCTGCACGGTGGCTCCGACTCGCCCATGTCGTCCTGGGCGCGCCGGGCCGAACCGGGCGATCCGGCCGGGATCTTCGACATCGGCACCACCTACCGGCTGCCGGAACACGCGGAAGGGCAACTGCTGGTCGGCGACGAGACCGCGCTGCCCGCCATCCTGTCGATCCTCGACGGAACACCGCCCTCCCTGGCCACCGACGTCTACCTGGAGGTGGCGACCGCGGCCGACATCCGTTCCGTCGAGCCGCCGGCCGGGGCCCGCATCCACTGGTTCGCCCGCGACGACGAGGAGCTGCGGCCGGGCACCCTGGCGCTGGACGCGGTGCGCCGCGCGTCGCTCCCGCCCGGCCGCTTCTACACGTGGGTCGCGGGCGAGTCCCGGCTGGCCACGTCGGTGCGGCGGCATCTGGTCAACGACCGTGGCGTGCGCAGGCAGGACATCTCGTTCGTCGGCTACTGGCGCCTGGGCCGTTCCACCCCTGGCTGAGAGGAATTCCTGTGCAGCAGGAACAGCGTGAACAGCAGGCACAGCATGAGCGGCAGGCCGAGCGGTCGGGCGCAGACCCGTCGGGCGGCCCGCGCCGCCTGACGACGGTGGACGAGGTCGAGGCGACCGTCGGCCGCCCCGCGTCGGTGGTCATGCTCAAGCAGATCAGCGCCCTCGACGAGGGCTGCCGAACCGTCCTCGCCCGGTGTCCCGTCGCGGCCTTCGGCTACCGGGACGCCGACGGCACCAGCAGGACGACCTTCATCGGCGGCAGGCCGGGGTTCGTACGTGTCCACTCGCCCACGCGGATCTCGTTCACCCTGCCCGGGTCCGGCGACCCGCACGGGAGCGACCCGCACAAGGACGTCCCGCACGGACCGGTCTCGTTCTTCTTCCTCCTGCCGGGTGTCGGGGAGATCCTGCGCGTCAACGGTTCGGTGGCCGACCGGAACGGCCGGAAGGCCCGCAGGGGCGCGGAGACGACCGTCGACATCGAGGAGGCGTACGTGCACTGCGCGCAGGCCGTCCTCCGGTCCAGGCTGTGGCAGCCACCCGTCCCCCGCACCGGGCCGGCCGCCGGGATCACCGGGGACGGGCCCCTGCTCCGCCCCGGTGTGGCCGACTTCCTGGCCGCGGCACCCTTCCTCGCCCTGTCCACGTGGGACTCCTCCGGTGGGAGCGACACGAGTCCGCGCGGCGACCGGCAGACGGTGGCGCGGATCCTGGACGGTCGCACGCTGGTCATCCCGGACCGCAAGGGCAACAAGCGGGCCGACACGCTCCACAACCTGCTGCGGGACGACCGGCTCTCCTTCGCCGCACTCGTTCCGGGGCGCACCGGTGTCCTCCACGTCCGCGGCCGCGGCGCGATCACCGACGATCCCGCGCTGCTGGAGACGATGGCGCTGCGCGGGATGCCCCCGCAGCTGGCGCTGCTCATCGACGTGGAGCACGCCGAGGTGACCGGCAACGACGCCGTGGCGCGCTCGCGGTTGTGGACGCCGGGCGTGCACCTCGCGGGCGGCAGGATGCCGGACCTGATGGCCATGGCCGGCGCCCACCTCGCCGCCGGTTCGGCCGAGTCCGCGGGCGGACCGCCCGCGTTCCTGCTCAGGGCCGTCGGCGCGATCCCGGGGGTGACCCGGCTGCTGCGGCTGGTGGCGGACCGCGCCTACCGTTCCGGCCTGCGCAAGGAGGGGTACGAGGACCACCGGGACCCCACGGACACCGGGCCCGGCGCGGGCGGCCGGCGCCGTGGATTCCTGCGCCGACGCGCTGCCGATCCTGCCGATCCCGCTGCTCTCACCGATCCCGCCGGCGGTGGCGGGAGGGTGGACCCTCTGCGGGAGGTGCGTGTCGCAGCGGTGCGCCGGGAGACACCGAGTGCCGTCACCCTGGTGCTGGAGGACGTCGACGGGAGTCCGGGGCCGGGGGTGTTCGACTTCCGGCCGGGCCAGTTCTTCACGCTCGTCGCCGACATCGACGGCCGTCCGGTCCGGCGGGCCTACTCCGCTTCCTCCGCGCCCGGGTCGGCCCGGCTGGAGGTCACCGTCAAGCACGTGGAGGGCGGCCGGTTCTCGACGTACGTGCACCGCGGTCTGCGCGCCGGGGACGTCCTCGCGGTGCGCGGCCCGTCGGGGTCCTTCCACGACGAGCCGCAGGCCCCGGACGCCCCGGACGAGATCGTGCTCGTCGCGGCGGGCAGCGGCGTGACGCCCATGATGAGCATGATCCGCACCCGCCTCGCGACGACCGGCCCGGTCCGCGGCCGGATCTCCCTGCTCTACAGCAGCCGCAGCGCTGACGAGATCATCTTCGCGGAGGAACTGACCCGACTGGCGAAGGACCATCCCGGCCGGCTGTCGGTCACCCACGTCCTGACCGGCCAGGACGGGCGACTCGACGCGGACGGCGTACGCCGTTGGGTCACCGCTCTGTCCCCGGCCCGGGGCGCGCACCACTACGTGTGCGGACCCGGGCCGCTGATGGACACCGTCCGGGGCGTCCTGTCCGGGCTCGGGGTCCCGGACGAGCTGGTGCACCACGAGCGCTACACCGGCGGGGCCGACGGCGGTACCGGTACCGCGACGACGACGGTGCCGCGGGTGATGACCGTCGAGGACGGCGGACGTCCCGTCGGCACGGCGGTGGTCGAGCCCGGCCAGACGCTGCTCGACGCGGGACTCGCCGCGGGGCTGCCCCTGCCGTTCTCCTGCACGGTCGGGAACTGCGGCGAGTGCATGGTGAGGCTGCGCGGCGGAGAGGTCGCCCAGGACGGGCCGAACTGCCTCACGCCGCGGCAGAAGGCCGACGGCTACGTGCTGACGTGCGTGGGCTGCCCGCTGTCGGAGGTCACCCTCGACATCGCGGACCCGTGACCGCCACGGCCGCCGCGCCCCTGCTTCTTCTCCGCCGCTCCGCTGCTCCTCTGTCGCTCCGCTCCTGCTCCGCTACTTCGCCGACGCCCAGAGCCCGTCCCGCGTCAGGCCCAGCAGGTCGATCGCGTTCCTGCGGACGATCCGGTCGACGACGTCCGCCTCCAGGTGGCCCATCTGCGCCTCGCCGACCGCGCGCGACTCGGGCCAGGTGGAGTCGGAGTGGGGGTAGTCGGTCTCGTAGAGGACGTTGCCGACGCCGATGGCGTCCAGGTTCCGCAGACCGAAGGCGTCGTCGAAGAAGCAGCCGTGGACGTGCCCGGTGAAGAGTTCGGAGGGCGGCCGGTGGACCTTGTCCGCGACGCCGCCCCAGGCGCGGTTCTCCTCCCACACCACGTCCGCGCGTTCGAGGATGTACGGGATCCAGCCGATCTGGCCCTCGGCGTACATGACCCTGAGGTTCGGGAAACGCTCGAACTTGCCGCTCATCAGCCAGTCGACCATCGAGAAGCAGCAGTTGGCGAAGGTGATGGTGGAGCCGACGGCGGGCGGCGCGTCGGCCGAGGTGGAGGGCATCCGGCTGCTCGACCCGATGTGCATGGCGATGACCGTGCCGGTCTCGTCGCAGGCGGCGAGGAACGGATCCCACTCGTCCGTATGAACGGAGGGCAGTCCGAGGTGCGGAGGTATCTCGGAGAAGGCGACGGCCCGTACTCCGCGGGAGGCGTTGCGCCGCACCTCCCGCGCAGCCAGCTCCGCGTCCCACAGCGGGATGAGGGTGAGCGGTATCAGCCGCCCCTGGGCCTGGGGCCCGCACCACTCCTCGACCATCCAGTCGTTGTAGGCCCGCACGCAGAGCAGCGCCAGCTCGCGGTCCTTCGCCTCGGTGAACGTCTGGCCGCAGAAACGGGGGAAGGTCGGGAAACAGAGGGCGGACTGCACGTGGTTGACGTCCATGTCGGCGAGACGCTGCGGGACGTCGTACGAGCCGGGGCGCATCTGCTCGTACGTGATGATCTCCAGCTTGATCTCGTCCCTGTCGTAGCCGACGGCGGTGTCGAGCCGGGTGAGCGGGCGGTGGAGGTCCTCGTAGACCCACCAGTCGCCGATCGGCCCCTCGTCACCGGGGCCGCCCATGACCGGGGCGAACCTGCCGCCCAGGAACGTCATTTCCTTCAGTGGGGCGCGGACGACGCGCGGCCCGCTGTCCTGGTACTTCGACGGGAGCCGGTCCCGCCAGACATGAGGGGGTTCCACCGTGTGGTCGTCCACCGAGATGATCTTCGGGAAGGTCTCCATGCGTCGTACCGTAGCGCTGATCTGACGGCCCGTCAGCTACTGGGCGGCGGTCTCCGGAATGCCCGGTGCCGCCGCGAGGTTGCGAGGACGGGGTGTGGGCCCTGTGAGGGGTTGCACGAACTTGGCATGGCGGCCTGTGATCGGTGTCTCCCACGGCTGACGCATCCGCCATGAACAAGGCAAACTGGCCTGGTTGTCATGACGGTTCGGCAGGGGGACAGCGATGGACGGAGTACCGGGAGCACCGGAGCAGTGGAGCCCCGAGGAATCGGCGGCCCTTCGCTTCAGCGTGCTCGGTCCGGTGCGCGCCTGGCGCGGGGCGGAGGCGCTTCCCACGGGGTCCCCGCAGCAGCGCGCCCTGCTGGCCGCCCTGCTGCTCCGCGAGGGCCGCACGGCCACGGCGGGTGAGCTGATCGACGCCCTGTGGGGCGACGAGCCGCCCTCGCAGGCACTGGCGGCGGTGCGGACGTATGCCTCGCGGCTGCGCAAGGTCCTCTCCCCGGGCGTACTGGTCAGCGAGTCGGGCGGGTACGCGATCCGGCTCTCCGACGCGTCCGGTCCGGGCGGCCCCGGCGGGACCCTGGACGTGGCGCTGGTCCAGGAACTGGCGGCGGACGCGGAGAAGGCGAAGGCCGTCGGTGACCTGTGCCACGCGCGCGCCCTGCTGAACAAGGCGCTGAACCTGTGGGACGGGGAGGTGCTGGCGAACGTGCCGGGCCCGTACGCGGAGACCCAGCGCACCCGCCTGCAGGAGTGGAAGCTCCAGCTCACCGAGACCCGCCTGGACATGGACCTCGAACAGGGCTGCCACGCGGAGGCCGTCTCGGAACTCACCGCGCTCACCGCCGCCCACCCCCTGCGGGAGCGGCTGCGCGAGCTGCTCATGCTGGCGCTGTACCGCTCGGGCCGGCAGGCCGAGGCGCTGGCCGCGTACGCCGACACCCGGCGCCTGCTCGCGGACGAGCTGGGCGTGGATCCGCGTCCCGACCTCCAGGAACTGCAGCAGCGCATCCTCCAGGCCGACCCCGGCCTCGCGGAGCCCTCGGCGCCGCTCGCCCCGGAGGTCGCGGCCACCCCGGTGCGGCCCGCCCAGCTGCCGGCCAACGTTCCGGACTTCACCGGCCGGGCGTCCTTCGTCTCCGAGCTGAGCGAGGTGCTCGCCACCTCCGAGGGCCGGGTGATGGCGGTGTCCGCGCTCGCCGGGATCGGCGGCGTGGGCAAGACGACGCTGGCCGTGCACGTCGCCCACCAGTCGCGCGGCATCTTCCCCGACGGACAGCTGTACGTGGACCTCCAGGGCGCGGGCGCGCGGGCCGCCGAACCGGCGGCCGTCCTGGGCGCCTTCCTTCGCGCCCTGGGCACCGCGGACTCGGCCATCCCCGACACCCTGGACGAGCGGGCCGCCCTGTACCGCTCGGTCCTGGACGGCCGCCGGGTCCTGGTGCTGCTGGACAACGCCCGGGACGCGGCCCAGGTGCGGCCCCTGCTGCCCGGCACGGAAGGGTGCGCCGCGCTGGTGACCTCGCGGGTGCGGATGGTCGACCTGGCCGGTGCGCACCTGGTGGACCTCGACGTGATGTCCCCGGAGGAGGCCCTCCAGCTCTTCACGAAGATCGTGGGCGCGGAGCGGGTCGCCTCGGAGCGGCAGTCGGCGCTGGACGTGGTGGCCGCCTGCGGCTTCCTGCCGCTGGCGATCAGGATCGCCGCGTCCCGGCTGGCGGCCCGGCGCACCTGGACGGTCTCGGTCCTGGCGGACAAGCTCGCGGACGAGCGGCGGCGCCTGGACGAGCTGCAGGCCGGCGACCTGGCCGTGAAGGCCACCTTCGAGCTGGGCTACGGCCAGCTGGAGGCGGTCCAGGCCCGCGCCTTCAGGCTGCTCGGCCTCGCGGACGGCCCTGACATCTCGCTGGCGGCGGCCGCCGCGGTGCTGGACCTCCCGGTCGAGGAGGCGGAGGACGTACTGGAGTCCCTCGTTGACACCTCGCTCCTGGAGTCGGCCGCGCCCGGCCGCTACCGCTACCACGATCTGGTCCGGCTCTACGCGCGTGCGTGCGCCGAGCGGGACGAACAGCCGCCGGGCGAACGCACGTCCGCGTTGTCGCGCCTGCTCGACTTCTACCTGGCCACGGCGGCGGGCGTGTACGCGATCGAACGGCCGGGGGACCGGCTCGTGGACCACCTGGAGACCACCGAGTACCGCGGGCTGGAGTTCGACGACGGCGCGGCCGCCCTCGACTGGCTCTACACCGAGGCGGCCTCCCTGCTGGCCTGCGTACGGCAGTCCGTCGGCACGGACAGGCAGTGCCGCGCCGTCGACCTCCTCTGGGCGGCCAAGGACCTCACCGAGTCCGGGGCGAACTCCCACCAGTACGAGACGACGGCCAGGGCGATGTGCGAGGCCACCCGGAGCGTGGGGGACGCCCACGCGGAAGGCCGGGCCCGGACGATCCTCACCGACGTCCTCCTGGTCTCCGGCCGCATCGAGCAGGCGGAGGAAGAGGCCCGGCTCGCCATGGACCTCGCGGGCTCCGCGCAGGATGCCACCGCCATCAGCTGGGTCGCCAACAACCGGGGACTCATCTGCCTGCACCAGGGCCGCCCCGCGGACGGCAAGGGCTTCTTCGACCAGGCCATAGAGCTGCTGCGGGCGGCGGACAACCGGCCGTTCGAGGCGACCAGCCTCTGCAACCTCTCGCGCGCCCACCTGGGCATGGGCAACATCACCAAGGCGGTCGAGATCGCCCAGCGCGGCGTCGCGATCCATGCCGAGTTCGGCCGGACCGTGCGCCTCGCCAACAGCCACTACGCCGTGGGCATCGCGCTGCACATGGCGGGCCGGCACTCCGAGGCCCTCGGCCACTTCTCCGAGGCCCTGGGCATCCTCGGGGACCACCGGCAGCGGCTCTGGGAGGGGACGACGCACTTCCGCATCGCCGAGGTGCATCTGGCCGCCCGTCGCCCCGCCCAGGCCGCCCAGCACGCCGAACAGGCGCTCGCGCTCCGGTGCATCGGCGGTGACCGTATGCGGGGCAACGTCCTGACGCTCCTGGGGCGGGCCCTGTCGGTGCTGGGGCAGGTGGACCGGGCCACGGCCTGCTGGCGCGACGCCCTCAGCCTCTACGAAGGGTGCGGTGCCGTGGAGGCCGCGGAGGTACGCGCCCTGCTCACCCCCGCGACGGCCGCCTGAAGGACCGCCTCCGACCTGGGCGGATGCAGACGTTCAGCGTTTGTTTATCGCCGCGCGTCACTCTCTACCTGTCACACCGTCGCGTCGGGGGGCAGACGGTCTGACCAGGAGCCCGACCGGCTAGTCTGCGGCTCCGAACGCCCGTCCGGCGGCCCTCGGGGGAGCCTCCGGACGGGCGTTCCTCACTCGTCACCACAGCAGAGGGAGTCAACCCCATGAGCGACAAGAAGAAGGACACGGACGCGGCTCTGCCGGACGACTCGGTCAAGGACGAGACCATCACCACGATGGACAACCCGATGCCGACGCCCACTGCCGGACCTGACGTCGTGACGATGGACAACCCGATGCCGACGCCGACCGCCGGACCCGACGCCACGGCCATGGACAACCCGATGCCGACGCCGACGAAGGACCCGGACGCCGTCACCCTGGACAACCCCATGCCGAGCGAGCCCGCCAAGGGCGCCGTCACGACGCTGGACAACCCGATGCCGGCGCCGCCGTCACTCGGCCTGGACAACAAGTAGGGACTTTTCTCCCGACGGGGATCGGCCGCGGTGGCGCGGAGGGGGAGCCACCGCGGCCGAAGTCTGTCCGCGGCAGGGTTCAGGCAGGCAAGCAGACAAGCAGACAGACAAGAGGCAGGCAGGCGACGCCCGCTCGGCTCACGCGCAGAGTTCGTCGTCGATCAGGGCGTTCTGGGCGCGCTGGGACGACAGGTCCGCCGAGCCGTCGCCGGTCGCGTTCAGGACGACGGCCCGGCGGCCGTCCGCGCTGACGCCGTCGCGGGTCGTGTAGCCCGGCAGGTCGCCGCCGTGGCTGTAGTACGCGCCGCCGCAGGACAGCGGGACCTCCATCAGGCCGAGGCCGTACCGTACGCCGGGCCACGCGGGGTCCAGCTCCGGGGCCGGCACGGTCGTCCTCATCTCCGCCAGCTCCGCCGGGCGCAGCAGCCGCCCGCCGAGGAGCGCCCGGAAGAAACGGGTCAGGTCGGCCGTCGTACTGACCATGGAGCCCGCCGCGCCCCCCGCGGAGGGGTTGAACTCGGTGACGTCGATCGCCGGCCGCGCCTCCTCGAAGCTGGAGTAGCCGCGCAGATGACGGCCCGGGATCCGGGCGTACGTCGTCGGGGCCAGGGTGTCGCGCAGGCCCAGCGGGTGGATGACGCGCTCGCCGACCTCCCGCTCCCAGCTGTGCCCCGTCACCTTCTGGATGATCATCCCGGCGAGGATGTAGTTGGTGTTGGAGTACCCCCACGCGGCACCGGGCTCGAAGGCCGGGGCGTGCCGCGTCGCGATGGCGACCAGCTCCTCCGGGCTCCAGGTGGTGTACCGGCCGGCCTGGTAGCCGGCCGTACTGGCGAACTCCGGGAAGTCCGCCGTGTAGTCGAACAGCCCGCTGGTGTGCTGGAGCAGCTGCCGTACGGTGATCGCGCCGCCGTCGTTGCCGTTGCCGGACACGGCTCCGGGCAGCCAGTGCTCCACGGTGTCGTCCAGCGACAGCCGCCCCTCGCCGACGAGTTGCAGCACCACCGTGGCGACGAACGTCTTGGTGGCGCTGGCGACACGGAACCTGTCACCGGGGCGCGGGACCTCGCCGGTCTCCCGGTCGGCGACGCCGCCGGTGGCGTACCGCACGCCGCGCGGGCCCGTCGACCGGGCCACGACGCCCACGGTCCCGGTCCGCATGATCGCGTCCACGTGTGTCTGCAGCGTCTCGCTGTACGCCGGCCCGGCCGCGGAGCCGGCGATGCCGTCGGCGCCCGCCGCGGGCAGGGTCAGGCCGACGCCTGCCAGCGCGGTCACCAGGGTCGTGACCACCAGCCGGGAGGTGAGCTTGGTCTTCATCGGTCGCGGGCTCCTCGGGTGTCGTGTCGATCGGACCGCGGTCGCGGCGTGCCCACCACGCTAGGAACTCCAGCCACACACCACGATCGGGCAGACACCCCACCCACCGGGGGCGCCTGCCCCCGGCCACGGGTAGCGCCTGCTGTACCGACACCACGGAGGGGAGCGGGACGGGGCCCCGCCCCGGGAGTGCGGCTCCGCCGCGCGGGGACCGCGCCGCACGTCCCCTCGGTGTCAGGTTCGGCGGCGGGCGTCGTCCAGGTATCTCAGGACCGCTGCGACCCGGCGGTCCACCTGGTCGGCGGGGGACAGGTCGAGCTTGGCGAAGATGCTGCGGATGTGTTTGTGGACGGCGCCGTCCGTGACGACGAGCCGCTCGGCGATGGCCCCGTTGCCCAGCCCTTCCGCCATCAGGGCGAGCACATCGCGCTCGCGCGGACTGAGCCGTTCGAGGCGGGTGTCCTGGCGGCTGCGGGTGAAGAGCTGCGCGACGACCTCCGGGTCGATGGCCGTCCCGCCGGCCGCCACCCGCCGCAGCGCGTCCAGGAACTCCTCGACCCGTCCGACCCGTTCCTTCAGCAGATAGCCGAGCCCGGTGACCCCGCCGACGAGCAGTTCCGTGGCGAAGGACTGCTCGACGTACGCGGACAGGACGAGGACCGCGAGATCGGGCCTGCGCCGCCGCGCCTCCACGGCCGCGACGATCCCCTCGTCGGTGTGGGTCGGCGGCATCCGTACGTCGAGGATGGCGACGTCGGGCTTGTGGGTGTCGATGGCGTCGAGGACGCCGTCGGCGGTGCCGGCCGTGGCCACCACGTCGAGGCCCTCGGCGCGCAGCAGCAGCGCGAGCCCCTCCCGCAGCAGCGCGTCGTCCTCGGCGATCACAATCCGCATGGCAGTTCCACCTTGAGAGTCGTCGGGCCGCCGGGCGGGCTGGCCAGTTCGAGGGTGCCGTCGTGGGCGGCGATCCGGTCGCGGATGCCGGTGAGCCCGGAACCGCCCGCCGAGTCGGCACCGCCGCGGCCGTCGTCGGTGATGTCCAGGCGCAGCCGCCCGCCCCGGCTGCGGACGGTGACCGCCGCCTGCCGCGCGCCGCTGTGCTTGGCGATGTTCGTCAACGCCTCGGCCACCACGAAGTAGGCGGTCGCCTCCACGGACGCGGCACACCGCTCGGGCGCCTCGACGTCGATGCGGCAGGGCACCGGGCAGCTCGCGGCGAGTCCGGTGAGCGCGCCGGCGAGCCCCCGGTCGGCCAGGACGGGCGGCAGGATGCCCCGGGCGACCGAGCGCAGTTCGGACAGGGCCTGCTCGGCGGCGCTCTGGGCCCGTTCGAGGAGTTCGTCGGCGCCCGACGGGTCACGGGCCACCATGCGGCGGGCCGCGCCGAGGAGCACGGTGACGGTGACGATCCGGTTCTGGGTGCCGTCGTGCAACGAGCGCTCGATGCGCCGCAGTTCGGTGGCGTGGGCGTCCAGGGCGGCCGCCCGGGTGGCGGTCAGTTCCGCGACACGCAGGGACAGGTCCGTGTCGGGCCCGGCCGCGAGGAGGATGCGGCCCGGCCGGGCCTGGAGCCGTGCCATGCCGGGGGTGAGGCCCAGGATGATGGCGGCCCAGCCGAGCCCCAGCAGTCCGGCGGCGAGCGCGTCGGCCCAGGTCTCCGCGACGCCGATGCCCAGGGACGTACTGGTCGCGCCGTCCGGCAGCAGCCGCCAGTACAGCGGGAACGCGGCGTCGCGCACGGCCAGCACCGGGAGCAGCGCGCCGGCCAGGCCGAGCAGCAGGCCCAGTGTGGCGTGCCGGACCAGCCAGCGCAGTTCGCGCCGCGTGGTCGGGTCGACGAGGGCGAGCCGCAGCCGGGTGGGTGCCGGGTCCGGGCCGATGACCTCGGGGCCCCGCCGGCCGAGCCGGTGGCGTTCGCGGCCGGCGAGGGCGTGCAGGGCACGCAGCAGCATCGGGGCCATCAGCAGTCCGACGCCCACCAGGGACGTCACGGCGGTCACGGCCGACCAGGCCAGGACGACGAGCGCCAGCAGCGCCGTCCCGAATCCGCCGACGAGCTCCTCCAGCGCGGCGACGGCCGCGCCGGCCGCCCGGACCACGGTGGTCCGGACCCCGGGCCGGCCCCCGGACCCGCTTCCGGGCCCGTTCCCCGACCCGCTCCCGGGTCCGCTCCCGCGCTCGTCCCCTCCGGTGGAGGCCGGCATCCGCCCACTCCCCTCTCCATCCCGAACGGCCCCGGCCGGACGACCGGTTCACTGTCGATCAGGAGCGTAGAGGTACAGCCTGCTGTACCCCCAGTCGGGCTGCTGGCGGGCTCGGCCGCGCGGGGTCCTGATCCGTAATTTCGGTGAGGACAGCGAGGCCCGCCCAGGGCCCGACACGGTGAGGACCCGGCGAGGGGCCTCGACGAATCCGAAGAGGGACAGCGATGACCACCACGGACCCCTACCGCCTCGACGGCGGCACCGACGGCACGGACCCGGCGGGCCAGGGCGTCACCCGCGGCGCCGTGGTGCGTACGGCACTGTGGCTGGTGCTGGTCATCAGCACCGTCGGCAACATGGCGGCCTCCTACAGCGCCGCCTCCACCCAGGTCCACCTGGTCTGCGGCGCGGTCACCGCGCTGTGCGCGACGGTGCTCGTGACCCGGCACCTGCGGGGCCGGCGATGAGCGGGATCCTCGCGGGAGCCGGCCGGCCGGCGACGGCACCGCCCGCTCCGGTCATCACCCTGGCGAACGTCAGCAAGACGTACGCGGGAGGCGTCCGCGCCCTCGACGACGTGTCGCTGACCGTGGCGCACGGCACGTTCCTCGCCGTGATGGGGCCCTCCGGCTCGGGCAAGAGCACGCTGATGCACTGCGCCGCCGGTCTCGACTCCCCCACCTCGGGGAGCATCCGCATCGGCGACCGCGAGATCAGCGGGCTCGACGAGGCCCGCCGCACCGAACTGCGCCGCGAGCACATCGGTTTCGTGTTCCAGGCGTACAACCTGATCCCCGCCCTCAGCGTCGCCGACAACATCACGCTGCCGCTGCGTCTCGCCGGGCGGGCCCCCGACCGGGAGTGGCTGCGCACGCTGGTCGAACGGGTCGGTCTCGCCGACCGGCTGTCGCACCGGCCCGCCGAGCTCTCCGGCGGCCAGCAGCAACGGGCGGCGATCGTCCGGGCGCTGGTGGCGAAGCCCGCCGTCGTCTTCGCCGACGAACCGACCGGCGCCCTGGACCTGCGCAGCGCCCACGAGGTGCTCGGCCTGCTGCGCGAGCTGGTCGACGAGCTGCGCCAGACGGTGGTGATGGTCACCCACGACCCGGCCGCCGCCGCCCAGGCGCACCACGCGCTGGTGATGGCCGACGGCCGGGTGGTCGACCGCCTCTACCGGCCCACCGCCCCCGAACTCGCCGACCGCCTCGTCAAGCTGGGAGAGGTCTAGAACCATGCTGCATCTCGCGGTCCGCATGGCCGGACACCGCATCGCCGCCCTGCTGGCGGTGGCGTGCGCGGTGCTCGGCGGCGCGGCACTGATCACCGGCACCGGGATACTCGCCGAGTCGGGGCTGCGCTCCGAGCTGCCCGCCGGGCGGCTCGCCGGCGCGGACGTCGTGGTCTCCACCGACCAGAGCTTCCACCCGGCCGGGGATCTGCCGATCGCCCTCCCGGAGCGCGGCACGGTCCCGGCCGGTCTCGTCGGCCGGCTGGCCGGGCTGCCCGGTGTCACCGCCGCGGTGGGCGACGTCAGCTTCCCGGCCGCCGTGATCGACGCCGGTGGCCGGGTCGTACCGACGCAGGACCCGCGGGCCGCCGGGCACGGCTGGTCCTCGACCAGGCTGCTCACGGATCCGGACGTGGCCGGCGCCGCACCGGCCGGCGCCGACGAGGTGGCCCTGGACCGTGCGACGGCCGAGGCCGCGGGCGTCCGGGTGGGCGACGAGGTCGAGGTCGTCGCGGCCGGCCGGTCCGCCGCCGCGTACCGCGTCACGGCGGTGGTCGGCGCCCCGGACGCCGGCATCCTCTTCGCCGACCCGACCGCGGTACGGCTGTCCGGGCGCGCCGGCGGGGAGCGCGCCGGGACCGTGGACCTGGTGGGCCTGCGCACCGAGCCCGGCGCCGAGGCCGCGGTGGCCGCCGCGGCCCGCGAGGCGATCAAGGACGCGGGCGCGGACACCGGCACCGGGAACGCGGGCACCGGCACCGGCACCGGAAACAAGGACACCGCCGCCACCCCCGGCACCGACTCCAGCACAGGAACCGGCACTGGTGCCGACTCCGGCACAGGCACCGGCACTGGCACTGGTGCGGACACCGGCACCAGCAGCGGCACCGGTGCCAAGCTGATCGCCTCCACCGGCTCCGACCGCGGCGACATCGCCTCCCCCGGCGCGGGCGCGTCCCGTTCGCTGCTGATCCTGCTCGCCGGTTCCCTCTCCGGGATCATCATGCTGATCATCGGGTTCGTGATGGCGAGCGCGCTGGCCGTGTCGATCGGCGGCCAGCGGCGCGATCTCGCCCTGATGCGGGCCGTCGGCGCGACACCCCGGCAGATCAGGCGGCTCGCGGCCACGCAGGCCACACTCGTCGCCGCCGTGGCGGCCGTACCCGGGGTGGGCCTCGGCTACCTGCTGGCCGGGCAGTTCCGGCGGATGCTGGTCGACCGCGAGGTGATCCCGGAGGCGCTGCCGCTCACGTACAGCCCGCTGCCCGCCCTCGCCGCCGTGCTGCTCCTGGGTCTCGCCGTCCAGGCGTCGGCCCGCGGCGCCGCGTGGCGCACCTCGCGCAGGCCCGCCACCGAGGCGGTCGCCGAGTCGCGCAGCGAGCCCCGTACCCCTTCCAGGCTCCGGGCCCGCGCCGGTCTGCTGCTGATCGTCGCCGCCACCACGCTGTCGGCGGTACCGCTGCTGAACCGGACGGTCCTCGGCGCGGCGGCCACCTCCATGGCCGGCATCATCGGGGCGATCGGCCTGGCCCTGGCGGGACCCGCCCTGGTCCGCGGTATCGGTGACGCGGCGGCCCGGCGGCTGCGGCCCGGCGTCTCCGCCCCGACCTGGCTCGCGGTGGCGAACATCCGCGGATACGCCCTGCGGATCTCGGGGGTCGTCAGCGCCCTCGCCATGGCGGTGGTCTTCGTCCTGACCTACACGCTGGCGCAGACGACCGTCATGAGCGCCACCGCGCAGGACACCCGTACCGGCACCCTCGCCCAGCAGCGGCTGAGCGCGCCGGGACTCGGCGGCGTACCCGCCGGCACCCTGGCCGCCGTCACGGAGACCGCCGGTGTACGGGCGGCGGCCCCGGTCGGCGACACGACGGTCGTGTGGATCCACGACATGCTCGGCGAACCACAGGCCGAGGCGGGCCCGGCGATGATCCTGACACCGGCCGCGTCGAAGGTCCTGGACCTCGGCGTGCGGGACGGCGACACGGCGCGGCTCACCGGGGACACGGTCGCCGTCAGCAGCGAGGTCGCCCGCTCCGCCGGTGTCGGCGAGCGCGTCACCCTGGTCCTCGGGGACGGCAGCCGGGTCAGGCCCGAGATCGTCGCCGTCTACGACCGCGGCCTCGGCTTCGGGCAGGTCGTCCTCTCCCGCGACCTCGCCGCGGGCCACACCACGGCCGGCCTCGACCAGAGCGTCCTCGTACGCACCGACGGCACCGACGCCGCGCGGCGCGCCCTCACCGCGCTGGCCGCGTCCCGGCCGGGGCTGGTCCTGGAACCCACCGACACCGGCGGCGGCGAGAGCCTGGGCGACGCGCCGGCGACGGTCTGGATCAACCTGGCCACCATCGTCGTGCTCCTCGGCTACCTGCTCCTCAGCATCGCCAACAAGCTGGTCGCGACGACGGCCCAACGGCGCAACGAGATCGCCGCGCTGCGCCTGAACGGCACCACGCCGCGGCAGGTCCTCTCGATGATGCGCCGCGAGGCCGCGGTCATCGGGGCCGCCGCACTGGGCACCGGGGTGCTGCTGTCCGCGATCCCTCTCGCGCTGCTCGGCATCGGCTTCCTGGACCGGCCCTGGCCCGCGGGCCCCGTGTGGCTCCTCCCCGTCGTCGCGCTGACCGTGATCTGCACGGCCTTCGTCACGGTCGAGCTCCCCACCAGGCAGGCATTGCGCACGGCCCCGGCGCACGCGCTGTCCGCCCGCGAGTAGGAGGGGCGGGGGCGCGGGTGGCGGTGAGGCGCCGCCTCACCGCCACCGCAGCTCCCCCTTCACCACTTTGCCGCTCGCGTTGCGCGGCAGCGCTCCGACGAACTCCACCGTCCTCGGCACCTTGTAGTTGGCCATCTCGCGGCGCGCCCAGGCGATCAGGTCGTCGCCGGTGAGCGCCGCGTCCGGCCGTCGTACGACGTAGGCCCTGCCGACCTCGCCGAGCCGCGCGTCCGGGACGCCGACCACGGCCACGTCCGCGACGCCGGGGTGGAGGCCCAGGAGCTGTTCTATCTCCGCCGGGTAGGCGTTGAAGCCGCCGACGACGAACATGTCCTTGATGCGGTCGGTGATCCGGAGGTTGCCGGCCTCGTCCAGGACGCCGATGTCGCCCGTGCGGAGCCAGCCGTCCGGGGTCATCGCCTCCGAGGTGGCGGGGGCGTCCTCGTAGTAGCCGCGCATCAGGGTGAAGCCGCGGACCAGGACCTCGCCCGGGGTGCCCGGGGCGACCGCCGTCCCCTCGGGGTCCACCACCTTCACCTCGGTGCCGGGGATCGCCCGGCCCGAGGTGGCCGCGATGACGTCGGGGTCGTCGCCCCGGCGGCACATGGTGACGATGCCGCTCGCCTCGGAGAGGCCGTAGGCGGTGAGGACCGTGCCCACGCCCAGTTCCGTCCGCAGCCGCTCCACCAGGCGCAGCGGCACGACGGCCGCGCCCGTCACGACCAGGCGCAGCGCGGAGAGGTCGTACGCGTCCCGGCCGGGGTGGTCCAGGAGGGACTGGTGGAGGGTGGGCGGTCCGGGGAGCACCGAGACGCGTTCCGAGGCCACGTTCGCGAGGACGGTGTCCACGGTGAAGACCGGCTGCGGGATCATCGTCGCGCCCCGCATGAGGCAGGCGATCACGCCCGCCTTGTAGCCGAAGGTGTGGAAGAAGGGGTTCACGATCAGATAGCGGTCGCCCTCGCGCAGTCCCGCCAGCTCGCACCAGACGTCGTACGCCCGCAGGGTCTGCGCGTGGGTGATCACGGCGCCCTTGGGGCGGCCCGTCGTGCCCGAGGTGAAGATGATGTCCGAGGGGTCGGAGGCGGTGAGCGCCGAGGTCCGTGCCCGCACCCGGGCCGCCTCCACCGCGTCCCCGCTCGCGAGGAAGTCCCTCCAGGTGCGGAAGCCGGCGGGGGCGTCGTCGGACAGGACCACCACCTGCTCCAGGTGCGGAAGACCCGGGAGGGGGCGGGGGCCCGGGAGACGGTTCGCGTCGTCGGCCGGCTCCTCGGCGCAGGCCCGCCGCAGTGCCGCCACGTAGGACGTCCCGAGGAACGTGCCCGTCACGAACAGCAGTTTCGCCCGGCTGCGGGACAGGACGTACGCCGCCTCCGCCCCCTTGAAGCGGGTGTTCAGCGGGACGAGGACCGCGCCCGCCGACACCGCGCCGAGCGAGGAGACGATCCAGTCCAGGGTGTTGGGCGCCCAGACGGCCACCCGGTCGCCGGGTGCCACGCCGTTCGCGACGCAGGCCGCCGCGGCGCGTTCCACCCGGGCGCCCAGCTCCGCGTACGTGACGCGTGCGCGGCCCTCGACGACCGCCTCCACGTCCGCGTACCGCTCGGCCGCCGACCGTACGAGCCCGGGGATCGTGCCCCACTCCAGGTCACCGCGCACAGCGGGCCTCCCCACCGCCGGCCGGCCGGGAACCGGCCGGTCCGCCACTAGCTGACTACCCGTCAGATTAGCGGTAGCCTGACGCTCTGTCAGCATTGCCGGGCCGGGGTGGAGGTGTGTCCATGGCGGGCGCAGGCACAGGGGCGGCGGGACTCAAGGACGCCACCGCCGTCGTCGGGATCGGCCGGACACCCTTCGCCAAGCACCTCCCCGACAGTGAACGGACCCTGGCGTGCCGGGCGATCCTGGCCGCCCTCGACGACGCGGGGATCTCCCCCGCCGAGGTCGACGCGCTGGCCTCGTACACCATGGAGGAGACCGACGAGGTCGAGGTCGCCAAGGCCGTCGGCCTCGGCGACCTCACCTTCTTCAGCAAGGTCGGCTTCGGGGGCGGCGGTTCGTGCGCCACCGTCGCGCACCTGGCGGGCGCCGTGGCCACCGGGCAGGCGACGGTCGGGGTCGCTTGGCGGTCCCGCAAGCGGGGCAGCGGGCCGAGACCGTGGCAGAACACCACGGTCCAGCTCCCCACCCCCGCCCAGTGGACCCGGCCCTTCGGCCTGCTGCGTCCCGCCGACGAGATCGCCATGCTGACCCGCCGCTACCTGCACGAGTACGGGGCGACCCGCGACCACCTCTTCAACGTCGCCCTCGCCTGCCGCAACCGGGCCAACCAGAACCCCGCGGCGATGATGTACGACAGGCCGCTCACCCGGGACATGTACATGAACGCGCGGTGGATCAGCGAACCCCTCTGCCTCTTCGACAACTGCCTGGAGACGGACGGCGCGCTGGCGTGCGTCGTCGTCTCCGCCGAGCGGGCCCGCGACTGCCGGCACCGGCCCGTGTACATCCACGCGGCCGCCCAGGGCCTGCCCGCCCAGCACCACGGGATGGTCAACTACTGGAACGACGACCCGCTGACCGGTCCCGCCTGGACGGCGGCCCGCCACCTCTGGAAGCACGCCGACCTCACTCCGGAGGACGTCGACGTCGCCCAGATCTACGACGCGTTCACGTCCCTCGTACCGCTCTCCCTGGAGGGCTACGGCTTCTGCGGCCGGGGCGAGGGCGGCGCGTTCACCGAAGGGGGCGCCCTGGAGATCGGCGGCCGGCTGCCGCTGAACACGGCCGGCGGCGGGCTCTCGGAGGCGTACGTCCACGGCTTCAACCTCATCGACGAAGGCGTCAGACAACTCCGGGGGACCAGCACCGCGCAGGTGCCCGGCGCGGCCACCTGCCTGGTCACGGCGGGCGAGGGGGTCCCGACGTCGGCCCTGCTCCTGCGCGCCTGACCCCACGGGCCCGTACCGGAGCCCCGAAGCACCGGACCGACGAAGCATCAGAGAGGGGACCCATGCTCACACCTGTCGTGGACGACGACGGCGCGCCCTTCTGGGAGTACGCCGCCCGGGGTGAACTGCGCGTCCAGGCATGCGCCGGCTGCGGCGAACTGCGGTTCCCGCCCCGGCCCTGCTGCCCGCACTGCCACTCCTTCGACAGCGAGTGGCGCCAGACGAGCGGCAGAGGACGCGTCTGGTCGTACGTGATCGCGCACCCGCCGCTGCTGCCGGACTACGCGGCCCTGGCCCCGTACGACGTGATCGTGGTCGAGCTGGCGGAGGCACCGCGTATCCGGCTCGTGGGCAACCTCGTCAGCGGCCCCGACGCCCCGCTCGGCTCGGTCCCGCGGGAGCGGATCCGCATCGGGGCGAGGGTGCAGGTGGTGTTCCCCACGGCCGGGGACGTCCGGCTGCCCCGCTGGACGCTGGAGCGGCCATGACGGTGCGGATCGACGCCGACGACCGGACGGGCGTCGCGGTCGTCACGCTCGACCGGCCGGAGCGGCTGAACGCCGTCGACCTCGCCACGGCCGCCGAACTCGCGTCCGCCTGGCGCGGGTTCCGGTTCGACGACTCCGTACGGGCCGTCGTCCTCACCGGTGCGGGCGAGCGGGCCTTCTCCACGGGCCTGGACCGCGACGCCGAGGTGCCGCAGCCCTTTTCGCCGTACATGCTGGACGATCCGCTGATCGGGATCGGGCCGAAGGCGGCCGGCCTGTGGAAGCCGGTGATCGCCGCGGTGAACGGGATGGCGTGCGGCGGCGCGTTCTATCTGCTGGGCGAGGCGGACTTCGTGATCGCCGACGAGTCGGCCACGTTCTTCGACCCGCACACGACGTACGGCATGGTCAGCGCGTACGAGTCGGTCCACCTGGCGCAGCGGGCGCCGTTCGGGGAGGTGGCCCGGATGGCACTGATGGGAACGGCCGAACGGGTCTCCGCGCGGCGGGCGTACGAGGTGGGGCTGGTGTCGGAGGTGACGGCACGGGGGCGGTCGGCCGAGGCGGCGGTCCGCTGCGCGGCGGTCATCGCGTCCTACCCGCCCGCGGCCGTGCAGGGAACGGTCCGCGCCCTCTGGTCGGCCCAGGAGGCCACCCGGTCGGCGGCCCTCTCGCAGGCCCCGCACCTGGTCGCACTCGGCAACCTGCCCACCGAGGGGCAGGCGAAGCTGTTCGCGGCACGCGGCACGCGCTTCCGGACCCGCTGACCTCCTCCGCCCCCGTCCTCGGGGGCTCCGGCGGGCCCCTGCCTGGGGGACGCCCCGGTCAGGAACGGGCGGTCCCCGTGCCCTTCTCCGCGTCCAGCGCGTACACGCAGCGGTCCTTGCTGCACGCGTACACCACCCCGTCCTTGACGACCGGGGAGCCCGTGATCTCACCCCCGGTGGCGAGCTTCCAGCGCAGGCGGCCGTCGTCCGCCTTCAGGGTGTAGAGCAGGTGGTCCGTCGAGCCGAAGTGGATCCGTCCGTCCGCCACCGCCGGCGCGCCCACCAGGTCGCCCCCCGCCTGGAAGCGCCACTTCGGCGTGCCGGTGACCGCGTCCAGGGTGTAGAGCCCCTTGCCGCTGCCCACATGGACGTGCCCGGCCGACACGAGCACCGGGTCGATGGACGAGCGGGCCTCGGTCGCGATGCGCCAGCGGTCACGGCCGTCCGTGGCGTCGAGCGCGTACACCGTGCCGAGGTAGTCGGCCAGGTACACCCCGCCGCCCGTGACGGCCGGCCCCGGCGCGAAGGTCGGCGGGCTGAGGAAGACCGCGGGCGCCTCGAAGTGCCAGCGGACGTGCCCCCCGGCGACATCGATGGCGAGGACGCGCGTCCCGGCCGACACGTACACGTACCCGTCGTCGGCCTGGGTGATCCGCACGGGCACCCCGCCGCAGGAGGCCGCGTCGCCGATGGGGTACGACCAGCGCTCCTCACCCGTACGGGCCTCCAGGGCACGCAGCCGGGCGTCCTTCCAGACGTACACCGTGCCGTCGTGGACCGCGGGGCCCGCCTCGGGCGACTCGAAGTCGGTCTGCGCGCCGGTGATCTCCCAGAGCTTCTGCCCGTTGGCGGCCTCCCACGCCTGTACGCCGCCGCCCCGGGTGCCGGTGACGACGGTGCCGCGGTCGGCCTTGAGCGAGTACACCCACGCGTCGGTCGGCAGCCGCCACAGATCGGTGCCCTCGCGGGCGTCCAGGGCGAAGAGGGTCGGTCCGTCCGAGGCGTGCACGCGGCCCCCGGCGACCGCCATCGACCAGGCGACGTCCCGCGTCTTGAAACGGCGCCGCCCGGTGGCCACGTCGAGCGCGTGCACCTCGAAGGAGGTGACGTAGACCAGGTCACCGGCGACGGCCGGCGTCCCCCACACGTCGTTCGACATACGGAACCGCCACGGCCGCCAGGCCGCGCCGTCCGGCCCCGCGGCGGGCGCGGGTACGGGGACGGGACCGGGCCCCGCCGAGTCCGCGCCGTTCACGCCGGGCCGCGGCCGGGACCAGGAGGCCGCGAGCCCGGCCTCCGGGGGAGGCGCCTTCACGGCGGCCGCGCGGGCGTCGGCGACGCGCGGGCCGGGCCCGATCGGCACCTGGGCGCCGGCGAGGCGTACGGGACCGGCGTCGGGCGCGCCCCCGTGCCGGCCGACGCCCGCGCCGACCGGCACGGCGGGCCTGGGCGGCATGGGCGGGTCGTGGGGCGGCGGGGGCGGCACCACGGCCGCCCCGCGTCCGCCGCTGCGCCCGGACGGCGGCTTCGGGGCCGCCCGGCCGCCGCGCCGCGTCTCGATCAGGCTGACGGCCCGCTCGGGCAGCCACGCGGACGCCGTACCGCTGTCGTCGGAGCCGGAGCCGAAGAGGTGGGGGGCCAGCTGGGCCTGGAGGTCCGCCGGGTTGGGGCGGGCCGTCGCGTCCATCTGCATGCAGGACTCGATCAGCGGGCGCAGCTCGTCCGGGAGCCCTTCGAGGTTCGGGCCCTCCCTGAGCAGCATGAAGACGGTCTCGACGGGGTTCGCGCCGTGGTAGGGCGCATGACCGGTGGCGGCGAAGACGAGCATCGAGGCGAGCGAGAAGACATCGCTCGCGCCGGTCACACTGCGGGAGTCCTTCGCCTGCTCGGGTGACATGTACGCGGGAGTACCGACGGCGACGTTCGTCATCGTCAGACGGGTGTTCGACACCCCGGAGGCGATACCGAAGTCGATGACGCGCGGCCCGTCCTCGACGACGAGGACGTTCGACGGCTTCAGGTCGCGGTGGACGAGACCGGCGCCGTGGATGGACTGCAGCGCCTCGGCGACACCCGCCGCGAGCCAGCGGACCGCCTGGGCCGGCAGCGGCCCGCACTCGGTCACTATCTCTTCGAGGGAGGGCGCCGGCACGTACGCGGTGGCCAGCCAGGGCACGGCGGCACGCGCGTCGGCGTCGACCACGGCGGCCGTGTAGAAGCCGGACACGGCACGGGCCGCCTCGACCTCGCGCGAGAAGCGGACGCGGAACAGCTGGTCCTCGGCGAGCTCGGTCCTGACCGTCTTGATCGCCACCCGCCGGCCCGAGGCCGAGCGCGCGAGATAGACCAGCCCCATGCCGCCGGCGCCCAGCCGTCCCAGCACCTCGAACGGCCCGATCCGCCGCGGATCGTGCTGTGTCAGCTGATCCACCACTTGCCTGCACCTCCCCGTACGCGGCCGCGCTTCCAGCCACCGCTCCTGCCGCAGCTCCGGCCACTGCGCAGCGTCTCACCACCGAACCGATCCGGCGGCACGCACCCCGATTCTTCCTGGCCGAGGCTCCGGTTGCGAACCCGGGACCGATTCGGGATGTCTACCGCCATTACCGGGCAAACATCTCAGTGCCGCCTTGCTTTCCGCCGTCGGCCGGTACTTTTTCGGCGCCTTTCAGAGCATGTCGTACGGGTTTCAGCCCTGGAGCATCGCCCGTTTCCACGGCGGAGAAACCTGAAATTCCGGCCTCAGGCGGCTTCCCGGCGCTGGAGGAGCGCGAAGGACGCGCCCTGATCGTCACTGACGACGGCCACCCGCCCGTACGACGCGTCGAAGGGCGGCGTCCGGACCCGGCCGCCGAGCCGGGTCACCTCGGTGAGTACGGCCTCGCAGTCCCGCACGCCGAAGTGCACGAGGAAGTGGGGCGGCATCTCGGCGGGGAAGACGTCGGTGACCGGGGCGCGGCCGAATTCCCGGGGGACGCCGGGCCCGAGGAGGGCCTCGCGGAACAGGCCGGGGTAGAAGGCGTCGGCGGTCGCGGTGTCCCGCGCGTACAGCTCGACCCAGCTGAAGGTGCCCGGTCCGCGCCGTGCGCCGAAACCGGGATGCGTACCGGCCTGCCAGAGTCCGAACACCGCGTCCTCGGGGTCGGCGGCGAGGGCGCCGGTCCCGTACGGGCCCACCGGCACGGGTGCCGTGACGATCTGGCCGCCTCCCTTGCGGATCCGGTCGGCCATGTCCCGGGCGTCCGGCGTGGCGAAGTAGACCGTCCACACGGTGGGCATCCGGCCGTCCCGCTTCGGCACCAGGGCCGCGACGGGTTCGCCCTCCAGATACGCCCGTACGGCACCCGCGTACGGGCCGTCCGCCCCCTGCCCCTCCTCGGACGGCTCGAAGGTCCACCCGAAGAGTCCCCCGTAGAAACGCCTGCCCGCCTCGACGTCCGGGAGCTGGGCGTCGATCCAGCAGGGGACGCCCTCGACGAACGCGGCAGAGCCTTCAGATCCAGCCATGCGGCCAAGCTAGCGGTGTTCCCCGCATCCCGCAGAGCGGGCGCCCCGCCCGCCCCGTGGGTCCCCGCACCCCATTTGCAGTCGGCCGAATAGCGCTCCGATCACCCCTCGGTAAGCTGACGGCATGACAGGACAAGTGCGTACCGTCGACGGCCGTGTGGCCGGTCGGCGCGGGCAGGCGACGCGGCAGAAGCTGCTCGACTGCCTCAGCGAGATGCTCAGCTCCTCGCCCTACCGCGACGTCAAAGTCATCGACGTCGCGCGGAAGGCGGGCACCTCACCGGCGACCTTCTACCAGTACTTCCCGGACGTCGAGGGGGCCGTCCTGGAGATCGCCGAGCGCATGGCGGCGGAGGGCGCGGGGCTGACCGAACTCCTCGAAGGACGCTCCTGGGTGGGCAAGGCCGGCTGGCAGACCTCGCAGGAACTCGTGGACGGGTTCCTGGAGTTCTGGCGCAAAAACGACGCCATCCTCCGCGTCGTCGACCTGGGCGCCGCCGAGGGCGACAAACGCTTCTACAAGATCCGCATGAAGATCCTGAACTCCGTGAACAACTCCCTCACCGACACGGTCAAGGAGCTCCAGGCGAAGGGCAAGGTCGACAAGGACGTCAACCCCGCGGCCATGGCGGGTTCCCTCGTGGCGATGCTCGCGGCGGTGGCCTCGCACCAGAAGGGCTTCCAGACCTGGGGCGTCAAGCAGGCCGAACTCAGGCCGAACCTGGCGCTGTTGGTGCACCTGGGCGTGACCGGCAGGAAGCCGACGAGGTAACTCGCACGCACGTCCTCGGGCACACGTCCTGTCACACAGGCGGCAGTTCACCTCGGTGGGCTGCCGCTTGTCGCTTCCCCGTACCCCCTCACCTCCGTACGAGCCGGAACAGCCGGATCTCCCGGTCCACCCGTGCCTGGTACGTCGCGTACGGCGGCCAGAACTCCAGCAGCGCCCGCCACGCCGCGTCCCGTTCCGCGCCGCGCAGCAGCCGGGCGGTCACCGGGACGTCCCGGCCCTTCCAGTTGATCACCGCCTCGGGGTGGGCGAGCAGGTTGCCGGTCCAGGCGGGATGGTCCTCGCGCCCGAAGTTGGACCCGGCCACCACCCAGCTCCCGGGCGCCCCCTCGCCCGTTCGCTCCTGAGGCAGGCAGGCGAGCGGCGTACGCCTGGGCAGCCCGCTCCGCGCGCCCCGCGCCGTGAGGACGACACCGGGCAGCAGCTGGGCGCTGAGCAGCACCTTTCCGCCGGTGAGCCGGTGCACGGCACGGTCGAGGGCCGGCACGACACGGGGTGCGACCTTCGCGAAGCCCCGCGTCGAGGACACCCGCCGCACCAGCCGCACACCCGGGTTCGGGGCGGGCGGGGTCATCGGACGGCCACCTCCCCGCCGCCGAACAGCCGGGCCTCCTCGGCCGCGTGCGCGCGCAACCGGTGCACGGGGCCGAAGAGCAGCTCGTCGCCGGCCGCCCGTTTGAAGTACAGGTGCGCCTCGTGCTCCCAGGTGAACCCGATCCCGCCGTGCAGCTGGACGGCGTCGGACGCGGTGGTGCGCAGCGCCTCCAGGGCCTGCGCGAGCGCGAGCCCGCCCGCTCTCTCCCTGCCCTCGGCGGCCGCCCAGGCCGCGTAGCAGGCGGCCGAACGCGCGGCCTGGACCTGTACGTACAGGTCGGCCAGGCGGTGCTGCACCGCCTGGAACGACCCGATGGCCCGCCCGAACTGCTCGCGCCGCTTGACGTACTCCACGGTCCGTTCCAGTACGCGGTCGGCGGCGCCGACGGCCTCCGCGGCGAGGACGGCCGCGGCCCGGTCCCCCACGGCGGCGAGCACGCGGGCGACCTCGGCGCCCTCCTCGTCGCCCAGCACCTCGGCACCGGTCTCCCGGAACTGCACGCGGGCCCGCGGCCGCGTCTCGTCGAGGGAGGTCTGCCGTACGCGCGTCGCCCCGTCCCCGACCAGGAAGAAGAGGGTGCGTGAGCGGGCGAAGCCCCCGGTGTGCGCGGCGACGACCAGCAGGTCCGCGCTGTGCCCGTCGAGCACCTGGTCGGCCTGCCCGTACAGCCGCCATCCGCCGTCGGCCCGCCGCGCCTGTACGCCGCCCGAGCGCCCGCCGCCCGCCCACTCCCCCCGGTTGTCGCCGGTGAGCCCGAGCGCGGTGGTCAGCCCGGCACCCGGCACGGCGAGAGCGGCCGTGAGGCCGCCGGAGGCGATACGGGGCAGCAGCGCGGCCCGCTGGTCCGGGCTGCCGAGAGCGAGCACGACCGGTGCGCTCAGGACGGCGGTCGCGAGGAGCGGCGAGGGCGCGAGGGCGCGCCCCAGTTCCTCCGCGGCCAGGGCGAGTTCGGTCGTGGTGCACCCCGCTCCCCCGTACACCTCGGGGAGTGCGAGCCCGGGGAGGCCGAGCTGCTGGGCCAGTGACTCCCAGAGCGCGGGGTCGTGGCCGTCCGCGGTCCGTACGGCGGCCCTGACGTCCTCCGGGCCGCACCGCTTGAGGAGCAGCTCACGCAGGGTGCGGCGGATGTCGTCCTGTTCCGCGGTGAAGGTGGCGTCCATCGGCGGGCTCCTCCCCGGGCCGGGTGTCCCCGACGGCCGGTCCCTGATCTGACGGGCCGTCATGTTAGAGCGGCAACCGGCAGATGCACAGGCCCCGGACGCCACGACACCCCGGCGCCGTCCGCCACCATCTGATGTACCGTCAGTTTCTATGACTCAGGGGCGCAAGGTGGCGGTCGTCGGTGTGGCCCTCGCGGACTGCGGACGCCTGGACGGGGTGACGCCGTACGCGCTGCACGCCCAGGCCGCCCGCCGGGCCCTGGCCGACTCGGGCCTGGACCGGTCGGTGATCGACGGCTTCGCCTCGGCGGGCCTCGGCACCCTGGCACCGGCCGAGGTGGCGGAGTACCTCGGTCTGCGGCCGACCTGGGTCGACTCGACCTCCGTCGGGGGGTCGACGTGGGAGGTCATGGCGGCCCACGCGGCGGACGCGATCGCCGCGGGCCACGCCGACGTGGTCCTGCTGGCGTACGGGTCCACCGCCCGCGCGGACATCAGGGCGGGGCGCCGCACGGGCGACCTGTCGTTCGGAGCGCGCGGGCCGCTGCAGTTCGAGGTGCCGTACGGTCACACGCTGATCGCCAAGTACGCGATGGCCGCACGCCGCCACATGCACGAATACGGCACCACGGTCGAGCAGTTGGCGTCGGTGGCGGTGCGGGCGCGGGCGAACGCGGCGCGCAACCCGGACGCGATGTTCCGCGAGCCGGTCACCGTCGACGACGTGCTGTCGGGCCCGATGATCGCGGACCCCTTCACCAAGCTGCACTGCTGCGTGCGGTCCGACGGCGGGGCGGCGGTGCTGCTGGCGGCGGAGGAGTACGTACGGGACTGCCGTACGCCTCCCGTCTGGGTCCTCGGCACCGGTGAGCACGTCTCGCACACGACGATGTCCGAGTGGCCGGACTTCACGGTGTCGCCCGCGGCGGTGAGCGGCCGGATCGCGTTCGCCCGGGCGGGGGTGGAACCGCGGGACGTGGACGTGGCGGAGGTGTACGACGCCTTCACGTACATGACGCTCGTGACGCTGGAGGACCTCGGCTTCTGCGGGAAGGGGGAGGGCGGGGCGTTCGTGACGGAGGGGCGGTTGCCGGTCAACACGGACGGGGGTGGGCTGTCGGCGCAGCACCCCGGGATGCGGGGGTTGTTCCTGCTCGTCGAGGCGGTGCGGCAGCTGCGGGGGGAGGCCGGGGCCCGCCAGGTCCACCGCCCCGACGGCCGGGGGCCGGCGCTGGCGGTGGCGTCGGGCACGGGGGGTTGGTTCTGCTCGTCGGCAACGCTGGTACTGGGCCGGTAGCCGCTCCCCGCCGGGGGGTGGGGGTTGCGGCCCGCTGCCGACCACCGGCCGCCGTGGGCCGCTCGCGCAGTTCCCCGCGCCCCTGAGGAAGTGAGGGTTTCGGCGCGTTGTCGGCTGCCGGCCGCCGTGGGTTGCTCGCGCAGTTCCCCGCGCCCCTTACGGGGCGGTCCGGTGGTGAGGGGGTGGGGTGGGATGTGTGGTCGCAGCGTACGACGACTCCCACCCGCCTTCCGGCAG
>NZ_JBIAQL010000004.1:0-83247 GCF_042889045.1 Streptomyces sp. NPDC002701
CCTGGCAGTCGCCCACCCGCCGGGCTCTGGAACGCGACGAGGACGCTGTCGGGTTGTGGAAGAAGGACGTGTGGCCGCAGGCGGAATGACTGCGGCGGCGCTGGGAGCGTTCATCGTCTTCGAGGACGAGGCCGGGTTCGGGATGACTGCGGCACGAGCTCGGACCTGGGGCCGACGCGGGCAGACACCGCTGGTGCGGGTGCGCGGCCGGTCCTGGCGCCGCTACTCGATCGCCGCCCTGTGCTGCTACCGGCCCGGCGAGTCCTCCCGGCTGATCTACCGGCCGCGCCGCCACCCCAAGTACCGCGGGAAGGGACGCAACAGCTTCGCCTGGACCGACTACCGCGACCTGATCGTGCGCGCCCACATCCAGCTCAAGGCCCCCATCGTCCTCATCTGGGACAATCTCAACACCCACCGAGCCGCGGGGATGCGTCACTACGCGGACCGGCACGAGTGGCTCACCATTGTTCAGCTGCCCTCCTACGCCCCGGATCTGAACCCAGTGGAAGGCGTGTGGTCACTGCTGCGGCGCGGCCCGCTGGCCAACATCGCCTTCGCCGACGACGACCACCTCGAACACACCCTTCGCCGCGGCCTGCGATACATCCAAAGCCGCCCACACCTGATCGATGGCTGCCTCACCGGCACCGGGCTACAACTGACCCGCCCTCCGACAACACCCCGAGTAGATCAGTAATTGAGTCACCATCGCAAGGCGCACCTCGGCCAGGCCGAGGCGGACTGAGCGCCGCGCCAGGCGCGTCTCCCCCGGCCCACCATCGCCACCCTGAAGCGCCGAACTCAGTAAAGCGCTCCGCAGTGAACGCGCGCTTGCCGGCCGCGGTCCCGTGGCCGATGGGGCGCCGGTGGAGTGGGGACCTACGGTCGGTGCGGACAGTCGCGGTTCCCACGAAATCCGGTGGAGTCTCAACGTCCGGAAGTGGTTGGGTCCTGCTCAATGCTTCGCTCACACGGCCCGGCACAGTGCGAGGCGCAACGTCCGAATCGCAGGCACGGAGCCCGCGTGTCGTCGAGTGATGGAGGTTATCGCGGTGGCTGGCTACGGTGCGCTTTCCGACGTATACGAGTGGCTGATCGGGGACGACAGGTTGACCCACGCCCAGGCAGCCGCAGTTTACTACAGCGATGTCGTGGGCTCTGTGCCGCCCAACACACGCGTCCTCGACTGCGCGTGTGGAACCGGCCAGCTCGCCGTCGGTCTCGCGAGTCTTGGCCTTGACGTGGTCGCCGCAGACGCCAGCAGCGGGATGGTTCGCCGGACCGAGAAGGCCGCCGACGAGCAGGGTGTCTCGCTTCGAGCCCTCCACGCGAGCTGGGACGAACTGCCCGACCACCTGGAAGGCTCCACGTTCGATCTGGTGTTCTGCGTCGGCAACTCGCTCGGGCACGCCGAGGGCGCAGCCGGGCGCCTGACCGCCCTGGAAGCGATGTCGCGGCTGCTGAATCCGGGCGGACGCCTTGTGCTCCACTCACGCAACTGGGAACTCGTGCGCTCCGCCGGCTCACGGGTAGACGTCCGTGATCGACTCATCCGCCGCAACGACCGCGATGCGGTCGTCAGCTACTACTGGCAGATCGGGCAGCGCTGGGAGCAGGAACACTTCCTCGAGATCGTGGTCGCCCAGATCGAGCCGGATGGGGCAGTGCGAGCATGCTCGGAGCGGTTGTCCATCTGGCCCTACCGGTACGAGGACCTCGTGGCGCAGTTGCGCAGTGTCGGGCTCACGGTGCAGTCCACCACCTTCGACCCCGAGAGCGATGGATACCTGGTGGTCGCCGGCCGCGACCAGGCGCGCGGCACGTCTGAGCCGGCGCGCTGATCCGCCCTTCGTCGTCGTTGCCGACCTGCCAGCTTGCGACCGCCTGCAGCGGGTTCATCGCGAAGTGGACAGCGCTTGAAGCGGTTCTGTGACGGTCGAGGCGAGTAGGGCCGCACAGGATGCAGGGGCGACGGACGTCGTCCTGTTCACAGATCCGGAAGATCGAAAGCGCCTGGCCGTCTGAGACGGCTCTCCATCCGGTGACACTTCACAACCGTGGCGGCCTCCCGAGCGTCCAAGTACTGAGCGCGTCGGCAGGAGCCGGCCACGGGGGGAACGGAACGCGAGTCATGTGGAAATACGCGGTCGATCCGCGCGTCACACGGTTTTTCTGGATTCCGCGAGGTGAGAGACGACAGCCACCTACGCCTGTCAGGCGGCTGGTAGGAATCTGGCTGGCGATGCTTGCTTTCGGCGCCGGATTCACCGCATTCGGCTGGGCCGATGAGCTAGAGGGCTTCCACCCCATGGGGGTGATGCTCCTTCTCCATGTTGTCGACGACATCAACGATGGGGTACGGCACCGTTGGCCGGCCGCACTGGCGGCAGTGGCGCTCCTGTGGGGAGCGAGCCCGCTCACCAGCACGGTCCTGCCCGGCTCCCTCGACGCGGCTTGGGCGGCAACCCTGGCCGCCGCCGTCGGTGTCACGCTCGGGTTGGCAGCGGCTGCAACGATCACTCGGTTCCCGGAGCGCCGACTGCGTCGCCCCGTCAAAGGCCAGGACTCCCGATGCGACGGGGGCATTCTCGACGTATAGGGCATGTGGAACATGACGAACTCAAGTTCACGCTGAGCCCGGTCGAAGACCGTCGCTCATGTACCGGGGAGGGACCATGGCCGAAGGCCAGAGCGACCAAGGAACGAACCAGGCGGAAGCCTCTGACGATGTCGTGGACGAACGGACTGTAATTGAACTGACGTATCGGCCCCAGTCTGCCGACACCCTGGTTGGCCTGCACGTCCGTGGGCGGATCAAAAGAGCCGGGCTACTCCTGCGGGGAGCATCCTTCCTCCTGGCAATAGGCCAATGGCTATTCTCCACCGTCGTCCGCGGCGGTGTCGACGTGTTCTCAACGGCTGTCCTCCTACTGGTCGTCTTGATGCTGTGGGGTTACCCGCGGCTGCAAGCCGCCCAGGTGCAGCGGCTCGTGGGATGGCAGGGCGAGTACCGTGTCACCGTGTCTCCGGCCGGGATCCGCTGCCGTAACGACCACGCCACACTGATCCAGAAATGGTCCTTTTTCCAGGGTTACCGGGAAACGTCAGATCACTTTGTCCTGCTCAGCCGGGATCCCAACATCATGTGCCTCGATGTCCTGCCCAAGCGGGGCGCCCATGAGGCCAGGGACCTTCAGCGGCTACGAGCGATCCTGGACCAGTACACCCCTCGCGTGTGACAGATGTCCGCCGCGGTGACGACAGGTGGTGCGGTCGGCTGCGGCACCGCGTCCGAAAGGACGAGGGCCGCAGGCCCGAACCGACCGCCAGGGGTGGGCGCTGCACAAGGCATCAAGAACTCAGCCAACGCCGCCGCCTGGGGCGCCGATGTCGACAGAAGGGTCGTCGGCTGCGGGCGCAGTATCGGACCGCGACGTTCATCCCGTGGTGGCGGTGCTTTTGCGAGTAGTACGGCCCGTCGACGGCCACCCGGTCGGTCCTGATCAGAGTGCCGTCAAGGATGAGGAACTCGTTCGGGTCATGGCCTCACAGCGCGTCCAGCAGGGCGGGCGCCTGGTGGGCCACAATGTCGACGGCCTCGGTCACGTACCGTCCGGCGGTGGCGGTGGTGGTGGAGACACCGAACCCGACGCACACCTGGTGCAGCGTCTCGTTCTTGCGCAGCTGCACCAGCACAAGGAAAGCCTGCTGGAAGCAGCTCAGCCGCCGCCAACGCGAACGCAGTTCACGCTCTCGGGCGTAGTGAGCCAGGAGACATGCTCAACCACCTGTGCGGGATGTCGAGCATGGCTCGATACGGGAACAACAGGGCTCCTGTGTCGAGACGTTGATGAGTCAGATCACCAACCGAACGACCAGGAGCCCTGCCACGCCACGCACTCCCATCAGCCCTTCGTCATCAGCCTCAGACCCCAGGATGAGAAAGGTTCACTAAAGCTGCTTCAGGCGAGGCCGTCGATCAGGGCCTCAAGGCGGCGTTCTCCGTCCCGGGTCTGCGCCCCGGCGGCCAGTGCCGCTTCTCCGCGGCGGCCCGCGTGGGGAGTGCTGAAGAGCTGGCCGAACAGTTCGTTCGCCGTGGCCAGGCCACCGGAGGTGGACACCGCTGCGGCGTCCACCGCCTCGACCGTGGCGCGGGCAACGCCGGGCGCCAGGCTGGCGATGCGGGCGGCCAGGGTGTCGACGACGTGGTCGAGCTCGGCAGCCGGCACGGCCCGGTTCACCCAACCCATCCGTTCCGCGGTCGGGGCATCGACCAGCTGGCCGCTGAGAATGATCTCCAGCGCGCGTGCGCGGCCGACGAGGCCGGGCAGATAGACGGTGCCTCCCGCGCCCGGGATGATGCCCATCGTGTCTTCCGGCTGAGCCAAGCCGGCATGCTCACGAGCCGCGAACCTCATGTCCATCGCGGACAGCAGTTCGGCACCGCCTCCGCGTGCCAGCCCCCGCAGCTTGGCGATGGTGATCTGCGGCAGGGTCCGGATGCGTTCGTGCAGGCGCATCATCGGATTCAAGGAGGGGTCCTGCTCCGAGGCGACATCAAGCGCCGCGAACGACTGAGGGTCCTCGGCGATGCGCATGTCTCCGTGCGCGATGAAGAAGTCCGGGTCCGCGCTGTCGAAAACGATCACTCGGACGTCGGCGGCGGACATGGCGCCCGTGAACCGGTCCAAGTCCGTCATGAGGGCGGCATCGAGCAGGTTGACGGGAGGATTGTCGATGATGGCATACGCCACACCGTCACTGACAGAGACATGCAGGGTCGAGTAGGTGTCGGCCATCGGGAGCCTTCCTCACGGATTGAACTACTAGATATCTAACGTATATCTAGTAGTTCCGCTATACTGCAACGAAATCAGGTATCCCCGAGGAGACCGGCGTGACCCACATGGAGCTCGGTGACAACGGTCGACAACTACTCGACCAGCTCTTCGACAAGTGGTCGCTACTGGTGCTGGACGCCTTGTGCGATCGCCCCCGGCGTTTCAACGAGCTTCGCCAGCACCTGCCCGCGGTCACCCCGAAATCTCTGACGGCATGCCTGCGGCGGCTGGAACGCAACGGCGTGATCGAGCGAGTGATCCTGTCCACCGAGCCCGTGGCGGTCGAGTACCGCATCTCCCCTCTGGGGCGCACCCTCCAGGACCCTCTGCAGACCCTGCTGAGGTGGGTGGGCAATCACCTCGACACAGTGGACGCCTCCCGCTCCCGCTACGACCAGCGGCATACGCGCAGTTGAAGCCGAGGCCCACACCGTCCGTGCATGGTGAACGCGACCGAAGCGGAACCCTCTTGTCGTGGGAACGTTTCCCCACAGAAGTCGGTGTTCGGAGGCAAAGAGCTACGGGGAAGAGCCGCGGACGGGGCCGAGACGCAGACTCTTCATCCACTTCATTGGCTAGAGACGCGCCCCGGTGAGCCGGGCTCGGTGCTGGTGAACCCGTCCCGCGAGCGGCCCAGGCTCTCACCTGCCGCACCACCTCCACCAGCCGGGCGAGCAGGCTCTTCCACGGCGTTCCGCCCTGGTGTTCCGCCCCTTCGGTCCCCTTTGACGCGGGCGCCGGCGGCGGTTCCGTCCTGGCACCGGCGTGTGCTGATGGGCCCGCACGATGGTGGAGTCCACCGAGATGTCCCAGTCGATCTCGCCCGCGGCTCGGCGACGGCCTGGACCTGCTGCAACAGACGCTCCCACGTCCCGTCGGCCGACCACAGCCGGTGGCATACAGACACGGTCTTCCACGGGCCGGAGCGCTCGGGAAGATCACGCCACCGCACCCCGGTCCGCAGCACCCGGTGCAGGATCCCGTCGATCACCTGCCGATGGTCCCGCCACCGGCCACAACGGCCGTTGCTCACCGGCAGGAACGGCCGCAGCCGTTCCCACTCGGCATCCGTCAGATTGCCCCGCCCCATGCCCACAACAACAAACCAGGAACGGGACGGTCACATGATCGCCCGGACAGCTCCTTGGCAGTCTCATGCGCCGCTTGTACGCCCTCATGGTCGAAGGCCGGTGGCCTGCCCCTCCGGCTCACCCCCCGTCATGGCCTGCTCAGGGGTTCCAGAAGACGGTGGTGAACACGCGCTCGAAGCGTCGGGCCGCGAGGTCCTCGCGCTGGATCACCCAGTGGACGGTCGCGCCTTCCCGCCTCTCCACGTCCCTGCCGGCGTACCAGTCGGCGAGGAGCACCCAGTCGGCCACATCGTCCGAGACGGGACCGTCCCAGTGACCAGCGTCCGCCGCCTGAGCCGCAAGGGACGCCGCGACATCGACCGGGTCGAACTCCACGGCCTCCTCGTCCGCGTACCCTCCGAACTGCATCTGCGCCGAGGGAGCGATGAGATCCTTGGTGTCCTCCCATATCTCGACGAGTTCGGAGCAGTAGGGATGCCCGGGACGGTATACGGCTTCCTCCTCACCGGCGGGAACGATGAACTTGTGGTGAGGGAGCGACACGTCAGTCCGCGCCCGGAGCGGTCCCTCCGGATAGCTCGCGAACAACCTGTCGTACTCGGCGATGTTCGCCAAGTTCCAGGCGTACGAATCCCGACGTGTGACGGCCGCGTCGGCCGGCAGGTGGACCACCGTACCCATGGAGGTGTCGTCCCCAGCCTCGGGCAGGGCGAAGAACAGCAACCGGCCGTCGGGCGGCAAGAGGAGGTCTGTCGCGCCGGCCGGCAGTGCGGCCAGGTCGACCGAGGACACGAAGGGGTGTCCGGGATCCGGGGTCTCGGCCGGAAGCAGCAGGGGGCCGCCGAACCGTCCCACAACCGGTCCAGTGTCGTCGTCGGACAGTGTCAGGGTGGCGCAGGGACGGGCTGTGGCCAGCCACCGCTCCACATCGTCGGCCGGCACGCCTCGGACCTCGGCTTCTTCACGGAAGGGACGGAACCGGTCCCCTATCGCAGACGTCATGGGCGCACCGTACCGAACGAAGCGGAGGGCGGCATTGACGCATATCCCTTGCAGGAAACACCCGTTGGCGGGTCGACGACAGGGCGCCACGAGCCGACCCCCGAATGCTCCCCCGGCGGTCGGACGGTGCCGCTCGCCCGACCGACGCACCATCAGCCGAACGGCAGGACCACCAGCGGAACCTGACGCAGGGCGCTCAAGGTGAGAGGGAGGCCGGCCAGAGCGCAGACGGCACGCATAGCGATGGAGCTGTCGGCCTCGCCCGGCTCGATGCCTTCCTCCTCCACGGTGCCGGCGGCTTCGAATGCCGCGCGCAGTTCGGCGGGCATACGGGGAAGATCCTCCTCCAGGGCGAGACCGCCGACGTCGACCCATGCGACCTGCTTGCCATCGACGGCATAGGTGAGGCTGGCGTCCCCGTTGATGCTGAACACGCTCGTGGCCCCCGTCCGTCCATCGGCGGACAATGCCTCCGCCGCGTCCTCGAAGGTGAACCCGGAGTCGTCGTAGACGAAGGTCCACTCGCCGACGCGTCCCGCCAACAGCGCCGCGGACGATCCCGGGTCCATACCGAGAGCCGCGCACGGCAGTGACGTCCACTCGTCCGGCCTGCTGTCGGGCAGTTCGCAGGGCTGCATCAACTTCGTCCTGGCGCCGAGCCTTTCCAGCGCCTCCGCCGGTTCGATGCCGTGCACGACGTGCAGGATGTGGTACGGGTCGTCGGAGGCCAGACCAGTGATCCATATCGGCATTCCTTCGGGATCGAGCGTATGCGGCGGGAAGCCGGGCGTGGGCATCATGGACCTCTTTCCTCAGTGGCGCGTGTGGCCTCCCCGGCAGCGGTGCCGCAGGTGACGCCGAGAGGACCTGCGTCTGGCAATGCCCCGATCAGGGAATGACGACGGTTACCGTAGCCCCCCTTTCGCCTCATCCCTCAACTGGGCCTGTTTCGGCGGTAATTCGGAACGACGAGATGCATCCGACGAACACACGTGCTCGCCGTGCTGAGCGGCGAACTCGGTGGGGGGCACTGCGTCCGGCCGCCTGTCGCTGTACGCGCAGCTGCGGGTCACGCGTTTGGTTCGGCTCCGGTCATCGCGACGAGCAAGCTGTGGGGCGCTTGGTCGTCGATCACGAGACCGTCCAGGTGGTCCAGGGTCGGAGCGAGTAGCGGGGAGTCGTGGTGGTTGGCTCTGGCCAGGACGCGGCCCAGCGGAATGCCGTATCCGTCCGTCATACCGGAGCGTTTCGCGCCCTGTTTGCCGCGGTCCATCAGTGACCGGCCTGCGGCCTCGCCGCCTCCGGACGCTTTGGTGATGGAGCCGTTCACTGCTGTGCGGTCGAGGACGAGGTCAACGATTCGGGCATAGGACTTCAGCCCGATCTGCCTGAGCCGGGCGAAGACGCCGAGTCGGGTCCACTCGTCGTGACGATCACGCACACCTTGCGCCCGGCAAGCCCACCCTCGAGGCAACCGTGCACGCAGAGGATGCTGGCAGTTGCGGCTATCGCAAGTTGCACGATGACAACCCTCCGGCGTCAGTCGTGACGGGCGCAGTTGGCTCGGTGCCAGGCCGGTCGCGGAGCCGGAGGCTGATCAGCGCGGTGATCGTGAAGGCGGCGGCCTGGTAGAGCATGGCATGCCGGAACGCGGTGTCCGCATCGGCGGCAGGGGCGTGGTAGGCGAGTCCGGCCGCGGTTACTCCGATGGATCCGCCCAGCTGCTGTGCTGTGGGCAGCAGTCCGGAGATCGAACCGGCGGCGGGGCCGTGCACCTGGGCCAGGACCAGCGTGAACACTGAGGCAGTGAAGGCGCCGAACGCGGCTCCACCGACGGCCAGCACGGGCAGTGCCGTCTGGCGTCCCGCTGCCGAGCCGATGAGCGGGGCCAGCGCCAGGCACATCCCGGCCAGGACCAGGGACGCGACGGTGAGCACCGCCGGCCCGTGCCGGCGGGTGAGAGCGGGCGCGGCTCTGCTGCCGATGACGGCGGTGGCGGCGAACGGTGCTGATGTCAGCGCGGCCGTCAAGGCTGAGTATCCGACGGCGGATTGAAGGTGGAGGAAGAGAAGGTAGGTGAAGGAGGGCACGCCCGTGTTGAACACGAACACCAGCAGCGTGCCCCTGCGCGCCGGCCGGTCATGCAGCACCGCGGGATGGATCAGCGGGTCGGGCCGGTGCGGGAGGCTGTGGACGAAGTGGCCGAGGGCGACGGCACTCACGGCGAATGCGGCCCATGTCCACCAGGGCCAGCCTGCTTCCCGCCCCAGCGCCAGGGGCAGGACCAGCGTGCCGGCTCCCACGGTGACCAGCAACGCGCCCAGCTTGTCGACGCGGAGTTCGGCCGCCTTGCGGGTCCGGGGCAGCGCGGTCGCCGCGGCCAGCGAGGCGAGCGCCACGGGCACGGTGAGGAGCATCAGCAGCCGCCAGCCGAGGCCGAAGAGATCGGCACTGAGTACGAGGCCGCCGATCAGGGGCCCGGCCAGTGAGGCGACGGCCATGGTGGCGCCGTACAGGCCGAGGGCACGCGCTCGGCGTGTCGCCGGGACGGCGACCTGGATGATCGACAGGACCTGGGGGGCGACCAGGCCGCTGCCCGCGCCCTGCACCAGGCGGGCGGTGATCAGTGATGCGACGTCGGGGGCGCACGTGCCGGCCACCGAGCCCGCGATGAAGACCACGGTGCCCGTCACGAACAGGCGGCGGTAGCCGTACCGGTCGCCGAGCCGTGCGGCGGGGATGAGCAGGCACGCGTATGTCAGGGTGTAGCCGGCGAGGACAAGTTGCACGGCGCCGGAAGAGGCGTCCATGCTGGTCTGTATCGTCGGCACGGCCACCTGGGCGACCGTGACGTTGAGCAGTTGCACGAACGTGGCACTGAGCACCACCGGCAGCATGAGGCGTCCGCCGCTCATGGCAGCAGCACCGCGGCGAGCTCACGGGGCCGGGCGGCGAACGGGCTGTGGCTGCCTGGGAGGGTGCGCACGGTGAACGGGTTGCCGGGCATGGCCCGGTCGGCTTCAGCGATCATCAGATCCTGCACGGCCGTTGGCAGCGCCCGGTCGTCCGCGCAGCGCAGGAAGGTCCGCGGGATGCGCCCCCAGCGTTGCGCGGTCACGATGACCGGGGTGGTGGGGATCGACAGCGGCAGGTCGGGGCTCAGTGCCGAGCGCCAGCGGTCGAAGCGCTCCGGTGCGGTGTCGTGGTAGTGCGTCTCCCGCAGTTCCTCGACGTAGGCGGGGTCCTGTGAGAGCGGGTTGATCCGCACGGCGCCCAGATGCCCGGGGTCGCCGAGGTTCAGACTCTGACCCCTCGCTGTGGCGTTCTCGGACGAGCCGAGGTAGTCGAAGAACCGCGGCCGTCCAACAGGCACGAAGGCAGAGAGGTAGACGATCTCATCGAGAAGTTCGGGTGCGCGCTCGGCGGCCAGTGACGCGGGGCCGCCGCCCGCGCTGTGCGCGACAAGGACGACACGACGGTGGTGGCGGGCCTGGCGCAGCGAGTCCAGCACGGCCTCGGCGCAGTCGTCCATCGTCACGTCGGCGAGTGCGGACTTCTCGGTCAGCAGGCCCGGCTGGCCTGGCTGGAGGTATCCGCTGGGCAATGGCGCGTCGAAACCGTGTCCCGGCAGGTCGACGGCCATGCTCGCGGCACCGAGTGCGGCGAGTGCGCGCTGCGTCGCCGCCCACTGCCCAGAGCCGTGCCAGGCCCCGTGCACGAAGACGAAGACGGAGCCTGAGTAAGAAGAATCGGTCATGACCGCATTCCACGCCACCCGGCCCTCATCATCCACCGAAAGATCTGACAAGCTGGCTGACGATACCTGCGAGATATGGATGGGAGGCCGGCATGGAGGCACGGCACCTGCGGTACGCACTGGCCCTCGCCGAGCACGCACACTTCGGCCGGGCGGCCGGTGCACTGGGTATCGCGCAACCTCCGCTGTCCAAACAGATCGCCGACCTTGAACGGGAAGTGGGCGCCCGCCTGTTCGACCGCACCCGCCAAGGGGTGTTCCCGACAGCTGCGGGCGCGGCGTTCCTCTCCCGGGCACGCAAGGCGATCGACGAAATGGCGGCGGCCTCGGTCGACGCGGCCAGGGCCGCGCGCGGCGAAACGGGACGGCTGCGCCTGGGGTTCATCGCCTCGGCGCTGCTCGAACCCCTGCCGGACGTCCTGGGCCGGTTCGGCCGCGAACGGCCCGACGTGCGGCTGGAACTGCACGAGATGGCGACCAGGCGCAGCACGGCCGCACTCGTCGCCGGCGAGCTGGACGTGGCGATCGGCCTCGGCCGGCCAGGGGGCATAGGAGCCGAGCAGCTGGTGTCGGTCCCGATCGGACACGACCACGTCGTCGCAGTCGTGAGCAGCACGCATCCCTACGCGGGCCAGGCGTCTGTGGACGTGGCCCGGCTGCGTCGACAGCCGCTGATCGTCGCGCCGGGCGAGGACGAACCCGCCGTCGTCACCGGCCTGCGGACCCTCCTGGGCAAGGACTCCCCAGCACTCGCCGGCGCGACCGTCGCGAGGGACATCCACACCATCATCGGCCTCGCCGCCTGCGGGATGGGCGTCGGCCTGGGACCCTCCCGCATGCTGACGGCCCCACGACAGGGCACATGGTTCTGCGAGGTGACCCCACGCACGCCTCTGCCCGATCTCGTCCTGTCCTTCCATGCCCGGGACCGCTCCCCGGCACTGAACGCCTTCCTCGACATCATCCGCACGAACTGCCCCGACGTCGGTGCCGCGCTCGACCACCGGCTCGGCCCGCCGGGACCACAAGAAGAAGGCGACGGCGTCCCGACTCCTACCTGACCCTGTCTCACCGGACGAGGGGGAGGAATTCGCCTCCGTTCCCGACCTTCGCCCCGCTGCCGGCACGACTGAACCAGAACCCCATCACACGTTCATATCCAGGGGTCACCAGTGATGGACTGACTGGCACCTATACGGGCGTAAGCAGTTGGCCCGTGCCTACGAGGATCTCGACCTGGACGCGGTGCCGCTGGCACCGTCATCGAGCGGACTGGGCACCACGCTTGTTGTGTCGGCGCGAGGTTCCAAGCCGGTGGAAGCGTCACAATCCGGATTTCTCAGGCGAGGCGTTGCACGGGTTCGTGATAACAGTCTTCGACGCCGCCCTGCCCGCCGCGCTGCGCTTCGTACCCGTTCACTTCACTCTGTTCGCGGCGCAGACGGCGACGATAGACACCGGCACAACTGCCACCTGCGGCTACAAGTACCCCCTACGTACTCCTGGCCGGAGATGTGAACTCCCCCGGGCCTCTGCACAGAGCTCTGCCCGACCACAGCAGCATGCGGCCATACAACATCGGCACACGCACCCGTCGACACCCACGACCGGAAGTACGGTCCGGCTGCCGGACCGGCAAGTGACAGAAAAGATGGAGGACCACGGATAGGTCGATGCCGCCTGGTACCTATGCCAGATAGGAGCGGATCCGGCCCTTCCGGCCCCGACCGGACAGACGACCGCATCGCCCGAGCATGGGTATCACCGCCTGTCGCTCATGCCGCCTCGGGCTACGGACTCCCTCACCGCGGTCGACCTTCGCCTGCTTCACCCACCCGCGCAGCCTTTCCGGACTCACACTCAGATCCCGCGCGACCTCAGTGGCTGTCTTCCCCGAGGACAACGCCAAGGCGACCGCGTCCCGCTTGCTCATGTTGCTTTTGTTACCCGCTACTTGTGACCGCTTCCTCCGGGATCATCCTTCCCAGTCCCAAGATGTCCGGCCGGCAGGGGGAACCTCACTCGCAGGTTCGGAAGAGGCGTCGTCCGCGGCGCAAGCGGCTGCCGGAGCGCGGCGAAAGTGGCTCGGCGACACGCCATACTCGCGGCGGAACGCGCCCGAGAAGGCGAACTCGGTCGAGTACCCGACCTCGCGGGCGATCGTTGCCAGCGTGGCGTCGGTCTCCCGCAGCAGCCGGGCACCAAGACCCAGCCGCCAGCTGATCAGATAGCTCATCGGCGGCTGACCCACGACCGTGGTGAAGCGCCTTGAGAACGCCGTGCGGGGCATCCCTACAGCCTTGCTCAGCCGCTCTATCGTCCACTGCTGCCGTGGGTTTTCATGGATATCACGCAGAGCTGCGGCAATCGCCGGGTCGTCAGTCGTCGGCCACCCGGCCGCACCGTGCTGTTCGTACCACTGCCGCAGCACGTTGACCAGGATCAGGTCCAGCACCGCGGGCAGTGTCGCCTCGGTACCCATCTGCCTCCCGGATACTTCCGCGCAGAGGAGATCGACCAGCGCTCGCATCTGGGGGTAGCGGTCATAGTCCGGTGACACCGTGATGAGCTTGGGCAACGCGCGGAGATACTGCGGTGCGCGGCCACGTTCGAGCAGATAGGCACCGCAGAGGAACTCAAAGTCGAATGGCCCTGGTGTCGGCGGAGCCGGGCCCTTCACCACAGGTGGCAAGTCTTTCAGCGCACATCGCACATGATTGAAGCCGTGCTCGGCACCGGACGAGGTGAGCACGATATCGCCCGGCCCCAAGGCGACCGGTTCCTCGTCCTCGGTGATCAGCCAGCATGTGCCTCGCACGACGATATGGAACCCGCTGCCGTCGAAGTCGGGGAACCGGATTCCCTGGGAGCTCGGCTGCCTGATCAGGCGGGCGCCGGCGGTGCCGACCCGGACGGTGCGGATCACTTCGCTCATCAGGTCCATGCGTCCGATGCTATCGGCGGATGCTCGCGGGCTCCGGCGCACGCTCTCGTATGGACCAGCGGAGCTCTCGTATGGTCCCGCATGCACGTCCGGTGATTGAGTCGACGTCGTGATCGTTTACAGGGGCCTGCGTACCCACGCCGAAGAACGGAACAGGCGTGGGCGCGGTGCGCTAGGACGGGGCCTTCGCCTTGCGGAACCCGTACCTCACGGCCGAGGGATTCGGTGCGGCACCGGCCGATCATCCTTGATCGCGACAAGCCCCGGATGCCGGGCTCCGGCCGCCGCTGCGCCGACAGTCGCACCCGCACTCCCACCCCCGGGCCCCGACTCCCGACTCCGGAATCCCGAGGAATGTCATGTCTCAACCAGACTACGACCAAGCGGCCCCCGATTGGGACCGTCTCCAGAGCATGCCGCAGCCGGTATCGGCTGCGATCGTGCGATGCCTTCCGACGGCGCCCCCGGGCGCTCTGGTGCTCGACCTCGGATGTGGTACCGGTGAACCGGGCTTCACTGTAAAGGCCGCATTCCCCGACATCCGCCTCCTGGGTATCGACACCTCGGAGCCGATGATAGAGATGGCCCGTGCGAAGGCACGGCGCGATGGCCTGACCGATGTGGAGTTCAAGGTCATGCCGATGGAGAACCTCGCCATCCGCACCGGCGAGGTGGATATCCTGACCTCGCGCTTCGGTTTCCTCAGTGTCAGCGACACCGCGGCGGAGGCGGCCCGCGTCCTGCGGCCCGGCGGCCGCTACGCCGTAGCGGTGTGGGACAGGTCGGAACTGAATACGGTGATCCATACGTTTTTCACGGTCCTCAAGGAGTCTTCGGTGGCCGACGAGGTGCCGGACCTCGGAATCTTCGACGAAGTCTCGTCGGACGCCCGTAGGGAACGGTGGCTCAGGGACGCAGGGATGACCTCGGTCAACACCGACTTGTTCGCGTGGGAGTACACGCTGCCGAACTTCGCCGCCGTTCTTGAAGTGCTGGCCGCTCCACCGTTCGGCGCCGCCGTCGCCACGCTGGACAACGATGAGACCAAGAAGGTGCAGGAACGGATCGCCGAGCGCCTTTCCACGCACCGCGCCGCGGACGGCTCGTACCGCATCCCGCAGACCTGCCGCCTGTTCTGGGGCCACCGCTAGTGGCCAGCTCGACTTCGTGATCAAGTGTTTGGATGCCTCGGCGAGTCGACGTTGGTAGTGGCTGCGGCGTGCGGTGGCCTGGTAGCGTCGCTCGGCGGAGAAGCTGGAACTCGCGGTGACATCGACTTCAAGCTGACATCGACGCAACTCGCCCAACGGCGGCTTCAGTTGGGCAACGAGGGCGTTCGCCCATGAGGGTGCGCGGTTCGAACGGCATCGTGCTGGACGTGCGGTCGTGGGTCGTCCGGGAGGACTGCGGCACCCCAAAGCGCCGGGACATCGACGTGGCCCTGGAGGAGCAGCGCAACCCAAGTTCAGCTTCGGCCGGGAGCTGGCGCCCCAGCGCGGGTCTGCTACCGCTACTTGTAGCGGGGGCACGTCCGCGCCTTCCAAAGATATGCGCTCACCAAGTGGCCACCACTACCCGAGGGTTCAGATCAATCTGACAGCTGGCCATCTGCCGTCAGCGAATCCGCCTGGCCGAGCGGTGAACCCGGTGCTTGTGTGTCGGTATGGAGATCCTGGTTCTGGGCGGAACGGCATGGGTGGCTCGGGAGCTGTCCCGGCGTGCGATCGAACGCGGTCATCGGGTGACCTGCCTCGCGCGTGGCGAGAGCGGAGAAGTCGCGGACGGAGCGACACTGATCGCCGCCGACCGGCGCGATCCGTCGGCGTACGAGCCCCTGCTCGACCGCGTGTGGGACGCGGTCGTCGAGGTGTCATGGCAGCCGGGCTTCGTTCGTGGAGCACTCGACGTGCTGGGCAGCAAGGCCGGACACTGGGTGTATGTCTCGTCCGGCAACGCCTACGCCTCCCACGCCACGCTCGGGGCGGATGAGTCCGCGGCCCTGCTCGCCCCGACCGACCGGAGCGAGGTCGACCGCAAGTTGTACGGCGAGGCGAAGGTCGCCTGCGAACAGGCGTCGACGGCCGCTGTGGGCGACCGCCTCCTCATCGCACGAGCCGGGCTCATCGGCGGCCCGGGCGATCACAGCGAGCGCTCCGGCTACTGGGTCGCCCGCGCCGCCCGCGATCCGCGAGGCCCGATGCTGGTCCCCGACACACCGGCCATACCCACCCAGGTGGTCGACGTGCGGGACCTCACCTCCTGGCTGCTCGAGGCCGCGGAGACGGGAACCACCGGCCCATACAACGCCGTCGGCCCGATCGTTCCGTTCGAAGAATGGATCGAGCTGTCCCGCGCCGCCGGCGGGCACACCGGTCCGGTGGTCACCGCCGAATCGGCGTGGCTGCTCGCCAACGGCGTGGCCCAGTACATGGGGCCGGAGTCGCTGCCGATGTGGCTGGTCGAGCCGGGCTGGGAAGGATGGTCGGCCCGGGATGGCTCTGCGGCGCGTGCCGCGGGGCTGCGTCACCGGCCCCCGGCGGAGATGCTGGCCGACACGCTGCGCTGGGAAAGCGAGCAGGGGCTGGATCGGGAAAGGCGCGCGGGCCTCAGCGCGCAGCGCGAGCGCGAGTTGCTCGACGCCCTCGGCTGACGGCGCTGGACCGGTCTCGCACACTCGAGCGTCTCTACAGGCGCCTTCCATTCTGACTTCGCGATCTCGTGGTGGGCCCGACCGACCGGGCCGCCACGCGCCCCGGGGAACGACGCGTACGAGAACGTGTACGAGACGGGTACGGGGGGACAGCCGGCGACGAACGGCCGGGTGTCCCCTCGGGTGTGAGGAGCACCGGGTGTGAGGAACGGTCAGGCGTCGGCGAGTTCGGCGGCGCCGAAGGAGACGTCGAACGAGAACCGGTACGGCCACCGCGTAATCATCGGGAGTTGTGTGGACTCCTGAAGATCGGGCGGTGGCCGCATGCCATAGCGTGGACCCTGCCCGCTGGCGGGCAGGGTCCGACCAGGTTATGGCCCGGATCGCGGGCCGGGTCGGGCGAGTTGAGCCCCGGGCGGCGGCCCGCGCCTACGCTCGGGCTGCTGTCGAACGTCGGACCGAAGAACTGCGGCAGCTGGCCGAACAGGCGGGCCACGCCACTCCCGACGGCCTGCAGCACTTGCTGGCCGGCGCGAAATGGGAGCCCGACGACATTCGAGATGACCTGCGGCAATACGTCGCTGACAGGCTCAGCGAGGACGACGGTGTCCTGATCATCGACGACACCGGCTTCATCATGAAGGGCACCACTTCCGCCCGGATCCAGCGCCAATACTCCGGCACCGCCAGCCGCACCGAGAACTGCCAGATCGGCGTCTTCGCCGCCTATGCCTGCGGCCGCGGTCGGGCCTTGGCGGACCGGGCGTTGCATATCCCCAAGTCTGGGCCGAGGACCAAGGACGCTGCCGCGCGGCCAAGATCCCCGACGAGCAGGCGTTCGCCACCAAGGGTGAGCTGGCTCGGCGCATGGTGCTGCGTGCCCTCGCCTCAGCGCTGCCCATCGCCTGGGTTCACCGCGGATTGCCGCCTACGGGCAGGAAAGCCGCCTTTGCCGGATGCTGGAGCAGTCCGGCGTCGGCTATGTGCTGGCGGTGCCGAAGTCCCAGTTCACCGTGGGCCGTCCCTGCATCGACGGCCTGTTCGCGGCCGCCTCCGCCGAGGCGTGGGAGAAGCTCTCCTGCGGCGACGGCGCGAAGGGGCCGCGCGTCTACCACTGGGCGGCGGTGCGGCTGCCGGCCGTTGCCGAGTTCGACTACCAGGGCGAAGTCCCGCACCGGATGCGGCGGGTGCTGGCCCGCCGCAGCATCTCCCGCCCCGACGAGATCGCCTACTACCTCGCCTACACCTCCTTAAGGGTCACCGGCCGGGAGCTGGTGCGGGTCGCCGGGTCGCGCTGGGCCATCGAGGAGTGTTTCCAGGCGGCGAAGAACGAGTGCGGGCTGGACCAGTACGAAGTCCGCCGTTACGTGGGCTGGTATCGACACGTCACCCTGGCCATGCTCGCCCATGCCCTCCTGGCGGCCACGGCCCACCAGGCCGACGAAAAGGGGGAGCAACCGATGAAAGGGCCGGGGTCATCGCGCTCACAGTGGCGGAGTTCGGCGACTCCTGACAGCTTGTCGTCCCCAGCCCCCGCACCTGCGCGGACACCGAGGCAGACACCACGCAGTGAACTGGTCGAGCTGGCGCCGACGATGCCAGGCAGTCGCTCGTCGCTGTCATTACCGGCGGCGTTGTCGCACGTTCGAGGGGCGGCCTCCGTGAGACCGTCCCTGACCATGACCCGGCCCGCTATGCTCCAGCCGCCCAGCCAAACCCACAGGTCAGACAGCGGAATCCTGCTGGAGTACTAAGCAATCCGGTGAGCCGAAGCACGATAATCGTAGGCATTCTGATCATCACTGATCTCGCACATTCGCCAGTCGGGCGACATATTGCCATTGGGGATGGTTTAAACCGCTATGTACGGCGCATCACGCGTGGGCATGAGCGCCAATAGGCACTCTATGCGCCCTTCCGGTTGCCGAGAGTGATGGAAATGATGAGCGCACCGCACATGAACCAGATGATCCGCGGTCCCCTGTCCCTGGGCCGGGCGGACTGGCGGCGGAAGGAGTTCACGGTGTTGCTTCTCATCTCCCCGGACGGGGTCGACGAGGCTCTCGACTGTGCGAAGGCGGCGCAGCATCTCGACATCGTCGACGTCAAGAAACCTGACGAGGGCTCTCTCGGCGCGAACTTCCCCTGGGTCATCCGGGAGATCCGCGACGCGGTGCCGGCGGACAAGCCGGTGTCCGCGACCCTGGGGGATGTCCCGTACAAGCCCGGCACGGTGGCGCAGGCCGCGCTCGGCGCGGTCGTCTCCGGCGCCATGTACATCAAGGTCGGCCTCTACGGATGCACGACGCCCGACCAGGGCATCGAGGTCATGCGTGCGGTCGTCCGGGCGGTGAAGGACCACCGCCCCGAAGCGCTCGTCGTCGCCTCCGGCTACGCCGATGCCCACCGGATCGGCTGCGTCAACCCGCTCGCCCTGCCCGACATCGCCGCCCGCTCCGGCGCCGACGCCGCCATGCTCGACACGGCGATCAAGGACGGGACGCGGCTGTTCGACCACGTGCCGCCGGACGCCTGCGCCGAGTTCGTCCGGCTGTCCCACGCCGCCGGCCTGCTCGCCGCACTCGCGGGCAGTGTCAAGCAGGCCGACCTCGGCCCGCTGACCCGCATCGGCACGGACATCGTCGGGGTGCGCGGAGCGGTCTGCGAGGGCGGCGACCGCAACACAGGACGGATCCGTCCGCACATGGTGGCCGCCTTCCGGGCGGAGATGGACCGGCAGGCCCGGGAGCACGCGGCCGGCGTCACCGCCGTGAGCTGACCGCCGGTATGCCGACCTCCGAGCCCGACCGCTTCCCCGGACGCCGGGCCCCGTGTCTCGCCGTCGTCGATCCGGCCACCGGTGAGGTCTTCCAAGAAACTCCCAACCAGCAGCCGGACGCACTGGACGCCATCGTCGACCGGTCCCGCCGGGCCTGGGACGGCTGGCGCGCCGATCCCTCCGCCCGCACCACTGCTCTGCGTGCTGCGGCCGGCGCGGTGGAGGCGGCCGCTGACGACCTCGCCCAGCTGCTCACCCGGGAACAGGGCAAGCCCCTGGCCGAGTCGCACGCGGAGATCGTCCGTACGGCGGCCCGCCTGCGCTACTTCGCCGACCTCGCCCCCAGGACCCGGCAGATCACGGACGGCCGGTCCGTGCACAGCGAGATCCGCTGGCGACCCCTCGGACCCGTCGCCGCGATCGTGCCGTGGAACTTCCCTCTCCAGCTCGCGGCGGCGAAGTTCGCGCCCGCGCTCGCGGCGGGCAACACCGTGGTCCTCAAACCGTCTCCCTTCACCCCGCTCGCCACCCGGCTGCTCGGCACCGTCCTGGCCACCGTCCTGCCCGAGGACGTACTGACCGTCGTCACCGGCCGCGAACCACTCGGCGCCCGCCTCGCCTCCCACCCCGGTATCCGCCACGTCACCTTCACCGGTTCCGTACCCACCGGGCGGGCCGTCGCCCAAGCGGCGGCAGCCTCGCTCGCCCGAGCCACCCTGGAACTGGGCGGCAACGACGCCGCCGTCCTGCTGGACGACGTCGAGGTGGACCGGATCGCGGACCGGCTGTTCTGGGCCGCCTTCCGCAACTGCGGGCAGGTCTGTATGGCGGTCAAACGCGTCTACGCCCCGGCCCGGCTTCACGCCCAGGTCGTCGAAGCCCTCGCCGAGCGCGCCAGGACCGTCGCCGTCGGGCCAGGCATCGATCCGGACACCCGGCTAGGCCCGGTCAACAACGCCACCCAGCTGGCCCGGATCGAGCAGCTCACGCAGCGGGCTCTGGCGGACGGCGCCCAGGCGGCGGCCGGCGGCCACCGGCCGACCGGGCCGGGCTACTTCTTCGCCCCCACGATCCTCACCGACGTCCCGCCCGACAGCTCGATGGTGACCGAGGAGCAGTTCGGGCCGGTTCTGCCGGTGCTGCCGTACCGGAACCTCGACGACGCCGTCGACGCCGCCAACGGCACCGGCTTCGGACTGGGCGGCTCCGTGTGGAGCACCGACCTCGACCGGGCCGAGGCGGTGGCCGACCGGCTCGAATGCGGCACGGCCTGGATCAACCACCACGCCGAACTGTCCCTCGCCCAGCCCTTCGCGGGCGTCAAGGACAGCGGCGTCGGCGTGACGGGCGGACCGTGGGGGCTGTACGGCAACCTGCGGCCGTTCGTCGTCCACCGCCCGCGGGAGGCGTGATGGTGAGATTCCAGGCGGCCGTACTGCGCGCGTACGAGGATCCGTTCACGCTCGAGGAGGTGGCTCTGCGGACGGAACCCGCCGCCGGTGAGGTCCTGGTCGAGATCGCCGGCTGCGGGATGTGCCGGACCGATCTCGCGGTCCGCCGATCGGCCGGCAGCAGCCCGCTGCCGGCGGTGCTCGGTCATGAAGGGGCTGGGGTCGTGGTGCGGACGGGCGGCGGCCCGGACACCGCGATCGGCGTCGGTGACCACGTCGTGCTGAGCTTCGATTCCTGCGGGCACTGCCGCAACTGCCGCGGCGCGGCCCCTGCCTACTGCGACTCCTTCGCCTCCCTCAACCTCTTCGGGGGACGCGAAGAGGACGCGCCGCGACTCGCCGACGCGGCCGGGGAAGCGCTGGCCCCCCGGTGGTTCGGCCAGTCCTCCTTCGCCGCGTACGCGCTCGTCTCGGCCCGCAACGCCGTCCGGGTCGCCCCCGCGCTGCCCATCGAGCTGCTCGGGCCCCTCGGCTGCGGCTTCCTCACCGGCGCCGGAGCCGTGCTGAACACCTTCGCCGCCGGCCCGGGCGACACCCTCGTCGTTCTCGGCGCGGGAGCCGTGGGCCTGGCCGCGGTGATGGCGGCCACCGCCGCCGGCGCACTGACCGTGGCCGTCGACCGGCACCCCCGACGGCTGGCCCTGGCCGAACAGTTCGGCGCGACCCCACTGCCCGCCAAAACGGCTGGACTGGCCGAGCGGATCCGGCGGCTCACCGGCGGCGGCGCGCAGTACGCACTCGACACCACGGCCTCCGCCCCGCTCATCAACGACGCGCTCCGGGCACTGCGCCCCACCGGCGTCCTCGGCCTGGTGGCACGGCTGTACACCGGGCTACCGCTCGAACCGGGCACGCTCGACCGGGGTCGGAGCATCCGCCACATCTGCGAAGGGGACGCCATCCCCGCATTGCTGATACCGCTGCTTACCCGGCTCTGGCAGGCCGGACGCTTCCCCTTCGACCAGCTCGTCCGCACGTACCCGCTGGCCGACATCAACGAGGCCGAGCGCGACTGCGACGCTGGCCGCGTGGTCAAGCCCGTCCTGCTCCCGACCGGAAGAAGCCGGTGAGCGCGGCACCCAGCACCGCGGACCCACGCATCCGACGAGCACGAAGCTCGCGGTCCCCACTCCCGCCAACGGAGGAGACATGACCGGCACGGCGCCGCAGCACACGGAAGTGGAAGGCGTGGACGGAGGTGTGGGCCTGACCGCCCTCCTGGTCGCCGCAGCACGGGCGATCGAGACCTACCGCGAGGACAGCCTGGCCCAGGACGCCTACGCGGAATACTTCGTGCGCGCCGCCCCGGCGTCCGCGGACTGGCCGGTGCGTGTCCAGCAGGTCCCTGACGGGGACGCCAACCCGCTGTGGGGGCGGTTCACCCGCTACTTCGGCCTGCGGACCAGGGTCCTCGACGATTTCCTGCTGCGGTCGGTGCGGACGGGCCCCCGGCAGGTGGTCTTGCTGGGAGCGGGGTTGGACACGCGCGCCTTCCGGCTGGACTGGCCCTCCGACTGCAAGGTCTTCGAGATCGACCGGGCGGGCGTGCTGGCGTTCAAGCACCAGGTGCTGACGGACCTGGCGGCCACCCCGAAGGTGAAGCGCGTCCCCGTACCGGCCGACCTGCGCGCGGACTGGGTCAGCGCGCTGACCACCGTCGGCTTCGACCCGGCCGCGCCGAGCGTCTGGCTGGCCGAGGGACTCTTCTTCTACCTACCCGCCCCTGCCGAGACGTACCTCATCGACACGGTGGACCGGCTGACCACCAAAGGCAGCGCTCTGGCCTTCGAGGCCAAGCTGGAAAAGGACCTGCTGGTGTACCGCGACAGCCCGATCTACACGGCCACGCGAGAACAGACCGGCATCGACCTGCTCCACCTCTTCGACAAGGGGGCACGACCCGACTCCGCGGGCGCCCTCACGGCCAAGGGCTGGTCCACCTCGATGTACACGCCGTTCGACTTCACCCGTCGGCACGGACGTGGCCCCCTCCCCGAGCCGAACGACGCGCTGGAGGGAAACCGGTGGGCGTTCGCGTACAAGCCCCGGCCATGACGCCCACAGCGCTTACGACAACGTCCGCACGGGGCTGGGCGGGGCCTGTCCCAGGCCCCGCGCGGTGGGATGCGTCCCGAGTGGAGGCGGCAGCGCGATTGCGTCGCGGCGGTTGCCGCCCCGCCGGCGCTGCCGCTGACGGGCCGTGTCAGACGGACCGGGCAGCCACGAGCTGGTCGCCCGGGATTCCGGCCAGGTCCGGCGCGTAGTAGTCCTCGATGCCAGCGGCCCACGTAACCACGGTGATGCGGTCTTCGGCGTCCGGGCCGAAGGCGTCGAAGAGGGCGTGGATGTTCGCCTCCTCAAAGCCGATCGCCGTCATCAGCGACACGAAGAGGGGGCGCTCGATCAGGCCGTCCCCGTCGGGGTCGCCGAGTGGGGCGAGCGCCTCGGCGAACCCCGTGATCGTGGGACCGAAACGCTCGGGGTCGAGTACGAACGGACGGAACTCTTCCAGGGTGATCACACCGTCGCCGTTGGTGTCCAGTTCAGTGGCCAGCGTCGTCCAGTAGCGGCGGAACGCGGCCCGGATGGCGGCCTTGGCGCCGTCGTCCGACGCGGCTGCTGCCTCCAGAACACGGCCCGTCATCAGGTCGAAGTCTTTGGAATCGATGACTCCGTTGCCATTGGCGTCGAAGAGGGAGAAGACCAGTTCGACCCGCTTGGCGGCCTCAGTTCGCATTTCCATCACCTGTCTTCTGTGACCCGACGGTTCCGGGCCGGCCCAATGAGTGCCTCTACCTGACCGTGTGGGACACACACCCAAACCGGCGCGTGTAGCGGCCATGCCTCATAGAATCGCCCCGTGAAGAGCCGCAGACTCTCGATCTTCGCTTGTGGTGACAGAAAGACTGCTGAATGAGCGTGTGTGACAAGTCGACTGCCTCGCCTGCGACAACCAGAATGCTTTGACCGATCCCGTTCGTCAGCTCATACGACTCCGCCGGTGACAACTTCTGAGCCTCGGCTGCTCGCCGACGCGGCGTCGGGCACCGTCTACGACCCCAATGTCGACGAGGTCGTCCGAGCCGAGCTCGCCGCCGAAGCTGTGGCCACCGCCGCCCGGGAAGCCGAGCACCGCGAGGCCGCGCGGATCGCGGCCCGCGCCGATGAGCCCCAGGCGCTGCACGAGACAGGCACGCTGGAGCAGACCGAGCACGACCGCGGCGCCTGCCCCCATCACCTCGCCACCCGGCGCCGGCTCAGAGAGCGCAGTGTCAGCCCCGGCGGACACGAACCGGTGGGCATCCTGCGCTGCGCGCGCTGCCGCTACACCCCGCAGTGGTCCTGCCTGCCCGGGCACCGCGTCCGCGCCTGGCTCTACGACGTCCGCATGGCCCGGCCCAAGCGGGTGCCCACTCTCGCTCAGGAATGGGCGCTGGACCGGGCGATGGCTGCCAGGCAGAGCTGCCCGCGCTGCTGGCGCCGGTACGTGTTCTGTCTTCCGCTGCGCGCCCTCGGCAGCTGCCTGGAATGCCACGACGGCACCCCCGCCGACCCGGCCACCTACACGCTCCCGGCCGGTCCCGCCCGCTACCTCGCCGCCTGACCAAGGAGAGCCATCGTGGCCTTGTCTGCCCGCCTCCCCCCTCCTCACGGTGAGGACACCCACGCCGCCGTGCTCCTGGCCGTAGCCACCGCCGCCACGCTCGGCACCGCAGCCGCCGTCCTGCGAGCCGGTCAGTGCCTGCTTCTGAACCCAGAAGCCGCAGGCCAACCCGCCAGTGCCCAAAACGGGAAGTTCGCCGAAGCGTTCGCAGAGCGGCCACCGTGACCGTTCGGCGAACGGAACTGCTGGGGCGAGTGGGACGGGCGGGGTGTTGTCCATGGAGAACGAGCCCCAGGAGCCGACGAGGCGCGGCGACCGACCTGCCTTGATCGTGCTCAAGGTGGTGGCGACCACCTTGACCCGGAACCCACCTCGGAATCAGGCTACCGAAGCCGCCCATTCCGGGGTCTCGGCGGTCAGTGGGAATTCCTCAGCGGCGGCCACTTGGCGGGGAGCTATCTGGCCGCCGGTGGTGAAGCTCTTCCGCGCACACCGGCTGACAGCGCCGTGGGCGCTGTGCCCCTCGACCACCGACCCCGACACCGTCCATGAGTGTCCGACATCGTGGACCACAGCCGGCCTGGAAGGCATCGTCTTCAAGAAACTGGACGGCCTGTACAAGCCCGCGGCCAGAGGCTGTCCCAAGTACAAGGTACGGGGAGACGACCGAGGCCCTCGGCGGCGCGGTCACCGGCCCGCTCACAGCGCCGCGCACGCTCCTGCTCGGCAGGTACGACACCGCTGGACGTCTGCAGCACACCGGCCGCACCACCACCCTCCCCCGCACTGCCGGCCGCACCATCGCCGGGCTCCTCACCCTGGACAGAACCCGAACAACATCCGTGGACGGGCTGGTCGTTCTCCGCAGGGTGGGGCACCCGCGAGACCCTGAATCTCACCCTGGTCCGACCCGAACTGATCGCAACCGATCCCCACTGATCGTCAACCATCAGCTGGGACCGTCAAGGATCATGCGAGACACCGTCAAGCAAGCCCCGGGACCGACCTGTCAAGCATCTCCCTGGACCTCACATACGGGGAGAACGAAATGGCCGTTGACCTGCATCCCGGCGGGCGGCAGGTCTGCTCAGTTGACCTGGCCCTACAGAGGCAAGTCGGCCCATTCTGGGCAGGGGCGGCTGGGCCGCTCTCCACGCGAGACGGATCTGGTGCATGGAATCAGGCCCTGACCTGGTGTTTCCCTCAAAGAGAGCGGGATGACTTGACATGCACCCCCCTTCCACATCAACCTTTCACTAGTTAATTAGTTAAAGGGTTCAAGCGCGAGGCTAAGCATGTGATCGAGTTCCGTATCGACCGCCACAGCGGCGTAGCCACCTACCTGCAGATCGTTCATCAAACCGAGCAGGCTCTGCGTATGGGCATGCTCCAGCCGGGCGACAAGCTGCCCACCACCCGTGAGGTCGTCGAGGCAACGGCCATCAATCCCAACACCGTGCTCAAGGCGTACCGCGAGCTGGAGCGTTCGGGGCTGGTGGAAGCCAAGCGTGGCGTGGGCACGTTCGTCCGCAGGTCACTGGGTTCCGCCGTGGCCGACTCGCCGCTGAAGGCGGAGCTCGACGACTGGGCGAGACGGGCGATGGCTGCAGGGCTCGACCGCGACGACGTCGCGGCTCTGTTCGGCAACGCGCTGGAAGAACACTTCAGCACCGCCCCCAAGGAGACTTCATGAGTACGGCCATCGAGGCGAGCGGCCTCGTCAAGCGCTACGGGAGGCGGGGTGCAGCGGCCCTGGACGACTGCTCGTTTCGGCTGCCCGCCGGCCGCATCAGTGCCCTGGTCGGTCCGAACGGCGCGGGCAAGTCCACGCTGTTGATGATTGCCGCCGGACTGCTGCGGCAGAGTTCCGGCCGGCTCACTGTGCTGGGTGCCGTCCCCGGCGAAACCCGCGCCAAGATCGCCTACCTCGCGCAGGACAAGCCCTTGTACCCCCAGCTGTCCATTGCCGACACCCTGCGCCTGGGCGCCGAACTGAACCCCGGCCGGTGGGACGCCGCGTACGCCGCGCGGATCGTCGAGCAAGGCTCCCTCGACCCGAAGGCCAAGGTCCGCTCGCTCTCCGGCGGCCAGCGCACCCGCGTCGCCCTCGCCCTCGCCCTCGGCAAGCGGCCCGAACTGCTGCTCCTGGACGAACCGATGGCAGACCTGGACCCGCTGGCCCGGCACGAACTGATGGGCACGCTGTTGGCGGACGCCGCCGAGCACGGAACGACTGTCTTGATGTCCTCGCACATCATGGCCGAGCTTGCCAACACCTGCGACCACCTGCTGCTCGTGGGCGGCGGACGCATCCGGCTCGGCGGCGGCATCGACGACCTGATCGGCGCACACAGCCTGGTCACCGGGCGGGGCGACCTCTGCGGGTACACCGTCATCGAGTCGCGGGCCTCGGGCCGGGGCCGCACCGCTTTGATCCGCCGCAACGGCCCGCTCGGTGACGGTTGGCAGGTGCAGGAACCCTCCCTCGATGAGCTGATTCTGGCTCACCTGCGCTCCCCCGACGCCCCACCCCTTATCACTCCGAGCACCACCGCGAACGCGCACCGCACGGAGGTGACCGCATGAGTGCCCCCACGCTCAACCGGTCCACCCCGGTGCGCCGTACCCTGCCCGGCCCGGACGGCCTGGCGTGGACGGTGCTGCGACTGCATCGCACCGCCCTGTGGGTGTGGACCGGTTACGCCGTCGTCAGCCTCGGCCTGTTGCTGTGGCTGTGGGGCCCCGGCTCGTCCACCGCACAGCACGCCTTCGACGTGTGGGGCTACGACGGCAGCCAGGACCAGGCGTACCGGGGCCCGTCCACGGCCCTGCCCTTCGTCGGCACCTTCGACGACGTCTTCTACGAGCCGCTGACGCTGACCCGCATCGCTGCGTACGCCGTCGCCGTCTTCGCAGCCGGCCCCCTCATCGGCCGCGAACTGGAACAGGGCACCGCGCAGCTGGCCTGGACGCAGTCCGTGTCGCCAGCCCGCTGGCTCGCTGCCAAACTGGCTGTGCCCGCGCTGCTCGTCACTGTCGGGACGGGCATGATCGTCATCTTGTACCGGGTCGTGTGGAACGCCCGAGGCCATCTTCTCGTGGCGGGCATCGGGCCGCGCGACTTCAACTTCTCGATCGGTCCCGCGACCGTGGCGAACGCCCTGTTCGGCTTGGCGTTCGGCGTGCTCGCCGCGCTGGTCCTGCGCCGCACCCTGCCCGCGCTGGCGGTCGCCGCGGCCGGGCAGTTCCTGGTCGGGCGGTTCCGCGGCAACTCCTGGCCCTTTCAGGGCCAATACCAGCAACCCGAAGTCCCCGTACACAGCAAGGCGATCACCTCCGGCGGCGCTGAGATCCGCGACCCCAACTGTTTTATGGACCAGAGCTGCCTCGATCAGCACCACATCACCGGCTTCACCCGTGAGTACCTGCCTTCCCCCGACTACTGGCCCCGCCAGCTCACCGAGACCGGCATTCTCCTCGGCTTTACCGTGCTCGCCGTGGCCGCCGCCTTCCTGGTTCTACGCCGGTATGAACCCACGCGCGTCAAGCCCAACCCGCCCGGTACGAAGAAGGCCGCCGCATGAGTTCCGCCACCACGTCACCGCCCTCCCCCACCACCCGCGGCACCGGCCCAACCGGCCTGACCTGGACGGTGCTGCGTATCCACCGCTGCGCCCTGTGGCTGTGGATCGGCTACGTCGCCGTGACCGCGGCTCTGCTGCTGTGGCTGTGGGGCCCCGGCACGGCGGGACTCGACAGCATCGGACACTGCGCCTCCGCGGAGGTGGACGCGTGCACCGCCAAGGGTCCCACAGCGAGCACATACCACTCCCTGCTCGGCGTCACCGAGTCGCTGATCAACGTAGTGCCGCTACTGGTCGCGGCCTTCGCCAGCGGCGCGCTCATCGGGCGCGAACTGGACAGCGGCACAGCGCAGTTGGCGTGGAGCCAGTCCGTCAGCCCTGTCCGCTGGCTCACCGCCAAACTGGCCCTGCCTGCGACGCTCCTCGTCCTTGGCATCCTCGCCCTTGTCCTGCTGCGCCGTCTGGTGGCGTCGTCCTCGGGCGGCCTCGCGTCGAGCAGGTGGCACACGTCCACCTCAGTCTATGACTCCCTCGGCCCGACCGCCGTCGTTCTCCCGCTGCTCGGCCTGGCCATAGGCACACTGGTGGCGTTCCTGGTCCACCGTCCCCTGCCGGCCCTCGGCCTGTCCCTGCTGGCCATGGGCATCGTGTCAGCCGCACTCCGCACGGGGCGCGACAGCCTGTGGCCTCTGGTGACCATTACCGGCTCGGTGAGCGAGGGTTACCCCTTCTTCTCCGGCGTCACGGTCTCGGAGGGCGCGATCACCGGCTCGGGCACCCATGTCCCGGACCCACTGTGTGACGGCGACCAGGCATGCCTGGTCGACCACGACATCACGAGCTTCTACCGCGAAGGCCACCCACCGGCGCACTTCTGGCCGCTCCAGATCGTCGAGACCGGCGTCCTGGCCGCGCTCACCGCGCTCCTCTTGACCGTCACCTACACCATCCTGAGGAGGAAAACCTCCTCCTGACCGGCACGGGGCCAGAGACAGGAAGGACCGGCCGACCGGCTACTGACAGCCTACACTTCTGAACGGAATTCCTGACTCAGAAGACTAGCCCCAGAACTCTTGCAGGGCGGCGTTGACGGCAGCGGGCTCCTGGACATGGGGGTAGTACCCGGGTACCTGCACAAGACGACCCCCGAGGGAGTCCGTGAGGGACTCCGCCACGGCCATAAGGGGAAGCCCCACGTGCTCGCGGTACGCCGCCGGTGCCTGCTCCCAGGTCCCGCAGATCACCAGAACCGGCAGGGCGGCATCCCGGATCGCCTCCAGCGGGATCTGCGCCTCCCAGACGGGCCGCTCCCCCATGGCGGTGGCAACGGCACGCAGCCGGCGCGGAGTGGGATCGGGGGCAGTCATCCCCAACCCCTCGGTGGACGCCCACAGGTACTGCTCCGGCGTGACGCCGTCCGGGACACCGGGGGCACCGTCGCGCACGCGCTCGAGGAGTTCGGCGACCACTGGACGGTCGGCGGCGGCAGTGAAGGCGGAGGGCTGGATGAGGGCGAGGGAGCGGATGAGGTCGGGTCGGCGGGCGGCGGCGATGAGTGCAACGACGCCGCCGTTCCCGTGCCCGACAAGGTGGGTACCGCCGTGCCCTGCGGTGAAGGTCCCGGCGGCGAGAATCTCCACGACGTCCTCGGCGTCGACGTCGAAGTCGCTGCGAGCGGTGTCCGGGCTGTCGCCGTAACCCCGGCGATCCATCAGCAGCAGTCGCCGACCGCCGGCGAGGGGCCGCTGCCCGGCAAACCCGTAGGTGGAGTCGCTGCCCCAGGCAAAGATGTTGTGGACGAAGAGGGCAGCGGCCGCCCTCACTTGCTCCTGGTCCCCTCCGACCCCATCGCGGTCGTCCCACACGGTCACGTGCACCGCTGACATGGGCCATCCTCCTGAAGCCGCGGAACGTTGACTCCCGGGAGGCTACTGGCTAAGGGCACGTGATCGTTCACGTCCAAAATTCTACTTGCGCCACAGACCCTAACTTGACGCTGAAGCTTCTATAGATCGTCAAGCCGTGGGAGACGGCCCGGGTGCGCCGCTGAATGCGCTGGTGAGGTGGTGGTATACCTCGCGCGCGACGAAACGCTTGAGGCAGCGAAAGCCCGTGCGGTGGTATGCCGGTGACCGGACCGCGGTGCGGCTGAAGATGGGTCACGGTCTGACCGTGACCGAGGTCGGGCTCGCCTTCGTGCAGGACGCCCGGCGGCGCGGGGAGATCTGCCGGCCGCTGGACTGGGTCCCCGAGGTCCACCATCCCCTCGGCAGTGGAGAGGCGGTGATCCCGGATGCGCTGGTGTACTACCGCACCCGCGAAGCCGACCGTGACGAGGGCGGGGTGATGCTGCGGGCGTTCGTGGAATTCGACCGCGCCAGTAGCCATTGCGATCGCAGGCGCGTCGGCGCTCGGCCTCGCTGCGCTCCTGCCAGGTTCTGTGGCTCTTGGGCTGTGGCAAGGCAATCGTGGTGCCCGGGTTGCAGCGTTCGTGCTCGCGTTCCCGTCCATTGTGGGCGTGATCGTGCTGGTCTTTCTTCTTGTGGTGCCTGAGCCGTCGCGGGTTTGGTTCACTCCTGACGAGCTGGACCAGGACGAGTTCGGTAATGCGGACGGCGACGAGGATGAGGGGTGCCAACGGCCCGCAGATGATGCCGTGACCGTGCGAAGCGTGTCCGAGGCGACGGATCAGTACTCCAGCTGATTCTTGCGTCGCCTGCGTCGCCAGCTTTCTTTCACGAAGAACACGGCGAACAGCGCGAAAGCGACCCCCAGTATGGCGGGCACAACCCACCACGCGGCTTCCAGCGACACCTGTGTGCCATCGGTGCCGCCCGTGGAAACCGTGCCGCCCACGCCGCTTGTCATGCCAGTCGTCATGCCAGTCGTCATGCCGGTGGTCATACCCGTGCTACCCGCGCTGCTCATGCCGCTCGTCATGCCCATCACACCCATGCCGCCCGCACTGCTCATGCTGCCCGGCCCGCCAGAAGTACTTGAACCGCCAGAAACGCGAGCAGGGAGAGCGACCACCCCCGCCCCAGCGGTGCGTGAAATTTCAGTGGACCGAACCGGTTCCGCAGTTTGAGGATCAACTGCGGACGCGGCGTGCAAGATGGCTGGCTGGCCTGCCAGCAACGCACCGAGCAGGGCAAATAAGGTCATAATGCGCATGGTTCCCCCGACGAAAGCGAGCACGGGCATCACACGTGAGCGCCAGGGGCCTGGACGTGCGGGCGATTCCGGCGCTGACTTCTTATACCCCCTACAGAAAACCGTCACCGTGTTGATCTCGCGCGAGTTCGGTCATTACTTTAGCGGCCAGACCGCGTGATGTCCTCGGCAAACCGTCCTGTGACATCGGCGATCCGCTGCCCGAAGGCGGTGGGGGCGCCCAGGATGCCGAAGACCAGCGCGATGAGAACGGTCACCTGTGCGTCCGACCGCTTCCGCACCTGCGTACGGCGCGCCGAAGCCTGACCACGATGATGAACCGCCAGAAGAACCGCCACATTGCTCGTCAGAACTATGAGCCCCTCCTTTGCCCGCACACTTCTGATTCAGGTGTAGCGGGCACGTACGGCGAGGGCAGCGCAGATAGAAGCGGTCGGCAACAAAGCACGCAGGAACGGCCGGAACCTCAGGCTTGCGCTTCGCTCGATCATGGCACTGCAGTCATGCCTGTCGCGCGGCTCACACATCGCAAAGCGTCGTACGTCACCGCGGTGACGTACGACGGGAACAGCAGACGTACCCCAGTGGCGCGCCCTGCTCCGGCTGAGGCGACACCGTCAGCGAGTACGGGTACTCACTGGGAGAGAAGCTTGGCCAAGGTGAGTCGGTCTCCTTCGGTCATGTGATCCCGGAGGATCCGGTTGCTCGTCTGGGGGTTCTTCCAGGGAAGGCCAGGTGTATCGGCTTGTACGGGTGCCGGGGCCTGGGGGGTGATAACTGAGCTATCACCTGCTGGGTCCGGAGCCGAGCGCTTGGAGACTCGCTGCTTCGTCCTTTCTGTATCAGCAGCCGCATGGCGGTCTGCCTGGTGTCGCTGCTGTTCTGCAGGAACCTTCGTCATGTTCCGAACGTGGGAGACGTTGCACCGGCCGACTTCCAGGTCTGCCTGTAGGTCTGGGGTGAGAGCCAACAGAGACAGCTTCTGCTTGATCAGGGGCTGGCTCATCCCGAGCCGCTTCGCGGCCTGGTGCTGCGAGCCGTAGGACGTCACGAGGCGCTGGAGTGCCTGCGCTTCTTCGAGTTCGCTCAGGTCTTTGCGTGTGGCGTTGGCGATGAACGCTGCCTCAAGGCGGTTTTCGTCTGTGCTGGAGAACTCGTCACCGAGCATGACCTTGCTGGTGGGCAGTGCGGCCTCGCGTGCGGCTTTCAGGCGTCGGCTGCCGTCGACGTCGACGTACTTGGCGCCGTGCTCCAGGTCGCTCTGCCGCTCTGGTCGGCTCTTCAGGTAGGCATCTTTGGCCGCGACGGTGATGGCGACGATCTGCCCGACCTCGCTGAGGCTCACGACCAGGTCGCTGACGTCGCCGATCTCCTCGCGGGGGTTGTCGGGCTTGAAGCTGACGTCGGCAGGGCAAACCGTGCTGGAGGGCACGGAGGTGGGCGGCAGCGGGGTCACCGGCGATGGCGGCGATCATCCGTCCGCGGCTGCTCTGCGGGCTGCTGAACATGGCGGCGCCGACTCGTTCTGCTGCGCTGCAACTGGTCACACGATCTCCCGGGCGATACGGCGGGTGACTTTGACCTGTTGTGACGCGGGCGCATAGACCACGAGAGCCTCTTGTTCCTGACCGCCTCACGCTGGTCTTTGAGAGGCCCTATGAGACCGATCAGGCGAGCTTGTCGTATCTGGTGGCGACGGCCCGTGTCCCTTGAGCCGATTGATGCTGCATTCGACCGCATGGCGTTCGCGGTAGTCGACCTTCTCGAACTTGGGTGGCCGACCGCCGCGGGAGGCGAGCTTGCGAAGGTTGCGGACCCGGTCGGCCGGTACCGGGATCGTGGCCTAGGACGTCGATCCGGGCGAGGCTCTCGGCAGCCAGGCCCATGCCGAGCCCTTTGCCGCGGTGGTCGTCGTGCACTCCGAGCAGGATGAGGTGAAAGCACGGCTCCCCGGGAAGCACCGTTTCCTTGACCGTAGATTCCCATGATCGCCGTGGCCACGTCCGAGCTCACGGCCTGTGCCAACAGTTCCTGCAGGCCGCTCTCTTCCCGGGGGGGTGAGTTCGGTCGCCCAGCGGGATCCACACGGCTGCGGCCTTCACACCCGGCGTCACGAGTGTTCAGGAATAGCGCAGGGCGTAGGTGACGTGCAGGCGCCACATGGCCGCCGCCTGCTCGGCGCGCCGCGATGCGTCGGGGAAGGCCGGGCCCCACAGCGGGTCGTGGATGAAGGCGGTGGTCATCGTGGAGACGGCGGCGTCGATGTCCGCATGGGTGGCGACCCGGGCTGGGCGGTAGGCGCTGGTCTTCGCCGTACCGTAGCCGCACGAGGTTGCCGCGCGCTCGACGGATTCTGTTGACTTCAAGGTGCCTGCTACTTCAATTCAATCTCGACGAAGGCGAGCGGGACAGTGTCGGCGTTGACGACTTCGTGTTCGCCGCCGGCCGGGCGGGCGTAGGACTCGCCTGCCCGCAGCTGCGCGGAGGTAACGGTGCCGTCGGGGGTAATCACGTCGGTGCACCCGTCAGTGACAGGCACCACGACGTAGTCGTACGCGTGCACGTGGCGGCCGGTGCTCTCCTTCGGCTGAAAGTCCCAGCGGGTGACCCGTACCCGTTCGTTTTCGTACTGCACAGTGGCGCGGGCGGTGGTGGTCATGTGTGATCTCCTCATCGTTGTTCGCTGCCCCTGTACTACGGACCTGTGCAGCAACATCCCAGGTGGCAGGCTAATCGCCGCCTGCTACGGGGGCAGGTGAGGGCCGTTTGGGGATGTGGTCGCACTTCGCGAGGCGAGCAGGCCGGTTACCAGGGTGAGCGGGGGCCAGGCGAGGCGGCCGCGGCGTGCGACGGCGTAGGCCCGCAGCAGCACCTGAGGGCCGATGAGCGGCATTAGACGGACTCCGGGGAAAGTGGGAGTGCCGATCGGCAGCAGTCCCACGCCGAGCCCTGCGGTGATCATGCCCTGGACCAGTTCGAGGCTGTCGGCCTGGTGCGTGATGCGGGGCGTGAACCCGGCCATCGAACCCAGGGTGCGGACGACCGTCTCGTCGGCGGTGTTGCGCGAGTTGACGATCCAGTCCTGTGTGCGGAAGTGGGCGAACAGACCCGGGCTGTCCGCCGCATCGGGTACATCGGCGCAGGCCGGAACACCCAGACCCCACGGGGCCGTCCAGAGCGCGGTGGTGTGCACAGCGGGATCGGTAATTGTTGGGGCGAGGTTGTAGTCGTAGGTGAGTGCGAGGTCCGTCCCGTCCGCTGCGAGCAGGGCCAATGCCTCGGCGGGTTCGTGCTCGCGGACCAGGACATGCAACCGCGGATGACTGGCGGCCAGGCTGGTGACCAGCGGCAGCAGGTAAAGGCGGATGGCAGTGGCGAAGCCAGCCACCCGCAGGGTCCCGTTCGGCTCCGTGTCCGGGGCGAGGTCCGAGCGTGCGGTCTCGACGGCTGCGAGGATCACCGCGGCGTGCTCGGCCAGACGTCGGCCCGCGGGGGTCAGCCTCACCCGCCGCCCGTCCGGCTCGGTCAGGGCGGCGCCCACCTCCCGGGCGAGGACAGCGAGTTGCTGCGAGACAGTGGACGTAGTGGTGCCCACCGTGTCGGCGACCGCACGCATCGAACCGAGCCTGGACAGTTCCACCAGCAGGTGAAGGCGCCGCGTCTCCATGCTTCATTGTCCATGATGAGCGAACAGAACATCAATTATTGGCACGTGGACATGAACGGTTCCAAGTTCTCTACTGAAGCTCATGAGTCAGAAGCCACCACACCGGCCGCGGCCAATGCCTGCCCAGACCGGTTTCTTCATGGCAGTCGCCGCCATGTCCACCGTCCAGCTCGGCTCCGCCCTCACCGTGCCTTTGTTCGCCCAGCTCAGCGCACTGGGCACGGCGGGACTACGCCTGGGCTGGGCAGGTGTGCTCCTCCTGGTCCTCGTCCGGCCGCGGCGACGCGACTTCACCCGCCGGGATCTGCTGGCCTGCACGGTGCTCGGTGCCGTGACCGCGGGCATGATGATCTTCTTCATGCTCGCCCTCGCCCACCTGCCGCTGGGCACCGCGAGCGCCCTGGAGTTCCTCGGCCCTCTGGCCCTTTCCCTGTACGGGCCCGGGCGCGGCCGCAAGGTGTGGACCGCGGCGGCCGCAATCGGCGTCGTGCTGCTGACCGAGCCCTGGCATGGCGGCCTCAACCCGCTGGGTGCGGGATACGCGCTGGCCGCCGCAGCCTGCTGGGCCGCCTACATCCTGTTGACCCAGCGCGTCGGCGACCGCGTCACCGGCCTGAAGGGGCTGGCCCTGTCCATGGCCGTCGCTGGAATCCTCGGCATGCTCATCGCGGCCCGCCCTGTGTCGGCCCACGTGACCTGGTCATCCCTGTGGATCATGCTTCTCCTGGCCGCCCTGAGCCCCGTGCTGCCCTTCGCCCTCGAATTTCTCGCTCTGCGCCGCCTGACCACCTCCGCCTTTGGCACTCTGATGAGCCTGGAACCAGCCGTCGCCCTGCTTATCGGTCTCCTCGTGCTCGGCCAAGTTCCGGGCCCGGCACCCGCAGTCGGCGTCGCCTTCGTGGTGATCGCCGGCATCGGCGCCACCCGCGCCGGCGCCCGCCCGACACCGCCGCAGGCGCCCAGCACACTGCCAGGGACCTCGGCCTTCGGGCAGGAAACAAGCAGCGACTCGCGACAGAGATGACGCTCCTTGAGCGCCCCTCGCGTCAGCCTTCGTCTTCCTCGACGGCGTCCCGGTCCGGAAGGGCGCAGACCCCGGCCAGGGCCGCTGGCCTTGATGTTGAACAGGTAGCGGCCCAGGAAGTTGATGTGCCGGTCACTGAGCGGGGAGAGACGAGCGACGTCCTCCTCCCTGATTTCTGACCCTCAGCGCACAACACCGCGACGGCGGCGTCCAGGTGGTGCGCTGTCCACCGCACCACGGCGTTGAGGACCAGGCCGAAGGCGGCGAGCTGATCCTCCTGACCGTCCCGTACGCAAGACGGATCTGGCGCCGGCCACCGTGGCAGATCGCGCGGGCGAGCCGTGGCGAGACTCCTGCACGGCCAGCTGCCGGTAGGTGTCGTTGACCGGGTCGACCAAGACCAGCAGGTGCATGGTCTTATCGATCCGCCCGTACCTGGCGAGCGCCCCCCACAGGGGGGGGCCGGATGGCCCTCCGCAGCCGAACATCCGTAGCAGGTCACAGGCCCGGACTTGGTGGTGATGAGCAACCCCGCCACTCGGAGCAGGTCCGGCCAGTGCGTGGCCATCTTCTTGAGATTGACCTTGCTGCAGGCCACCGCCTCCAGCGGCCCGCACCCGGCGGTCGACTCCTCACTCTCGACCAGGTTCGCGCGCCAGAACCACTGATTGGCCAGGTGACAGAAGCGCGAGGCGAAGCGGAAGCCCAGCGTCTTGTACAGACCGAACGCCATATAGACCACCAGCGGGTGCTGGGGCCCGGTCGGCGCTGATCTCCGTGCTGCGCGGGCGGCTCGATGCCGAGCATCTCCAGCAGGTGCTGCGCGGGCACCAGCCGATCCCACCCCGCCCGCTGCGCGGTGATCCAGGCTCCGAGGTCCTCGCCCTGCACGACCAGCTCGCCCGCCGCGGCCGGGAGGGCGCCGCCCGCCTTCACGTGGGCGAGGGTGAGCCGGTAGCAGCGCTGCCAGCCGACTTCCCAGGCCATCGGACACCACCACGGATCAACCTCAGCCAGAGCCTCCTGGCGGGTTTCTGACAGCTCTCCGGCGTACGGGACGACGCTTCCCCGGCCGCGCGCCGTGCGTGTCGTGGTTCGTTCCTTTCTGATCGATGGCCGCAGGGTCGTACGCGGTCATGGCGGGTGTCTGCCCGCTGCTGAGGCGCCGTGGTGGCCGGCAGTGGCGTTCCGGGGCGTTTTCCTTGACGGCTTGTCACACGGTGTGTTTTGACCACTACGCTCGCAGGGTGCGGTCGGTGCCGCCGTGCTGCACGGCCACGACGGAAGCGTGGGTGGATGGTCCAGAGGCTTTTGAACAACCTGCATGAGGCGGTGAACGAGGAGGAGCGCCGGGTGGGGGCGGTGGCGTCAAGCGGGTCGTACGGACCTCGTCGTTGGCAGCGATCGACTACGGGCACGCGCCGACGACCACGCCCTACGACGAGACGGTCTGGACTGACCTCACCGGCCGCGGCGTAACTGCGTACGCCAAGTCGAAGACGCTCGCCGAGCGGGCCGCGTGGGACTTCGCGGAGCGTGAGGGCCTCGAGCTGGCAGTCGTGAATCCGACCGGCATACTCGGGCCGGTACTCAGCAGCGACTACGGCACCTCCGTGGGGTCGATCGCGCTCCTGCTCGACGGAGGCATCCCTGTGCTGCCGCGAGCCACGGTCGGGATCGTCGATGTCCCTTCATGATCCTGTTACGAGCTCTTATAATGCGAAATTGCAGTGTGTTGCTGGGTTCGGGCTACTCCCCAATTTGGGGAGCAGCCCGACATTGTGTGTCTATACCTAGGGGGTTGCGGCGAGTTCTTCCTGCTTTTCGTGTGTTTTGGGAAGCTCTTCGTCTTCGTGTTCCAGGGCTGTGCCCTCGGTGTCGACGTTGGGGAGGATGCGGTCGAGCCAGCGGGGGATCCACCAGCTGGCTTCGCCGAGGAGTTGCAGTGCTGCGGGCACCAGGATCATGCGCACGATGAGTGCGTCGACCAGGACGCCGACGGTCAGGGCCAGTCCGATGGAGGCGACCATCGCGTCGCCGCCGCTGAAGGCGAAGCCGGCGAACACCGCCGCCATGATGGTGGCCGCCGCGACGACGACGGGTGATGCCTGTCCGAAGCCCTGCAGTACTGCTGCCCGGGTGTGCAGTCCGTTCTTGTGTGCCTCGTGGATGCGGGAGACCAGGAACACCTGGTAGTCCATGGCGAGGCCGAAGAGCACACCCACCACGATGAGAGGCATCAGACTGGCCAGTGGCCGGGCTTCGTCCAGGCTGACCAGGCCACCTGCCCAGCCCCACTGGAAGACCGCCACCGTCACTCCCAGGCCCGCGGCGAAGGACATCAGGAAGCCGAACGTGGCCAGCAGGGGCACGATGATGGAGCGGAAGACGAGAGTGAGCAGGAGCAGTGAGAGCCCGACCACCGCGATCAGGTAGATGATGAGGCCGGAGGAGAGCTGCGCGTTGACGTCCACGTCGACCGCGGTCTGCCCGGTCACCGAGACCTTCGCGTCCTTCACGTCGTCCATCGCGGTGCGCAGGGCGTTCACGAGATCGCTGGTGCGTGTGTCGGCCGGGCCGTGCTTGGGCGTGACCGCCAGGAAGGCGATGTCCGCGTTCTCGGCGGGCTGGACGGGGCTGACATCGACCACGCCGTCCACCGCGGCGATCTTCTTCGACGTAGCGCCGGCGGTGTCGGCCGCTTTCGAACCCTCGAAGAGCACGATCAGGGGATTCTGCTCGCCGGCGCCGAAAGCGTCACTGATGGTGTTGTAGGCCGCACGCTGGGAACTGGCCGGGTCCGGGCCGCCCGGCGGATCCAGTTCGGTCTTGAGCGAAAGAGCCGGCAGGGCAAGCAGAACAATCGTGACCGTGGCACCAAGGATCGTCAGAACGGGCCGGTTGACCACCAGCAGGGCCCACCGGCCCAGCAGGTTGGGCTTCGACTTCTTCTTTCGATCCTCCGACACCACCACAGCCGCAGCCGCAGACGTCTCGCCGAAAGCAGACCCGTCAGCGTCAGTGTCGGCGCTCGGGCGTTCCTTGCGGGGCAGCGCCTTGTAACCAAGGGTCTTCAGCACCGCCGGCACGACGGTGAGCGAGGCAGCCACGGCCACGATCACTGCGATCGCCGCACCCAGTCCCATCTCGGTGATGAACGCAATCTGCACGACCGACAGCCCTGCCAGGGCGATGACCACGGTGGTTCCTGCCACCACCACAGAGGTTCCGGCCGTGCCCGCAGCCCGCGCCACCGCAGCATCGATACCAACCCCGCGTCGCAGTTCATCGCGGAAACGCGAGAGGATCAAGAGGGCATAGTCGATACCGACCGCCAGACCCAGCATCAACGCGAGGATGAGCGTGGTGGACTGGATGCCCTCGCCGATCGACGACCACGCGAGAACGCCCACGATGCCCACGATGACGCCGCCCAGAGCGGTCAGCATGTTCGCGCCGGCCGCAGCCAGCGAACCGAACGTCAACAGCAGCACCACGAAGGCGACCACGACACCGACAACCTCGGTGATACTCGCGATCTGGGGCGGCCCGTCATCCAACGCCCCACCGAGCTCGACCGTGTACCCCCCTTCCGTCAGCCCCGACGCCGCCTTGCGCAGGTTGTCCTCCACGACAAGCTGGTCCGCCTCCAGGTCGACACTCAAGGTCGACACAGCCACCGAACCGTCCTCAGACACATAAGGACGGTTCTCGTCATACGGATCCGCAGCCGACAGCACGTCAGGGACGTCAGCGGCGCGTGACACGAGGTCCGTAACCCGCTTCTGGGCCGCCGGATCGGTCAAGGACGTCCCGTCAGGCGCCTCGACCACCAGCATCAGCTCGCCCGCCTCAGGGCCAGGCGGTGCAGGAAACGCCTTGTCCATCGTGGCCAGAGCAGTGGTCGACTCGGCACCCGCAATGCTGAACGCGGAATCGGAGAACTTCGCCCCGCTGACCGTCATGACGGCAAAGACCGCCGTCAGCACGAACCACGCGCCAGCGACGACCAGTCTGTGGCCGGCGCTGAACGCGCCTACCCTGGACAACAATCGAGACATGGAAAACTCCAGAATGAAGGCAGTGAGAAAGCCGTCGGTGCGGATCCGACGGCCCCTACCTTCCAGCACACAACACCCATCAGTCGTCGCGCAGACGCGGTACTCGACATACCGCGTTCGGTGTACTCCCCCACACACCCACCACCAGCCAGCGTCTTCAGAGTGGCTAGCTACCCATGGAGTGACGGAGTCGGTATGCGCAACGCACGAGGCACCCGTGCTGTTGAGGTAGGTGTGCGGGGTATCAACTCACCCGCGTAAGTCCCTCATTGGGGTCTGTAGTCCCTCATTGGGGTCTGTCAAATGAGCGGGTCTGTTCCGTAGTCAGTGGTGACGGTGAGTCCTCGCCTGTGATCATTGAGCGTGCATGATGCGATCACGCTTGTGGGAGCGGTGTTTCCGGGGTTGTCAGCATTGGTCATCGAGGATGTGGCGGACGGTGCTGAGATGGTCCGGGTTTCGGCTCGGACCCGGGATGTTCCTGTTCCCTGTCCGGTGTGCGGGGTGGTGACGGGGCGGGTCCACGGGTATCACGGCCGGACGGTGCGGGATGTGCCGGTCGACGGCCGGCAGGTCGTGGTCCGGGTGAGGATACGACGCCTGGTCCGTCCGGTCCTGAGCTGTAGGCGACAGACCTTCCGAGAACAGGTCCCCGGGCTCCTGGAGCGCCATCAGCGTCGCATCACACGTCTGACCGGCCAGCTCTCCGAGCTGGTCAAGGAGTTATGCGGCCGGGCGTCCGCCCGACTCACTCGATCTCTGGCCGTGCCCGTGTCGTACGCGTCTGCCCTGCGGCTGCTACGGCGGGTGCCTGTGCCGGAGGTGTGGATTCCACGAGTGATCGGGGTCGACGACTTCGCCCTGCGGCGCCGGCACAGCTACGCCACGATCATCATCAACGTCGAGACCGGTGAGCGAATCGACGTATTGCCCGGCCGCGAAGCCGCCGCTTTGGAAGCCTGGCTGCGCGGACATCCGGGCATCGAGGCCGTGTGCCGGGACGGATCGGCCACCTACGCCGAGGCGGTCCGCCGGGCTCTGCCCGACGCGGCCCAGATCAGCGACCGCTGGCACCTGTGGCACAACCTCGCCGAGGCCGTCCGCAAAGAAGTCGCCGCGCACAGCACCTGCTGGGCTACAGCGGGCCCGCCTCCGGCCGAGGCGTAAACAGGCCGCCACTACCCGCGAGCGCTGGCAGCAGGTCCACGCCCTGCGCGAGCGCGGAGTCGGACTTCTGGAGTGCGCGCGCCGCCTGAACCTGGCTCTCAACACCGTCAAGCGCTACGACCGCGTCGCCGAGCCCGAGCGCCTCATTCGCGCCCCCAAGTACCGGCCCACCCTCGTGGATCCCTACCGCGATCACCTGCGCCGACGCCGGCTGGAGAACCCGGCCGTCCCCGTCACCCATCTCCTCCAGGAGATCAGGGAACTGAGCTACACCGGCAGCTCGAACCTGCTCGTCCGCTACATCAACCAGGGCCGCGTCGAGGCCGACCGGCCCGCACTCTCGCCCCGACGGCTCGCCCGCTACCTGCTCACCCGTCCCCACCGCCTCAAGGACCACCAGCGGGAACGGATCGAGGCCGCCCGCACCGCCTGCCACGAGATGACCGTCCTGGCCGACCTCATCCACCACGTCGCCGTGCTGCTGAATCCCACCGACGGCGATGCCACCCTGCTGAGTACCTGGATCACCTCGGCCCGGGCCGAGGACCTGCCCCACCTGCATGCCTTCATCCGTGGCCTCGAGAAGGACCGAGTCGCAGTCGACGCCGCCCTCACCCTGCCGCATCACAACGGCGGCACCGAAGGCCGTCAATAACAAAACCAAGCTGATCAAGCGCCAGATGTACGGCCGCGCGAGCTTCCCTCTCCTCCGCCACCGCGTCCTCCTGGGCTGACGACACCCCCCGTCACCACCGACTACGGAACAGACCCTAACGATCTACACCCGATCGCTTCACCTGTCGCTCTGACAGATGGCATCAGAAATCAGTCGTCGAGCAAGCCCGCGCCGAGCGCGGCGACCACGAGCTGTGCCCGGGTGCGGACGTGCATCTTGCTCATGGATCGGTTTACGTGGGTCTTTACCGTCAGTGGGGATATGAACAAGCGCTCCGCGATGGCGTCGTTGTTCAGCCCCTGGGCAACAAACATCACGACCTCCCGTTCACGCGAGGTCAGGGATGCAGCCCTGTGCAGTTCCTCGGAAGAGGCCGTTTCGTTGGTTCGATATCGGCGTGCAGTGCTGGTCAGGTGGGCGACGACCGTGTCGGTTGCGACAGCGGAGAGGGATGTACCTCCGGCGGCGACGCGTCCGATCGCTTGCATAAGTTCTTCATGGTCCGCCGACTTGCCGAGGAAGCCGTTGGCTCCGGCCTGAAGGGCGGCGAGCACATTCTCATCGGTGTCGAAAGTGGTCAGCACCAAAATGCCGATTTCCGCGGTGGTGGTGTCGGCACGCAGTTGGACGACCGCTCCCACACCGTCGAGCACCGGCATCCGAAGATCCATCAAAATGACATCGGGCACCAGAGCACGAGCCGTGGCGACGGCTTGACGTCTATCGCCCGCCTCGCCGACGACCTCCACGCCGTCACCGGCCTCCAGCAGCGCACGGATCCCGGAGCGAATCATGACTTGGTCATCGACCACAAGTACACGTACGCCGCTCATACAGGCGTCTCCTTCAAAGATCGGGGCGCGGCCGCCGGAAGCTGCGCGGTCACCACGAACCCCTCCTCCGTGTCCGGCCCCGCATAGAACGTGCCACCCAGCAGATGAACCCGTTCCTCCATACCCACCAGCCCCAGCCCACTGCCCGCAGACACCGTCTCACGCGGCACCCAGGGATTGCGGACCGACAACGTGACGTACCCGTTGACAGGAGCATCGACGACCACCGTGACCCCGCCATCGCCATAACGCTGCGCGTTGGTCAAAGCCTCCTGGAGAAGCCGCTGAGCGGCAGTACGAGCAACCGGTGCAAGCGCAAGCAGGTGATCAAGACCGTCAGTCTCAACCTTCAGACCGATGCCCTCGAAACTCAGCAGCAGATCCTCGATCATGGCTGCATCAACAGGAGTGGAAGGAACCACTTCGGATTCCGAGGCACGAAGAACACTCAAGATGATGCCCAGTTCCTCCATCACCGAGTGCGTGGCAGCCTGCACATCCTCAAGTGCATGCTCGGCAACCTGAGGCGAACGCGTCAGATTAATCCTCGCGACATTCGTGTGCACACTGACCACCGCAAGATGATGGGCGACACTGTCATGCAGTTCACGGGCGATCCGCAGCCGTTCCTCCGCCACATGACGAGCCACCTCCTGCCGCCTGCGCTCCGCCTCCTGACGACGCCGACCCACCTCCGCCGCCACATAACGCCGCTGCGCCTGCACCCACTGCCCCACCCCCACCACCGCGGTAGCAAGAGCCACAAGCCCAAACGCCCCACTGGTAGAGCTGCCCCACAAAGGGACGAACGCTGCAAACAGGACAGTCGCTGCGACGAACACGCCGGCGGCGACCGCGTCGAAGCGTGGGCGGCGCAGCGCGAACAGGAACAACAGCCCCCCGGCAACCCCCCAGGTGCCCCACGGCGACGGATCGCGCAGCTCCAACCCGGCCAACAGCGCGGCTACGACAACGGCAAGGCTCGACGCCCGCACCGCCGAAACGGCGCCCACCGCCCCTACGCCCAGGATGATCCACAAAGTCGCAGAGCCTGGAGGGTCACTGATGACCACGGCCGCTCCACCCACGATCAAGGAAGCCACAACCGCGAGCATGCCTCCGATCGCCCATCGGTCCGATCGCACCAGTGATCACTCCGTGTTCGTACTCAAACGACAGGTCAGCCGGCTACCTCGGCAAAGCACGGGTGCGACGGAACCTGTTGCGAGTCCCGCAGAACAATCGCCCGGCTGCAGGTCCCCGCTACCGGTGAACTCGGTGAGTGCCAGCTCTTCACACTATGGCACATTGTTCTACAGGACAATGTGACATAACTCGCGGTCCGCAAATCCGCGAGAATCATGCGACTTCGGAAGAAGGAGGAGCCACGGCAAGGACCACCGCGATCGAAGTGTGCAGTCGAAGGCCAGGCCGGGGTGACGGTCAGTCGCTTTCGGCATACAGATTGCACTGCGGTGGTCAGTTCGCATGGCTCGTTGGCAGCCAAGTCTCACGCCCACAGCACGCGATCGACGATCTCGCCTGCAGGTCGCACGAGGAGCTGCGATGCCACTGGCCAACTGGGCACGACGCCGACACCGGCACAGCCGTGCCCCACGATGACGTCCGTGCCCGTCTGGGCCTGGAGCACGGGTGACCTACACGATCGTCTGGGACGAGCCCGCCATCGACGCGGCCGCCCGGTTCCTCAAGGACGACGCCGACGGGCTGCGCCGGCTCATGGACGCCGTCGACCTGCTCGCCGATGAGCCCCGGCCCGAAGGCAGCACCGCCTACGGCACCCGCTGGTCGATCCGCAAACTCACCGCCTACCTGCGCCGCGTACACGGACGCATCATCCGCATCGGCCAGGAAATCTTACGGCGCCTGCTGTTGCGCTGCGGCATCACCTTCAAGCGCACCAAGACCTGGAAGGGGTCCCCAGACCCCGACCGCGACGCCAAGCTCGACCGGATCGAGCAGGTGCCGGGGCGCTTCCCCGACCGGATGTTCGCCTTCGACGAGTTCGGGCCGCTGGGGATCCGGCCCACCGCGGGCTCTTGCTGGGCGAAGCAGGGCAAGCCCGACCGGCTGCCGGCGACCTACCGCCGCACCCACGGCGTCACCTACTTCCACGGCTGCTACTCCGCCGGCGACGACCGTTTGTGGGGCGTCAACCGCCGTCGCAAGGGCACCGCCAACACCCTGGCGGCGCTGAAGTCGATCCGGGCGGCCCGACCCGACGGCGCCCCGATCTACATCATCTTGGACAACCTCTCCGCCCACACCGGTGCAGACATCCGCCGCTGGGCGAAGAAGCACAAGGTCGAGCTGTGCTTCACCCCGACCTATGCCTCCTGGGCCAACCCGATAGAGGCCCACTTCGGCCCGCTGCGCCAGTTCACCGTGCCCAACTCCCACCGTCGCAGCCATCCCGCACAAACCCAGGCCCTGCACCGCTACCTGCGCTGACGCAACACCAACGCCCGCCACCCCGACATACTCGCCGCCCAACGCCGATAGCGTGCCCGCATCCGCAGCGAGCCTCACCGCGTGCCCTTCAGGTGAGGTGATGCAAGCAGACCCGCCTGACGCCCGACCGACCGGTCATTGACCGGTCTGCTCAGCGATACTGCGAAGGGATGAGACCTCCGCCACGCGTTGCGAGGCCCCATCCCCCATCACAGCGACCCGCAGGTGGATCAGCGGGTCATCTTGTCGGCCTTCTCGATCAGGCGCGTAACCGTGACAGGCGCGTTCAGCATCACATGGTGGGAGGCGTTGACCTCTTCGGTTGTCGAACCGGCGCGCTTGGCCATGAAGCGCTCCAGGTCCGCAGCGATGGTGTTGTCCTGGCGTGCCACCAGGTACCAGGACGGCAGCTTCTTCCAGGCCGGATGTGTGGTCCTGCCGTTCACAGCAGCGGCCGTGATCGGCCGCTGCGTCGCGGCCAGGACCGCGGCAGTGTCACGGGAGACCGTGTTGCTCAGGAAGGCGCTGCGGTACTTTGCGGGGTCGAGGTACAGGTCCACACCGATAGAGCCGTCGGCAGCGGGGTAGGGAGTCGGCTGGACGGGCAGCGGGTCGATGGGGTGATCGACCTTCCGCTCGGACAACTCCGCCGGGCTCTCGCCGGCGTCCGGAACGTACGCTGCCACATACACCAGGGCCTTGACGTCCGGGTCACTGGCTGCGGCGTTCGTGACGACGGCACCGCCGTAGGAGTGGCCCACCAAAATGATGGGGCCTTCCGTATTGGCCAGGACGCTCGAAATGTAGGCGGCGTCACCGGGCAGGTCCCGCAGTGGAACGGCCGGCGCCTTCACCGGATAGCCGTCCGCCTGGAGACGCTGGACAACGCCGTTCCAGCTGGAGGCGTCCGCGAAGGCACCGTGGACCAGTACGACGGTGGGCTTGGGGCCAGGCTTTGTGGAGTGTGAGCTGGACTCGGCACTCGCCAGGGGGGTCAGTGTCGTCCCGAAGACGACACCTGCCACCGCGACGGTGCCCAGCGAGGTGTGCAGAACTCGACGTGAAAGCATGACGAATCTCCAAGTGGTCTGAGGATAAAACGGTTTGAGCATGAGCTGCCAGCAGGACCCTGTCCCCGCGACAGTGCCCGTCGGAAGGGGCCTGACCTCGAAAGGTCAGGCCCCTTCCGACGGGCAGACCTGCTGGATCCTCGCCGTGATGGCGCCAACCGCCAGACCTTGCACCCGAACGCTGCGTGGGGCGCTTTCACCTGCGGGAGGTCCGTCACGTCGATCGTGTTCAGCACCGATCGAGCGCTCTCGGAATCCAGCACATCCGTCGGCCGGCCGTGCTCCGGCCCCGGTTGACGGGCAGGGCGGGAGCGGAGGACAGGAATTACTTGGGAGATCTCCTGTCCTCCTCCACCTCGCCCCCGCCGTCGCTCAGTCGAGCGGCTGCGGTTCTCCGGCCAGTTCGAGGAGGTGGCGCCGTAGCGCGGTGGCGATCTCCGCTGCCTCGGGCGCGGTGACGGCGTCCGGGCGGTGGTCCACGCGCAGGGCCAGCTCCGGTCCGTCCAGGCGAACTACCAGGGAGAGCGGGTAATGGGTTCCGTCGTGGACCGTGACGGAGCGGACCACCGCCTCACCCAGCTGCGTGGTCGCGGCGGTGTCCAGGGGGTAGTTGTGGAACACCACATGCGCGGTGAACAGTTGGTCGTGGCCGAGTTCCGCAGCGATCGCGGGCCATCCCAGATGCTGGTGCGGTACCTCTTCCGCGTATTCCTTCTGCAGACGCACCGCCAGCTCGGCGATGGACGTTCCCGCGTCGAGGCGCACCCGGACCGGCACGATATTGGTATGCAGCCCGACTATGTCGGCCATGCCCGCCACGTCAGGGGAACGGACCGACGCTGTGGCTCCCAGCAGCAGGTCCTCACTGCCGGTGACGTCCCGCAGGACCAGCGCCCAAGCGGCGCGGATCATGGATCCGAGTGTGATGTCCCGCTCGCGGGCGTGCCCGAGGAGGGCATCGGTCTGCTCCTGGGGCAGCCGGAAGGCGTGGTGGTCCGGCAAGAGAGTGGGGTCGGCCGCGACGGCGGGTGCGAGGAGGGTCGGCTCGGCGTCCTTCAGTGATGTGGTCCAGCTGTGCAGCGCTGCGGTGCGATCTTGGCTGCTGAGCCGGTCCAGGTGCTGGTGGAAGCCGGGCGCGGGGTGGAAGGGCGCGTGCCCGTCCGAATAGTGGCGGAACACTTCACCGAGGAGGAGGGACAGGGACCAGCCGTCGACGACTGCGTGATGCATGCTCAGCAGCAGGGTGTGGCGGCGCGGCGTGAGTCGGAAGAGGTGGGCGCGCAGCAGGGGCGGGTGTGCCGTGTCGAATCGATCGGCGCGGTCCTCGGCGATGGCGGCGGCGAGCTGGGCGGCCTGAGAGGCGTCGTCTCCCGCCGAGAGGTCGCTGATGCGCCAGGGCAGATCCACGTGGTCGACGACGACCTGAAGGCCGGGTGCGGGGAAGCAGGACCGCAGGGCGGTGTGACGGTGCAGGAGGTGGTCACAGGCGGAGCGGAGGCGGTCGGGGTCAAGGTCGCCATCGAGGTCGAGGACCGTCTGGACGGTGTAGACATCGGGGCCATGTCCGGTGCGCAGGGTGTGCTGGAGCATCTCCTGCTGAAGCGGGGTGACGGGCAGGATGTCGACCAGATCCGCGTAGGCGGATTCCAGGGCCTCGAGCTGTTCCGGTTCGACGCGGGCCAGTGGGAAGTCGGACGGGGTGTGGCCCCCGTCGGCACGTCCGAGGGAGGACAGGCCACGCAACGCGGCGATCCACATGTTGGCCAGCATCGCGGCGTCTGCGTCCGTGAGGCGGGAGCGGTCCCACGACCAGGTCGCGGTGAGGACGGCGCCGTCCGGCCGCTCCTCGGTGAGGGCGTTGAGTTCGAGGGTGTGCGCGCCCGCCATACGAGGGTCGCGGGCTCCCCCGAAGGCGGTGACGGCGAAGGTTCCGCCGCCGACGCCGAAGCGGCCCAGGTAGTTGAAGAGGATCTGCGGAGTGGGTCGTCCGTCGAGGGCGCGGTGGACATGACGCAGCAGTCCGTATCCAAGGGCGCCGCCGGGGGTCGCGGCGAGTTGTTCCTTGATGTGTTTGACGGAGGTGGCCGGGTCGTCGTCCGGGGTGAGCGCGACCGGGTAGATGCTCGTGAACCATCCCACCGTGCGGGAGAGTTCCGCTCCGGCGACGGCCGACTCCTCTCGTCCATGGGTCTCCACGTCCATCAGGACCGGGGCGCCGCGGATGCCGCGCCAGGCATCGACGGCACGTGCTGTGGCGGTGAGCAGGATGTCGGCGACGCCTGTGTGGAAGGCGTCGGGGACGGTGGTGAGTAGGCGCTCGGTAACGTTGGCCGGCAGCTCGACGGTGAGTTCTCCTCGGCCGGTGCCGCCGGTCTGGGCGCCGAGGAGGGGGTCATCGGCGTCGAGGACGCGCTCCCAGTGGGGCAGTTCGGCGGTACGGTCGGTGGCGGTGAGCGCGGTGGCCCAGCGACGGAAGGACGTCGGCGGGACGGGAAGCGAGGTCGCGCCGTCGGCCCATGCCTGAGCGAGGTCGGTGCTCAGGACCCGCCAGGACACGCCGTCGACCACGAGGTGGTGGGCGACGAGCAGCAGACTTCCCTCCTCGTCCGGAGCTCCCTCGCGCCAGACCGCGCGCAGGACGTCTCCCGTCGCAGGGTCCAGGAGGGTGGCCGCCTCCTTTCGGTGGGCGAGTGGGTCGCCTGTTACGCACTGGAGGTTGACGGAACCGGTGTCCTCGACGTGGAGGCTCCAGGGTGCGTCGAGGCGGGCGCGGAGCAGGTCGTGGCAGTCCACAAGCGCCTGGAGGAGCTGGTGCAGGCGGTGGCGGTCCAGGCCCGCGGGGGTGCGCAGCAGTACCCACTGGTGGTACTGGTCGACGGGCTCGTCGCGGTCGGCCAGTGCGCGGAGGACCGGAGTGAGCGGGATGGCGCCAGTAGCATCGTCGCCGTCGCCGTCGCGGATGCCGATGATGGGAGTGGCTACCCGGGCAAGGGCCTCGGGTGTGCGGAGGACAAACACGTCGCGGGGGGTGAGTTGCAGTCCGGCGGTGCGGGCGAGGGAAACCAGTTGGATCGCGATGATGCTGTCGCCGCCGAGGTGGAAGAAGCTGTCGGCGACGCCCACTGCCTCGAGGCCGAGGGCATCGGCGAACAGCGCGCACAGTTGGCGTTCGCGGTCGGTGCGCGGGGTGCGAGAGAGGTCGGCCGCGGCACCGTAGTCGGGTGCGGGCAGGGCGCGGCGGTCGGCCTTGCCGTTGCGCGTGAGCGGCATCCGCTTCAGCACGACCACCGCGGCAGGGACCATGTGTTCGGGGAGCAGGTGCGTCGCGGTCTGCCGGATCGCGGCCGGGTCGAGGGTGACTCCCTCGGCGGGAACCGCGTAGGCGACGAGCCTCCGGTCGCCCGGGGTGTCCTCGCGCACCACGACGACGTTCTGGGCGATGCCGGGGTGGTGGCCCACCGCGGACTCGATCTCGCCGAGCTCGATACGGAAGCCGCGGATCTTGACCTGGTCGTCGGCACGGCCCAGGTACTGCAGGGAGCCGTCGTCGGTCCAGCGGGCCAGGTCGCCGCTACGGTACATGCGCTCGCCGGGGTTGCCGTAGGGACAGGCCACGAAGCGGGTCGCCGTCAGCGCCGGCCGGTTCAGGTAGCCGTCGGCGACGCCGGGCCCGGCGACGTACATCTCGCCGGTGGCACCAGGCGGTACCGGGGCCAGGGACTCGTCGAGCAGGTACACCCGCAGGTCGTCCAGACCGTGGCCGATCAGGCCGCCGGCGCCGGGTACACAGTCGTTGCGGTCGAGGGCGAGCTGGGTGACGTGGACGGTGGTCTCGGTGATGCCGTACATGTTGACGAGGGTCGGAGCGTCCTCGGGATGGCGGTCGTACCAGTCGTTGAGCCGGGTGAGGTCGAGTGCCTCACCACCGAACGTGACTGTGCGCAGCGCCAGTCGGGCGCCCAGGTCGGGGTCCTGCCGTTCGGCGTCCATCAACTGGTAGAAGGCCGAGGGGGTCTGGCTGAGCACGGTGACCTGCTCGTCCACGAGGAGCCGCAGGAAATCGGGGGTGGAGCGGGTGACCGAGTGCGGCACCACGACCAGTCGGGCGCCGTGCAGGAGAGGTCCCCAGATCTCCCAGACGGAGAAATCGAAGGCGTAGGAGTGGAACATCGTCCACACGTCGTCGGGGCGGAAGCCGTATTGGCGGTCGGTGGCGGCGAACAGACGCACCACGTTGTGATGCGGTACGAGCACTCCCTTGGGTCGGCCGGTGGAGCCGGAGGTGTAGATGACATAGGCGGGGTGCGCGGGAGTGAGGGGCCGTATCCGGTCGGCGTCGGTGACCGGGGTGGCGGGGTGCCGGGCAATGGCCCTGCGGGTGTCCTCGGCGAGCAGGGACTTCGCGCCGGGCAGCACGTCGTCGTGGGACAGGACGAGGGCGGGCCGGGCGTCGTCGTGGAGAGCGCGGAGGCGTTCCTGCGGGTAGGTGGTGTCCAGGGGGAGATAGGCGGCGCCGGCGGTGACGACGGCGAGCATCGCGGTGACCATGTCGACGGACCGGGGCAGGGCCAGGGCGACGAGGTCGCCGGGGCCGATCCCCAGCGATATCAGCCAGCGGGCCAGCCGGTTGGTCTCCTCCGACAGTTCCCGGTAGGTCAGTGAGTGCGTCTCGTAGGTGACCGCGATCCGGTCGTGGTGCTCATCGGCCCGTGCCGCGAATCGGCCGGCGAGGGTGTCGGCCGTGGACGCCGCCGGCAGCGCGGATGGGGCGGGCAGGAGTCGGGTGCGCTCGGCAGGGCTGAGGACGTCGGCGTGGCCGAGGGGCTCGTCGCCGAGGAGCGTGAGCGCGGTCAGGAACCGGTGGAACCGCTGTTCCAGGACGGCGACGTCCGCCTCGGTGTACAGCAGCGGGTTGGCATCAAGGGTGACCTCCAGACCATGGCCGTCGGACCGGTCGTAGACGATCACGGAAAGGTCGTCCGTCGCAGTGCCGGAGAGGTAGTGCGCCTTCGCCGGGCAGGTGCCGAACGTGACGTCGTAGGTGAACCGCATGACGTTGACGCGGCTGGTGAACAGCCGGTTCTCCCGGGCTAGTGCGCCTTGGTCGCGGCGCAGGTTGGCGTAGTCGTACTGCTGGTGTGCGAGGACGCGCTTCATCCGGGTGGAGACGTGAGCGAGGAGTTCGGGCACCGTCATCCTCGGGTCCGGGGTGAGGCGGAGGGGGACCACGTTGGCGTACATGCCCGGCGCAGCCTTCTCCTCGTCGGTGCGGCGGGCCGCGGTGGGCAGACCGATGACCTGTTCCGTGCATCCCGTCATGCGGGACAGGAACGCGGCGACGACGGCAACGATCACCGCGACGGGGCTGGTGCGCGCGTTCCTGGCCAGGGCGGCGACGCGGTCGGTGGTCTCCGGTCCGACGTGACTCGTGGTGCGCAGGGACAGCTGGGCGGGCGCGGGCGGACGAGCGGAGAGGCTGACAGGTTCGGGGAGCGCGTTGACGTACTCAAACCAGAACGCGCGGTCGCGAAATGCCCGTTCGGACGCCTTGTAGGCGCCGTCTGCGGCGATCAGCGCGGACAGCGGCGCGAACGGGGTCGGCCCCGGGTCCTCGCCGGCCGCGAGGCGCGTATAAATCTCCCCGGCGCGCCGGGCGAGGAGTGCGCCGGTGTAGCCGTCCACGACGATGTGGTGGTCCATGTGCACCCACAGGTTCAGGTCATCGGCTAGCCGCAACACGGTGAAGGAGAACAGCGGTCCCTCGGTGAGGTCGAAGGGACGCTCCAGAATCGCGCGGATGCATTCGTCCCGCGTCTCCGGCCGGTCCCGCAGATCGACGACGTCCAGCGACCACTCCACCACCGGCTCGACGAACTGGCGCACACCGTGCTCGTCACTCTCAGTGAACCTCAGCCGCAGGCATTCCGCCTCGGCCACCAGCCGCCCGAGCGCCAATTCGAACAGGGCCAGATCAAGAGGGCCAGTGATCTCCAAATATTCGGCCACGTTGTGCGCGACCCGGGTCGCGTCAAGATGGTGGGCATACCAGATGCCGGTCTGCGCGCGGGTGAGCGGAAAAGGCACGGACGAGGCGAGGGCTGGGGCGGTGGAGGGTGTGTGCACGACGGAACTCCTCAAAAACGGAAGAACGGGCCGATGCCCGGCTACTGATGGCATGTGTGGAGGCGGCTCCAGGGCCGGAGGTCAGCGCTCCTCAACGGCTGCGAGGCAGGCGTCCCGGCTGCTCTCAGCCAAGAAGACGGCCCAGCTGGCCGGGACCTCAACGGTGACCGGCCACAGCGACTGGTGACCGGTCTCGTTGACCAGGACCAGAAAGCGTCCGTCGGGATTGTCAAATGGGTTCAGCACTCTTGCCTCGCAGGGGTGTTGACTGCCGAAAAAGGCAGTGCGGAAGAGGGAAGTCCTTTGTGGACAGCAAAAAGGGCCACGAAGTGTGTGTTGGAGCGCGGTTCAAATGACGGGGATGGTGTCGCCGTTGACCTGGAACTGGGTGCCAGTGAGCCACTTGGCGTGGCAGGGGAGGAAGGCTATGATCCGCCAAAAAGTGCCGCGCACGTCAGTCAGGTACAGACGGCTATGAGAAATCGGCAAGATTTATGTAAGCCCCCCCGAGGAGCGAGACTATCTGCTGATTTCCGGACCCGAAATTGGTTTAACTACCTGACAGTCGCGGTCGGGTTGCCGGTTGGAGTCGTGTTCAGGGTGATGTCATTCACCCGGCCAAACAAGGGCGCCCATTCGCGGACTGTCACCTTTCTTCGCACGAAATGGTTGCACACATAACACCCCTCCGAAAGCACCTGACCCGCGCATGATTGAGTTCACCGAGATCCGCAGGGCATGACAAAGGCGACAGAGTGTCTGAATTTCTGTGCATCGCGAGATGCAGCGGTGACGGATCGAGACGAATACAAGAAGGCGGCTGCCTGTGTTTTTGCGTGCGAGATCGACATCTGTGTGATCTCGTTTATCCGATACACCGTACTGCTGCATCAGATATGAGGGCCTAGTCTCCGCGAACGCCATACACACCTATTTTCGCGCGCAAGACGCTCCTCCACTCAAAGAGCAACGACTCAGGGAAAACGGATGCATCATTCAAAATCCGACGCAGGCTCGTAATTAATTCGAGATCACCCGTCAGGAACTTCCCTCGACTGAACCATTCCGGAGTACACTTACCAGTCCCACCATAGTCCATCTCACAACCCATTCGGACACTGCTACGCGAACCTCGAAATCTTCTTCCCGATGTTCTGCGATTTGCATGAATGCCCTTTCCATATCTCCGTCGTTTCGGCGGGGAGTGTTCCACACGACCGTCGCAGACACTCCATACGTCCGGCAGTCCATCCGGACGAATAACTTCCAAATGAGCGCTACTGAGTACGGTTAAATTCAAATCCTCCTTGAACTCGACGCGCACTAAACAATCCCTTCCCGTATAAGGTGTGCGATAACACATGTCAAAATCGACCCATATAAATTATTTGATGTCACCTTCTCATCCATGCGGCCTCCGGTCGCGGAAAAATCGCCGTCAAACAATACGAGGGCCGCTGGTGGGATCCGATGCGTCTTACCTTCCAGCACGTGACACTTATTGGTCGTCACGCAGACGCGGTACTCGGCATACCGCGCTGGGTGTATTTCTCGGCCTGCGGGTCCAGGACGGTTGCAAGTTCCGGGATCGGGTAGATCGTCCGCTTCCAGCGGGAGTTGACGCAGCAACAGCACAGGCACGAGACCGGTGATCATCAGGGTGTCTACGCCAGCTGATCACATCCAGGTCCCGTGCCTGCCGCTCCCCGGTCCCTGCCGTATTGGCGAAACTGGGCCCCCTTCACCAGAACGACACCGGCCGCCTGCGCGCCCACCTCCAGCGCGTACCCGACCTGCGTTCGCGTCGCGGGCAGTGGTATCCCCAGGTCGGCCTGCTGCTGATCTGCGCCTGCGCAGTCGTCTCCGGCGCCTGGGCCATCACCGAGATCTGCGAGTGGGGACAGCGCGCCACCACCACGGTGCTGGAACACCTCGGCATCCGCCGCCATCTGCCCGGACGCCGGCGCGCCCCGTCCCATGCCACTTTCACCCGGCTCCTGGCCGCTCTCGACGGCGATGCCCTGGACGCCGCGATCGGCGCCTACCTGGCCGGACATAACCACAACCACACCGGCACCGGCTTGGCGCCGCGGCCGGCGATCGCGGTGGATGGCAAGGCATTGTCAGGCTCCGCGCACCGGCAGCAGCGCCACCGGCACCTGCTGTCCGCCGTCACCCACGCCCCCGCCGTGACCCTGGCCCAGCGCGAGGTGAGGGCCAAGACCAACGAGACCGCCGCTTTCCGCCCGCTGCTGGAACCTCTCGACCTGGCCGGCACCGTGGTCACCTTCGACGCCCTGCACAGCGTGGACCAGGTGCGCTGGCTGGTACAAGAGAAGAAAGCCCACCACATCGCGGTGATCAAGGGAAACCAGCCGATCGCGTCGGCCCAGCTCAAGGCCCTGCCGTGGGAACAGGTGCCCGTGGCACGCACCGTCTCCGGCACCGGGCACGGCCGGCGGGAGTCCCGCTCGGTCAAGACCATGGCCATAGCGGCGAACCTGGGTGGCATCGCCTTCCCCGAAGCACGGCTGGCCCTGCGCAGCCACCGGCGCCGCCAGGAGAGCGGCAAGCGACAGACCCGGGAGACGGTCTACGCCGTCACCAGCCTCGACACCCACCAGGCCACCCCTGCCGACCTGGGCGGATACGTGCGCGGGCACTGGGGGAATCGAAAATTTCAGCCACCACGTCAGAGATGTCGTGTTCGCCGAGGACGCCTCCACCGTCCACACCGGCAACGCGCCACGGGCGATGACCGCTCTGCGGAACCTGGCCATCGGCAGACTGCGACTGCTGGGAGCCGACAACATCGCCAAGACCACCCGAGCCATCCGGGACGCACCCGAACACGCCCTCTGGACCTAGGGCATCACCGACAGCCCACTCCTACCGGGAACTTGAAGCCGCCCTGCTGCGGGTCTGCCCGGAGGCCGTGGTGTGCCAGTCAGCTGTTTTCAGCCTGCTGGCTGAGCTGGGCAGTTGGGCTGACAGGCAGGTGAAGCCCCTGGTAGGTGGGTTTTCGACCAAGAGAATCTTCTTCACCAGGAGCTTCGTGCGCTTGTTTACCCGTCCGGTACCGACGTGTCCAGCTCCACCCTGCGGTTCCTTGCCGCCCGGCTACGGACCCGCCGCCGCGAGCGCGGAACGCGCTAGTACTCCAGTGCCATTTCGTGATCTATCCAGCTGGCTCGTCGGTGGCCCGTCGTCGGTAGTGGCTGCGCCGGGCTGTTGCCTGGTGGTGTCTGCGTCAGGTGGACCAGTGCAGCACTTGGCCACTGACAGGGCCGGTAGGTGGAAGACGACGGCAAGCAGATGGCGGATTTCCGGGACGGTCAGCGCGATAGGGTCTCGGCTGCGGGCGGGATGGTGCGGATCGGCGGGCCGGTCGGGGGCCGCGGCGAGGGCGGTCAGGAAGGCCAGGGCGAGGGTGACGTGCTGGTGCCAGGAGGTCCAGTTGCGGACCTGGTAATGGTCGAGTCCCACCTGGCCCTTGGCGGCCTGGAAGCATTCCTCCACGCTCCGGCGACGCGGACCAGTTCGGACAGGGGCGCCTGGGCGGGTGACCAGCACAGGTAGAAGGCGAGTTCGCCGGTGGTCCGGTTGCGGCGGATGAGCAGGTGGCGGCGGCTGCTGGCGCCGATGTGCTTCCAGGCCCAGTCGTAGTAGCGCGGGCCTTTCGCTCCATTGCCGGCGCTGTGGCGGTGTCAGGCCATGGCGGGCAGACGGCCAGCGATGGTGTCCGCGCGGAGGGGAGTGCGGCCGCAGTTGATGCGGACCCGAATCGACCAGGCGATGGCCATGACGTAGCCGATGCCACGTTTTTCCAGGGGTGTTCGCAGCTGCGGGTCCTGGCCGTATGCCTCGTCGCCGGTCACCCAGGAGGCGGTGATACCGCCGTCGAGCGCGGCAGCGATCATCTCACCGGCCAGGCGGGGCTTGGTGGCAAAGTCCACCTCGTCGGGTACCCCGGCGGCACTCGGGATCGGTGCACGAGGAGTGCTCGGGCAGGTAGAGGCGGCGGTCGATCAACGCTCGTCCCCGACGGGTGGCGTAGGCGAGGAACACACCGACCTGGCTGTTCTCGATGCGTCCGGCGGTGCCGGTGTACTGCCGTTCCACACCCGCCGAGGCGGACCCCTTCTTCACGAAGCCGGTCTCGTCCACGACCGGGACGCCGCCATCGGTGCCGAGGTGTTCGGCGGCGTAGGCGCGCAGGTCGTCGCGGACGGCATCGGCGTCCCAGCGGGCGAAGCGCAGCAGGCGCTGCATCGGCCCGGGCCGGACGTGACCGGCTTGTTCGGCCAGCTGCCAGCAGTTCTTCCGCTCAACGCCCGACAACAGCCCGAGCAGATAGGCGCGGGCCGTCCTCTGCGGCTCAACCCGCCCGAACCGGCCCGCGATCCGGGCCGTGACCCGGTCGAACATCGCCCACCAGCGGTCAGCGTCTACGCTATGGCCCGCGGCCACCGCACGATCTTCAGGAGTCCACACAACCCCGATGATCACGCGGTGGCCGCACCCGTTCCCGGCCGGGTCCGCGACAACATCGCCAAGTCAGACTGGAGTCCTAACCCCGAGCGACCTCAGCGGTGTGCGCGGGGGTGTAGCGCTCGCCCATCACCTGGTCGCTCAGCGGGTCCAGCGCGGCCAGTGCCTCGGCGTCCAGGGTGAGCTCCAGCGCGGCCGCGTTCTGTTCCAGCCGGGCCGGGCTGCGGGTGCCCGGAATGGTCGCCACCGCCACCCCGAGCCGCTCGGCCTGGGCGTACACCCAGGCCAGCGCCACCTGGGCCGGGGTTGCACCCAGCCGGTCGGCCACCTCGCGCACGGTCTGCGCGATCTTCTCGTTGGCCTCGCCCGCCTCGCCGGCGAAGCGGGGGTTGGTGCGCCGGAAGTCCTTCTCGCCCAGCGTGGAGCGGTCCAGGGTGCCGGTCAGGAACCCCCGCCCCAGCGGCGAGTACGGCACCAGCCCGATCCCCAGCTCGGCCATCACCGGGGTGACCGCCTCGACGTCGCGGGTCCACAGCGAGTATTCGCTCTGCACCGCGGTGATCGGGTGCACCGCGTGCGCCCGGCGCAGCAGTTCGCCGTCGATCTCGGACAGGCCCAGATGGCGGACCTTGCCCGCCTCGACCAGCTCGGCCATCGCCCCGACGGTCTCCTCGATCTCCACGTCCTGGGGCGGGCGGTGGGCGTAGTACAGGTCGATCACCTCGGCGCCCAGCCGCAGCAGCGAAGCGTCGCAGGCGCGCAGCACGTAGTCCCGGGCACCGCGGATGCGGCGTGCCCGGTCACCGGCGCTGCGGTCGATGCCGAACTTGGTGGCCAGCTGCACCTGGTCCCGGCGGCCGTGGATGGCCCGGCCCACCAGCACCTCGTTGTGCCCGGTGCCATAGGCGTCGGCGGTGTCCAGGAACGTGATGCCCAGCTCCAGGGCCCGGTTGATGGTGGCCAGGCCGCCGTCCCAGTCGGCGGCTCCGTAGCTCTCGCTCATCCCCATGCACCCCAGGCCCATCGCGCTGACGGTAAGACCGGGCGAGCCGAGCGTGGTTCGGGTGATCATGCGCGGATACTCCTCCTGCCCAGCGGACCGGGCGGTACCTCGAGGGCTGACGAACGCCTCCGACGCTAGGACTTGGAGCGCGCTCGAAGTCAAGCCGGAGGACCGGCCCCCGCTGGCGGGTCAGGCCGGCGGGAGCGGGCGAGGGCGAAGCGGTCCACCGGCAGCAGGTCGCCACAGGGCCCGGACACCGCGCATCTCCCGATCGTCTTCCCCAGCGGGTGCAGCGATCCAGCGGCCGGACCCGTTCCCAGCAGGCTCAGCGACAAGATCGCGAAGTCAGACTGGAGTTCTAGGAGCCGGTAGAACTCCTCACCGTCGATCCGGCGAGAGCCTTCGACCTTCCCGTTCAGCCGTGGTGTCCGGGGTTTTATGTAGGCGTGGCCGATGCCCTTGTCAAGCACGTGGAAGTGGAAAGCGGACTGGAACTCGGCTCCGTTGTCCGTCTGGATCACCTCCACCTGGAACGGCAGCCTCTGCAAGACGTAGTCGACGAACTGGATGGCGGTGGACTGATTGAGCGTCGGATGGATCTTCAGGACCCGCAGCCGGGTGCAGTCGTCGATCGCCGTGAACTGGTAGTACTTGTTGCGGTCGCCGCTCGGGCCTTGAGGCATGGAGGCGAGTGGTTCGGTTCGATGAACTTCACGTCGATCTGCACCCGGGTGGCCGGGCAGCTGCTTCTCGTACCGCTTCCATCTGCGGTCGTGGCGCTTGTATCGCTGTGAGGTCGGCAGGCGTCCCATGTCCAGGCGCTTGAGGATCCGCCACACGCCCGACTTGCTGATCGTGACCTCGTGGTACCGCTTGAGGTACATCGCGATCTTCTCGGGCCCGAAGTGGTAGTTCTGCCGGGGGTAGATGATCTTGCCGACGACCTCTACACGCGTGGCGTTCGGGCCGCGCTTGGGCGCCCTCGAGCGAGTGCGCAACTCTTCGATGCCTTCGGCTTGGCAGCGGCGGTACCAGCTGTAGTACGCCTGCCGACTGATGCCTAAGGGCTCGTAAAGAATCAAGACGGTGGTTTTGCCTCTGCCGTGAGGGTGATTCCGTGTGCGGTTGCGTAGACGTGGAGGCCGGTGAGGTGTGGTCAGGTGTGTCGCCGCGGGGCCGGGAGTGTGTCCGTGCTGGTCCATGAGCTGTCTGATCTCGCCGGTGGCCTCGCGGATGGTGTCCTTGCTGACGGTGAACAGGCGGGCGAGCACGGTGGGCGACAGGCCGAGGCGCTGGTGCTGCACGGTGGCCAGGACGCGGTCGGCCAGGCCGAGTTTGGCTTTGCGGCCGCCGCCAGGGGCTCGGTGTCGGGTGCCGCCGTCGCGTCGGGTAGTGCGGTCCGGGGCGTGGAGTGCCTGCCAGGGTGAGGCCAGAGCTGTGGTCAGCTCGGTGGCTGGTCGAGGTCGGCTTGGTCGGCGAGCAGGGCGCGGAAGACGCGGTCGGAGATGCGACGCCGCAACAGTCGCAGGGCCTCCGTCTTGGTGCGGAAGTTCGCGACGAGTTCGGCGGCGATCGCCGCGAGTGTCCCACGGTGCTGCATCAGGGCGTGGGCCAGCTGGTCCAGGACGCACAGGCGGCGTAGGCCACGCGAGGCGACGGCCAGCTCGGGGTCGAGCTCGTGCAGGAACCACCGCAGCTTGTTGCCAATGGCGGTGCGCTGAGCGACCAGGGTCCGCCGATGATCGACCAGCAGTTTGATATCCCGGCTCGGCCCGTCCAGGCACGCTTTGGGCAAGTCGGGTTCGCGCAGAGCGACCCGGGCCACCGCTTCGGCGTCGATCGGGTCGGACTTCCCGCGCTCCCGGGCCGAGCGTCGTGCGCCGGCCATCAGCCGGGGGTGTACTCGTACCACCGCGTGTCCGCTGTTGAGCAGGTCGGCCTCGAACCAGCGGGTCAAGTGGCGGCAGTCCTCGACTGCTACCAGCACCGGACCGTAGCCATGCAGCCAGGCCAGCGCCTTGAGATGGTCGACGGGTCTGGCGGCCACGGTCAGTACCGCCAGCCGTTTTCCCAGTGGGTCGACCGCCACCAGCGTGTGCGTGTTCTTGTGTCCGTCTATCCCGACGACGATCAACGTGCCTCCCTGCGACGATGCCGGAGCCGAACCGAATCGTCCGGCGCCGGGGGCACGCCTCAATCGGGCCAGCGGCACGCTCCTATCAAGCCACACCGCACCGGACGGACTGCGACCGGCGGGCGGCACATCGCCGACAAGCCACCGCCATGCGGGGCAGCGAAGAAACGAGCCAGCCCTCCGGTCGACAGGATCCTGCCACCGGAGGGCGACACATCAAGGACCAACCACCACAGGTGAGTTCGGCCCGTGCACACCCACCGGTCTCCAACAGCCTGGCATTGACGCGAAGAAAGCTGTCGCCCGCTTGAGACCTCGACATCCTCCCGCAGCCGGCGGTTTCCCGCCGCAGTGCGGCCAGTTCCTCGCGTTCACTGCTGGTCAGACAGTCGCGCTCGTCCGCGCCGACCTCGGGTTGGCTGACCCACAGCGCACTGCCGTCTCGGTCAGGTCGAAGTCCTTGGCGATCTGGCCGACCAAGCGGTCACCGCGCCGGCACAGCTCGACGATCTCGGCCTTGAACTCCGGCGTGAACGGACGGCGAGGGCGTGGCTTCTTCTTCCCCGTGCTCTCCATGATGGACATCCTCCCGGGGCAGAACCCCTGATTTCAGATGTCCGTCAAAGCGGATCAAGCCCAAAGGAGTTCAGCTGCGCAGGGCGTTGAGGGTGGCGTCGAGGTGGGCTGGGCGGGGGCGGTTGTGGGGAAGTTTGGCGAGGATGGCGGCCATGCCACAGGTGTTGGTGAGGGCGGAGTAGAGGAGTCCTGCTGCGATGGCGGTGGAGATGAGGTGGAAAGCGGGGTGGAGGAGGCCGAGGCCGAGGCCGAGCAGGACGATGGTGCCAGCGGTGAGTCTGACTTGTCGTTCCATGGCCCAGACGGTCTTGGGGACGTCGCAGGCTTGCGGGTGGTGGAGGTCGAGACCGTGCTGGGCCCAGGCGTTGGTGCCGCCTGCGAGTGTGGCGGTGGGGATGCCATGGGCTGTGAGGGTCTTGGCGGCGTTCTCGGAGCGGGTTCCGGAGGCGCAGACGAGGAGAAGGTCGGCTCGCGTGGCGGAGTCCTTGAGGGCGGGCAAAGCGCGCCGGATGTGATCGAGGGGGATGTTGTGGGCGCCGGGCAGGTGTCCGGAGGCGTATTCGCCGGGAGTGCGTACGTCGATGACGATCAGTTGATCGATGCGGGTGTGGGCCTGTGCGGCATCGAGGGTGCGGAAGGCGGGCGTGGTCATGGGAGATGAGTTCCTTTCGGCTGTGTCGGTGCCTGAGTGGGCCTGTCGGGTCCGCGAGGCGTGAGGGGATGGCTTGATGCGTCAGATGAATGCGTCGGTGAGCATGAAGAAGGCCACGGTGATCAGGATGATGGCGAAGGCGCGTTGCAGGGCGGGGCCGGAGAACTTTGATGCGAGCCGTTTGCCGTCCCAGGCGCCGAGGATCGCGGCGCCGGTGAAGGGTGCGATGACTTCCCAGCGCAGTCTGTCAGCCGTATTGGTGCGCGCGGTGAGGGCAGCGAGTGAGGTAATGGTGATGACCAGGAGACTGGTGCCGACAGCGGCTTTCATTTTCAAGCCCAGCACGCTGACCAGAGCGGGGACAGCGAGGAAGCCGCCTCCGACTCCGAGGAGGCCGGTGATCGTGCCGAGTGACGCGCCTGCTCCTGCAGCGTGGGCGGGCCGTATCGGCCGGTCCTGCTCGTTGTCGGGGCGAGGGGAGCGCAACATGTGCAGCCCGGCGGTCAGGGCGATCACAGAGAAGGCTGCGGTAAGCAAGGCTCCTGGTAGCCGGCCTGCCAGTGCTCCGCCGAGCAACGCGGGCGTGATGCCCGTCGCAGCGAAGAGCAGACCTGTGCGCCAGCGGACGTTGCCGTCGCGGGCATGGGCGTACAGGGAGGTGGCGGTGGTGGCGGTAACGATGATCAGGCTGGCTGTGGTGGCTGCGACGGGCGTGAAGTCGAGCAGGTAGATCAGGGCGGGAACAGCGAGGATGCTGCCGCCCCCGCCTAGCCCTCCCAGTGCGATGCCGACGACAGCGCCTGCGGCCAGGGAGAGGTACAAGGTGGTCATGCTATCGACCCGCTGTTGCCGCGGTGGTCGATGACGGGAAGGTGGGACGCAGCCCACACCTGCATCCCGCCGTCGACGTCCACGACGTCGATGCCGCGTGCATCGAGAAGCGCGGCAGCATGGGCGGATCGGCGGCCGGAACGGCAGACCAGCACCAGCTGGCGGCCCTGCGCCGCCGGGGGCAGGGCGGTGCCCGACATCAGGTCGGCCATCGGCAGGTGGATGGCCTGCGGAGCGTGTCCGGTGTCCCACTCGTCCTGCTCGCGGATGTCCAGCAGGACGGCTTCAGCGCTGAGGGCGGTGCGCGCGTGGGCCTGCGCCACATCGATGCGGCCCGGGCCGGGTCCGGAGACAGACATAACTGTTCCTTACAAGGATGGTGTGAGGTGCTGGCGGCGTCGGGTCAGGTGGTGACGAGGGGAAGGCCACAGGCGGCGGCGTTGTCGAAGGAGTCATCGACGACGACGATGTCCCGGCCGGCAGCGTCCAGCAGGGACGCGGCAATCCCGGCGCGCATACCCCCCGCGCAGTGCACCCAGACCGTGCCGTGCGGAACCTCGTCCATCCGTTGGTGCAGGCTGTGGATGGGGATATGGACGGAACCTCGAATGTGGCCGTCGGCCCGTTCGGAGTCACGGCGCACGTCCAGCACCACCACGTCGTCCGGTGAGGCGAGGGCCGCCATGTCGGCGAAGGTGGTACGCGGGAAGGAGGCGAGGGCCTCGCCCGGGCGCAACCAGTCGGCTGGGGTGCCGGTGGCAGCGGCGGCGGGCCGGTCGATGCCGACCCGGACGAGTTCACGCTGGGCGGCGGCGAGCTGTTTCGCATCGTCGGCGAGCAGGGTGACAGGCTTGCCCCACGGGATCATCCATGCGAGATAAGTAGCAATTTTGCCGTCACCTTCGAAGTTGAAGGACCCCGCGAGATGACCGGCTGCAAAGGCCACTCGGTTGCGCAGGTCGATGACCCATTCGCCGGCTGCAAGGCGTGCGGCTATCTGCCCGGCGTCCGCGACCGTTGGCGGGGTCAAGTCGAGAGGGGCGGGGCCGGCGGCATTGGCCGGGCCCATGTGTGCGTAGTAGGCAGGGACGTCTTCCAGACCCGCCAGCAGGTCGGCGACGAATGCGTCGACATCCTGCGCGAGGGCCGGGTTGACGTGCTTCTCCCGGCCGATGGTGGTCGCCTCGCCGTCCGCCTGCGCGGAGGAGCAGAAGCTGCCGAAACCGTGTGTGGGCAACACGGCGGTCTCGTCGGGCAGCTCAGCGGCCAGCCGGTGGGCGGAGGCGTGCTGGGCGTGGGCGAGTTGCTCGGTCAGGCGCGGTTCGACCAGGTCAGGCCGCCCGACGGTGCCAAGCAGCAGTGATCCGCCGGTGAAGGCCGCTACCGGTGCACCGGCCTCCTCCAGCACGTAGGCGGTGTGGTGGGGCGTGTGACCCGGGGTGGCGACGGCCCGCAGCTGCAGCTCGCCATCGATGGCGGCGAGATCGCCGTCGGCCACTGGTATCCGCGCGAAGGAGACGTGTGCGCCGGCCGGAACCAGGTAGGTGGCTCCGGTCAGCCTGGCTAGTTCCAGTCCGCCTGTCACGTAGTCGTTGTGGATGTGGGTCTCCGCCACGTGCGTTATCCGGACGTCGCGCCGGGCCGCGGCGGCGATGATCTGGTCGATGTCGCGCGGCGGGTCGATCGCCACCGCCGTGCGTGTTCCGCCGGCCAGGTAGTGGCGATTGCCCAGGCCCTCGATCTCGATGGTGTCGATGAAGAACACGTGCCGCTCCCACTCATGAGTTTCAGTTACCCCCGGGGGTATGAACTTCACTATACAGGTATACCCCCGGAGGTATTTTGGCCATGGTGTCGGATGGTCCGAGTGGCCTGCTGCGGCCTGCCTCCACCGTTCGTGCCGCGTTCCACCACACAGGACAACCAGGGGAAAAGTCGGAGCGGGCGGTGGGCAGCGAGGTTCAGGCGTGGCTGCGGAACAAGCTCGGCCCGCCACGGGTTGGATACCCTGAGGGGTACCTGACGCGTGAGGAGACACCATGGAAGCGGACACCGCGGCGAAGCAGGCGGTACTCAATCGGCTGCGCCGTGCGCAGGGGCAACTCGCTGGGGTGATTGCGATGGTTGAGGCCGAACGTGACTGCCGGGACGTGGTGACGCAGCTCGCCGCAGTGTCCCGGGCTCTGGACCGAGCCGGATTCAAGATTGTCGCCAGCCGGATGCGCGAGTGCATGACCACTCCTGAAGACGGCAGCACGCCCGAACTGAACGAGCACGAACTGGAGAAGCTTTTCCTTACTCTCGCCTGAACCTTGCGCGAGGGAGACATCGATGAGGGCGTTCCGCCCACTCGTCGGTGTCACTGCCGCAGGGGGCATGCCTGGCCCCTACGGCAGTCCCAAGTGACCTGCCGGGTGTGCAGCTAGTGCTGGATTCCTCTATTGCTGGACATATGTCCTGGTGGCGGGGTAGTTGCGGGTGCTCGGGGGCGGGTGCCGGGCGATGGTTCTATGGGCACGGCCGGAGCGTGACGAAGATGAGCGGGCTGTCGTTCGACGGCTGGCGCGGGCGCGGAAAACGCCGCAGGATGCGGTGATGCGGGCCCGGATGATGGAGCTGAGCTGGTCGGGGCTGCTGGTGCCTTCGATCGCCGTGGAGCTGGACTGCAGCCGGAAAACGGTCCGCTGCTGGCTGCACCGCTTCAACCGATCGGGCCTGCAGGGACTCGATGATCTGGGCGGGCAGGGCCGCAGACGGCAAATCTCCGAGCAGGAACGATCCCGGATCATCGCTCTGGTCAAGACCGTGCCGCCGGGACGACTGCGGTGGGAACCCGTCGGAAAACTGTGGGCCTTCGACGAGTCCGGGCCGGCCGAGTGGACACTGGATTCTCTGGCCGCGGTCACGCATGCCTAGGGGATCGAGGTAGGCCGCTCACAGGTGCGCCGTATCCTGCTCGCCGAAGGCGTGCGCTGGCGCCGAACCCGGTCCTGGATGCGCTCGAAGGACCCGGAATTCGTCCCAAAAGGACACGGATCATCTGTCTCTACACCCACCCGCCCGACGACGCGACGGTGATCTGCGCCGACGAGCTGGGGCCGGTGATCCCACGGACCTTCCCGCCCGCACCCGCCTGGTCACCCGACGGACGCCGGATCAAAGCCGAGCTCGACTACAGCCGCGGGCCCGAGAAAGCCTGGGCCTACGGGGCCTTTACGCGTCCGGGACGGCCAGCAGATCACCATGACCGCTTCCTCCCGCAACAGCGTCTTCCACCAGCGGTTTCTGCAACAGGTCGAGGACGCCAACCCGACCGGGGAGATCTGGATCCTCACCGACAACCTGTCCAGCCACAACAGCGTGTCCACCCGGACCTGGCTCGAAGAACACCCCCGCATCTACCACGCCTTCATCCCCGGCGGCGCCTACTGGCTCAACCTCCAGGAAGGCTGGTGGCGCATCTTCCGCAAAGCCGCCCTCGCCGGCCAGTCCTTCGCCAATCCCGACGACATCACATACGCCACCGCCCTCGCGACCAGCCAACTCAACTCCCGCGCGAAGCCATGGATCTGGGCAGACCCCACACCGCCAACCCGACAACTACGACGCCGCTATACGTACGTCATTTGAGGAATCCAGCACTACAGTAGGGTCCGTCTTCATACGGATCTTGCCCAGAGCAGGGATGACGCGAGTGTGACCGCTGCTTCGTAGGAAGTGGCGGTCTTCTCGTATCGAGTGGCGATGCCATGGAAGCCTTTAAGCCGGCTGAAGCAGCGTTCGACGACGTTGCGTTGCCGGTAGATCTGCCGGTCGAACATCGGTGGCCGCCCGCCGCGATGCCCACGGTTGTGCCGGTGTCGCTGCTGGTCGGTCTTCTCTGGGATGGTGTGCCCGATGCCACGTTTTCGCAGGCAGGCACGGAAGCTGCGGGAGCTGTAGGCATTGTCTGCGATGACCTGGTCAGGCCCTGCAGCCTGGTCGGCCCGGGACGGTGCGAGGGACACGGATGCGCTCCAGAAGAGGTTGCGCACAGATGCTGTCGTGGCGTTGGCCGGGTGTCACCAGGACAGCGAGCGGGCGTCCCTTGCCGTCGCAGGCGAGATGGATTCTGGTGGTCAGTCCGCCTCGGGATCGGCCGAGGGCGTGATCGTCCGGTTCGTCCTGCCGATGCCCCCCTTTTCGGCCCGTGGCGGCGGCGTGCTGGTGGGCGCGGACGATGGTGGAATCGATCTGGACGAGCCAGTGAATGTCGCCGGCCGCGTCGGGGTGGGCTTGGATCTGCTGCAGGGCTTGGGTGAACACCTCGGCGAGGGCGTAGCGGGTACACGGCAGGAGACCTCCCAAAGGTAGAGAGGCGCACACCCCTGGCAGAATGACCGGGATAGCAGGACAATCGTCCTCCTATGCAAGACAGTCCCGTCGTGTATTCCTCTCGGCCGTCGGCATCGCCCCCACCTCACCCTTCATCGACGGCCGTGGTCGTGTCGTGCTCAGCGACAAGCCGCAGGAGCGTCTCCTCGTCTCGCCTGTCGAGGGCGTCGACCATCGCGGCATGCAGCTCCCAGCGGTCGCGGATGTGCTGCGCGAGAGAGACGCCGGCCTGCGGCCGGACCGCCAGGGCATGACGTTCGACCAGCTCCAGGAGGGCCACATAGAGCGAACACAGAAGGGAGTTCGGAGTGATGTCGGCAACCCTGGCGTGCAGCCGCCAGTTGGCCAACACGAACTCGTCCGCGTCACCCGAGACCGCGGCCTCGGCCATGCCCTCCAGGCACACTCGGAGGTCTTTGACATCGGCTGGCGCGGCATGCCACAACGCGTCCTGCCACAACAGCGGCTCAAGAGCGTTGCGGATGCGCAGCGCCTGCGCGACATCACCCTGGGAGGCGTCCAGGGCCAGTACGGAGTGGGCGAGCCGCGTCATCGGGGTCTGCTCGGCGGCGAACAGACCGCCTCCCGGACCACGCTGCACGGTCACCACTCCCCGTGTCTGGAGCAGGCGCAACGTCTCGTTGAACGTCCCGACGGACACCCCACAGCGTGATCGGAGCTCGTCCTTCGTACCCAGACGTGTGCCAGGAGTGACACGCGCGGCCAGTTCGGCCACAGCGTCCGCCGCAGCCTCGGCACGAGACACACTTCCCGCCTGTCCCCACTCGGCGCGTCGCAACGCCGGCGGATCGACCCCCCTGCTCACGCCCGCGCCTCGACGTTGAGCATCTTCCTTACGTGCCGCCACAGCCACTCCACCCTTCGACCGGATCCGGAAAATCATTATGGCGAATACAGTCGCACCTCTTGACGCCCCATGAAACCCGGATGCAGCATCACCGTAATCATTATGACGAATGGAGATCCTCATGATCCCCTCCTTCGGTGAGCAGGCATTTCGCGATCTCATGGCCGGTGTCTGCGCCCCAGTCACCATCGTCACCGCTGCGGCGGAGGGTCTCCCCCATGGCACGACGGTCAGCGCCTTCGCTTCCCTGTCGCTGCGCCCGCCCATGGTGACCGTGGCTCTCGACCGCGGGTCCAGAGTCCTGTCCCACATCACCACCACCGGACGCTTCGGTGTGAACGTGCTCGCCCGGAGCCAGGACGACCTCGCCCTGGGTTTCGCCTGCCGCGGGGCCGACCGCTTCGCCGGCGTGGACTTCGACTTCGATCACGGCCTCCCCCGGCTCGGCTCGGCACCGGGATGGCTGGTGTGCGAGGTGACCCAAGCCGTGGAGGGCGGTGACCACCTTCTGATCCTCGGCCTGGTCACCCACGCGGAAACGACGCCGGCGGCACCGCTCGTCTATGGGCACCGCACGTTCGGCACCCACTCCGCCTTCGCCGACCGCCCTCGCCACACGATCCGCGAACACGTCGCAGCCTGCGCACGCTGATCACGCCTCCCGCCCGAACCAGGGACCACTGTCCCGCCGACGACAGAAAGAGCGCACAACGATGACGACTCATGAGGACCTCGTCGCCCGCGCCGCAGCCCTGCGGCCACTGCTGCGTGAGCACGCGGCCGCCACGGAGACCGGCCGCCAGGTGCCGGACCCGGTGATCGACGCCATCGCGGACGCTGGCCTGTTCAAGCTCGCCACTCCCCGTCGGTACGGCGGTCACCAGACGTCCATGCGCACCATGCTCGACGTGTCGACCGCCCTGGCCGAGGGTGACGGCTCCACCTCCTGGGTGGTCACCCTCGTCAACGTCTGCAACTGGCTCACCAGCCTCTTCCCCTCCAAAGCCCAGGACGACGTCTTCGGCGCCAACCCCGACGCCCGGGTCACCGGGGTACTCAGCCCGACCTCCACGACGACCAAGGTCGACGGCGGATGGCAGGTCTCGGGGCGCTGGTACTACAACTCGGGTTCCCCGCACTCCGACTGGGCCGTGCTCGGTGTTCCTCTCACGGACGAGGACGGCACGGTGGCCGACCAGGGACTCGCGCTCGTGCCCCGCGATGACCTCGACCTGGAGGACACCTGGTTCGTCGCGGGGATGAAGGGCACCGCGAGCAACTGTCTGATCGCCGAGGACATATTCGTGCCCGAGCACCGGGTCCTGTCCGTGCCCGCCGCCATCGAGGGCCGGTATCCGACCGAGCACACGGACGAGGTCCTGTCCCGTTCCGCCTTCGTGCCCGTCCTGGCCCTGGTCCTGGCAGGTCCCCAACTGGGTCTGGGCCGCGCGGCACTTGAGTACGTCATGGAGAAGACCGCCCGCAAGCCGATCTCGTACACCTTCTACGAGACGCAGGCCGAGTCGGTCGCCGTGCAGCTGCAGATCGCCGAGGCGGCCCTGCGGGTCGACACCGCCACGCTCCACGCGCAACGCGCCGCGGCCGAGATCGACCAGGCCGCGCAGAACGGGGTGTACCTCGATTTCACCCAGCGCGCCCGGGTGCGGGCGGACACCGGCTGGGCCATCCAGAACGTGCTGGAAGCGATCAACACCCTCGTCAGCGTGCACGGCGCCGGCTCCTTCGCCGACGTCAACCCCCTGCAGAGGATCTGGCGCGACGCCAACACTGCGGGCCGGCACGCGGTCGCCGCGCCGACGGTGGCGTTCGAGGTGTACGGCAAGGCCCTGCTCGGCATCGACGAGAAGATCACCCCCCTCGTGTGACCACCCGCACGACACCCCCACCCCTCGAAGGAGCAGCACGTGCGTACCGCCAACCTGTCCGGACGTCTCGTCATCATCACTGACGACGACACGGCCGTCGACGTCGAGCAGGCCAGTGACGGCCGGTTCGGTCCCGGCCCTCAAGAGGTTTACGAGCGCTGGACCGCCTTCCGTACGTGGGCTGCGGGCGCCGAGCTGCCCGCAGGGCGGCCCTTCTCGGCCACGGACCTCGGCTCGCCCGCCCCCGCTCCGCGGCAGGTGCTCGCCGTGGGACTCAACTACCGGGCGCATGCCGCCGAGTCCGGCTTCGCGATCCCCGACACCTTGCCGCCCGTGTTCACCAAGTACGTCTCCAGCATCACGGGCCCCGTCACCGAAGTGGGGCTTCCTGAAGGGGGCCACACGGACTGGGAGGTCGAGCTCGTCGCCGTCGTCGGCGAGCCGGCCCACAAGGTCAGCGAGGACGACGCCTGGTTGCACATCGCGGGATTGACGGTGGGCCAGGACATCTCGGAGCGCATCACCCAACTCAGCGGACCAGCACCTCAGTTCGGGCTGGGCAAGTCCTTCCCCGGATTCACCCCCATGGGACCGTACCTGGTCACGCCGGACGCCCTGGCCGACAGCGACGACCTCGAACTGGGCTGCTCGATCAACGGCGAGGAGGTGCAGAAGGGCCGAACCAGAGACCTCGTCTTCTCCGTGCCCGCCCTGGTGGCCCGGCTGTCGGCCGTCCTTACCCTGCTGCCCGGCGACGTCATCTTCACCGGCACCCCCGCGGGTGTCGGAATGGGCCGTACACCGCAGCGCTGGCTCGCCGACGGCGACGTCCTCGTCAGCCACGTCCAGGGCATCGGCGAGCTCCGCCAGACCTTACGCGCCTGAAACCGGCGCACCCACCACCGCGCACTTCCCGCATTACAGGAGTTCACCATGGCCCTGCACCGTCTGTCCTCCGTCGTCATGGGTGTCCCCAACACCACCCAGACCGCCGCCTACTACACCGACTTCGGGCTCGCGCCCGAAAGGGACGGCTGGTTCGGCACCCGTGACGGAGGACGCCAGCTCAAGGTCGTCCACACACCCACGCGCCGGCTCGTCGAGATCACCGTGGGCGTCGACTCCCCCGACGACCTCTCCGCCACCGCCGCCCGGCTGGACCGGCTGGGTGTTTCCGCACAGCAGGAGGCCGGCACCCTCACCGCCTACGAGAAGATCACCGGCGTCCGCGCCGTCCTCAAGGTGGAACCCCGTGCCACCCAGCCCGAGACCCCACCCACTCCCCACAACGGCCCAGGACGCATCGAACGCACCGGCACCCGAGCACCCGCCCTGCTGCGAAGCGACCGAGTCCGGCCCCGGAAGCTGGGTCACGCGGTCCTGGGAACCACCGACTTCGAAGCCACCACCGGCTTCTTCCGTGACGGTCTCGGCTTCAAGGTGTCCGACCTGATGGGTGACATCGGCGCCTTCCTGCGCTGTTCCACCGACCACCACAACGTCCTCGTACTCGCCGCGCCGGTGGCGTTCCTGCACCACACCTCCTGGCAGGTCGACGACGTGGACGAAGTGGGCCGCGGTGCCACGGCCATGCTGGAGGACCACCCCGAACGCCACGTCTGGGGCCTGGGCCGGCACCACGCCGGTTCCAACTTCTTCTGGTACCTCAAGGACCCCGCCGGCAATTTCTCCGAGTACTACTCGGACCTGGATTGCATCGTCGACGACCAGCTGTGGAAGCCGGAAGTCTTCGAAGGCGCCAAGGGACTGTTCAACTGGGGGCCGCCCCCGCCCCCCTCGTTCATCAAGCCCGACGACCTGGCCGGACTGATGACCGGCTCCCACAGCGCCTGACCTGCTCCCGCAGGACTTCACATGATCGAGTTCAAGGACCTCGCCCCCTCGGCCCCCTTCCCGGCACAGCTCCAGGGCCCGGACGACGGACAGCCCGTCACCCTCGTCAACACCTTTCTCGCCCCCGAAGGACAAGTCGACAAGGTCGTCGACGTCTGGCGTCAGGACTCCCTGATCATGAAGGTGCAACCCGGCTTCGCCTCCGCCCAGTTCCCGCCCGCCGCACGGCAGAAGGCAAGGCCAGATCCGAGATCGTCCGCTGTTTGAAACGCTACCTCGCACGTGAGGTCTTCAAGGCCCTGATCAATGCAAACGGTGCAGCCCTTCGGTCGCAACCAGGCCCTGCTGCCACTCAATCCGCATGACACAGCAACATGATCGACTTGACCTACAGGAGCGTCGCCAAGGACGCCGCCGTCATCGCCGACCAAGCTCGCATGAGATCGACGACTTCGGTCACCTTAGCCATGTACGACCAGTTGTCGTGGCGAAGACGGACTCCCTTGGGTCGGCCTGTGGTCCCGGAAGTATTGATGAGAGTGGCGAGTTGTTCTTTGGTGATGGCCTCAACTTCTTCGCGCGTGGACGACGCGCGGGCGACACACTGCTCGGGCTGGACACCCAGCTCGAGCAGCCCCGCTGCGATGGCGTAGACCCGCTCGGCGGCCTGCCCCCAGTTCTACGACATCCATTGCTCCGGCCATCACCTGAGGCGGGCGGCATCGGGTGACGATACGCCTCGGCGTCCGGTGTGGCCGCCACTCGTTAAGAGGAAGATGGCGGCGACCGATGGCGGGCGGCTCTCGATGCGGGTGTGAAGTTCACTCATGGCGTTCTCCGTTCGAGGTGACAAGCAGATGAGGAAATCGAACTACGCAGCTCAACGCAATAAGGAATCGCTGACACATCTCCTATGGTCAGGCCACCTCGGACAGATGATCGATGAATGTATTCATCGGAGTCGCTCCTGGCACCACTATGCCGTTCTCATAGGCAAAGGCTATGAGATGGCCGCGCTGTCGTACACCGATCTTGGTCAACATGTTGGCTATATGGGTTTTCACAGTAAAAGGACTGATATTGAGAGCGTCTGCGATTCCGGAAGCCTCCTGGCCGCTCGCCAGCATGGTGAGAATCTCGCGCTCTCGCTTGGACAGCTCCACGACCCTTCCCGTTTTAAGGGTGCCTACTAGGTGATGGTTCGCCATGACGGAAGGAGCAGTTTCCAGAACGACGACAAGACCTCCGCGGAGCACCGTATACACAGCTTCGATAAGTTGCACTGCGGTGATGTGAGTGGCAAGTAGTCCGGTGGCGCCTGCCCTTAGAAAGGTTTCGGCTTCCTGAGCATTCGAAACACCGAAAACGATGGTCCGGGCAGTTGCAGAGGCAGCGGCGACAAGGTGAGCGAACTCGGACATCTCCCCCGGCTGGATTCTGCGGTCGAGGAGGATTACATCCGGTCCGCTCCCGGCCTCGATCAACGTCCGCAACTGCGCACCGTCTGCAGCCTGCCCGACAACAGCGATGACATGGGTCGACTCCATGACCGCGGCCATGGCCGCCCTCACAAGGGTCGGGCCGCCGGCAAGAACTACGGTATTCATGAGTGGCCCTTCTTCGTCGAACGGCAGCCTTCCGTCGTCTGATCACAGACGGTTCTGCAGTGTGGCCGCGCGGGTGTGCGGACACCTTCCGGGCCGGGACGGTCCTTGTGCATCGTGTCAACTCCCGCGGGGAGCGTGTGGCAAGCGGATGGTGACGGTGGTCCCGACGCCTACTTCCGACTGCACGTGCACCTGGCCGTGATGTGCGTGCACGATGGCTTCCACGATGGCCAGTCCGAGACCCGAGCCTCCGTAGGCGCGGCTGCGGCTGGCTTCGGCGCGCCAGAAACGTTCGAAGACGCGGGGCAGGTCCTGCGGGGAGATGCCAGGTCCGTTGTCGATGACGGACAGTTGTACATCGTCCGGGTTATGGACGAGCCGGACCAGTACGGCGGTGTGGGCAGGGGTGTGCTGGACGGCGTTGCCGACGAGGTTGCGCAGGACCTGCTGCAGTCGGTTGGCTTCGCCGACAACGGGTGCGGGAGGAGCGGGGTTCATGGTGATGCTGCGCTGCGGGTAGATGATCTGGGCATCCTCCACGACGCTCGCAGCCAGTGCGGTGAGGTCGAGGGCATCCTGCTCGACCGGGCGGCCGGCATCGAGTCGTGCGAGCAGGGCGAGGTCCTCCACGAGCAGGCGCATGCGGCCCACCTCGTTCTCGATGTGCTCGAACGCTGTTTCCAGACCCGGCCCCGACACACCGCCCTGGCGGTACAGGTCGAGCCAGCCGGAGATGGTGGACAGCGGGGTGCGCAGCTCGTGGGAGGTGTCGGCCGCCAGGGAGCGTACGGTCGCCTCCGCCCGGGCCTGGGCGCCGAAGGCCCGGTTGACGGCTTCGGCCAGCTGGTCGGCTTCGCTGCCGTTGCGTTTGGTCGGCAGCCGTTCCGTGAGGTGGCCCTCGGCGATGGCGTCGGCGGTACGCGCCATCCGGGCCAGCGGGCGCAGGCCCAAGCGCAGGACGAGGACGGCCAGTCCCAGCAGGAGCAGCAAAGCGACTCCCACTAGGGCAAGTTGACGTTTGATGAGGGCGCCTGTAGTGGCGTCGTCGACAGAGGTGTTGATGGTAAGTATGAGGGCGGCCGGTTTGACGACATCTTCGGTAGGTCCGCGGTCGACGACGAGCCCGGGACTGACGATCCGGATGACGGCGAGGCCGTCCTGCCCGCCACGCCCGTCGTACCCGACGATGGTCCCGGTCGGCACGGTCGTGCTCAGCTGGGCGACCTGATGTGCTGCCGAAACAGCGGAACCAGTACTCAGCAGCACCTCGTTGTCCGCGTCCACGGCGACCAGGCCCATCGGGGGCCCCAGGAGACTGCCGAGCTGGTCGGCGTTGGCGGTCTGCGGGCCGCGTCTGATGACCTCGGTGAAACCATCGGCGCTGGTTCGGAGGGTCCGCTCGTAGCGTTTGTCCAGGTAGTCCTCCAAAAGGAATGCGCTGATAGCGGCGCTGGCCGTCAGGCCGAATACGAGCAGGACGGCCAGGCCGGCGAGCAGCCGAGAGCGGACACTGGAGAAGAACCGGGCCCGTCGGCCGCGGAGTTTCACTTTTTGCCCTGCTCTCGGAGGGTGTAGCCGACGCCGCGGACGGTGTGCAACAGCGGGGTGTCGCCGTGGTCGATCTTGCGGCGGAGGTTGGAGACGAAGCGCTCGACCACGACGGTGTCGCCGCCGAAGTCGTACTGCCAGACGGCTTCGAGGATCTGCGCGCGGGACAGGACCTGGCCCTGGTGGCTCAGGAAGTAGCGCAGCAGACGGTATTCGGTGGGCGAGAGTTCAACTGTGCGGCCTGCGCGGCGCACCTCGTGGCGAAGATCGTCCATCGTGAGGTTCCCGCAGTTCAACGGTGCCTCCTCAGGGACAGAACTCTCACTGCGGGCCCGTCGGAGCAGTGCCTGCAGGCGGGCACCGACCTCGACGACGCTGAAGGGCTTGGTGACGTAGTCGTCCCCGCCCAGGCGCAGTCCCCGTACGCGGTCCTCGACCGCGTCACGTGCCGTGAGGAAGAGGACCGGTACGTCGATGGCGCGGGCTCTCAGCAGTTGCAGGATCTCGAAGCCGTCCGCGCCCGGCAGCATGACGTCGAGGACGATGACGTCGGGGGGCCGGCGGGCGACCTGTTCGAGTGCTTCGGTCAGGTCGCCCGCCACGTCGACCTCGAACCCGGCGAAACCGAGGGCCGAGATCAACAGGCGCCTGATACCGGGATTGTCATCGATCACGAGCACACGGTCGGTGGTGCCCGGTGCGTCGACGGCGTTCATACCTGCTCCTTGTACGGGCGGGGTGGGCAGCCCGACATCCACGGCTTCCGTCGGCGGAGTGGATGCGAGGTATGCACCAGTATCAGGGTGGAGATTCATGGCGTCACAGACCCACTGCGGCGGGGGTCTTGACGGGGGCCTGAGGGCCCTCGTCGGATGCGTCGGTCACTTCGACGTTCTCGCCCTCGACGTCGAGATGGGGCAGGAGGCGGTCCAGGCGCCGGGGCAGCCACCAGGCCCGGTCGCCGAGCAGGGCCAGCACCGCCGGTACGAGGGTCATCCTGACCAGGAAGGCGTCCACCATCACCCCGAAGGCCAGGGCGAACGCGATCGGCATGATGTCGGCGTCGTGCGAGAACAGGAAGCTGATGAAGACCGAGATCATGATGAGGGCGGCGGAGGTAACCACGCGGGCGGCATTGCGTGCTCCGGTGAGGATGGCGGCGTGGGCGTTGCGGTGGTGTACGTAGTCCTCTCGCATGGCGGACACGAGGAACACCTCGTAGTCCATGGCGAGGCCGAAGAGTACCGCCATGACGATGATGGGCATGAAGCTGGCCACCGGGCCCGTGCTCGCGACCCCCAGCAGTCCGGCCAGCCAGCCCCACTGGAAGACCGCCACGGTGGCTCCGAACGCGGTGCCGACCGACAGCAGGAATCCGACGGTCGCCTTGATGGGGATGGCGACGGACCTGAACGCGATCATCAGCAGGAGTATGGAGAGTCCGACCACGACGATCGCGAAGGGCACGAGTGCGCCGCTGAGCTTGTCGGAGACATCGATACTCACGGCGGTCAGTCCGGTGACGGCGACGTAATTGCCGCTCGACTCGGCCAGGGGCTTCATCTCGGTGCGCAGGTTCGACACCAGCTTGCTGGTCTCCTGAGTCCGCGGGCCGGTGTCAGGAATGATCTGGATGCGTGCGGCCGTCCTGTCCTCGGCGATATCGATGCCGCTGATGTCCGCGATGCCGTTGACGTCCTGCAGCTCCTTCTCGACAGTGGTGGCCGTCGACTTGACGGTGGCCGCCTCGTCGCCTTCGACCAGGATGACGAGTGGGCCGTTCGCTCCGGGGCCGAAGGCGTCACTGACCATGTCGTAGGCATGGCGGCTCGACGTGGTGGTGGGGCTGTTGCCCTCGTCGGTGACGGCGAGCTTGAGCTGCAGAGCCGGAAGAGCCAGAGCGATGAGAGCCACGGTTCCGATCACCAGCGTCATCACTGGCCGACGCAGCACGCCCGCGACCCAGCGCTCCCCCATGGGTGCTTGACCAGCGGATACCGCTCCGTGGCCTCGGCGGCTCCTCATTCCGGGAATGACCTTACGAACGATGCGGCCGAGCGGAGCGAAAACGAAGCCCAGCAAGCGAAGAGGAAGACGCAGCAGGCCCGCGAACCGGCCCCCACGACCATGCGAGCGCTCACCGACCACGTTCTGGCCACCCATGGGCGCACCACGCTTACGACGGCTCTTGGGCTTGGGGGTGAGCTTGCTACCGACCATGCCCAGCAGGGCGGGCAGCAGCCCCAACGCCAGGACGACGGCGACGGCGACGGCTCCCGCGGAGGCGAGTCCCATCGAGGTCAGCATCGGGACTCCGGCCACCGACAGGCCGGCCAGCGCGATGACCACCGTGGCGCCGGCGAACACCACTGCACTGCCCGCGGTCGCGTTGGCCTTGGCAATGGACTGCACAACCGGCATACCCGCAGTGAGCTGGGCTCGGTGACGCGAGACGATGAACAGGGCATAGTCGATACCCACAGCGAGCCCCAGCATGATCGCCAGAGTCGGCGCGCTTTCGGTCACCCCGACCACCGTGGCCGCGCCCGTCATGGCCGCCATGGTGGCGATGACGCCGAGGATGGCGGTGAGCAGCGGCAGCCCCGCGGCAAGCAGCGATCCAAAAGTGATCACGAGAATGACCAGGGCCACACCCAGACCCACCATCTCGGGCGGTCCGAAGGGCGAAGTCGAGGGCGCATAGGCGTCACCGCCATAGACCGCCTTGAAACCTGCCTGTTCGGCCTGGATTCCCGCCTTCTTGACCGCGTCAAGCGTGCCGACTGGCACGTCCTCGTCCTTCTTCGTGGTGAAACTGACCTCCGCGACCGCGGTGCGCCCGTCCCTGGAGACCGTCCCGCCCTCGATCGGGTCACTGACCTCCGTCACGCCGCGGACGTCTCCCGTCGCTGCCAGCGTCGATGCCAGTGCCTTCCGCAGAGCGGGATCAGTCGCCTTCTGACCGGAAGGGCTCTGGAACACAATCTGCGCGGACTCCACCTGCGGAGAGGGGAAGTGGCGGTCCATCTTCGTCAGCGCCATCTGCGCCGGCGACCCAGGGATGGAGCCACTGTCCTGGAAAGAGCCAGCCAGCGAGAACCCCAGGCCAATCACCGCGCAGAGCGCCACGAGCCATCCTACCAACATCGTTCGCCACCGTCGAGCGCCGAAAGCGCCCAGCCGGTACAAGAGCGTAGCCATGCCTGCATCCCTCATCGATAGGTGGTGGAGATGCTGATCCTGCTCGGCTGACTTGACGGCAGCCCTACGGTGAACCTGACGGTTCCTTGACGATCCTCCTGCAATCCCCTCAGGTTCGCCGCGGGTGCGTCCACCACCGCATGGAGGTGCGTCGAAGGACCGCTTCACGGCCTGTAGTCGGCGACCGCTCGCCCACCTCTCCATCTCGCTCGCCGAACCCGCACCGTCTGCCAGTACTGGCACGTCCCGGCTTTGTCAGAACTGTTCCCGCCCTCCCCGGCACCTCCCGGATCAGGTCCTCAGCTTCACGACCCTGCTGCGACAGGGCCAGGGTGTAGGTCTTTCACCTCCACACCATCGAACAACGATTCATGGCGCACGGCCTCGCCCATACAACTGTCGCCGGTTCCCCCAGGGGTCCAGCCGGGTGGTGACCGCCAGTGGTCTCCGTCGGCGTATCAACTGCAGGTGCCTCCGGTCTGGGACGCCAGCTTGGCTGTGGTGACCCGGTGATAGCCGAGAGCCTCAGCGACGACAGGTGTGGGCAATGTCCAGAACGTGTTGCCGGATCGCGGCTGCGCGGCCGACGGTGGTGGGGATGCCGATGTCGGTGATGAGCGCGACGAGAGCGTCAAAATCCATTGGTTGTCCAGCTCGGCGGCCGGGGAACAGCCACCGGGCACACGGAGTCCGCGCAGCACGTACTGCTCGATGAGGAGGCTGACCGCTCGCGCGCCGGCAGCCGACGCTACCTGAGGAACTCCTGCTCGAAGCGGCATCACGGGCCAGGGCGGCCCCGATCTGCAGTTTCGTGCGGAATCCGGCGTCGTTCTTTCCATTCGGGAAGTGGTGAGCGGGGGTGTAGGGGATGGCGTGCAGGGGGTAGTAGACGCGCTCGTCGGCCCAGCAGGTGGTTACCGTGACGACGCCACGGTCGATCTTCCCGACCGAGCCCGGGTACTGCTTGCCCACGTGGGCGGTGGCATTGCCATCCTTGCGGTCTCCGGAATCGTCTATCACCAGCTCACGGGCACGGTGCTCGTCCCGCGCCACACCTTCTTCCAGGCACCTCGTCCGACGCCCTGGAAGAAGGTGTGGCGCGACGTCCTGCTCGGGTTGCCCGGCAAGCCCGAACGCGGCGTCGCCGAGCGGGTGTTGGCCGAGGTCGGTCTCACCCACTGCGCCGGCGCCTGGCCCAGGACGCTCTCCGGCAATGAGGCCCAACGTGCCACACTGGCCCGTGCGCCGGTGCGCGAGCCCGATCTCCTGCTGCTCGACGAGCCGTTCGGCACCCTGAACGCGCCGACCCGGGCCGAGGCGCGGCGGCTCCTCGGTGAGCTGTGGCAGCGCCGGGGTTGCGCCGTCATCCTGGTCACGCACGACGTGGCGGAGGCAGTGCTGCTCGCCGACCGCGTCCTCGTGATGGACGAGGGGGCCACCGCCTATGAGACCACGGTCGAGCCGGACCGTCCGCGCGACATCACCGACCCGCTGCTCGCCGAACTCCGCACCGAACTGCTGGCACGCCTGGGCTCCGCGCGTTCAGGAGTTCACCATGACCCCGCACCGTCTGTCCTCCGTCGTCATGGGTGTCCCCAACACCACCCAGACCGCCGCCTACTACACCGACTTCGGGCTCGCGCCCGAAAGGGACGGCTGGTTCGGCACCCGTGACGGAGGACGCCAGCTCAAGGTCGTCCACACACCCACGCGCCGGCTCGTCGAGATCACCGTGGGCGTCGACTCCCCCGACGACCTCTCCGCCACCGCCGCCCGGCTGGACCGGCTGGGTGTTTCCGCACAGCAGGAGGCCGGCACCCTCACCGCCTACGAGAAGATCACCGGCGTCCGCGCCGTCCTCAAGGTGGAACCCCGTGCCACCCAGCCCGAGACCCCACCCACTCCCCACAACGGCCCAGGACGCATCGAACGCACCGGCACCCGAGCACCCGCCCTGCTGCGAAGCGACCGAGTCCGGCCCCGGAAGCTGGGTCACGCGGTCCTGGGAACCACCGACTTCGAAGCCACCACCGGCTTCTTCCGTGACGGTCTCGGCTTCAAGGTGTCCGACCTGATGGGTGACATCGGCGCCTTCCTGCGCTGTTCCCGCGGTCGTGCCGCACCCGCCCGCGGGCGAGGATGTCCTCGTCAGTCCCCGACGACCGCCAGCTGCCCGCTGATGATTTCAGCGGCACGACGGACCGCTGCGACCACCTCGTCAAGCCGTCGGTCCGGGACCCGGTGCTCCAGTGCGGCGATGCTCAGCGCGGCCACGACGTCCCCGGACGGCCCGTGTATCGGGGCGGCGATACCGAGGATGTCGGCGTCGAGTTCGCCCCGGCTGACGGTGAACCCGTCCTGTCGGATCTGAGCGAGCCGTTCCATGAGGTCGTCGACGTCGGTCATCGTGCGCGCGGTGAACCGCTGCAGTCTCTGAGCCTCCAGCAGTTCACGGCACTCCGGCTCGGGCAGCCAGGCCAGCAGCGCCAGGGCGGAGGCCCCGGCGTTGGCAGGGAGCACACTGCCGCGTTCGTAGGAGATGCGCACCGGATGCTCCGCCTCGCACCGCTCCACACAGATGGCGGCGCCTCCGGCACGGCGCGTCAGCAGTACCGTCTCGCCGACCTCGGCACACAGCTCCCGCATCAGCGGTAAGGCGATCTCCGACAGCCCGTACCCCCGACGGGCCAGGCGAGCCAGTTCCAGAACACGCAGACCGAGCCGGAACCCGCCCTGAGGGTCTTCTTCCAGGAACCCGCTGCCGACCAGGCTCTGGAGGTAGCGGTATGCGGTCGAGCGTGCCGTCCCCAGAGCGGTCGCCACTTCCTGGCCGGAGAGGGACAGCTTGTCCTGCGAGAACAGTCCGAGGATGTCGAGGGCACGGTCCGCGGTCGAGTTGCGTTCCCGGTACTGACCCACCGGAGCAGCTTTTTCTGACTTACGTCCTGTCATGCAGGACATCGTACGGGTTACCGTGGGCGACATTCCGCGTTCGGCCGATTCCCAGGCACGCCGCTTGCCCCGAGAGATCGTCGGCCGCCTGGCACACGGTCTCGATGTGGTGTGGCACTTCTCCTTCCGGCACCCGGTGGGAGAAGGCCGCGACACTGAGGGCCCCGATGATGTCGCCGTTCTCTCTCCCTCCGCACCGGAGCCCCGATCCGGCGCCGCGGGATCGGCGAGGGTGGCGTCGGTGTAGCGGGGCAGGGGCCAGGCAAAAATTCGTCTAGTTCTTCCGCCGGCGCCCCAGGCGAGCAGGGCCAGCGCAGATGCTCCCGCATTGACGGCCAGGACCTCCCCGCGCTCGCAGGAAAGGCGCAGCGAGATGCCGGCGTCCTCGCGTTCCAGGCATTCGAGCGTGCCACCGGTTCTGCGGGTGAGCAGGGCGGGCGTACCGGTACGTTTCACCAGTCTGTGCATGACGGGCTGCGCCAGGCCCGACAGCCCCACGCCTTTACGCGCCAGACGCGCGAGATCGACGACCCGGGGCCCGAGCCGGAATCCCGAACCGTCCGTCTCCTCCAGGAAGCCGTTGCCGGTCAGGCTCTACAGGTACCGGTAGGCGGTCGATCGGGCCACTTCGAGACGGGCCGCCACGTGGGCGGCGGATAGGACGAGCCGGTCGTCGTCGAATATGAGGAGGATGTCCAGCGCCCGGTCGGCGGTCGCATTCCGCCCTCGACGTCCCTGCTCGGTTCCCGTATTCCGAGAGCTTGCTCCTGGCATGCAGGCAACCCAGCAGGGAGGTGAGGCAGTGGACCCTGAGCTACTGGACCGGCTGGTACGCGGCGCCGCCGTCGCTCAGCAGTCGCTCAGCTTCCGCGTAGATCTCCTCCGGCGAGCGGCTGAAGTCGATGGTCTTGCGGAAAGGCTGCCGCACGTCTCGTTCGATGCGCAGGTAGACCTCGTTGCGGTTCCCCTCGGGGTCGAAGAAGTAGATCCCGAAGGCGTTGCCGTGCGTCACCTCCTGCTGAACCTCGACCCCTTCCTCCTCGAAGCGCCGGTGGAAGGTCCGGAGGTCCTCGATCGCCTCCACGCGCCAGGAGATCTGGTGCTGCTGCTTGTCACCGATGGGAGAGGTCCGTCCGGACTGGAGCACGAACTCGTGGTGCTCCTCGTCGGGCCGCGCACTGAAGAAGACGATCTGCAATCCCTCGTCCTCGTCCGTCACGCTCAATCCCATGACGCGCTCGTAGAAGTCCCGCATCTTCGGCAGGTCGTAGACCCACAGCCCCGTATGACCGAGTCCGGTGATAGCCATGACACCACTTCCTTCATGTCTCATTTTGCAGGACACCTATCCTGCTTTGCGAAACTAGACTACGATCGACCCCTGAATCAGTCAATGAAGGAAGAGGTACACCAGGCATGCGACTGGCGACTTTGCGGACGAGCGACGGAACCCGGGCCGCTCGGCGCGACGGGGACTCCTACGTCCTGCTCCCTCACGCGAACGTGGGGGAGCTACTGAACTCGGGTGATGACTGGGCCCGGACGGGCGCCACTGCCGGCAGCGAGCGCGTCGGCGTCGCCGAGGCCGCGTTCGCCCCGGTGGTACCGCACCCCAACAAGATCATCTGCCTCGGGCTGAACTACGCCACACACATCAAGGAGATGGGGCGGGACACCCCACGCCACCCCACGCTGTTCGCGAAGTACGACGGCTCCCTCATCGGTGCCGGTGACACGGTCACCCTGCCCTCGGTGAGCGACACCGTGGACTGGGAGGCGGAACTGGCCTTCGTCATCGGCCGGGCCGCCCGCCACGTCCCGAAGGCCGAGGCCCTCGATCACGTGGCCGGCTACACCGTCGCCAACGACGTGACCGTGCGCGAGTACCAGCGCCGCACCCGGGAGTTCCTGGGAGGCAAGACCTTCGAGGCAACCACGCCCCTGGGGCCCGAGCTGGTCACGGCGGACGAGTTCGGCGGCGAGGAGCCGGACCTGGAGATCCGCTGCGAGGTGGACGGCGAGGTGATGCAGATTTCCCGCACGTCGGACCTGCTGTTCGGGATCGCAGACATCGTCGCGTACATCAGCGACATCATCACCCTGCAGCCGGGCGACGTGATCCTGTCCGGCACACCGGGAGGTGTCGGCGACGGACGTGACCCCAAGGTCTACCTCCAGGAAGGCCAGGTCCTCAGGACCGTCATCGAGGGCCTGGGCGAGACCCGCAACGCGTGCGTCCGCGAGACGTGATCCAAAAGCCCGCCCCACCGTGCGGAGCCGACGGCGTCGAGCTCCGCACGCGTATTGGACGGTGCACGAGGATCACTTAACAGGACACGTGACCTGACAACCAGGCCAACTAGGCGTCGCGATCGCGCTGCGCCGGAGCACGCCCGGCCCGGTGTACGCCTCCTCGGTGGCGCCCCTCTCCATCAGGAACCGCACGTGTCCTCACTCCCCCCCCGATCCCGGCCGCTCCTCCCCAGGTGGCTCTACCGTCCCGGCCAAGCCGCACGGCGTGGAGCACGGACCCGGCCTAGCGTTCCCGGGCTCAGCTGGACAAGGACCGCCGCCGCGTCACAGTGCTGCTGGGTGGCGTCCTTCATGTCCACCGCCCTGATCTACTCCACCAGCAACTGGCCGCCCTCCGCCATGCTGAAGGCGGGGTACGACCTGAACTCGGCACTGGAGTTCTCCACCGCCTTCACGGTGGGCGCGAGCGTGGGAACCACGGCCCCGTCGCTGCTCGCCGACCGCGGCCACGTCCGCGTGGTGACACTGAGGGGATTCCTCCCGGCCGCCTGTGCGCTCCTCTCACTCAACACCCCCCAGCCACGTCCTGACCTACTGCTGCTGTCGGCACTGGCGGGAGTCGGCTCCCTGGGCACCCAGAGCCTGGTGGTGGGCTGCATGGCGGCGAGCTATCCGCCCCAGCTGATCGGCACCGGCATGGGCTTCGCTCTCGCGGTAGGACGGTAGGGCGCCATCGTGGGCCCGAGCCATCTCGCAGCCGTCACCACCGGGGCGCCTCTCCCAAGACCGGGTTCTACACGTTCACCGTGCCGGCCGTGTTCGGAGCGGTGGCCGTGGCCTCCCTGCCGGGAACGCGGGCACCGGGCGGGCACGGGTGCCCCTGGCCACGGCCCCCGATCCCCAGTGACCGACTGAAGAGCCGACCTCCTCACGACAGCGCGCCGCGGGCGGGGTCACCCGCCCCGGCGGGTATGTGGCGGCCCCGGTGGGGGGGGGAACGTGCCGCACGACCGGGGCCGCGCAAAATCTTGCGCCCGGGGTGTG